>JBDSDD010000010.1:0-69237 GCA_039920745.1 Burkholderiaceae bacterium | reverse complement strand
CTAGAGTCCTGCGCATCGCACGTCGATGCGCCAAGGAGAACCCCCCGTGTCCCACCGCTTCACCACCCCTCGCGTCCTCGGCTGGCTCGCTGCCGCCGCCATCGTCCTGCCGGCCGCGGCCCAGGACGTCACCGGCGCAGGCGCCTCGTTCCCGGCGCCCGTCTACGCCCAGTGGGCCGACGCCTACCACAAGGCCACCGGCGCGCGCATCAACTACCAGTCGGTCGGCTCAGGTGCCGGCATCAAGCAGATCAAGTCCCGGACCGTCGATTTCGGCGCCACCGACGCTCCGCTCAAGGACGAGGAGCTCGCGGCCGCCGGTCTGGTGCAGTTTCCGATGGTGATCGGCGGCGTCGTGCCGGTGGTCCACATCGCCGGCGTCGCGCCTGGCCAGCTGCGCCTCACCGGCCAGGTGCTGGGCGACATCTACCTCGGCAAGATCAAGAAGTGGAACGACGCAGCGATCACCGGGATCAACCCCGGCGTCACGCTGCCCGACGCTGCCATCGCCGTGGTGCGCCGCGCCGACGGCTCGGGAACAAGCTTCAATTTCACCAACTACCTGTCCAAGGTCAACGCCGACTGGAAGGCCAAGATCGGTGAAGGCGCCGCGGTCAACTGGCCCGCCAACGGTCTGGCCGGCAAGGGCAACGAAGGCATCGCGCAAAACGTGCAACGCCTGCCGAACTCGATCGGCTACGTCGAATACGCCTACGCCAAGCAAAGCAAGATGGACTACGTCCAGCTGAAGAACGCCGCTGGCAACTTCGTGGAACCCGACGACCTGACGTTCAAGGCGGCCGCCGCCGGTGCCGACTGGTCGAAGTCGTTCTACCAACTGCTGACCGAGCAAGCCGACAAGAACGCCTGGCCCATCACCGGCGCCACGTTCATCCTGATGCACGTCGCCCAGGACAAGCCGGCTCAAGCCACCGCGTCGCTGAAGTTCTTCGACTGGGCCTATGCCAACGGCGACAAGGCCGCTGCGGACCTGGACTACGTCTCGCTGCCTGACTCCCTGAAGGCGCTGATCCACACGAAGTGGGCCGGCATCAAGGACACGGCTGGCAAGGCTGTCGCGACGAAGTAAGACCCGCCGCACTCCGAGTGGCCCGGCTTCACCGGCCGCTCGGTGCGCGGCCCTTGTCGACCATCCGGTCGGCAACTTTCCCTGACCTGCCGGAGGCCACTTGGCTGCCACTCTTCCCGCTGACCAGACCATGCACAAGGCCAAGGACTCCGGGAGTCCGCCCAAGCGGCGCCTGAATGCACCCTGGGGCGACGCGCTGTTCTCGATCCTCGCCCACAGCGCGGCGTGGCTCACGCTGGCCATCCTGGCGGGCATCATCGGCTCGTTGTTGGTCGGCGCCGCGCCGGCCATCAAGGAGTACGGACTGGCCTTCCTGTGGCACAGCGAGTGGGATCCGGTCCAGGATCACTACGGTGGCCTGGCCATGATCTACGGCACGCTCGCCACGTCGTTCATCGCGTTGGTGATCGCGGTGCCGGTCAGCTTCGGCATCGCCCTGTTCCTGACCGAGATGTCGCCGGCCTGGCTCAAGCGCCCGCTGGGCGTGGCCATCGAGCTGCTGGCGGCCGTGCCGTCCATCGTCTACGGCATGTGGGGCCTGATGGTGTTCGGCCCGATCCTGGCGACCTACGTGCAGCAGCCGCTGCAAAGTTCATTTGGCAACGTGCCCGTGCTCGGCACGTTGTTCTCGGGCCCGCCGGTGGGCATGGGCATCCTGTGCGCCGGCATCATCCTTGCCATCATGATCATCCCGTTCATCGCCGCCGTGATGCGCGACGTGTTCGAAGTCACTCCGCCGATGCTCAAGGAGTCCGCCTACGGACTGGGCGCGACGACCTGGGAGGTCGTTTACAAGGTGGTGCTGCCGTTCACCAAGACCGGCGTCGTCGGCGGCGTGATGCTGGGCCTGGGCCGAGCGCTCGGCGAGACCATGGCCGTGACCTTCGTCATCGGCAACCAGAGCCAGCTGAGCCAGTTGTCGCTGTTCCAGGCCGCCAACAGCATTACCTCGGTGCTGGCCAACGAATTCGCGGAAGCCGGTGCGGGCCTGCACCGCGCCGCGCTGATGTACCTGGCCCTCGTGCTGTTCGTCATCACCTTCATCGTCCTGTCCTTCGCCAAGGTGTTGCTGATGCGCCTGAAGCGTGCCGAAGGAGCTCGCGCATGAGCCCGCACGACCACCCGAAGGGCGAATTGACCGCAGTGCGTAGCGCGGAGGTTTCACGATGACGGCCGTCTCTGCAGTGTCCGGGTCGCGCATGGCGATGCACAAGCGCCGCAAGCGCGTCAACGTCATCGCGTTGACACTTGCCTTCTGCGCCATGGCATTCGGCGTGTTCTGGTTGATCTGGATCCTCTACGCCACCGTGCGCCTGGGCGCCAGCGGCTTGTCGTTCGCGCTGTTCACGCAACCGCAACCGGGGCCGAATTCCGACGGCGGTGGTCTGTCCAACGCGATTGTCGGTTCGCTGATGATGATCACGGCGGCCACGCTGATCGGCACGCCCATCGGCGTGTTCTCCGGCATCTACCTGGCCGAGTACGGCCAGAAGGGGTGGCTGGGTTCCACTACGCGCTTCATCAACGACATCCTGCTGTCCGCCCCGTCCATCGTGATCGGCCTGTTCATCTATGCGCTGGTCGTCGTCCCGATGCATGGTTTCTCCGGCATGGCCGGTGCGCTGGCGCTGGCGCTGATCGTGATCCCGGTGGTCATCCGTACGACCGAGACCATGCTCAACCTCGTGCCGCACGCGCTGCGCGAAGCGGCCTATGCGCTCGGAACGCCCAAGTGGAAGGTGATCTCCGCGGTCACGTTGCGCGCGTCCCGCTCCGGCGTCATCACCGGTATCCTGCTGGCGATCGCCCGCATCTCCGGCGAGACGGCGCCGCTGCTGTTGACGGCGCTGTCGAGCCAGTTCTTCAGCACCGACCTGTCCAAGCCGATGGCCAGCTTGCCGAAGGTCATCTACGACTTCGCCACCGGACCGTATGAGAACCTGCAACACCTGGCCTGGGCCGGCGTGTTCCTGATCACGCTGGGCGTGCTCGCCCTGAACATCGCCGCGCGCGTGTTCTTCCGCAACAAACACTGAGATAGCCATCATGGACGTCCGGGTCGACCTCCCCACCACCGAAGAAGTCAAGTTGTCGATTCGCAACCTGAACTTCTACTACGGCAGTTTCAACGCGCTCAAGAACATCAACCTCGACATCCCGAAGGGCAAGGTCACCGCCTTCATCGGACCGTCTGGCTGCGGCAAGTCCACGTTGCTGCGCACCTTCAACCGCATGTTCGCGCTCTACCCCGAGCAGCGCGCCACGGGCCAGGTGATGCTGGACGGCGAGAACATCCTCGACTCGGGCCTGGACGTCAGCCTGATCCGCGCCAAGGTCGGCATGGTGTTCCAGAAGCCGACGCCGTTCCCGATGTCGATCTACGACAACATCGCCTTCGGCGTGCGCCTGTTCGAGACGCTGCCGCGCGTGGAGATGGACGAACGCGTGGAGTGGGCCCTGAAGAAGGCCGCGCTGTGGAACGAGGTCAAGGACAAGCTGACGCAAAGCGGCTCTGGACTGTCCGGCGGCCAGCAGCAGCGCCTGTGCATCGCGCGCGGCATCGCGATCAAGCCCGAAGTCTTGTTGCTCGACGAGCCGTGCTCTGCGCTGGATCCGATCTCCACCGGCAAGATCGAGGAGCTGATCCACGAGCTCAAGTCCGACTACACGGTGGTCATCGTCACGCACAACATGCAGCAGGCCGCGCGCTGCTCCGACTACACCGCGTACATGTACCTTGGCGACCTGGTGGAGTTCGGCAAGACGACCGACCTGTTCATGAAGCCGAAGAAGAAGGACACCGAGGACTACATCACCGGCCGCTTCGGCTGATCCGCCTCAGCCATTCTTCAGGCATACCCAGTACCGTATCAAGATTCCAGGGACCAAACCATGAGCGACAAGCACCTCTCCACGCAGTTCGACGCCGAACTCAGCGAAATCTCGAATCGTGTCCTCGAGATGGGCGGCCTCGTCGAGTCGCAGGTTGCCCAGGCGGTCTACGCGCTGACGAACTTCAGCGGCGAGACGGCCAGCCTGGTGCTCGAACGCGAGCTGCGCGTCAACCAGATGGAAGTCGAGATCGACCGCGACCTGTCGGCCATCATCGCGCGCCGCCAGCCCACCGCGCGCGACCTGCGCCTGCTGATCGCCATCTCCAAGACCATCGGCAACCTCGAGCGCATTGGCGACGAGGCCACGCGCATCGCCCGCACGGTTCAGCGCCTGATGAACTCAGGCGTTTCCAGCCGACTGCGCCTGCCGGTGGCGGACATCGCCTTCGGCGCCAACCTGGCCACCGCGCAACTGCGCAAGGTGCTCGACGCGTTCGCACGCCTGGACGTCAACCGCGCGCTGGAAGTGCTCAAGCAAGACGACGAGATCGACAAGGAATTCGACGGCCTGCTGCGCAAGCTCATCACCTACATGATGGAAGACCCGCGCACGATCTCGTCGTCGATCGACCTCGTGTTCGTGGCCAAGGCCATCGAGCGCGTCGGTGACCACGCGAAGAACCTGTCCGAACAGATCATCTACATCGTCAAGGGCACCGACGTGCGTCACCACACGGTCGAAGCCGTGGAAGACGCGGTCCGTTGACCCCACTCGCCGCGCTCGTCGCCCCCGCGGGGGCTGCGCGCGGCTTGCTCCGGAGCGACCGAGCGCGGCGCCGCGCGGCTTCTTCGTACAGCAGTCTGAATATGGAAAGAGCAACAGCATGAGCCGTATCCTCGTCGTCGAAGACGAATCCGCGATCGCCGAGCTGGTCGCGATCAACCTGCGCCACGCCGGTTTCGAAGTGGTCATCGCCGAGACGGCCGATGCCGCCCAGTGCGAGGTCGACCGCATCTTGCCGGAGCTGGTCGTCCTCGACTGGATGTTGCCGGGCCAGACCGGCCTCGCGCTGGCCAAGCGCTGGAGGGCAGAGGCTCGCACAAGGGACCTGCCCATCATCATGCTGACCGCGCGTTCCGAAGAGGCCGACAAGCTGTCGGGCCTGGACGCCGGCGCCGACGACTATCTGACCAAGCCGTTCTCGACCAAGGAACTGCTGGCCCGCATCCGCGCCGTGCTGCGTCGCAAGGCGCCTGAGGCGCTGGACTCCGCGGTCGAGGTCTCGGGCCTGCGCCTGGATCCGGCCACGCGTCGCGTCACGCGCGGCACGCAGGAGGTCAAGATCGGCCCGACCGAGTTCCGCCTGCTGCACTTCTTCATGACGCACACGGAACGCGTGCACAGCCGCACCCAGCTGCTCGACCGCGTCTGGGGCGACCACGTGTTCATCGAAGAGCGCACCGTGGACGTCCACGTCAAGCGCCTGCGCGAAGCCCTCACGCCGGTGCAGTGCGCCACGCTGATCGAGACGGTGCGCGGCGCGGGCTATCGCCTGACGCAGCAAGCCGCGACGTCCGTCTGAGCGGGTGTCCCGTTGATGCTGCCTGATCGGAAACCGACGTGAGTTGGCTGCTGAACCGCGCGATGCTGATCATCTTCCTCACGCTGGTGGGGGCGGGCTTCGGTGCGATCGTCGGCAACTTCATCGATGCGCGCCAGCTCGGTCCGGCGATCGGCGCCGCGGTGGCCGTCGCGCTGTGGGTGCTGGTCGATGGCCTGCGCGCGCTGCACCTGATGGACTGGCTGCGAGGCGATCTCGAGCGCGAGGCGCCGCGCGACCGCGGCTTCTGGGGCGAGGCGTCGTACCGCATCGAGCGCGCGCTGCGCCAGCGCGACCGCGCGCTCGTGCAGGAGCAGGAGCGCTTCGGCCAGTTCATGTCCGCCATCGAAGCCTCGCCCAACGGCGTGCTGCTGCTCGATGCGGCCGACCAGATCCAGTGGCTCAACGCCGTGGCGGCCGCGCACTTCGGGCTCGATCCGGTGCGAGACCGCCTGCAGCGCGTGACCAACCTCGTGCGCTCGCCCACGTTCGTCGCCTACCTGCAGGCCGGTGTGTTCGACGACCCGGTGGTGTTTGCCACGCCCGGTGGGGATTCGACGCTCAGCGTGATCGTCAGCCGCTACGGTGACGGCATGCGCCTGGTGCTGACGCAGGACATCACGGAGCGCGAACGCACGGAAGCCATGCGGCGCGATTTTGTCGCCAACGTCTCGCACGAGATCCGCACCCCGCTGACCGTGCTGGCGGGCTTCGTCGAGACCATCGCGTCCCTGCCGCTGACCGAGGTCGAGCGCGAGCGCGTGCTCGCGCTGATGACCCAGCAGACCACGCGCATGACCACGCTGGTGGAAGACCTGCTGACGCTGGCCAAGCTCGAGGGCAGCCCGCGTCCCACCTGCGACCGCTGGACACCGGTGGCGCGCCTGTTCGCCCAGGTCGAGAGCGAGGCACGCGGCTTGTCCGCGGGGCGCCACACGCTGTGCTTCAACGCCCAGGGCGAAGATGAACTGGCGGGCAACGAAAGCGAATGGACCAGCGCCATCGCCAACCTGGTCAGCAACGCCGTGCGCTACACGCCTTCGGGCGGCACCATCTCGGTAAGCTGGGCGCACCGAGCCGACGGCAGCGCGGAGATCGAGGTCAAGGATACGGGTCCGGGTATCGCCCGCGAACACATCGGGCGCCTGACCGAGCGCTTCTACCGCGTCGACGGCAGCCGCTCGCGCGACACCGGCGGCACCGGCCTGGGCCTGTCCATCGTCAAGCACGTGGTGCAACGCCACGGCGGCGAGCTCGACATCCAGAGCGAACAGGGCCGCGGTTCGACGTTTCGCATCGTCGTGCCGGCCGCCCGCGTGCGCCCGGCGGCGTCGACCTTGCCGCCCGTCGCGGAAACCTCGACGGTTCGTTGACCTAGTGCAAAACCCGTGGTGGTTTCCACCGCGACCCGGCTACGCGAACTGCCTCTAGACTGTCCGCCATGGCTTTCGACATCCCCACCCTGCGCACCGAGCGCCTCGACCTGCTGCCGCCCAGCGCGGCGCACGCCGACCTGTACCGTACCTTCTACACCGATGCGGACGCGTCGTCGTCGTACGGCGGCCCGCTGTCTGCGGTGGGCTCGTGGACGCGGCTGGCCAGCGACCTCGGCGCCTGGCACCTGCAGGGCTTCGGCGTCTGGGTGGTGCGCGAACGCGAGCGCAACGAACTGGTGGGCGTCTGCGGCTTCTGGCAGAGCCCGGGCTGGCGGCGCGAGCTCACATGGTGGCTGCTGCCGCGCTACCGCAGCCGCGGCTTCGCGCTGGAGGCGTCGCAGGCGGTCGTGGCGCACGCCTACGACACCTTCGGCTGGGAATCGGTCGAAACCTACATGGTCGACACCAACGACCTGGCGCGGGCGCTGGTGCGGCGCCTGGGCGGCGAGCAGATCGAGCGTTTCGTTGCACCGGACGGTGCCGAGCGTGACCTGTTCCGCATTCCGCGGCCGGACGGCTCGGTGGCCTGACGCGTCAGCGAGACGCGGCCGACGCACTGGAGACGGGCGCTGAAGCCGCGCTGGCCTGCTGCGCGCCCGCATCCTTCAAGGCGACCTCCAGTTGCTCCATTTGCGACTGGACGATGCGGATCGTCAGCAGCCGGGTATTCAGGGCCGCGATCGTGGGCGCCGGATCGGCCTTGCGCATGTAGACGGCCTCGGTGATCTCCGACAGGTTGCGCACGCCGCTGTCGCGCAGCGTGTCCCACATGGCTTGCGTGAACAGGCGCTGCGATGCATAGAGGTCGCTGTAGCGCGACAACAGCTCGTGGTCGAGGTAGTTGACGGAGTGATCGGCGATCGCCGCGTCCCAGGCCGTGGTCTTGAGCGATGGCAGCGAGTCGCGGAACAGCGGCCCCGACTCGAGCAGGATCGCGAGACGGCTCTCGTTCGTGCTCTCCTTGGATCGGACGTCCGCGACGGCGCGCTTGAGCAAGGCGCTCCAGGCGTCGCCGTTCTGCCGCGTCGTCTTCGAGGACTCTTCGACGCCCTTGCGGTTGGAGGCGATCTCCTGCTCGATCTCCTCCCTGGCGCGCTGGCCCTCGTGCCGGTGCTCAAGGCCCAGCGCCACCTGCTCCAGCGCCAGCGCCGTGAGAATGGACAGCACGATCATCGCGTAGTGCGACAGGAACTCGCGCACCGAGCGGGGGAGTTTTTCCAATGGTTCCACGTGCATGGCGGTCAATCCAGGGCAGGGCAGGAGTGGCGATTCTGGCAGACGAATTCGATGTCCGAATGCGGCAGGACGGCGCGGCCGGTGGCCGGGACACTGCGGTCATTCCTTCACTCCACGACTGCTGCCATGTCCTCATTCCGCCTGGTCGGCCTCGCCGCCGAGAACTTCGACACCTTCTTCGAGATGGGCGACGCCGAGCTCGCCGCGCTGGGCGCGCGGCGAGTCACCGCCGATGCGATGCCCAGCTACCCCTGCCGCATCTCGCTGGTGGACGCCGAGGTCGGCGAGGAGTTGTTGCTGCTCTCGTTCGAGCACCTGGGCGCGCGCTCGCCCTACCGTGCGAGCGGCCCCGTGTACGTGCGCGCCGGCGCGCGGCGCGCGGTGCTGGAGCCGGGCGTGGTTCCGCCGTACGTCACGCGCCGGCTGATGTCCGTGCGGGCGTATGACACCAACGACATGATGACGACGGGCGAGGTCTGCGAAGGCACTGACGTGGCCGCGCTGCTGGAGCGCCTGATGGCCGACGAGGCGGTGACCTTCATCCACCTGCACAACGCGAAGCGGGGCTGCTTCTCGTGTCGCGTCGAGCGCGCCAGCTGAGTCGCGACGCCGCCCAGGTCCGACTCAGGGCTTGCTGTAGCCCGCCTCGATCCACGCCGCGGCGCTGGCCGACGTCAGCTTGAAGTCCGGCCGCACCTTCACCTGCGCGAGCTGCACGCCGAACTCGTCCTGCGCGGCCAGCAGCGCGTGCGGGTCGAACTCGTCGGGCACGATGTCCAGCGTCACCAGCACGCGCCCGGCGTCGGTGCCGATCTGGAACTGCTTGTGCATCGCGGCGTGCACGGCCTGTTCGTGGCGGCGGATCACCTCGGACGCGGTCTTGACCAGCGTGTTGAACGCGTTGACGTCCAGCGGCTTCGGGTTCTTCTTGTCACGGCCCATCGTCCACGGGCCTACCAGCGCGGGCTCGCGTTCGCCGTCGCGCGTCATGGCGACGGCCCAGCCGTCGTCGTCCTCGTTCTTGATGACCTTGGCTGTCCAGCCGTTGTCCGCCCACAGGCGCGGCTGGCGCACAGGCTCGTCGGCACCGCCGTCGGCGCCTTCGTTCTCGATATTCGAATCCATGCGTGCATGATACGGGGCGCATGCGGAACAAGCGTGCGCGCAAGCGACTCAAAATGACCGGGGCCGCGGTCCCACAGGAGACAAGAACATGGACTGGAGTGCATCGACCTGGTGGTGGATCGCCGCCGGCGTGCTGGTGGCGGCCGAGCTCGTCACGGGCACGTTCTACGTGCTGATGCTGGCGATCGGCTGCGTGTTCGGCGCCCTGGCGGGCTATGCGCAGATCTCGTTCTTCGCGCAGGTCGCGGTCGCCGTGGTGGTGGGTGGCGGGGCGGTGCTGGCGTGGGATCGCAAGCGCAAGAGCGGACCGGCGCGCCCGTCGGCGGCAGCCAACCGCGACATCAACCTCGACATCGGCGAGCAGGTGCAGGTCGACGGCTGGGCCGCTGACGGCACGGCCCGCGTGCCTTATCGCGGCTCCGCCTGGAACGTGCGCTACATCGGCGACGGCGCCGCCGTTGCCGGTGCGCACGTCATCGCTGAAGTACGCCACAACGAACTGGCGCTGCGTCGCGCCTGAACGACCCCGGAAAGACATCGTCATGGAATATCAAGTCCTCGCCCTGATCCTGATCGTCGCGGCAATCACCTTCCTCTATCGCCTCGTCAAGGTGGTTCCGCAACAGAACGCCTGGGTGGTCGAGCGCCTCGGCAAGTTCCACGCGGTGCTGCCGCCGGGCCCCAACATCCTGATCCCGTTCATCGACAACGTCGCCTACAAGCACTCGCTCAAGGAGATCCCGCTGGACGTGCCCAGCCAGATCTGCATCACGCGCGACAACACGCAGCTGCAGGTCGACGGCATCCTGTACTTCCAGGTCACCGATGCGATGCGCGCGAGCTACGGCTCCAGCAATTACGTCGTCGCGATCACGCAGCTGTGCCAGACCACGCTGCGCAGCGTCATCGGCAAGATGGAGCTGGACAAGACCTTCGAGGAGCGCGACATGATCAACGGCCTCGTCGTCAACGCGCTCGACGACGCCGCATCCAACTGGGGCGTCAAGGTGCTGCGCTACGAGATCAAGGACCTGACGCCGCCGGCCGAAATCCTGCGCTCGATGCAGGCGCAGATCACGGCCGAACGCGAGAAGCGCGCGCTGATCGCCGCGTCCGAAGGCCGGCGCCAGGAGCAGATCAACATCGCCACCGGCCAGCGCGAGGCGTCGATCGCGCGTTCCGAGGGCGAGAAGCAAGCCGAGATCAACAAGGCCCAGGGCGAGGCCGCGGCCATCGTCGCGGTGGCCGACGCCACGGCCGACGCCATCCGCAAGATCGCCGAGGCCATCCGCGCGCCGGGCGGCGAGCAGGCGGTGCAGCTGAAGGTGGCCGAGCGCGCGGTCGACGCCTACCAGGCGCTGGCCAAGACCAACAACACGATGATCGTGCCGGGCAACATGACGGAGGTGTCGTCGCTGATCGCCACCGCGATGGCGTTGATCAAGAGCAGCGCGGTCAAGCCGGGTTGAACGGCGGGGTGCGCGGTGTGTCGGCGGCGCGAAGGATCCAGATGAACCTCATGGGCCTTGCAAGGCTGTTCGTCGCGGCGTCATGCTGCGTCTTCTTGCGCTTGGACCATGCGCAGGGCAGCACGTTCGCGATCCCTCCCGACGGCGGTCGGCAGGACTGGTTCCTGGACATGTTGCAGGCCCTGGTCGACGTCGATGGGCCGGGCGATCCCGCCAAGGTGGGCGCGATACTCGGCGTGACGTTCGACAAGACCGTGGTGACGACCTCGCCGTCCTTCTCGGAGCACTGGGGCAGGTCGTTCGAGCGCGACGAGTACGCACCGACGACGAAGACCTGGCTCGAGCCGGCGCCGCTCGACTATGCCTACGCGGGCTACTGGCATCCCGACGCCGCGGACGCCGGCGTGACAGGCAGGCCTGGCGGTGCGCCTCGCGGTGTCGTCAACTTCAAGTATTTCGAGTCGAAGCGGTTCGGCCTCCCGCAAGGTCCCGTGGACATCGTTGCTTTCGATCACCTGCGCGATGACAGCGAGGTACACATCCTGTTCGAGGGCATCGACCGGCTCGCCTGCATCACGCTCGACGACGTGAAGTCGCACTTTCCCGGCATCGAGCACGTGGAAGCAACCGACGCCAGCCTCGAACTCTACGCGTACTACCCGCCAGGGCGCGAAGATGCCGGCGCCGTGCTGACGATCTACCCGCCTCGCGGGCGATGCATCACGCAGGCCAGCGTCGGCGACACCCCGGCGTTCGGCTGGCGGTACGCGCGGGCGCAGAACCGGTTCTTCGATTGCCTGAAGCAGGCTGCGGCGCAATTCTGCGGTTCGCATCCGACCGATCGCCAAGACACGGCATTCAATGCGTATGCCCGAAAGAGATGCGGCGGCGTGGATCGCTACTACGACACTGAAGCTCGAACCAACCAGCAGCCTGCGCAGAAGGTCGATCTGGACAGCGTGCCGACGAGTTGCTCGATACCGTGACGAGCCGAGAGGGCCGCCTCATGCGTACAACTGCTCGGCCCGCTGGTACAGGATCCAGCTGGTGGCGATGTACTTGTCGCCGCCTTCCGGGCGATTGCCACGATGCGTGTGCGTGAAGCTGGTCGGCGCGATCAGCAGGCTGCCGGTGCGCGGCCGGATCTTGCGCTGCTGGTACAGGAACTCGGTCTCGCCGGCCTCGAAGCCGTCGTTGAGGTAGATCGTCCACAGCACTGCGCGGTGCAGCGCCTCGCCGTTGTCGCGCTTCGGGTATTGCTCGCAGTGCCAGTACGGATAGCCGCCCTGGCCGGCGACGTACTTCTGGATGTTGATGCTGCCGGGTCGGAAGACCTTGGCGATCAGGCCGTCGAGCAGGTCGTCGCCCAGCGTCGCCACCCTGTCGGCGTCGAGCAGCCGCAACTGGCCGTCGGCCGGATCCTGCATCTTGAGCTGCAGCGGCGCGAGCGCCACGTGCGCGTAGCGTCGCAGGTAGTGGCGCATGCCGCGCACCGCCACGTCGTTGAGCTGCTGGCGTGCGTCGGACCAGCCGGGGGCCTGGTCGAGCTGGATGTCCCAGCTGTCCTTCATGCTGGTGTCGACGCCGCTGCCGGTGGCGCCGCGATGCGCCTGGCCTGCCTGCTCATAGCGCGCGACCAGCGCCTGGCAACTGCCCGCATCGAGCGCGTTCTCGTAGACCTCGATGAAATCGGCGGTGGACATGGTGGGCAAGGAGTGAAGGGCAGGAGCGGAATTCTAGGGTCTGGCCGCAAGCCGGCGACAATCGCACCATGACCGATCCCGACGCGCCTCCCTCGCCGCCAGAGCACCAGCCGCGCAATCCGCTGCACGGACTGAGGCTGGAGGACATCCTTCTGGCGCTGGTCGACGCCTACGGCTGGCAGGGTCTGGACGAGCGCATCCCGCTGCGCTGTTTCGCGTTCGAGCCGAGCATCAAGTCCAGCCTGAAGTTGCTGCGCAAGACGCCCTGGGCGCGCGAGAAGGTGGAAGGGCTGTACCTGTTCATGCTGCGCGACATGAAGCGCGAGGAGCAGGGCCGCGGGCGCTGGTGAGGGCGCCGGTTTCGTCGTTGCCACGTGCGAAGCGACGTCGCCTCGCATTGGCTCAGCGTTGAACGTCGGCCTGCGCCATCGGGCCGGCGACGCCGACGCGGCGGAACACCGCGGTCGACTCGTCGCGTTCGGACGGCCGGTGCAGGTGCGCCACCAGCGTCCAGCCCGGCGGGGCGGTGGCCAGGTTGCGCCGGTTCTCGTCGACCAGCAGGTACGGGCACTCGCTGGTCCTGGCGACGTCGCCCTGCGCGTCGATGCGCCAGTTCGAGTAATTCTCCAGCGCGGCCAGCGCTGAGCGCGGCAACTGCGCCGCAATGCACACGCCGTTGGGCACGTGCTGCGCGACCAGGTAGACCCAGGGCCGGTAGCTGCGCGCGTAGTCGATCACCGGCAGGCCCAGCGTCAGCAGCAGCAGCCAGCTCAGCGCGACGCCCGAGGCCGGCAGCACAAGCGACTTCCAGAGCGCGTGCTGCACGCGCGCGGTACGCCAGCGCACCAGCGCCAGCCACGCGGCCATGCCGGCGATCGCCAGCGCCAGCAGCGGCGCCGAGAAACGCGCCTCGAAGCCGGGCAGCAGGTGGGCGATGCGCAGCGCGGCCTTGGCTGGCGTGCCGGTCATCATGCCGATGTAGAAAACCCAGATCGCGATCGCCAGCGCGGTGAAGAAGAAGACAGAAAACCAATCGATGGCCGAGCCGGCCGAGCGCTTGAGCGTCGGCAGCGCGAACGCCGCGAGCACCGCGACGCCGGGCACCGCGAGCAGCAGCGCGCGGTCGGACGCGCCCATCGTCAGCGACGCGACCAGGGCCACGGCCACGCCCACACTGGGCACCGCGATGTGGCGGTAAGTCAGGTGCTGGCGCCAGCGCCACAGCGTCCAGAGGGCGAGCAGCCAGCCCGGCCAAAGGAACCAGGCGCTCAGGCGCACCAGCTCCCAGGCCGAGTTCCAGTGCATGCCCGCGCGCCAGGCCCAGGCGTGGCCCGCGGCCGCCACCAGCGCGCCGAGCAACATGCCCAGCACCAGGAACGGACGCAGCCCCTGCGCGCCGGGATAGCGCGACCAGTGGCAGATCACGAAGCCGCTGGCGCCGAGCGCCAGCGCGATGGTGGGTGCGCCACTGGCGGCGATCACCGTCAGCGCGAGCACGGCCGCGCCGGCAGACCGGCGCGGGTGCGTGGGCGCGGCCGCGAGCGTCCACATGAACAGGGCGACGCCGGTCAGTTGCACCAGCTCCGGCGTCGTCTCGTGGCCCAGTTGCAGCAACCCGAGGCTGGCGATCGTGGCCAGCACGGCGCCGTCGGCCAGTGCACGGGCGTAGTCCATCGGCGAGGCCTCGCCACCGAACGCGAACGCCACCGGCTGCGCGGCCTCGGTGCGCGCCAGGTGCTGGGTGCTGGACCAGATCAGCGCGAGCGTGGCGGCCAGCAGCAGCGCGAAGGGCACGCGCGCGGCGTTGGCGGCGTCGATGAAGGGCAGCAGCTTGATCGACAGCGCGCCGAGCCAGTAGGGCAGCAGGGCGCCGTCGCCTGGCAGGCCGGCCAGCGCCGGGGCTGTCCACGGGCTGCGGCCCTGAGCCAGCGAAGACATGTAGCCAAACGCGGTGATGTCGGCGTTCTTCCAGGGCTCGCGGCCGAACTGCCCGGGCAGCAGGTAGGCGGCGCACAGGAGCATCAAGGCCCAGCGTGGCAGTCGCTGGGCCGCGCGCTGGGTGACGAGGGCGGGAGTTGGCAGATTCACGGGGGGCATCATGCCGCATGCCGAGACGTTGCTCGGCCGGCAGGCTCAAATTGGCGCGTGAAGAAGTTGGAAGCCATGGGCTGCGTCCGACCGCGACCATGACGCCGGCAACAAAAAAGGCAGCCGAGGCTGCCTTTCCAGGGGTGCGGACGAATCCGGACCTTATTCCGCAGCAGCTTCCGGCGCGGCTTCCGCGGCGGCGGTCGACGACTTCTTGAGGCCGACGCGAGCGAACTTGTTGCGGAACTTCTCGACGCGACCGCCCAGGCTGTCGATGCTCTTTTGCGTGCCGGTGTAGAACGGATGGGTCTCGCTGGTGGTTTCCAGCTTGAACAGCGGCATCTTCTTGCCGTCTTCCATCTCGACCATTTCCTTGCTGGTGGCGCACGAACGCGTCACGAACTTGAAACCGTTCGACAGGTCCACGAAGCAGACTTCGCGGTAGTTGGGGTGAATGCCTTGCTTCATGGGGGTGCCCTCTATCTCGCTTTGCCGCGGTGCCTCGACCGGCGAATTGCCTGGACGTCGACCTGCGGTGTCGTCGGAAGCCACATGGGCACCATGCCCAGCACTTTCCGAAAGCGGAAAACCTTGGATTATATGCTGTAGGGCGTCCGGTGTCCAGCCCGCACTGATTGCGCCTACCCGAGGGGCGTCGACGAGACGATGCTCACCTTGAGCGGAAGGCCCACGGCACGGGCGTCACTGGCGCGAAAATGTCACCTGCAGCGGAAACGCCATCGTGCACGCGTGGCCGCCGCACACCGCCGGCTTGTATTTGGTCATCACCAGCAACGACGCGACGAACTGGCTGAACTGCGAGCTGCCCGGTTGCGTGTAGACGCTCACGCTGCGCGGGGTGCCGTCGCCATCGATGTCGACCGCCATGTCGAGTTGGCCGGACACGTCGAAGACCTCGGCGCCCTTGCGCAGCTTGAGCATCAGCGGCGCCATGCCGTCGACCGGGTAGGGCGGTTCGTCCGCCGGCCCCATGGCCTGGTAGCTCGCCTTGATCTTGTCGCGCTGCTCCGAATTCAGCTGGCCCCAACTGCTGGACAGCGGCACCTTGGCCACGCCCACGTCGCGGCGCAACGCCGGCCCGGCCGGCGCCTCGGCGGCACAGACCGTTGCGCAAACAAACAGGTTGGCGATGACAAGCGCTGCGCAAATGGATTTCATGGTGGTTGCCTGGGTGAGGGTCGGACGAGCATAGCGCCATGGCCCACCCGGATGCAACCGCCTCGACGCACGCGCGCCAGCCCCAGACGAACGAAAGGCCCGCGAACGGGCCTTTCAAATCCAGCTGGCGACCGTGGGGCCGTCATGTCATCCGCCACGACGCATCATGTCGAAGAAGTCGAGGTTGGTCTTGCTGGCCTTCATCTTGTCGAGCATGAACTCCATCGCCTCGATCTCGTCCATCGGATAGAGCAGCTTGCGCAGGATCCAGGTCTTCTGGAGGATTTCCGGCTTCAGCAGCATCTCTTCGCGGCGGGTGCCGGAGCGATTGATCTGGATCGACGGGTAGACGCGCTTCTCGGCCATGCGGCGATCCAGGTGGATTTCGCAGTTGCCAGTGCCCTTGAACTCTTCGTAGATGACTTCGTCCATCTTCGAGCCAGTATCGATCAGCGCCGTGCCGATGATGGTCAGCGAACCGCCTTCCTCGACGTTGCGGGCCGCGCCGAAGAAGCGCTTGGGGCGCTGCAGGGCATTGGCATCGACGCCGCCGGACAGCACCTTGCCGGACGAAGGCAGCACGTTGTTGTACGCACGGGCCAGACGGGTGATGGAATCGAGCAGGATGACGACATCCTTCTTCATCTCGACCAGGCGCTTGGCGCGCTCGATCACCATTTCGGCGACCTGCACATGCCGGGCGGCCGGCTCGTCGAAGGTGGAGCTGATGACCTCGCCGCGCACGGTGCGCTGCATCTCGGTCACTTCTTCCGGGCGCTCGTCGACGAGCAGCACGATCAGGTGGATCTCGGGATGGTTGGCGACGAGGGCGTGCGCGATGTGCTGCATCATCACCGTCTTGCCGGTCTTGGGCTGGGCGACCAGCAGGGCGCGCTGGCCTTTGCCGATCGGCGCGATCAGGTCGATGATGCGGCTGGTGATGTTCTCTTCGCCGCGGATGTCACGCTCGAGCTTGAAGCACTCTTTCGGAAAGAGCGGCGTCAGGTTCTCGAACATGATCTTGTGCTTGCTCTCCTCCGGCGTGACGCCGTTGACGCGGTCGACCTTGACCAGCGCGAAGTAGCGTTCACCGTCCTTGGGGACGCGCACTTCGCCTTCGATCATGTCGCCGGTGTGCAGGTTGAAGCGGCGGATCTGGCTGGGGCTGAGGTAGATGTCGTCGGTGGACGCCATGTAGCTCTCGTCGATGGCGCGCAGGAAGCCGAAGCCGTCCGGCAGCACTTCGAGCACGCCGTCGCCGAAGACCTGTTCGCCGCCCTTGGCGCGCTTCTTCATGATCGCGAACATCAACTCCTGCTTGCGCAGGCGGGCCACGTTGTCGATCTCGAGGGCTTCGCCCATCGTGATCAGTGCACCGATGTGCATGGCCTTCAGTTCGGAAAGATGCATTCTTTGTTCACCCTGGGGTGTGAGCCGCGGCAGGTTCAGGTCGCCGCGCGGCGCGCCCGGACTGCGGGGCGCGCCTCGTACGAGCCAGCGCGACAAGCCAGATCACGCTGGGTAGGCGTGCACTGACCGGGTCTGGGCCGTCGTGGCGACGTGAAACGGATGGGGCTTGGGACGAATCGCCGGATCCGCGCGCCGGAACCCGCCGAAGAGAGCGGGAGACTGGGCGCGGAGGCGCAACCTTGGCTCAGTGCCGGCACCGCTGCTCGTCAGAGCGAGGCGCCATGGAGGCACTGGTCAGGAATGATTATAGAGGGACGTCGAGCAAGGACGTCAACTGGAACCGGAGAACGCGGCGACGAGTGTCGCCGCGGCCACGCCGGACGCCAGCGCAATCAGCCTTGGACAGCCGCGGGCGAACCCAGATGGCCTTCGAGGAAGGACGTCAGTTGGGACTTGGACAGCGCGCCGACCTTGGTCGCCGCGAGCTGGCCGTCCTTGAACAGCATCAGCGTCGGGATGCCACGGATGCCGAACTTGGTCGGCACTTCACGGTTCTCGTCGACGTTCATCTTGGCGATCTGGATGCGCGAACCGTAGTCCTTGGCGACTTCCTCGAGGATCGGGGCGATGGCCTTGCACGGGCCGCACCACTCCGCCCAGTAGTCCACCAGGACCGGGGTGCCGGACTTGAGGACGTCGGCCTCGAAGGACGCGTCGGAGATGTGTTTGATTGCTTCGCTGCTCATGCGTTTTCCTTGGGACACCGGAAGCGGATTTCTTCGGGAAACTGGGACAAACCGCCGTCGGTGAAAAGATTTTGACACATCCCACTTGACGGGGTGGCCCGGGCCGCCGATTCGACCTTATTGTTGACATGAGGACGACAGTCGAAAACTGAAGGGCCCGACGTTGCCGAATTGCGCACTGTTTTGGCCCTTCTTCCGCCCGCCGCGGTGCCTCGGGCGGCGTTCCAATCGAGCGATTCTTCCGTTACTGCGTTCATGGTCGCCACCGTTCCCCCCACCGCCGCCGCTGCCGCCCCGTCCCCCGCGCCCAATCGCGCGGTGCGCATGCTCGGCCGCTACCAACTGCTGCGCCTGCTCGGCAAGAGCGCGCAGACGATGCTATGGCTGGCGCTCGACACCAACGGCGACGTCGAGGTGATGGTGGCGCTGCCGCGGGTGCAGCCGCCCGATCCGGACGCGCTCGGCGCCTGGATCGCGCGCGTCGGCCGCACCAGCCGCCTCAAGCACCCGAAGCTGGCACGCGTGCTGGACGTCGGCGAGCACGAGCGCTGGCCCTACGCCGTCTATGCGCGCGACCAGTTCGTCACCTGGGGCGAGAAGCTCACCGTCAAGGGCCTGCCGGGCGCCGAGCTGACGCAGTGGAGCGTCCAGGTGCTGCAGGGCCTCGCATTCGCGCACGAGGCGGGTTCGGCGCACCGCGACCTGCAACCGTATTCCCTGCTGATCGACGACACCGGCAACGTCAAGCTGCTGGGCCTGGAGATCGTCGACGCACACGCGTTCGCCCAGGCCTTCGTCGCCGCTCCGTCGGACGCCGACGGCCACCAGGCCGCGATGGACGAGCGCCGCATGCAACGCCAGGCCGCGGAGATCGACGTGCTGGCCTTCGGCCTGGTGATGCACCAGGTGCTGGCCGGCAACGAACCGCTGGAAGAACCCGACGTCGCCAAGGTGGTCGGCCGCCTGCCGCCGTTCGGCCACGAGATGGTGCGCCTGCCCTGGACCGTGCCGCGCCCGATCGCCGAGCCGCTGCGCGCCATCGTCAACCGCGCCACCGACCGCCAGGAACGCCAGCGCTACCGCAGCGCCCGCACGTTCGAGCGCGCCCTGGAGGGCTGGCTACAGGCAAGCAGCGACCAGGACGCCGGCCCGATCACGCTGCTGCTCGCCCGCATGCGCAGCGTCGGCCTGCTGCCGGCGATGCCCGGCGGCGCCGAGCGCGCGGCGCGCCTGGCGCTGCTCGAATCCGGTCACACGCACGAGCTCTCGAGCGTCGTGCTGCAGGATTTCGCGCTGTCGTTCGAGATGGTGCGCATGGTCAACTTCGCGCAGTCGCAGGCCGGCCACAACGGCAGCGGCGCCGTGCTGGCGATCCATCGCGCCATTGCGATGGTGGGGCTGGACGGCGTGCGCCAGGCCGCGCTCTCGTTGCGTCCGTGGCCGGGCCCGCTCAACGCCGGGGCCGCCAACGCGCTCAAGGAACTGATGGAGCGCGTCAAGCGCGCCTGCAAGTTGGCGCAGACACTGCAGCCGGCCGGCTACGACCAGGAGGTCGTCTACCTGATCACCGCGTTGCAGAACCTCGGCTGGCTGGTCGTTCAGTACCACTTCCCGGACGAGGCCGCGCAGATCCGCCGCCTGATGCAGCCGGTGCCGTCGCAGAAGGCCGGCGAGCCGGACGAGCAGGGCATGACCGCCGAAGGCGCGTCGTTCGCGGTGCTGGGCATCGACATCGACGCCCTCGGCACCGCCGTGATGCACCACTGGGGCCTGGACGACGGCGTGCAGCACATGGTGCGCCGCGCGCCGCCGACCGGCCCGATCCACACGCCGACGTCCGACGTCGACATGCTGCGCCTCGTCGCGAGCTGCGCCAACGACGTGCTGGACGCGGTGGCGCTGCCGTCGCGCCAGGCCATTGCCGCAGTGCAGCGCGTGGCGCAACGCTATGGCCGCGCGCTGGACATCGCGCTCAAGGACATCCAGGACGCGCTGCAACCGGCCGCGCCCAGGACCCATCAATGAGCGCCGCCTCGGCACGCCAGGGATCGGGCGGCTCCATGCGGCGCGTCGGCCGGTTCGAGCTCAAGGGCGAACTCGGACGCGGCGCGCAGGCCACCGTGTGGCTGGGCTACGATCCGCGCCTGCAGCGCGAGGTCGCGGTCAAGGTCATCAATCCCGATGCGGACGCGGTGTCGGTGGCGCAATGGCTGGACGAAGCACGCGCCGTCAGCCGGCTGGCGCATCCCAACATCGTGCCGGTGTTCGAGGCCGACCAGGACGGCAACGTCTCGTTCATGGTGTTCGAGTACGTCACCGGCCCCACGCTCACCGACCTGCTCAGGAAGCGCGGCAAGCTGCCCCAGCGCGAGGCCGCGGCGCTGATGCGCGACGTGCTCGACGCCATCGCCACGGCGCACGCGCAAGGCATCGTGCACCGCGACCTGAAGCCGTCCAACATCCTGATGGATTCGCAGAACCGCCCGCGCGTGATGGACTTCGGCATCGCCGCGCGCGTGTCCGACAAGCACGACGGCCGCATCGCCGGCACGCCGGGCTACATCGCGCCCGAGGCCGTCGGTGGCGCCGCGCCGCATCCTCTGATGGACGTGTTCGCGGCCGGCATGATGCTGGGCCAGATGATCTGCGGACGACCGATGCTGGTCGAACGCGACCCGTACCGCGCGCTCGAGCGCATCCAGAACGAGGACATCGTCTGGCCTGCCGAGATGGTCGACGCGAAGACGGGCAAGGACGCCACCGACGACGCGCTGCGCGCGCTCGTGATGCGCGCGGTGTCGCGCGACCCGACGCGGCGCCCCGAGTCGGCCAGCGCGTTTCGCAATGCGCTGCACGAATGGCTGGATCCGGCACCGGTGGGCTCGGACGGCGGCGATCGCGCGACGCTCGACTTCCTGCTGCGCCGCATGCGCCACAAGAGCGACTTCCCGGCGCTGTCGGACGCGGTGGTGCGCATCCAGCGCGTGACCCAGTCGGAGGACGCCAGCATCGCGGGCGTCACCGACGAGATCGTGCGCGACGTGGCGCTCACCAACAAGCTGCTGCGCCTGGTCAACACCGCGCACTTCCGCAACGCCGGCGCCGGCACCATCGCGTCCGTGCCCCGTGCCGTCTCGCTGGTGGGACTGGCCGGCATCCGCACGATGGCGTTGTCGCTGGTGCTGCTGGAGCACATGCAGGACAAGGCGCACGTCGCCCGCCTGAAGGAGATGTTCCTCCTGGCGATGATGACGGGCACGCTGTGCGACGAGCTGACGCCGCTGGCCAAGGCGCATGACGAACCCTTCCTGGCCGGCATGATGTCGCAGCTGGGCCACATGCTCAGCGAGTTCTATTTCCCGGAAGAAGCCGCGCTGATCCGGCGCCGCGTCGAGCCGTCTTGGCAACGCGGCGAATGGTCGCAGGCGATCGAGGACCGCGCCGTCGGCGAGGTGCTGGGCCTGTCGTACGAACAACTGGGCGTGGGCGTGACCAAGGTCTGGGGGCTGCCCGACTCGCTGCGACGCGCCATCGCGCGCCCCGAGGGCGAGCCGCCGTCGCGCAGCGTGGACGCGGCCGAGCGCCTGCGCTGGTGCGTGCAAGCCTCGGGCGAACTGGCTCAGGCGTTGATGCACAGCGCCGCAGATGCGGCGGCCAGCAGGATCGCGGCGATCGGCGACCGCTTCTCGCGGGCGCTGAACCTGCCCAAGGAACAGTTCGAGGCCGCGGTACGCAGCGCGCAGTCGCACCTGCAGTCGATGTCCATCGACCTGGGCATCGACCTGAAGGCCGACTCCAAGGCGCGCCGGCTGCTGCCGCCGGCGCTGGACGTGCCCACCGGCAACATCAACCCGGCCACCGTCGCCGCGGCACCCGCCGCGCCGAGCGCGGGCGCGGCGATCGCGAACGACGCGACGATGGTGACGCCCGCCGACGCGCGCCGCGCCGCGCCCGGCGCCGCCGAGCGCCCCGCGCCGGTCGCGGCCAGCGCGCGCCCGACGGTCGACGACTCCAGTGCCCGCATGCTGGCGCTGGAGGAGGGCATCTCCAACGTGACCAGTGCACTCGCCGGCGACACGTTCAAGCTCAACGAGGTGCTGCGAACGATCCTCCAGACGATGCACGGCGCGCTCGGCTTCCGTTGCGTCGTGTTCGGCATGCGCGACCAGAAGACCGGCTTCATCACCGGCCGGCTGGGGCTGGGTGCCGCCGCGGCCGCGCTGTCGGCGCAGTTCCGCGTGGACGTCAACCCGAATGGGCCGGTCGACCTGCTGTCGGTGGCATGCAAGAAGTCGGCTGACACGCTGATATCGGACGCGTCGGCCGACAACGTCCGCACGCGCCTGCCCACCTGGCTGCAGCGCGAGGCGAACGCGCGCAGCTTCGTGCTGCTGCCGATGACGCTCAAGAGCTCGCCGTTCGGGTTGATCTACGCCGACAGCGCGGCGGCCGGCGGCATCGTGCTGGGCGAGCGCGAGCTGAGCCTGCTGCGCACGCTGCGCAACCAGGCCGTGATGGCCTTCAAGACGGCGGCGTAGCCGGACTCTTGACCGCGGGCGTGCACGGCAGCGCGTCGGGCGCCTTCGCGCCGCCGACCTGCCAGCGGATGTTGGCGAACGACGCGACGAACGCCTTGGACGTGTCGATCGCGAACGGCGTGTCGACCGACGACAGATCGGTGCCATGGTCGACGAAGCACTGCAGCGGGATGCGCAGCGTCGCTTTGGTGTGCAACGCCAGCGCAAGCACCGCCGGGGTCACCTCGATGGATCCGCTGCACGGAAAGCCGCAGTCGATGCGCACGTGCACCGGGCCGGCCGGCGCCTGGTCGACGATCAGGTCGAACACCAGCGCCGCCTGCGCGCCCTGGAAGCCGCTGAAGTCGTGCGTCGCGCTCGAGAACGCCGTGAACTGGCCGTCGCCGGCGAAGGTGATCTTGCGGGCGTCCTGCTGCACGTTGACCTGCACCGTCTCGGCCTTGGCGAAGCCGTCGCTGGTCATGCGAATGGCGTTCAGGTCGTCGCCGATGGGCTGCTCCCAGCCCGCGGGCGAGCCGATGTCGAGGCGAAACGGCGCGGTCTCGACCTGCTGGAAGATCACCAGGTCGTCGCTGGCCTGGGTCGGCACCGCGCCGCAGCGCGCGGGCTGCGGCGACTCGTCGAGCCGGCCCAGTGCGGCGTGGCGGCCGGCATACGTCAGGCCGTATCCATAGGCGAACTGCGGGTGGTAGCGGGGGTCACCCTTGTTGACGTCGGTCTGGCACGCGTTGCGCGGCCACGAGTACGAGAGCCGGCCCTTGAAGTCGTCGACGTGCCCGTCGGCGTGGCGGAACAGGACGTCGGCTATCCCCTTGCCCTCGGTGCCCGGCAGCCACGCAGCGACGAAGGCGTCGCTGCGGTTGATCTCGCGGCTGACCCACAGCGGACGGCCGCTGAGCAGCAGCGTGACGACGGGCACGCCGTGGCCGCTGACCTGTTCCAGCACCGCCAGGTCCTCGGGGTGGCGGCGCGCGTGTTCGAGCGTGCTCGAACGGCGGATGTCGCCTCCGCCCTCGGCATAGGGTGTCTCGCCGATCACCGCGATCACCGCCTGGAAGGACTTCACGTCGACGCCCTGGGCATCCACGGAATACGTGACGTTGGCGTCGCCAACCGCGTCGCGCACGCCGGCCAGCACCGAGTCGCCGTTCGGGTAGTCGGCATTGGTGTTGCCCGTGCCCTGCCAGGTGAGCGACCAGCCGCCGGCCATGTCGGCGAGGCTGTCGGCTGCGCGGCCCACCACCAGCACGCGGCCGTGGCGCGCCAGCGGGAGCGTGGCGCGGTCGTTCTTGAGCAGCACCAGCGAGCGGCGCACCGCCTCGCGCGCGAGGGCGCGCGGGTTCGCGGCCGCCGCGTCTTGCGCGCCGGCGCGCTGCGAGGGCCGGGTCGCGACCGTCGCGCCGTCGACGACGCGCAACAGGCCGGCGCGCATCTTCACGCGCAGGATGCGGGTGACGGCGTCGTCGATGCGCGCCATCGGGATCTCGCCGGCCTGCACCGAGGCGATCGTGTGCGCGATGAAGTCCTTCCAGCCGAACGGCACCATCACCATGTCGATGCCGGCGTTGATCGCAACCGGGCACGAGGACGTGCTGCACGAGCGCGTCTTGCCCTGCGCATCGACGTAGGCGACCTGGCCGATCGCGTCCCAGTCGGTGACGACGAAGCCGTCGAAACCCCAGCGTGTCTTCAGCACGTCGGTGAGCAGATACGGGTTGCCGGTGTTCTTCGCGTTGGCGAAGGCCAGCGCGCGGCCGCTGTCGTCCTTGCCGGTGAAGGTCCAACTGCTGAAGGACGCCATCACCGTCTGCACACCGGCGCCGAGTGCCGACACGTAGCCCGCGCCGTGGATGCGCAGCAGGTCGTCGGCGCTGGCGAAGGTCTCGCCCTGGTCGACGCCGCGGTCGGTGCCGCCGTCGCCCAGGAAGTGCTTGGCAGTGGCGATGATGGTGGGTCGGCCGGCGGGGTCGAACGTGCCCTGCAGGCCGGTGACGTAGTGCCCGGCAAAGGCGGCCACCATTGCCGGATCCTCGGAAAAACCTTCGTAGGTGCGGCCCCAGCGGTCGTCGCGCACGACCGCGACGGTGGGCGCGAACGTCCAGTCGATGCCGACGATGCGCACCTGGCGGGCGACGGCCTCGCCGATGCGCTCGACCAGCGCCGGGTCGCCGGCCGCGCCCAGGCCGATGTTGTGCGGGAACAGCGTCATGCCGTAGACGTTGTTGTTGCCGTGGACGGCGTCGGTGCCCCAGATGATGGGCACCTTCACCGCCATGTCGGTCGCCATCGATGCATCCCACCAGGCGTCGGCCAGTGCCAGCCAGTCGGCCTCGGATGCGTGCTTGTTCATGCCGGGCCAGGCGCCGCCGCCGTTGAGCACCGAGCCGATGTAGTACTGGGTTACCTCGGCCGGCGTGATCGCGCGGATCTCGGGCTGCGTCATCTGGCCGACCTTCTGGGCCAGCGTCATCTGCGCGACGATGGCGCGGATCTGCGCCTCCTGGGCGCCGTCGCGGGGCAGGGCGCTCTGGATGGGCGTCGGTGTCGCGGCGAGCGCAACCCCGGCCCCCAGCAGGGCGAGCCAGGACGCGACGGCCGCGCCAGCGCGGCGCGAGAACGATGACGGCATGCAGTCTCCCGATCCTTGTCCTTGCTTGGAACCGATTCCAAAGCAGAGGGCAGACTGTAGGCGAACCGATGCCGCTGGGTCAACTGCCCGAGGCGATCCAGGGTCAGCGGGCGTCCTTGTCGGGGCCGACCAGCGCGTTGAGTACGCCGATGAGCCAGCTGTCGGCGGTGTCGCCGCTTTGCCGGTCGACGCGCTGGTCATCACGAACGAGGCCGCCTGGCGCAGCTTGACGACTCGATCGCACGCGCGGCGCTCGGGCGTCGACGTCGTGCTGCTGGCGGCGGCCGCGGGCCGATGCTGCGAGTTCGCGGTGACGCTGCCTGCTTGAAGAACCTGCGCCATCATTCGGTACAGTTCGTTCCCATGAACGAAATCGCGACTCATTTCCTGCAGACCTACGCCGCCGGCGGCGAAGTGGACGGGGGCTGGCTGTTCGGCAAGGCCGTGCAGCAGGCCCGGCTCGACTATTCGCCCGAAAGCCTGGCGCGCCTCGATGCCTTGCTGCAACAGGCCCGCGAGCGCGCCCAGCCCACGCGCGTTGACCTGGACTCGACCAAGGGACGCAACTTCATGTCGCTGATCGCCTTCTACGTGATCGAGATCGCCAGGCGACTCAGCCGCGTCGAGATCACGTGGCTGGATCGCGCCACGGCGCTGCGCGACCTGCCGCCGGGCACCACGTTGCCCGACGTGCCGGCCACGCGCCTGCTGGCCGACGCGCAGGATCGCGGCCGCCTGTACCAGCCGCTGGCCTGGCTGGAGGCGCAGTTGGTCGCCGACGGCCAGCGCATCATGGCGGGCGACTACATCGCCAACCTGGTGGCCCAGCTGGAGCGCGAAGGCCCGGCCGAGTGGTGGCATGCGGCGTATGCGCTGGGCCGACTCGGTTCGTCGCAGATCATGCTGGCGGCCCACAACTTCGGCGTCTGGCCGCGGATGGTCGGCCAGAACGCGCCGGACACGCTGGTCCAGATGCCGGAGGGCGATCTCCAGAAGGCGCTGACGACCGCCGACTACGTGCTGACCACCAACCCCGACAAGGCGTTGTGGCAGGTTCTTTCATATGCCGGATACCACGAGGTCGACGGCGCACGGCACGACGCGGTGATCGTGCTGTCGGCCACCTACGGCGAGAAGCCGGGACGCATGAAGGTGGCGTTTCCGTTCCGCCCCGCGCGAGATGGCCAGCGCTTCGGCATCCTGCAGCCTGCGCTGGTCGAGGCCAACCTGACCGTGGAGACCGTCGGCAAGTTCAATCCGGCGCTGCAGCGCGGCATCCGCGATCACGCCTGGGCCGAAGGAGGTAGCTGGGCCGAGTTCTACGAGGGCCACGCATGATGGCCCTCGACGCCGCGAGGCGTTTCCTGCAGACCTACGCCGCCGGCGATGAGGTGGAGCAGGGCTGGCTGTTCGGCAAGGCGCTGAAACAGGCCAGTCTCGACTATTCGCCCGAAAGCCTGCTGAGGCTGGACGCGTTGCTCAAACAGATCGGCGAGCGCGCGCAGCCCGGCCGCGCGGAGCTCGACTCGCCGCCAGGGCAGAACTTCGCGGCGCTGCTGGCGTACTACGTCATCGAGATCGTGCACCGCCGCAGCCGCGTCGAGATTGTCTGGCACGACCGTGTGTCGGGCCTGCGCGCGCTGCCGCCCGGCATGCAACTGCCGCAAGGCCCGACCGGGCGCCTCGTGGCCCACGCGCCGGACCCGGGCGAGATCCTGTTGCCGCTCGCCTGGCTGGAGGCGCAACTGCTGCCCGACGGCAAGCGGCTCAAGGCGGCAGACTACATCGCCGGCCTGGTCGCGCAGCTCGAGCGCGACGGTCCGGCGGCGTGGTGGAGCGCCGCGCACGCCGCGGGGCGTATCGCGTCGTGGCAGATGCAGGCGGCGGCCAACGGTCGGCCAGTGCGGGTCTCGATGGTCAGCCAGAAGTCGCCGCGCACGCTGACGGTCGTCGGCACCGACAGCGTGCGCGCCGAGGATCTGCAATTGGCCGTCCTGCATGGCGTGCAGTTGCTGGGGACCAATCCGGACGGCGTGACCTGGCAGGTGCTGAGCCACCACGGCTACATCGAGGACGAGGGCGTCCGGCTCGACGCGATGATCGTGGTCGCGGCCACGTACGGCGAGCCGGGCCTGCGCATGGTCATGGCGTTCCCGTACCGCCCGGTGCGCGACGCCAGCCGCTTCGAGATCCTGCGGCCCAGGCTGCGCGAGGCCAACGTCCCGGCCGAGACCGTGGTCAAGCTCAACATGGCGCTTGAGCGTGGCATGCGCGAGGCGAGCTGGGGCTTCGGCGGCAGTTGGAACGAGTTCTACCGCGGATGAGCCTCGACGCCACGGCCGCGGAGTTCCTGCAGGCCTACGCCGCCGGCGGCGAGCCGGCCGACGGCTGGTTGTACGCCAGGGCGCTGCAGCAGACCCGCCTCGACTTCACGCCCGAGAGCCTCGCACGTCTGGATCAGTTGCTGGCGCAGGTGCGTGAGCGTGTGAAGCCGACGCGCGTCGATCTCGACACGGTCAAGGGCCGCAACTTCGCGTCGCTGATCGCGTTCTACGTCGCCGAGCTCGCGCGTCGGCAGACCGGCGCTTCCCTGTGCTGGCACGACCGCGAAGCGGCGCTGAAGATGCTGCCGGCCGGCGTCGAGGTGCCGGACGGCCCCGGCGCACGCCTGCTGCTCAACGCCCTCGACCAGGGCGCGCTGTTTCGCCCGCTCAGCTGGGTCGAGAACCAGGTATTGCCGGGCGGCAAGCCCTTGGGCGCCGCGGCCTTCATCGCCACGATGGTGGAGGCGATCGAGAGCGACGGCCCGGTCGTTTGGTGGGACGCCGCGGGGGCCCTGGGCCGCATGGCGTCGTGGCAGATGATGATGGCCGCCGACGGCGGCTCGGTGCTGCCGATGCTGCTCAGCGCGAAGGCGCCGACGGCCTGGGTCATGCTGATGACGGGCCACCTGCCCAACGAGGATGTCGACGAGGCCTTGCGGCGCGGCGCGAAGGCCATCGACGAGAACCCGCACGGCGCCGCCTGGCAGGCGTTCAGCTACGACGGCATCCTGGAACACGACGGCGAGAGGCTGGACGCCGTGATGGTGATCGCCCGGGCCTACGGCGCGCGGCCGCTGATGATGAAGGTGGCGTTCCCCTACCGCCCGCCGCGCGACGGCCGTCGCTTCGCGATCCTGCAGCCGGCGCTGCGCGAGGCCAGCGTCGCCAACGAGAAGGTCGGCCTGCTGCAAGGCGCGATCGACCGCGGCATCGCGGGCATCAAGTGGGCCTTCGGCACGACGTGGGACGAATTGCGCGAAGATGCGGCCGCGACCCCGTCGGCCGCTCCGGCGCCGAGCCCACAGGCTGCGAGCGCGTCATCGACCGCCCCGCCAGAGAAGGCTACTGCCGCGCCCGACAAGGCCGCCTGGCGGATGTGGTGATCGTGTCGGGCCGGTGGCGTGTTCAGTCGCGCAACTGGCCCACCATCGCCTTGCGCTGCCTGGTGTAGGCCCACCACGGCGCTGGGGGCGCGCCGTTCATGAAATCGACCACTGCCAGCAAGGTGTCGAGCACGCAGGGGTCGTGGCGCTGGCCGGTGGCGGTGCACAGCGCGCGATAGAGCTGCAGGCCGTCGCGGCCCTTGAGCGCCTGTGGTGTGTGGATATCGAGCAGCCGCAGGTCGGCGGCCATCGCCGGGCCGACGTTGGGCAGTTGCTCCAGCGCGAGGCAGTCGTCGGCGGTTGCGGCTTTGGGCGACTTGATCGCCTGGCGGGAGGATGTGCCCATGCTGCGCCCGCCTCGCGTCTCAACTCATCATGTTGTTGCGAACCAGGCCCACCGCGATGCCTTCCAGCTCGAAATCGACGTCGCCGAACGGCACGATGATGGGCTGGAAGTCGGGGTTCTCGGGCAGCAGTTCGATGGTGGTGCGGGTGCGGCGGAAGCGCTTGACCGTGACCTCGTCGCCCAGGCGCGCGACCACGATCTGGCCGTTGCGGGCCTCCCGGCTCTTCTGCACCGCCAGCAGGTCGCCGTCGATGATGCCGGCGTCGCGCATGCTCATGCCCACGACCTTCAACAGGTAGTCGGGGCGGCGCGGGAACATCGAGGCCTCGAGCAGGTAGGTCTGTTCGACGTGTTCCTGCGCGAGGATGGGCGTGCCGGCCGCCACGCGGCCCACCAGCGGCAGCGAGAGCTGCGACAGGCTGGGCAGCGGCAGCGAGTACTGCTTGCCGCGTGCCTCGTTGAGCGCGCGCAATGTGTCAGACTTCAGGCGGATGCCGCGTGAGGTGCCGCCCACCAGTTCGATGACGCCCTTGCGGGCCAGCGCCTGGAGGTGTTCCTCCGCGGCGTTGGCCGACTTGAAGCCCAGTTCGTTGGCGATCTCGGCGCGGGTCGGCGGAGCGCCGGTGCGTTCGATCGCGTTCTGCACCAGATCGAGGATCTGCTGCTGGCGGGCGGTGAGCTTCGGCGATTCGACTTCCATGGCGGGCTTGCGGTCGAAAGACTGGCGTCCCGTGACCGACATCTGGTTGTTCATACAGGTCTGTATTTTTATCCAAGGTTGCCAAGAATGCAAAGCCCCATGCCGCTTGTCGTGATTCTCGCCACGGGCGGGACGATCGCCGGCACCGCCGCCAGCAGCACCGACACCACCGGCTACCGCGCCGGCGCCCTGGGAGTCGACGCCCTGATCGGCGCCGTGCCGGCGCTGGCCGACCACCGCCTCGAGGCCGAATCCGTCGCGGCCATCGACAGCAAGGACATGGACATCGCCACCTGGCAGCGCCTGGCCGCTCGCGTGGCGCACCACCTCGCGCGGGCCGAGGTCGCCGGCGTCGTCATCACCCACGGCACCGACACCCTCGAGGAGACCGCTTACTTCCTGCACCGCGTGCTCGCGCCGGCCAAGCCCGTCGTGCTGACCGCGGCGATGCGCCCGGCCAGCGCGCTGTCCGCCGACGGCCCGGCCAACCTGCTTGACGCCGTGAGCGTGGCCGAGAGCGCCGATGCGCGCGGCGTCAGCGTCGTCTTCGCCGGCGCGGCCTGGTCCGCGGTGGGGCTGCGCAAGGTCCACACGCTTCAGACCAGCGCGTTCGCCAGCAGCGACTGCGGCCCGATCGCGCGGCTGGAGGGCGGCGCGATGCGCCAGTTCCGCGCGTGGCCCGAGGGCGAGCCGCTGGGCTTGGCGCGCATCGCCGCGCCGGCCGCGGCCTGGCCGCGGGTCGACATCGTGCTCAATCATGCGGGCGCCGATGGCGGGCTGGTCGACGCCGCGGTCGGCGCGGGCGCGCAGGGCCTGGTCGTCGCCGGCACCGGGCACGGCAGCACCAGCACCCGGCTGGCCGCGGCCATTGCGCGGGCGCGTGACGCCGGCGTGCGCGTGAGGCGCGCGAGTCGCTGCGTGTTCGGGCCGGTGCTGGCCAGCGACGCAGGCGACGCCGAAGCCGCCGGCGACCTCAGCGCCGTGCAGGCGCGCGTCGAACTGCAGCTCGCGCTGCTCGCGCCGCCTCAGTGATCGCCCGGCAACGGCCGCGCGCTGTGCGCGAGCTGTTGCCCGTCCGAGATCGCCTTGGCGATCTGGTCGGCGGTGAGCGTGGTGCCCATGCGTTGCGTGACGCTGTCGCCGCTGGCGAGCGCGGGGTCCGTGCCGTTCTCGGTGCCCTGGCGGCATGCCATGTAGGCGACCCAGTAGGTGAGGGCCTTGGCGCGATCCAGCTCGACGCCCAGGCCGGTCTCGTAGCTGTTGACGCGGTTCTCCAGCGAAGCGGAATCGCAGGTGTGCACGCCGGCGTCGAGCGCGGCCTCGACGCGCTGTTTCCACGCCGCGTTCTCGGGGGCCGCGATGTCGCTGCTGCCGCTGATGCCCAAGCCGTCCGGGCCTTCGTTGAGCATCTCGGTGGCCGCATGGTGCACGCCTGCGAGCGCGGCGCGTTCGAGCCAGCGCAGGCGGCTCTGGATCTGGTCGGAGGCGATGTCGCCGCAGGCCTGCTGCGTGGTCGGCAGCATCTCGCGGTCGCCGGGCAGGATGTGGTGCGCCATCCAGCCTTCATGGTCGCGCGCCCAGATGCAGGTGGTGACGAGCTGGTAGGCGGTGAACGCGTCGACGGGATCCTTGGAGCGGGCCAGGCGGTCGACCTTCTGCGACAGCGACTCGAAGCGGATGGCCGCGCGCGGCGCCGGTGCCGGGGCGCTGGGTGGCTCCGCCGGCGCATTGACCGCGAGGTCCGGCCCGGCCGTCATCGCGAGCTGCGGCTCGGCGGCGGGCACGCTGGAAACCGCCGCCACCGTCCCGTGGCTCATCCCGTAGACCAGCGCGCCGGCCACCAGGACGGCGGCCAGTGTCGACGCGAGGAGCAAGGGCCGGCGATTGTGCACTGCGGGATGATAGGTGACGCCTGCCCGACAGCGTCCCGGTAAACCGATCAGGCCCGCGCGAGGCGGGCTTGTTCGGTGACATTCTTCGCAAACCGGGTAGCGACGCCTCTCAGCACCGCCGCCGGCGCTCTCCCGTTGAATCGAAGTTCAAGGGAGCGGCGGATCCGGCTCTGCCGGGCCGCTCGCGGCTGGCCCCTCGGGGGCAGGGAACGCGAGCGACCGTGGGGCCTAAATGACCGTCAGCGTGACGTCGATGTTGCCGCGGGTGGCGTTCGAGTACGGGCACACCTGGTGCGCAGCGGCGACCAGCGCCTCGGCGGCGGCCTTGTCCATGCCGGGGATCGAAATGCGCATGTCGACCTTGATGCCGAAGCCGCCGGGGATCGGGCCGATGCCGACGTCGGACGTGATCGAGACTTCGCCTGGCAGCGCGATCTTCGGGCCGCCGGTCATGCCGAACGCCACGGCCTTCATCGCGCCGATGAAGCAAGCCGAGTAGCCGGCCGCGAACAGTTGTTCCGGGTTGGTGCCGACGGCGCCGTCGCCGCCGAGTTCCTTGACGGTGGTCAGCTTGACGTCGAGCACGCCGTCTGAAGACTTGGCGGTGCCGGTGCGGCCGCCCGTGGCGGTGGCGGTGGCGGTGTAGAGGATTTTTTCGGGGGACATGGCGGGCTCCTTGGGGTGGGTTGGCGCGGCTCGTCGAGACGCGCACGGGTGAACGAAATCAGTGCTCGGTCTGGCGCGACAGCGCGTCGCGCACGCTGGTGAGATGGCGGGTGAGCTCGACGATCTCGCCGAGCTCGCAACCGGTGGAGCGGGCGATCCGCGGCGGTACGCTGCGAGCGGCGATCTTGAGCTTGCGGCCGGCTTCGGTCAGGCGCACGATGACGCGCCGCTCGTCCTGCGCGTCGCGTGCGCGGCTGAGCTGGCCTTGCGCCTCGAGGCGCTTGAGCAACGGGGTGAGCGTGCCGGAATCGAGAGCCAGCTTGTCGCCCAGGGCGCTGACGGTCTGGCCGTCGTCTTCCCACAGCGCCAGCATGACCAGGTATTGCGGATAGGTCAGGCCCAGCGGCGCCAGCAGCGGCTTGTAGACCTTGGTCATCGCCAGCGAGGCCGAGTACAGCGCGAAGCAGAGCTGCTTGTCGAGCGTGAGCCAGGCATCGGCGCGGCTGTCGGCGGCGTGGGCGGCGGTTGGCGTGGAGTGCTTGGCGCGGGGCATGGAATTGAATGTAGTGCACTATTAAATTGCGCACAATTGAAATGGGTATTCGGGCATGACCTGCAATACTGCGTCCATGACCTCACCGCTCTCCAGCCCGATCACGACGCACGGCGACTTCTCCATCAACCGTGTCTACGACGCTTCTCCCGCCGACGTCTATGCGGCCTGGGCCGACCCCGCGGCACGCTCGCGCTGGTTCGTCGGGCCCGACGGCTGGTCGGCGGTGGAGCGTTCAATCGACTTGCGCGTCGGTGGCCAGGAAACGTTGCGCGGGCGCTTCGCGGCGACCGGCGCCGAAACCTTGTTCACGGCGCGCTTTCACGTGATCGAGCCGGCGGCCCGCGTGGTCTACGTCTACGACATGCACCTGAGCGGTAGCCACCACTCCGTCTCCATCGCCACCCTCGAATTCATCGGCGACCCCGACGGCACGCGGCTGCGCTTCACGGAGCAGGTGACCTTCATCGACGCTACAGACGGCCGCTCCGGCTCGGTGGCCCGCAAGCGCGGCATGGCGGCGCACCTGGAGCGCCTCGCCGGCGTACTCTGAGCCTGTCTAGAACTTTGGAATTCGGATCCGCGAAATCATCAGCGATCCGGACACCGCGAACATCAGCACCAGCGGATGGAAGCGGAAGCCGCCGAACTGGGTCACGCCCAGCCACAGCGAGTCGCCGATGCTGCCCTGCGCGGCGGCGATGCCCTGCACGATGACCAGCAGCAACGACGTCGGGATGGGCGTGCCCTCGAAGAACTTCACCTTGTCGCCGCCCTCGGACAGCTTGACCGCGGTGACGTTGTAGCGCGCCAGCCGGGACACGCCGCAGACCACGAAGAACACCAGCACGATGCGGTCGAAGGCGCCCTGCATCCCGCATCCGTACGCGATCGCGGCCGGCGCGACACCGAACGAGATGACGTCGGCGAGCGAGTCGAGCTCGCGGCCCAGCTCCGAACTTTGCTGGCGCCAGCGCGCGACCCGGCCGTCCAATACGTCGAACACCAGTGCGGCCGGAATCAGCCAGCACGCGAAGTAGATGTGCCGGACGTCGTGCACCTGCAGGTAGGTCATCACGGAAAACAACGCGCCCACGCCGCAGAACGCGTTGGCGAGCGTGAACCAGTCCGCGAGGTGGAACTCGCGGATCATCGAGAACGGCTTCGGTTTGTCCATGGCCGCAGGATACGGCAGACCGAGGCGCTCAGGCGTTCACGGCACCACGAACACGTTGTCCACCGGCCGGTTGGCGCGACGTTGTCCTACGCCGCTGGCCACGCTGGGGCGGCGCCCCGCATGCGGTCGGCCTCGACGCCGTTGCGTGCGAGCAGCGCCTTCACCCGCTACTTGACGTGCTCTGTCTTGACCGGATCGTTGGCTTCCAGCGCGCGCTGGCGCTTCTGGACGTATTCCTTCTGGATGCTCTTTTGCGTCGGCTTGATCTTGTTCAGGATACTGGTCACGCGGGCCCTCCGGAGTCGGCATTTTATTGATGAGCTGATTTTGGGTCCGGCTCCGCGCACCCGTCCATCGGCGCGAAGGTGCAGAGACCCGTGCCGGGGGCTCCGGACGGATCAGCTCTCTTCGGCCTCGATCACCAGCCGAACGCGGCGCGCGCCCCTGGCCTGGGTCTTGACGACGATGCGCAGCGGCTTGCCCGGCGGCAGGTCGCGCCGGAAGTGGTAGTCGACCGAGTCGGTCTGGCCCGGGTTCTCGGTGGGCGCACGACGCGTCCATTCGAGGCCGCCGTCGACGTCCACGCGCATGCCGTGTTGCGCCCCCGTGGCGATCGCCGCCACGACCAGGCGGCAATCGATCTCGAAATGTCGCGTGCGCAACGAGTCCGCCGGAATCACCAGCGTGGCGACATCGGCGTCACCGGCGTCGACGTGCCAGCGCTCGGGCTTTGCGGGCTCGACCGGAGCGGGCATGGCGGGGAGGGCGCTGTTCATGGGGGCGCACCTTAACGCAACCGGACCAACCCTTCGGTTACAGGGCGGACATCGCGACCCGGTAAACTCCGCCGCTTTGTGCGCTTCCCGACGCCGATGGTTGCCGACTCGACAGTGATTCCGTTTGCGTTCGAACTGAAGGACACCAGCCTGCCGCTGGTCACCGTGGTGCTGCACCAGGCCGACGCCGCCGTCCTCGCGGACGAATTGCAGCAACGCCTGGGCGACACGCCCAATTTCTTCGACAACGACCCGGTCGTCATCGACCTCGCGCCCGTGCGCGAGCGCGAAGAGCCGATCGCGTTCGACGCCGTCGTGGCCGCGTTGCGCAAGCACCGCATGTGTCCATCGCTGGTCACCGGCGGCAACGCGGCGCAGATGGCCGACGCGCTGGCTGCGGGCCTGGCCGCCGCACCCGACGTCGCGCCGCCGCAAAAGCCGCGTGCGGTCGAGGTGGAAGTGATTCGCGAAGTCGAGGTCGTGCGCGAGGTGCCGGTGCACGTGCCCACGCTGATCGTCGACAAGCCGCTGCGCTCCGGCCAGCAGGCCTACGCCAAGGGCGGCGACCTCATCGTGCAGGGTGCCGTCAACGCTGGCGCCGAGGTTCTGGCTGACGGCAACGTCCACGTCTACGGCCCGCTGCGCGGCAAGGCCATCGCCGGTTCGCGCGGCAACACCGGGGCGCGCATCTTCACGACCTGCCTCGAGCCCGAACTCATCGCCATCGCCGGCGTCTACCGCACCACCGAAACGCCGTTGCCCAAGGACGTGGCCGGCAAGCCCGCCATGGTGCGGCTGGTCGACGGCGTGCTCGTCATGACGCCGCTCAAGATCTAACTTCTTTCTTCAGGATTCCACTCAATGGCAAAGATCGTCGTCGTCACCTCCGGCAAGGGCGGGGTCGGCAAGACCACCACCAGCGCGAGCTTCTCGACTGGCCTCGCGCTGCGCGGCCACAAGACAGCCGTGATCGACTTCGACGTCGGCCTGCGCAACCTCGACCTGATCATGGGCTGCGAGCGTCGCGTGGTCTACGACCTGATCAACGTGATCAACAACGAAGCCAACCTGCACCAGACGCTGATCAAGGACAAGCAGTGCGACAACCTGTTCGTGCTGCCGGCCTCGCAGACGCGCGACAAGGAGGCCCTGACCAAGGACGGCGTCGAGCGCGTGCTCAAGGAACTCGCCGAGATGGGCTTCGACTACATCGTCTGCGATTCGCCGGCCGGCATCGAGACGGGCGCGCTGCTGGCGATGCACTTCGCCGACGAGGCGCTGGTGGTCACCAACCCGGAGGTCTCTTCGGTGCGCGACTCCGACCGCATCATCGGCATGCTGGGCAGCAAGACCAAGCGCGCGATCGACGGCGCCGAGCCCATCAAGGAGCACCTGGTCATCACGCGCTACAACCCGGCGCGCGTCGAGGAAGGCCAGATGCTGTCGGTCACCGATATCCAGGAGATCCTGCGCATCCCGCTGATGGGCGTGATCCCCGAGTCGGAAAGCGTGCTGCAGGCGTCCAACCAGGGCACGCCGGCGATCCACCTGAAGGAGTCCGACGTGTCCGAGGCCTACACCGACCTCGTCGCCCGCTTCCTCGGCGAAGACAAGCCGATGCGCTTCGTCGACAACGTCAAGGCGGGCTTCTTCAAGCGCCTGTTCGGAGGTGGCAAGTGATGTCCTTGTTCTCCTTCCTGCTCGGCGAAAAGAAGAAGACCGCGTCGGTCGCCAAGGAGCGGCTGCAGATCATCCTCGCGCACGAGCGCGGCGGTCGCTCGAAGGCCGACTACCTGCCCGCGCTGCAGCGCGAACTGATCGCGGTGATCTCGAAGTACGTGTCGATCAATCCCGAGGACATCAAGGTGCACCTGGAACGCCAGGACGACCTCGAGGTGCTCGAAGTCAAGATCGAGCTGCCGGACTCCGCGCGCTGACGCGGGTGCGTCATGCGCGTGCCGCGCGTCACGCGCCCGCGCGAAGCCGGCACAGCGTGATGAGCCGCTCGCCGCTGGCACGGAAGGGCGAGAAGTTCCAGTCGCCGTATTGCGTGACGATCTCGAGGCCGGCTGCGTCGAGCAGATCCTCGATGTCGTCGGGGCTCGTGAAGCGGCATGCGATGCGCGTCGTGCGCTCCTGCGGCGCGCCGTCCGCCGAAGTCCAGCGACGGTATGTCGTCCAGTGGATCACCTGCGCAGCCTCGTCCCAGCGCTGGCTCGATGTCAGCAGCACCCGCCGTCCGGCCACGTCGACGTAGTCGATCTCGGTCGGGCCCTCCGGCTCGTCGCGCAGTGCGTGCCCCGCGGGGTTGCGCGTCTCGAATCCGAACACGCCCTCGGGCGCCAGGTGGCCGCGCACGGTGGCCATCAAGGCCCGCTGGTCGGCCTTCGTGAGGAAGGCCTGGAACGCGTTGCCGGTGAGGATCACGAAGCCGAAGCGGCGCGGCAGCGCGAGCGCGCGCACGTCGGACTGCACCCAGCGCACGTCGACGTCGTCGCGCAAGGCCTTCGCCTGCGCGTGCGCGAGCAGGGGCGCGCAGAGATCGACGCCGGTGACCGACAGGCCCATCGCCGCCACGGGAATCGCCACCAGGCCGGTGCCGCAGCCGAGTTCCAGCACCGGCCCGCCGAACTGCTGCGCCATCCGACGCCAGAACTCGATGCGGGCCTGCGACAGCGGGCCTTGCTCAAGGTCGTAGTTGAGCGGATCGGTGAACTCTTCGAGGTTGCCGCAAGAGCTGGTCATGTTGAAGATCGGGCACGCGGCCGCTGGACGAGACGTCGATGGATAGGCACGTGGCTCCCTGTCGGTGGTCGTGGTGGCCAGGGCCGATCAGCGGCTGGCCAGTTCGGCGACCACCGCGACCACCGCCACCGCCGCCCACAGGCCCAGCGTCAGCTCGAGCCGTCGCGGCTTGGCGGTGCCCCAGAAATGCGCGAGCAGGTCCGGCAGCGGCTCGCTGCCGGTCACGAAGCCCAGCAGCGTGGCCGCTCCGACGCAGGCGCTCCAGGCGTGCACCAGGTGGATTCGCAAGATCATTTGCGCTCCAAAGCCCCGGAAAACGCAGAAGAAGCCGACGAGCAGCACAGCCAGCGTTGCACTGACGAAGAGCGCGCAAAGGCTCGCGGCCATGCCGCGGTCGGCGAGCGTGACGGGCTGTTGGCGCCTGGGCTGCATGGGGCACTGTAAAGCCTGCCGAACTTGCCGTCGCGGATGCTGGTGCACGACGGAACGCTTCCTGCTTTGTTGGTGCCCATCGACTGGGCTGACGCTGCATGCCGGCCGTGGTCATCCCAAGCCGGCATGCCATGGCCGCCCCGGCAAGTCCCGCAAGCCAGAGCAACCCAGCACCCCGACTACCCGCTGCGACCCTGCCCACGAGCGAGTGCTGGTTTGCTCCCGTCAGCGGTGCGTCGGGCGAGCCCCGCATAATCGGCCTGAACCTGCCCCCCATGTCCACCCTCTTGACGCCGCCCGATCCGCCTCACGCCGGGAGCCCGCCGGGGCGCGGGGCGAGTGCCGCCGGCGTCTGGTCGCGCTGGGTGTTCGGCGATGCGCCGGAGCGCCACGGGCCGATCACGCTGACGCTGCTGGCGGTGCTTGTCTATGTGCTGTTCGCGCTGGTCGTCGCCTGGGAGGTGCAACTGGGCCTGATGGACGCCACGGCCGCCGTCGCATGGTCGGCGTTCAGCATCTCCGGCATCCTCGCGTTCTACGTGCTCATTCGCACCGGCATCAGCGAGCGCCTGAGCAGCGACGCCTCGCTGACGTTGTCGCAATCGGCCTTCGGCGTCGCCGCCACGGCCCTCGGCTACGCGATCAATCCGGAGCTGCGCGGCGCTGTCATCGCCATCATGATGCTCAACCTCGTCTGGGGCATGTTCGTGCTGCGCAACCGCCAGGCGCTGGCCCTGTGCGTGTTCGCGCTGCTGCTGCTGGCGGGCACGATGACCTGGATGTGCCTGACCTCGCCCAGGCTGTACCCCGCGCGCATCGAGGCACTGCACTTCACTTTCGCCGCGATCCTGCTGGTGGCCACGTCGGTGTTGTCCATCCGCATGGGCGGCTTGCGCGCGCGCCTGAGCGAACGCAAGCTGGAACTGCAGCAGGCGCTGGCGACGATCCGCGAGCTGGCGCAGGTCGATGAGCTGACCCGCCTGAGCAACCGCCGCCACATCGTCGAGGTGCTGGGGATCGAGCACGGTCGCTGCCTGCGCGCCGGCCAGCCATTGAGCGTTGTGCTGATCGACCTGGATCACTTCAAGGCAGTCAACGACCACCATGGCCACGCCGCAGGCGACGCCGTGCTGCGCGAGTTCGCCGAGGTGTTGCGTGGCGGACTGCGCGAGTCGGACTTCGCGGGTCGCTGGGGCGGCGAGGAGTTCCTGGTGGTGCTGCCGCATGTGCGCGCCGGCGTGGCGGCCGTGCTGGTCGACCGGCTGCGCGAGGCGATGGCGCAGATGTCGTTCGACCACGTGCTGCCCGGGTTGCGGATCAGCTTTTCGGCCGGTGCCTCGGAGTACGGTGCTGGCGAGTCCACGCACCAAGCCATCGAGCGGGCCGACCAGGCGATGTACCTGGCCAAGGAAGCGGGTCGCGGGCGCACTCGGGTGCACGCCCGCGACCTCGGCTAGTCACTGCGGATCCGTTCAGATCCGCGGCTCGCCGTCGCTGTTGACGACGATCGTCGGGCCCGGGGGCTGCGTCGTCTGCACGTGATGGCGCACGCCGTGGTACCAGTACGAGACGTCGTAGTGATCGACGCCCTGGTTGACGGGCACGCTGTTGCAGCGCGTCACGTCCTGCGGCTGCTCGGCGCCGCGGGCGATCTGCGAGCCCACGACCGCGCCGACCACGGCACCGCCGACGGTCGTGCCGTGGCGATTGCCGTCGCCGATCTGGTGGCCCAGGATGCCGCCGATCAGGCCACCCACCAGCGCGCCGCCGGTGCGCGCGTTGGCCGGTGCGGCCGACTGCTCGACCCAGCACTGTTGCTGCATCTGCGGTGCGGCGTAGACGACGTGCACCGACTCGACCGGCACCGCCTCGACGAACTCCTGCGGGCGACGGCGCCAGTCATAGACCGGCTGCGGCGGCGGCGCGTAGCGGTTGTCCTCGAAGCGGGCTTCGTGGTGGACGCGGCGCACCGACGAGATCATGTCGTTCATGCCCATCGCGCGCAGGTCGGGGTACTGGCCCGGGCGCAGGATCATGCAGCGACCTTCGAAACCAGCGTGTTCGCAGACCTCCCAGCGACCTTCGAGCACCATCACCGATGTCGCGCGGTCGTTGAAGCCGTACTGGGTCAGGTTGTCGATCTCGCCGGACGTGCCCAGGCTGCGGCCGTGGAAGCCGGGGTGCTCGAAGAACACGATGTCGCCGTTCTGCGGCGGCTCGGGCTGCGGCGGGGGCGGCGGGGGCGGCGGCGGTTCGCGGCGCGCCGGACGCGCGGACGACAACTGGTCGCCCAGTCCGATGGCGGCGAGGTCGGGGTAGCTGCCCGGCACGAGGATCGCGCAGCGATTGCGGAAGCCCACGTCCTGGCAGACCTCCCAGGGCTCTCCCTCGACGATCACCGAGGAGGCGCGGTCGTTGAAGTTGAACTCGCGGAAGTCGGGCGCGGGCTCTGCCAGCGTGACGCGCGCGCCGTGGAAGCCGTCGTGGCCGAACAGCGTGATGGTGGCTGACGCGTGGCCGGCGGCGACGAGCGCGGCCAGTGCGAGCGCACGGGGGAGGATGGAAGTCATGGGTCTCCTGGACTGATCCGAGGGCAGCGACGCCGATTCGCGTCGCCTTGGTGATCTAACGCACGAACGCATGATTCGCGGGACAAGACGATCGGTAACTGAGCGTTTCCGCGATGTTTCGCGTTTGCGTGCCGGCAGCAGGTCGTGTCGAGCGGACACGCGAGAGAATAACGAATGACCCACGCCGTCTCCCTGCTGCGCGCCGCGCGTCTCGCGCGCAGTGCCAAGCCCTTCCTGGCACGCGGCGGGCCCAGGCGCGCGCGCTGCGAGGGCTGCCGCCTGGTGCCCACTCATTGCATGTGCGCGGTGCGCGTGAGCGTGCCCACCCGCGCGGGCGTTTGCCTGCTGATGGCCGACATCGAGCCGCTCAAGCCGACCAACACCGGCTGGCTGATCGCCGACGTCGTGCCCGACACCTTCGCGTTCGGCTGGGCCCGTACCGAGGTCGATCCCGCGTTGCTGGCGCTGCTGGGCGATCCGCAGTGGCGGCCTGTGGTCGTGTTTCCGGGTGAGTACGCGGTGCCGGATCGGGTGGTGCGCGCGGTCGAGAGCGTGCCCGACGGCGGCCGGCATCCGCTGTTCATCTTGCTGGACGCCACGTGGAACGAGGCGCGCAAGATGTTCCGCAAGAGCCCGTACCTGGATCGCTTCCCGGTGCTGAGCCTGCAGCCCGAGCAGGTGTCGCAGTACGTCCTGCGCCGCTCGCGCCGCGACGATCACTTCTGCACCAGCGAGGTGGCCGCGCTGTGCCTGGACCTCGCGGGCGACGCGCGCGCGGCGCGCACACTGGACGCGACGCTAGATGTGTTCACGCATCACTACGTGCAGGCGCGCAACCAGCTGCCGGTCGCGTGGGACGGCGAGGCGCACCAGCGCTTGCGCGGCCTGGTGGCGCCCACTGTCGCGCCCGCGTCGTCCTGCTTGCCGCCGTGACGCAGTCATCGACGGGGCTTGCGGACGACATCTCAGAAGGATTCCCAGTCGGCGCTGGAGGCCGCGGCAACCGTCTGCGCTTCGCGCGCAGCCGGCGCGGGCTTCGCACCGTTGCGCGCCAGCGGCGTCCTGGCCTTGGCCGGCGCCACGTGGCGACTCGGTGCGTGCGCAGCCTTGGGGGCCTGGAACCTGGCCGCGGGTGCGGGTGCGGGTGCGGGTGCCGGGTCGCCGTGATGGTTCTCGCTGAGCTTGAAGACCGAGACCACCTCAGCCAGCTGGGCCGCCTGTACCTTGAGGCTCTCTGCGGCGGCGGCGCTTTCTTCCACCAGCGCGGCGTTCTGCTGCGTGACCTGGTCGAGCTGGTTGACCGCATCGCCGATCTGGCCGATGCCCGTGCTCTGTTCCATGCTGGCGGAGCTGATCTCGCCGATCAGATCGTTGACGCGGGTGACCTGCGTGACGATGTTGGCCATCGACTTGCCGGCTTCGTCGACGAGCTGCGAGCCGCTTTCCACCTTCTCGACGCTGGTGCCGATCAGCGACTTGATCTCCTTGGCCGCTTCCGCCGAGCGCTGGGCCAGGCTGCGCACTTCGGAGGCCACGACCGCGAAGCCGCGCCCCTGCTCGCCCGCGCGCGCCGCTTCGACGGCGGCGTTCAGCGCCAGGATATTGGTCTGGAACGCGATACCGTCGATCACGCCGATGATGTCGACGATCTTGCGCGAGGACTGCGTGATCTGCTCCATCGTCGACACCACCTGGCCAACCACGCGCCCGCCTTCGGCGGCGGCGGCCGTCGCGCTGCTGGCGATCTGGGTGGCGGCACGTGCGGTGTCGGCGTTCTGCTTGACGGTGGCGGTGAGCTCTTCCATCGAGGCGGCCGTCTGCTGCAGGTTGCTCGCCTGTTCTTCGGTGCGCTGGCTCAGGTCGGCATTGCCCACCGCGATCTGGCTGGAGCCGGTCGCGATCGAGTCCGAGCTGTTGCGCACGCGCGAGACGATGTCCACCAGGCTGCCGTTCATGCGCTGCAAGGCGCGCAGCAACTGGCTGACTTCATCGGTGCCCTGGGCCACGACGACGGAGGTCAGGTTGCCTTCGGCCACGGCCTCGGCCACCTTCACCGCGTTCGCCAGCGGACGCACGATCGAGCGCGTGATGCCGAAGGCCAGCAGCGCACCCACCAGCACCGCCGTGGCAAGCAGGCCGACGACGGCCAGGCGCGCGCTCGAATAGGTGTCCTGCGATTGCTTGTAGGCGGCGTCGGCGCCCTTGGACTGGAAATCGACGTCGCGGCTGATGGCGGCGGCGAGGGCGTCGAAGGAAGCCTTGGATTCGCCCTCGAACTGGGCGACGGCTTTCTCGTGCGCGCCGTCCGCCGTGAAGTCGAGCGCCAGTGACTTGTCGAGCGCGACGAAGTAGCGGTCGCGCGCGGTCTCGATCTCGGTGACGATCGTGCGCTCTTCAGGCGTCTCCACAGTGGCCAGGTAGCCCTTCCAGGTTTCACTCGCCTTCGCCTTGACGTCGACGACGCGGCGGGCCTGGGCGGCCACCGCGTCGGGCTTGCCCGACAGGATGGTGGAGGCTTCTGCGCGGCGCAAGGTGCTGACATCGGACTTGAAGTCGCCCAACAGGCGGGTTGCCGGCAGCCAGTTCGTCGCCAGGTCGGTGGTGTTGGCGTTGACCTGCGCCAGGCGGCTGATCGAGAACGCGCCGACGAGGATCGCCAGCACCAGAACGCTTGCGAAACCTGCGAGCAGGCGTTGGCCGATCTTGAGGCGAGTGAGGATGTTCATGATGGTTCCTGTGGGAAGACGAGTGAGTCGAGTGGGCTCCGGCGTCAGGCCGAAGGGGTGTTGAACTCGGCTTGCAGCGTGGCGTCCGAGACCAGGTGCTCGATGTCGAGCAGGATGAACAGGCGTGACGCACCGTCGCGTTCGATGACGGCGATGCCGGTGATGTGTTCCACGCCGGCGACGGCGCCGAGCGCGGGCGACGGCTTGATGTGCTGGCTCGTCAGGCCGATGGCATCCGAGACCGCGTCGACCACGACGCCGACGGTGCTGTCTCGCACGTTGACCACGACCGTGACCGTGGAGGCGTCGAAGCGCGGCTCGAGGCCGAAGCGCACGCGCAGGTCGATGACCGGCACGATCACGCCGCGCAGGTTCAGCACGCCGCAGATCTCGTCCGGCGCTCCGGCGAGTCGCGTCGGTTGCTGGTAGCCGCGGATCTCCTGGATGCTGCCGAGCGCCACGCCATATTCCTCACCGCCGAGGCGGAACGTGAGGTATTCGCCCGGGGTGGCCATTCGTGCGACCGCGGGCGCGTGCGGCGTTGGAGCCTGAGGCGCTGCGTGCACCAAAACGGGGTCTGCGGGGGCGATGAGGGTGGTCATGGACGTGACGGGTGGTGCCGAAGGGCGACCCGGTGAGTGGCTGCAACCTGATTTCGGCAGCAAACAAAAAAAATGAAAGTACTTTGGATGCCTGCAGTCCTGGAGCGCCTCAGGCGGCCCCGGCGGGCGACCCGCTGCGCCGGGCGGGCGGCCGGGCAACCTCACGTCTCACGACGTGGAGCCCGGGATTCGACTGCCGCAGGGTCGGCAGTGTGCTGCGCTGGCGATGCTGCGCGTCTTGGCGCCCCAGCTGCCGCGTGTCCCCGCGGCAGCGTGACGCGCAGGCGTCAAGACAGGGGCGTGAGCGGCCCCCGGATGCGGTGCGTCAGTACGCGCCCATGTAGTCCTTCTTGCCGATCGCCACGCCGTTGTGGCGCAGGATCGCGTACGTCGTCGTCGCGTGGAAGAAGAACTGCGGCAGGCCGTAGGCCGACAGGTAGGCCTGGCCATCGAGCTTGCGTTCCTTGGGCGTGCCGGGGCGCAGCACGATGTCGCGCGACTCGGCGCCTTCGAATTTCGCAGCGTCCAGGCCGTCGAGGAAGGACAGGGTCATCTTCAGCAGCGCGTCCAGATCGGCGAAGCTCGCTTCGTTGCTTTCGTGCGCCGGAACGTCGACGCCGGCCAGGCGCGCCGAGATGCCGCGCGCGAAGTCGCAGGCGATCTGCACCTGCTTGACCAGCGGGAACATGTCGGGGAACAACCGGGCCTGCAGGAACGCGTCGGCATTCATGGACTTGGCGGCCACGTCGGCGGCGGTCGTCGCCAGGATCGTCTTCATGGCCGTCAGCAACTGCTTGAAGACGGGGACGGAGTAGGTGTACATCGGGCTGGTCATGGCGGTTCCTCAGGAGTGAAAAACGACGCGGGCCTCTGGGGTGCCGCGCCGGATGCCGCCATTGTCCACCGTGAGGTCAGCGCGCCGTCGCCTGCCGCACCGCGTGCTCCCAATCGGCCATCAGGTTGCCCGCATGGTCGCGCGACATCGTCGGCAGGAACGTGCGTTCGACGCGCCATTGCGCGGCGAGCTCGTCGAGGTTGCGGTACAGCCCGCACGACAGCCCGGCCAGGTAGGCCGCGCCGAGCGCCGTCGTCTCGATCACCTGCGGGCGCACCACCGGGATGCCCAGCAGGTCGGCCTGGAACTGCATCAGCAGGTCGTTGACGCAGGCGCCACCGTCGACGCGCAGCTCGGCCACCGGCGCGCCGCCGGCGGCCACCGCGTCGCGGCTCATCGCCTGCAGCAGCGCCGCGCTCTGGAACGCGATGCTCTCGAGTGCGGCGCGCGCAATGTGCGCCACCGTGCTGCCGCGGGTGAGGCCCACGATCGCGCCGCGCGCGTCCGCGTCCCAGTACGGCGCGCCCAGGCCGGTGAAGGCCGGCACGAACATCACGCCGCCCGAGCTGGGCACGCTCTCGGCCAGGCGCTGCACTTCGCCGCTGCCCTGGATCGCGCGCAGGCCGTCGCGCAGCCATTGCACGACGGCCCCGCCGATGAACACGCTGCCTTCGAGCGCGAACTCCGGCGTCGCGCCCAGCTGCGCGGCGCTGGTGGTGATCAGGCCGTTGGTGGAGCTCTGGAACGTGGTGCCGGTGTGCATCAGCATGAAGCAGCCGGTGCCGTAGGTGTTCTTGGCGAGACCGGGCCGGAAGCAGGCCTGGCCGAACAGGGCGCTCTGCTGGTCGCCGGCCACGCCGCCGATGGTGATCGCCTGGCCGAACACCTCGGGCGAGGTCGCGCCGAAGTCGTGGCTGGACGGGTGCACGGCCGGCAGCAGTTCGCGCGGCACGTCCAGGAGCGCGAGCAGCTCGTCGCTCCACGTGTTGGTGTGCACGTCCAGCATCAGCGTGCGCGACGCGTTGCTGACGTCGGTGGCGTGCACGCGGCCGCCGGTGAGGTGCCACATCAGCCAGGTGTCGACCGTGCCGAACGCGAGCTCGCCACGCTGGGCCGCGGCGCGCGCGCCGTCGACGTTGTCGAGGATCCACTTGAGCTTGGTGCCCGAAAAATACGCGTCGACGATCAGGCCTGTCTTCGCGCGAAATGTCGGCTCCAGGCCTTGCTCGCGCAGCGCGGCGCAGGTGGGTTCGGCGCGACGGTCCTGCCAGACGATCGCGTTGTAGATCGGCTCTCCGGTGGCGCGATTCCACACCAGCGTGGTCTCGCGCTGATTGGTGATGCCGATGGCCGCGATGTCGGCCGCCGTGAGACCGGCCTTGGCGAGCGCCTCGCGCGCCGTGGCGAGTTGCGATTCGAGGATCTCTTTCGGATCGTGCTCCACCCAGCCCGGGCGCGGATAGATCTGGCGGAACTCGGCCTGCGCCATCGCCAGGATGCGGCCGCGTGCGTCGAACACGATGCTGCGCGAGCTGGAGGTGCCCTGATCGAGGGCCAGCAGATGTCTCGGTTGGGTGGTCGTCATTCTTGTTCTTCGTTGCAATTGACCAGCGTCACGCCCGCTTGGGACAACAACGCCGGGAACGGATCGGGCGGCAGGCCGTCGGTGAACAGCATCTCGACCTGGTCGAAGCGCGCCATCTCCACCATCGCGGGCCGGTTGAACTTGCTGTGGTCGGTGGCCACCCAGACTTCGCGCGAGTGCGCCAGGATGGCGCGCGCGACCTTCACCTCGCGGTAGTCGAAGTCGCGCAGCGTGCCGTCGGACTCGATGCCCGAGATGCCGATCAGGCCGATGTCCACCTTGAACTGTTCGATGAAGTCGACGGTCACCTCGCCGATGATGCCGCGATCCTTGGCGCGCACCACGCCGCCGGCCACGATGACCTCGCAGTCCGCGTTGTCGGACAGGATCGCCGCCACGTTGAGGTTGTTGGTGATCACGCGCAGGCCCTTGTGGCGCAGCAGCGCACGCGCAATCGCCTCGGTGGTGGTGCCGATGTTGATCAGCAGCGACGAGCCGTTCGGCACGCGCCGCGCGACCTGCTCGGCGATGCGCCGCTTGGCCTGCGCGTTGAGCTGCTGGCGCTTGCGGTATTCGATGTTCTCGGTGGTCGAGCCGGGCATGCGCACGCCACCGTGGAAACGGGTGAGCAGGCCCGCGTCGTTCAACTGCCGGATGTCGCGCCGCACCGTCTGCAGCGTGACGCCGAAGCGCTCCGCGAGCGCCTCGACAGTGACGTTCTGCAGACGGCGGACTTCCTCGATCAGCTCGAGTTGGCGCGGAGAGGGGTTCATGGCGAGCGAATCTAAACGATCACATGCGAATCCAAGCGAGGGTTTTCCTTCCCCAAAAACGAAAACGAAACGAACAGAATCGCTGCCAATCGAACGAGACAACGCTGACAGAAGTCAGCGACAAGAAAGCAACGTGCAAGCCATGCCTCCCTCCGGGCGCCCGACATCGAGCGCGATTCCGACATCCTGCGACGTCCTCGTCGTGGGCGGCGGCATCAACGGCGCCGGCATCGCGCGCGACCTCGCGGGCCGCGGCCTCAAGGTGGTGCTGTGCGAGAAGGACGACCTGGCCCAGGCGACGTCGTCGTCGAGCACCAAGCTGATCCACGGCGGCCTGCGCTACCTCGAGTACAACGAGTTCTCGCTGGTGCGCAAGGCGCTGGCCGAACGCGAGGTGCTGCTGCGCAGTGCCCCGCACATCATGTGGCCGCTGCGCTTCGTGATGCCGCACGATCCGTCCATGCGTCCGGTGTGGATGATCCGCATCGGCCTGTTCCTGTACGACCACCTCGCCCGGCGCGAGGTGCTGCCCGGCTCGCGCACCGTCGACCTGCGCCGCCACCAGGCCGGCGCCCCGCTGCAGCCGCGCTTCACCAAGGGCTTCGTCTATTCGGACGGCTGGGTCGACGACGCGCGCCTCGTGGCCCTCAACGCGATCGACGCGATGGAGCGCGGTGCCACCGTGCTGACGCGCTGGCGCTGCCGCGACGCGCAGCGCTCGGCCGACGGCTGGCAGGTGACGCTGGACAGCCCGGAGGGCGCTTTCCACACGCTGAAGGCGCGCGCCCTCGTGAACGCGGCCGGACCGTGGGCGGCGCAGTTCCTGGCCGAGCATGCGCACCAGAGCCACCCCAAGGCGTTGCGCCTGGTCAAGGGCAGCCACATCGTCGTGCCCCGGCTGTTCGACCACGGGCATGCGTACCTCTTCCAGAACCCCGACAAGCGCATCATCTTCGCAATTCCCTACGAGCACGACTTCACGTTGATCGGCACCACCGACGTCGAGCACCACGGCGCGATCGGCACCGCCAGGATCGACGAGTCGGAGATCGCCTACCTGTGCGAGCAGGCGAGCCGCTACTTCGCCAAAGCCATCACGGCCAGCGATGTCGTGTGGACGTACTCCGGCGTGCGGCCACTGCTGGACGACGAGTCGGGCGACCCGTCGGCCGTCACGCGCGACTACGCGCTCGAGCTCGACACCGACCAGGCGCCACTGCTGACGGTGTGGGGCGGAAAAATCACCACGTTCCGCCGCCTCGCAGAGGACGCTGCCGACCTGTTGATGGAGCCGCTGGCGGTCGACAAGGCCCGCGGCGCCTGGACGCGTGGCGCGTTCCTGCCCGGCGGCGACCTGAACAAGTGGATCGGCCCGGCGCGCCGGCCCGACACCGACTTCGGCCGCTTCGAGCAGGCCGTCCGCCTGCGCTATCCGCAGTTCGACGCCGCCGTGCTGCACCGCCTCGCCCGGGCCTACGGCGCGCGCATCGAGCGCGTGATCGGCGACGTCGACGCGCCGGGCGCCGAGATCGCGCCGGGCCTGTTCGAATTCGAACTGCGCTACCTGCACGACCACGAATGGGCCCGCAGCGCCGACGATGTCCTCTGGCGTCGCAGCAAGCTGGGCCTGCACTACAGCGCCGAAGAGCGCGCAGCCGTTGCCCACTGGTGCGCCACGCACTGGGCCGGCGCGGCCGCCGCACGAACCCCGGAGACTTCATGGAACTGATGCTCGAACGCATCGAACAACGAGCGGGTGCGCAGACGCATCTGTACCCGCTCGACCTCGTGCTCGTGCCCAACGCGATCACGGTGCTGCTGGGCGCGACGCAGGCCGGCAAGACGACGCTGATGCGCGTCATGGCCGGCCTCGACAAGCCGCATGGCGGACGCGTGCGGGTGGACGGCGTCGACGTCACCGGCATGCCGGTGCGCGAGCGCAACGTGGCGATGGTCTACCAGCAGTTCATCAACTACACGTCGATGACGGTGGCCGACAACATCGCCTCGCCGCTGAAGCTGCGCAAGGAAGCCGGCATCGAGGCCCGCGTGCTGGAGATCGCCAAGAAGCTGCGCATCGACATGTTCCTCAAGCGCCTGCCGGGCGAGCTCTCGGGTGGGCAGCAGCAACGTGTCGCGCTGGCGCGGGCGCTGGCCAAGAACGCGCCGCTGATGCTGTTCGACGAGCCGCTGGTCAACCTCGACTACAAGCTGCGCGAGGAGTTGCGCGACGAGCTGTCCGCGCTGTTCGCGGCCGGGCAGTCCACCGTCGTCTACGCCACCACCGAGCCCACCGAGGCCTTGCTGCTGGGCGGCTACACGGCGGTGATGGACGCGGGCGAGCTGCTGCAGTACGGGCCGACGGCCGAGGTGTTCCACAAGCCGAAATCGATCCGCGTGGCGCGTGCGTTCAGCGATCCGCCGATGAACCTCATCGTGGGCGATGCGGGGCCGGCCGGCGTCACGCTGCCAAGCGGCGTCACCCTCGCGTGCGCGCTGCCCGCGCACGCGTCAGGCGCGCTCACGGTGGGCGTTCGCGCGGGCGCGCTGGGCGTGCACCAGCGCGCGGGCGACCTCGCCTTGGCCGGTGCGGTGGAACTGGCGGAGATCTCCGGCTCCGACACCTTCGTCCACGTGAAGACCGCCATCGGCGAGCTCGTCGCGCAGCTCACGGGCGTGCACGTGTTCGCCCTCGGTTCGTCGATCACGCTGTACCTCAACCCCGGCCAGGCGTACGTGTTCGGCGCCGACGGCAACTTGCTTCTCGCCCCGGGAGGCCATCAATGACCACCGCCACGTTCACCTTGTTCACTGCCCCCCGAGGGGGCGCAGCGCCTTCTTCGGGCGGCCGGGCGGAGCGCTGACATGTCCCGCATCGACCTCGACCTGGCCCACGCCTACAAGCCCAACCCGCGCAGCGACGACGACTATGCGTTGCTCCCTCTGAAGATGACCTTCGACGATGGCGGCGCGTATGCGTTGCTGGGCCCGTCGGGCTGCGGCAAGACGACATTGCTCAACATCGTCTCCGGTCTCGTGAAGCCTTCGCAAGGCAGTGTGAAATACGACGGCGTCGACGTGACCGGGCGCACGCCGCAGCAGCGCAACATCGCTCAGGTGTTCCAGTTCCCGGTGATCTACGACACGATGACCGTGGCCGAGAACCTGGCGTTTCCACTGCGCAATCGGGGCGTCGCGCCGGAGCGCATCAAGGAGCGCGTGGGCCGCATCGCCGAGATGCTGGAGATGAGCCACCAGCTCGACGCGCGCGCGGCCGGCCTCGCCGCCGACGCCAAGCAGAAGATCTCGCTGGGCCGCGGCCTGGTGCGCGAGGACGTCAGCGCGGTGCTGTTCGACGAGCCGCTGACGGTGATCGACCCGCATCTGAAGTGGCAGTTGCGCCGCAAGTTGAAGCAGATCCATCACGAGCTGAAGTTGACGCTGATCTACGTCACGCACGACCAGGTGGAGGCGCTGACCTTTGCCGACCAGGTCATCGTCATGACGCGCGGCCGAGCGGTGCAGGTGGGCAGCGCGTCGGATCTGTTCGAACGCCCGCGCCACACGTTCGTCGGCCACTTCATCGGCTCGCCAGGCATGAACCTGCTGGCCGCGCGCTCGAGCGAACGTGGGCTGGAAGTCGCGGGGCGCCTCGTGCTCGCGCTGCCGGACGCCGCGGCCGTGAAGGACGCGACGCTGCTGGGCGTGCGGCCGGAATACGTGACGATCGCCGTGCCCGAGACCGCCGGTGCCGTGCCGGTGAGCGTCGAACAGGCGCAGGACATCGGCACCTACTGGCTGCTGACTGGCCGCGCCGGGGACGGCACGCAGATCCGCGCGCGCCTGCATCCGCATCAGCCGATCCCGAAGGCGGGCGACGCGACGTGGCTGCAGGTCAACGGCCCGCACACCTGTTTCTACGCGAACGAGCTGTTGATCGACGTGCAAGGAGTCAACGCATGAAACCCGTCAACCAGAAGGCCTGGCTGATGATCCTGCCCGTGGTGATCTGCGTGGCGTTCTCGGCCGTGCTGCCGCTGATGACCGTGGTCAACTACTCCGTGCAGGACATCATCTCGCCCGACCGGCGCGTGTTCGTCGGCACGGAGTGGTTCAAGTCGGTGATGCGCGACGACGACCTGCATGAGGCGCTGATCCGCCAGGTCATCTACTCGCTGTCGGTGCTGCTGGTCGAGATCCCGCTGGGCATCGGCCTGGCGCTGGCGATGCCGGCCAAGGGCTGGCGCTCGTCGGCCGTGCTGGTGCTGGTGGCGATCTCGCTGCTGATTCCCTGGAACGTGGTGGGCACCATCTGGCAGATCTACAGCCGCACCGACATCGGCCTGCTGGGCGCGACGCTTCAGAAGCTGGGCATCGACTACGACTACACCGGCAACCCGCATCACGCATGGCTCACGGTGCTGACGATGGACGTCTGGCACTGGACGCCGCTGGTGGCGCTGCTGTGCTACGCCGGCCTGCGCGCGATCCCCGACGCCTACTACCAGGCCGCGAGCATCGACGGCGCGAGCAAGTTCGCCGTCTTCCGCTTCATCCAGCTGCCCAAGATGCGCGGCGTGCTGATGATCGCCGTGCTGCTGCGCTTCATGGACAGCTTCATGATCTACACGGAGCCCTTCGTGCTGACCGGCGGCGGGCCGGGCAACTCGACCACCTTCCTGTCGCAGTACCTCACGCAGAAGGCCGTGGGCCAGTTCGACCTCGGCCCGGCCGCGGCGTTCTCGCTGATCTACTTCCTCATCATCTTGCTGATGTGCTTCATCCTCTACACGTGGATGCAGCGCGTTGGCACTGCCAGCGAGGGAGAAACCTCCCATGGATGACAAGCGCTTCAAGAAGCGGACGCTGTTCCTGTTCGCCTACCTGCTCTTCGCGATCCTCCCGGTCTACTGGATGGTCAACATGTCGTTCAAGACGAACGAGGAGATCCTGGCGGCGTTCAGCCTGTGGCCCAAGCACTTCACCTTTGACCACTACAAGCTGATCTTCACAGACGAGTCGTGGTACTCGGGCTACATCAACTCGCTGATCTACGTGGCCATCAACACGGTGATCTCGTTGACGGTGGCGCTGCCTGCCGCCTACGCGTTCTCGCGCTACTCGTTCTTCGGCGACAAGCACGTGTTCTTCTGGCTGCTCACCAACCGGATGACGCCGCCGGCCGTGTTCCTGCTGCCGTTCTTCCAGCTCTACACCACGCTGGGTCTGATGGACACCCACATCGCGGTGGCGCTGGCGCACCTGCTGTTCAACGTGCCGCTGGCGGTGTGGATCCTCGAGGGCTTCATGAGCGGGATCCCGCGCGAGATCGACGAGACGGCCTACATCGACGGCTACTCGTTCCCGCGCTTCTTCCTGCAGATCTTCGTGCCGCTGATCAAGGCGGGCATCGGCGTGGCCGCGTTCTTCTGCTTCATGTTCAGCTGGGTCGAGCTGCTGATGGCGCGCACGCTGACCAGCGTCAACGCACTGCCCATCGTGGCGGTGATGACGCGCACGGTGTCGGCCTCGGGCATGGATTGGGGCACGTTGGCCGCCGCCGGCGTGCTCACGATCGTGCCGGGCGCGATCGTGATCTGGTTTGTCCGCAACTACATCGCGAAGGGTTTCGCGATGGGCCGGGTTTAAGGAGTTCGTGATGTTCGAGTGGATGGCGTGGACTCTGCCCGTGGCGGTGTTCTTCATATGCATCGGCTTGATGCTGGCGGTCATGACGATCTGGGAGATCAAGTCGCCGACGACGCTTCGTCGCGGCTGGCTGCCGATTTCCACGACCCGTGGCGACCGGCTGTTCATCGGCCTGATGGCCGCGGCCTGGGTCAATCTCGGCTTCGTCGGCCTCAGCGAGAAGGCGATGGGCTGGTTCAACCTGGAGCAGGAGCCGTCGATCTGGATCAGCCTGGTCGTGTCGATGTTGCTGCTCGCCTTGATCATGCGCAAAGGGTAGATGACGACCCTGCTCGTTCCACTCGCCGCCCCCGCGGGGCTGGCCGGCTCGCTCCGGAGCGGCCGAGCGCTCGCCGGCTAGGAAGTATGTGATTTCAGAGGCGCCGGCGAATCCTTCCCAGCCGGCGTCGTGGGAGACAACGGGAAGGCACACAGGAGACAAAGATGAAACAACGCTTGCATGCCGTGGCCTTCGCTGCCGCCGCCCTGGCCCTCGGCCAGAGCGTGTGGGCCGGCGAAGCCGAAGCCAAGAAGTGGATCGATACCGAGTTCCAGCCGTCCACGCTGAACAAGGATCAGCAGATGGCCGAGATGAAGTGGTTCATCGAGGCGGCCGCGAAGCTCAAGGCCAAGGGTGTCACGCAGATCTCGGTGGTGTCCGAGACGCTGACCACGCACGAGTACGAATCCAAGACGCTTGCCAAGGCGTTCGAGGAGATCACGGGCATCAAGGTCAAGCACGAGATCATCCAGGAAGGCGACGTCGTCGAGAAGCTGCAGACGTCGATGCAGTCGGGCAAGTCGATCTACGACGGCTGGATCAACGACTCCGACCACATCGGCACCCACTATCGCTACGGCACGGCGTTGGCACTGTCAGACCAGATGACGGGCGCGTGGAAGGAGTACACCAACCCCGGCCTGGACCTGAAGGATTTCATCGGTACCAGCTTCACGACGGCGCCGGACGGCAAGCTGTACCAACTGCCCGACCAGCAGTTCGCCAACCTGTACTGGTTCCGCGCCGACCTGTTCGCCCGCCAGGACCTCAAGGACAAGTTCAAGGCCAAGTACGGCTATGACCTGGGCGTGCCGCTGAACTGGAGCGCGTATGAGGACATCGCCAAGTTCTTCACCGACGACGTGAAGGTGATCGACGGCAAGCCGGTCTATGGCCACATGGACTACGGCAAGAAGGATCCGTCGCTCGGCTGGCGCTTCACCGACGCGTGGCTGTCGATGGCTGGCGCGGCCGACATCGGCATCCCCAACGGCTTGCCGGTGGACGAGTGGGGCATCCGCGTCGCCGCCGACAAGTGCACGCCAGTGGGCGCGTCGGTCGAGCGCGGCGGCGCCACGAACTCGCCCGCGGCCGTCTACGCGCTGACCAAGTACATCGATTGGATGAAAGCCTATGCGCCGAAGGAGGCCATGGGCATGACCTTCGGCGAATCCGGCCCCGTTCCCGCGCAGGGCCAGATCGCGCAGCAGATCTTCTGGTACACGGCCTTCACCGCCGACATGATCAAGCCGGGGCTGCCGGTGGTCAACGCGGACGGCTCGCCGAAGTGGCGCATGGCCCCTGGCCCGAACGGCCCGTACTGGAAGCAGGGCATGCAGAACGGCTATCAGGACGTGGGCTCCTGGACCTTCCTGAAGTCCAACGACCCGGACCGCGCGGCCGCTGCCTGGCTGTATGCGCAGTTCGTGACGGCCAAGACGACCTCGCTGAAGAAGTCCATCGTCGGCCTGACCTTCATCCGCGACTCCGACATCCACGCCGACTACTTCACCAAGAACGCGGCCAAGTACGGCGGCCTGATCGAGTTCTATCGCAGCCCCGCGCGCGTCGCGTGGACGCCCACCGGCAACAACGTGCCCGACTACCCGAAGCTCGCGCAGCTCTGGTGGAAGAACGTCGCCGTGGCCGTCACCGGCGAAAAGACGCCGCAGCAGGCGATGGACAACCTGGCCAACGAGATGGACGACGTGATGGCCCGCCTGCAGCGCGCCGGCATGGCGCACTGCGCGCCCAAGCTCAACCCGAAGGGCCCGGCCAGCAAGTGGCTGAGCACCAAGGAAGCGCCGTGGGCCAAGTTGCCCAACGAGAAGCCGAAGGGTGAAACGATCGCCTATGACACCTTGTTGAACGCCTGGAAGGCCGGCAAGGTCCGCTGACAGTTGTCTCCTCAGTCCGGTCGGCAGGCCGGACTCTTCGACGCCCCGGTCGCCTTCACGACGTCCGGGGCGTTATTCTTCGTCACCCATGAAAGTCACCTTCCGCTGCGACCCCGCGCTGATCGACCGCCTGCCGCGCCCCGTGCCGGCCCGTGCCGCGTTGCCCGAGTGGCTGCGCGCGATGGCGCCGCGCGTGCCCTCGGCCGTGCATGGCCGCGAGATCCGCACCCTCAAGCAGTGCCCGCCCTTTGTCGACGCGATGCGCCACGGCTTCATGCTGGTGCTGCCCTGCGACGTCATGGTCGCGCCCGGCATGCAGTTCAGCTGGGACTGGCCGCTGCCCGAGCTCAGCGTGCAGGGCCATCCGCGCGCGCCGCTGAGCTTCCACGTGGCCGAGCAGGTCGCCGGCTCGCCGCTGGCGCACGGCCCGCAGTCGGCGCTGAAGTTCAACAGCTTCTGGACGATCGAACTGGAGGACGGCTGGTCGCTGCTCGCGATGCACCCGATCAACCGCGACGACCTGCCGTTTCGCACCGTCACGGGCCTTGTAGACGCCGATCGCTTCAACGCGGTTGGCATCAACTTCCCGGCCGTCTGGCTGGATGATCGCTTCGACGGCGTGCTGCCCAGGGGCACGCCGATCGCGCAGTGCTTCGCGGTGCCGCGCGAGGCGCTGGAGCTCGCGTTCGAACCGATGGGCGGCGAGCGCATCGCGGCCTACGACGACGTGGCTCGACAGATCATGGCGGGCCCCGGCGTGTATCGCAAGGGCTACCGTGACAAGCCAGGCCGAGGCTGAATCATGCGACGACTGTTCTTCGTGACGATGCTGGCCTTGTGCGGCTGCGCCGTCCTCTCCAACGTCACGTCTACTGGCGATGGCACCTACATGACCGTCGTGCGCAGCAACGACGTCAACGCCCGCGTCGAGCAGCAGCAGGCCAGGGCGCTGGCGCAGGCCACGGCCTTCTGCGGTGAGCGCGGCGCGAGCGTCGACGTGATCCGGCAGGTGGCCGTGCCGCCGCCGCCCGGCCAGGCGCCGTCGGCCGAGCTCGACTTTCGCTGCAAGCCGAAAGCGTAGCCCGGGTCAGGCGGGCAGGGCGCGCAGCTCGGTGCGCAGGTCGTCCAGGTTGAGCCACAGGCGGCCGACGTTGGGCGTCGCAAGCGCGTGCGCGATGCGCCCGAACGTCTGCTCGCGCAGGCGGAGCGCGCGGCCGTACGCGCGCAGGGCGTCGTCGAGCCGGCCGGCCTCCTGCAGCACGATGCCGAGGTTGACCAGCGCGTCGGCACGCGCCGGATTCAGCGCCAGCACGCGCTCCAGCGCCGCGATCGCGCCGTCCAGGTCGTGCAGGTCCTGGCGCACCAGGGCGACCTTGAACCACGCCTCGGCCTGTTCAGGGGCGAGCGTGACGGCGCGCTCCAGCGCGGCGGCGGCAGCGGCGAGATCGCGCTCGGCCAGCGCGGCTTCCCCCAGCACCAGCAGCGCAGGCACATGATCGGGCCGCAGCTTCAGGCTCAGGGCCGCGTGGCCGCGGGCGGCGCCGGGCTGGCTGGCCTGCAGGTCCAGCACGGCCAGCAACTGGTGCACGGCCGGGTGGGGCGGGTACGCGGCCACCGCCTGCTCGCAGACGATGCGCGCGCGCTGCGTCTGGTTCGCGTTGACCAGCCGGACGGCCAGGGCGATGAGGTCGGCGATGTGAGGCGTGGCCATGCGTGATCCTAGCCGTTGAAAGGGGGCGCCGCCGCGATGGACAGTTCGGCGTACGACGTGGCCGCGGTGGCCGCGTAGCCGGCGGGCAGCACCTGTGCGGCGGCGCTGGAGAGCTGGTACGCGCCTTCGATCATCGCGGCCAATCCGGCGGCCAGCGTCGCGGCCCCGCGCGTGTCGCGCTCGCGGGCGCGCAGGCAGTCGGTCAGCAACGTGGTCAGCAGCGCCAGTTCGTCGGCGATCATCTGGCGGTAGACGGCGCGCACCTCGGGCTGGCGCACGGCCTCGGCGCCGATCATCACCCAGGCCGAGACGATGTCGGGTGCGGCGCCTTCGCCCAGCCCCAGGCGCGCGCGCAGGTAGGCGCGCAGGCGCTCGAACGGCTCCACCTGCTCGCCGAGTACCGCCACGTAGCGCGTGTGCGCCGCTTGCGCCAGCGCGCCGATCAGCGAGACCAGGATCTCCTGCTTGTTCTCGAAGTGGTAGTGGATCAGCCCGGGTGCCAACCCGGCCTGGGCGGCGATCGCCTGGATCGTCGCCTTGTCGTAGCCGTGGCGCGCGATCACGGCGAGCAGGGCGCCGGTGATCTCGGCGCGGCGGGCTTCGGTGTTGGAGGAACGGGCCACGGAACTTTTATTGGTTGTTTGCCCAAGTTTACTTGCGCCGCGTTGTTCCGGGCGCTACATTGTCAATATTGGTCAACTAACCAACAAACAGGATCCATCCCATGCCGGGCTTCCAGACACAGTGCCAGGTTCTCTTGCCCGCCGGCTACGCCGAGCGGGATTGCCTCCTCGTGCAATACAGCTTGCCCGGGCTGCCGCACTGCTTCGTGCTGTGCCACGAGCCGATGACGGCGCCCGACCTCCAGGGTCGTGCCGACCTGATGGCCTTCTTCATGGCCCAGGCGTCGCGCCTGGCGCTGGAAAGCGTCGGTGACGACCAGGCTTTCGTCCTGGTGCACAACGGCGCGACGATGCGCAAGCGCGCCAACTACGCGCAACCGATCGCGCACGCCGTCGCATGGGCGATGATGCCGTGGCTGCTGGCCATTGCCTGCCTGCTTCGCGCCACGCGTCACGCCGTTGTCCTGGCCCCTGTCGAGCCCGTTGCCAAATGACTCTTCCAACCACTCTCGACTGGCGCGCCGCGTGGCGTGACCTGACCCTGCCTGCGCCGACCGACGACGTCCTCGAGACGCTGCTGGCCCGCTGGGCCGAGGCACATCGCGCCTACCATACGCCGCAGCACCTGCGCGAATGCCTGGCGCTGTTCGAGCAGCACAGGGCGCTGGCAGAACACCCCGGCGAAGTCGCGCTGGCGCTGTGGTTCCACGATGCGGTCTACGACACCGGCCGCCACGACAACGAGGCGGTCAGCGCGGACTGGGCGCACCAGGTGTTGCGCGACGCCGGTGCGACCCGCGAGGTCGCGCAGCGCGTGCACGCCCTGATCATGGCCACGCGCCACAGCGAGGTGCCCGCGACGGCCGACGCCCGATTGCTGGTGGACATCGACCTCGCGATCCTCGGCGCCGAGCCGGCACGCTTCGACGACTACGAGCGCCAGATCCGCGCCGAGTACGGCTTCGTGCCCGAGCCCCGCTTTCGCGACAAGCGCGCCGAGATCCTGCGCGCGTTCCTGGCGCGTCCTGCGATCTTCGCGACGCCGTGCTTCGCAGCGCGCTTCGAGGCTGGGGCTCGCGCGAACCTCGCGCGGGCGATCGCGGCCCTGGCCTGATCAGGGCTGCAGGTCGAACTCGAGGATGGGCGCGACGCGCAGGTCGCCCTCCAGCTCGAACTGACGGCGCGCGAGGTCGCCGCTCATGCGGTCGCACCAGGCCATCTTGTCGGCATCGAGGGTGCCGGGCGCGGGTATCAGCTGCGCCAGGCGCGAGCGGGCCGTCGCCCGCAACGTGTCGCGCTGTTCGGCGGTGAAGCGCGCGAACGTGACGCGGTTGCTCTTGGCCAGGATCTCGGCGTTGCGGTCGCGCCAGTTGCGCACGCCGCCCTGGTAACGCTCGGTGTAAGCGGGCCGCAGCCGACTGCAGGCTTCCACCAGCGTCTGCACGAAGAATTGGTGCACGACGACATCGAGGATGGCGTCGGGCAGGCCCGGCGGGAACGGCCTGCCGCTGACGTCGACCGCCGGCGTCAGCCCGTCGCCAGTCGCCGACCGCGCGCCGGGCCGCAGTGCCGTGACAGGGCGCAGGTCGAAGGGCTGGTTCGTGGGCGTGAGCATCGGCGCGGTGACGGTCTGCCCGAGCTCGCGCGTGCGCACGGTCGGGTCGGTTGGCTTGCGATCAGAGAAAGTCACCTTGCCGTCGGGGCCGACGATGCGATAGGTCGGCGCGGCCGCGTCCGCCGCCGACGCGGCCACCGGCGCACCCGTCAGGGCGGCAAGCAGGGCGGCAAGCAAGGCGGCAGGCAGCAGGCGTCGCAATCGTGTCATTGGCAGAGAGTATCCGGGAAATTTGCCTCGGCATTGTCGTCCTGCGAGACAACGAATTACAGCAAACGTGTTCCCGATTGCGACGAAGGTCACGGGTTGTGGCTGCTCGACAGGGGCACGACCGGCACTTGCATCCACGCGCGTGACGCGTGCCTGCCACTGCGCGCGCCTCATCGCGCAGGCGCGATGCCCGTCGGCGGCGACAGCTCGGGCACCTGCGAGCCTGGTGATCCGGCCCAGTCGGGTGCCCACCATGGCTTGCCTGCGCCGCTATTGGCTGGCGCGATGGTCGGGGTAGCGGCTGGCAACTGGGTGGCTTTCTGCTTGAGCCGCGGCGACGGCGCGGGGCTGGCGGTCTGGATGTTGGACAGCAGGGCCTCGACTTGTCGCTGGCGCTGCGCCAGGTCGATGTCGGCCACCTGGGCGCGTTGTGCGGCGGTCTGCTGGAAATGACCGCCAGACTCGCGGCTGCCCAGCCGCGCGAACACGAACAGCGCGATCAGGGCCGCCATCACGAGAATGCCCGGCAACGTCGCCGACGCCGGCTTCTGGCCCACGAATTTCGGCTGCGGCCCGCCCGGCGCTGGCCGCATGCTGGCCGGCGACTCGCGCCACATCTCGAAGCGCGCGTTGACCGGATCCACCGGCGCCACGATACGCAACCAGTTGGGCACGCGCTGCACCAGCAACTGCAACTGCTGCACCTCCTCGTGCAAGGTGCGCGGGTCGGGTGGCGTCGCGTCGCGGATGCGCAGGATCAGCCGGTTGAGCACGGCTGCCTGCTGGGCGTTGAACTGGCGAAACACCGCGCGGTCGCGGATCGCCGCGTCGACCAGCGCGCCCACCTGGCCGAAATGCCCCAGCCTCCTGTGGTCGCGCTCCCAACCGAAGGCGTCGACCGCCGGATCGAGCAAGTGGTCGTGGCCGGGGCGCCAGCCTTCGGCCAGCAGCCGGGCCACGTGGCCCTCGAAGCCGGTGCGTGCGTCGATGTTGATCAGGCGCGGATCGGCCATCGCACGTTCTAGCGCGTTGCGCGCGCCAGCCACGTCGCGGAACACGCGCGTGACCGCCTGATGGAAGTCCGCGTAGACGGCGGAGCCGCTGGCCTCGCCGGGTGGCGCGGCGGGCGCCGGCGACGCCAGCTCGAAAAGAACATCCGGGCCGCGGATCGCCGGCGCGGTCGACCGATCCGGCACGCTGCTCGGATCGCCGTCGGCCGCCTGCGCCCGCTCACGCCACGCGAGCCAGCTCAGCGACTGGTCGAGCGACTCGCGCAAGGCCTGGAAGCGCTGGGGTTCGGCCTCGACGTCGATCTGCTTGAGCAGGCGCGCGTAGGCTCGCCGCAGCGTGCGCTCGTCGATGTCGTGCGTGTCGTCGAGGCCGAGGGCGACGAGGAAGGGGGGCAAGGGCGTGCTCATCGTGGAACCCGTTTCACGGCGCACGCTCGCATTCGATGGGCAGCGTGGCGGCCAGCGCGAGGCGCATGGTGGCTTCGGCATTGCGTGCCTGGCCGTCGGATGCCGTCCAGGTCAAGCCATGGCGCGCGAGGCGCAGGCGGATCTCGGCGGTGGGCAGCATGCGCATGAAAGCGTGATTGCCGACACGGCCCTCGGGCGCCAGTGCCAGCCCGATGGCCGCGCCATCGGCGTCCCACACGATGCCTTCGGACAATGCATGGTCGCTGAACGTGACGACCTGGGGCCATCCGGTGTCCATCGAGTTCGATCCCGCCATCGTCAGGTTGCCCGCGCTGACCCGCGGCGCCACGCCCTTGACCCCGAGCATCGTGACCGCCTGGGGCACGCGCGAGGCCGGCGTGTCGATCGCGGGCATCGCGCTCCAGCTGCCACTACCCTGCAGCTTGAGCAGCGTCAGGTCTTCGTCGTGGGCGATGAACTGCAGCGGGCGGCGCTTCGCGCCGAAGCCGGTGCTGTAGCGCACGCAGTTGCCGGTGCGCAGGTGCGGCGCAACGACCACGCCGTCGTTGGTCACCACGAAGCCTGCAAACCAGCGATTGCTCGGACCATCGGGCATGGCGCAGGCGGTGGCGAGCTCGCGTGACTCGTGGCTGTTGGCCGCGACGCGGGTTGCGGTCAGGCGGACGCCGCTGGCGAGATCGTCGGGCTGGAACGCGCGCAGCTTGCGCTGGCAGTCGACGACGTAGTGGTCGCGCGTGGCCCAGGTCGCGCCGGGGACCAGGGACTGCACGACGTAGCTGGTGGTCTGTTCCTTGTGGCGGACGCTGTCGATCAGGATGGCGCGCGCGTAGCCGTCCTGGTTGCCGAGGTCGAGCAGGTCGTCGGCCGGCAGCACGGTGTTTGCCTTGATCGTCAACGTGGGCGCGGGCAGGGGGGCGGCGGCGGACGCCCGCTCGGCCACGTGCGGCGTGGCGGTCGCCTGCGCGCGGGCGCCGGTCGGCAGGGCGAATGTCGTGACCAGTGGCAACGCGCCGAATTTGACGTCCGCCTGGTGGGGGAGCGCGGGTGCGGGTGCGGGCGTTGGTGCGGGCGCCTGCGCCGCCGCCGCCGCGACCATGTCGGCCACGCGCGCGACCGGCACGCCCGCCAGTCGACAGACCAGCTCGAGCTCCGTGGCCTGGCGCGTGTTGGGAAAGATGTCGCGCATCTGCGAGTCGGGCCGGTTGTGCTTGACGCCGATCCACTGGTTGCGGATCTCGGAGCCCAATTCACGCCGTTGGCGCTGCGCGCAGTCCACCATCACCTGCGCGTCGTAGTCGTCGACGACGCCGCGGTAGCTCGTGCCGACGAGGTGGAAGGTCACCGTGCTGCCGTCGCGATGGATCGAATCCGGGTCGATGGTGAAGTCATGCCCGCTGTCCCGGCCCGCGGGCTGCACCGCCGCCGCGAGCACGGGCGGGCTCGCACCGCTGGCAGCGAGGGCGAGCAGGCATGTCGCGGCGCGGGCCGTTGCCAGCCATCGGAGCGGTCGAATCGAAAGCACCATCGTGTCGGGAGCCGGGTGGTCCGGAAGTTGTTGGCCCCATTGTCGAGGTGATCGGCCCCGATTTCGATCGGGGCGATCCAGGGACGCTCAGCCCCCCGACTGCATCGCCTCGATCTTCTCCGTCAGCTCCAGCCAGCGCTCCTCGAGCTTGGCCACTTCGGCCCCCACGTGCGCCAGCTTGCGACCCGCGTCGGCGATCGCGGGCCCGGCGAGCTTGCCAGTGGCCATCGAGGCCTCCAGCTCGGCCTTCTCGGCGCCCAGCTTCTCCATGCGCTTGTCGATCTGTTCGACCTCGCCGCGCAGCGGGCGCGTTTGCGCGGCGACCTGCGAACGTTGCTGCGCCGATTGCTTGCGATCGTCGTTGCGGGCCGCGCCCGACTTGGTGTTGGACACGGGCGCGACGGGCGCTGCCGTCGCGGGTAGGGGGGCGGGCTTGGGTGCGGCCGCCTTGGTCGCCTTGGGCGCCGATGCCGACGATCCGCCAGGCAGCAGGTCGTTGAGATTGCCCGGCAGCGGCGGCGCCGGCTGTCCGCGCGAGATGGCGCGCGAGGTCTCGAGCAGCCACTTCTGGTAGTCGTCCAGGTCGCCGTCGAACGGCAGCACCGCGCCGTGCGACACGAGCCAGAACTCGTCGCAGACCTCGCGCAGCAACGCGCGGTCGTGGCTCACCAGCAGCACGGTGCCCTCGAACTCGTTGAGCGCCATCGACAGCGCCTCGCGGGTGGTCAGGTCCAGGTGGTTGGTCGGCTCGTCCATCAGCAGCAGGTTGGGGCGCTGCCACACCAGCGAGGCCAGCACCAGGCGCGCCTTCTCGCCGCCCGACAGGGTGCCGATGGTCTGGTGCACCATGTCGCCGACGAAGCGGAACTGGCCCAGGAAGTCGCGCAGCTCCTGCTCGCGCCCTTCGGGGCCGACGGTGCGCGCGAGGCGAACCATGTGCTGCAGCGGCGTGTCGTCGGCGTGCACGACGTCCATCTCCTGCTGCGCGAAGTAGCCGATCGACAGGCCCTTGCCTTCGGTCATCTCGCCGCCTAGCGCGGGCATGCTGCGCGAGATCGTCTTGACCAGCGTCGACTTGCCCTGGCCGTTGGCGCCCAGGATGCCGATGCGCTGGCCGGCCAGCACGCTCTTGTTGATGTTGCGCACGATGACCTTGCGCGTCGGCTCGGTGTCCGGATCGACGTCGTCCTGCACCAGGTAGCCGACCTCCATGTTGCTCATCGCGAGCATTGGGTTGGGCAGGCTCTTGGGCTCCTTGAACTCGAACGAGAAGTCGGCCGACGTCAGCACCGGCGCGATGCGTTCCATGCGCGCCAGCGCCTTCACGCGGCTCTGCGCCTGCTTGGCCTTGCTGGCCTTGGCCTTGAAGCGGTCGATGAAGCGCTGCAGCTGCGCGACGCGCTCCTGCTGGCGGCCGTGGGCGGCCTGTTGCTGGCTCATGCGCTCGGCACGCATCTCCTCGAAGGTCGAGTAGTTGCCGCCGTAGCGCGTCAGCGCGGAATCTTCCAGATGGATCGTGACGTTGGTGATCGCGTCGAGGAACTCACGGTCGTGGCTGATCATCACGATCGTGCCCTCGAAGCGCTGCAGCCAGGCCTCGAGCCAGACCAGCGCGTCCAGGTCCAAGTGGTTGGTGGGTTCGTCGAGCAGCAGCAGGTCGGCCGGGCACATCAGCGCGCGGGCCAGCTGCAGGCGCATGCGCCAGCCGCCGGAAAAGCTGTTGACGGGATCCTCTACCTGGGCCACCTTGAAGCCCAGGCCCATCAGCAGGGCATGGGCCCGCGAGCGCGCGTCGAAGCCGCCGACCTCGCCGATCTTCATGTGCGCCTCGGCCATCGCGTGGCCGTCTTCCGCGGCCTCGGCGGCCTCGAGCTCGCGCTGCGCCTCCATCAGCGGAATATCGCCTTCGAGCACGAAGTCGGTGGCCGAATCGTCCGTCTCGGGCATGTGCTGCGCGACCTCGCCCATGCGCCAGCGCGCGGGGATCTCGAAGTCGCCGGCGTCTGCCTGGAGACGCCCGGCCAGCAGCGCGAACAGGCTGGACTTGCCGGCGCCGTTGCGTCCGACCAGGCCCACCTTCTCTCCCGGGTTGACATTGACGTTGACGCCGTCGAGAACGATCTTGGCGCCGCGGCGCAGTTGCAGGTTGCGGAGCGTGATCATTTCAAGAGGCCGGAATCGAGCATGGCGCGGGTCACCAGGAGCACCGCGTCGTCATGCAATTGGGTAGGGAGCCAGACGACGTCGAGTGCCGGGAAGGCGGCCTCGAAGTTGTCGCGTTCATTGCCGATCTCGAGCACGAGAACGGCCTCGGGCGTCATGTGGGCGACCGCGCCGGCGAGCAGCGTGCGGATGAAGTCCATGCCGTCCGCGCCGCCGGCGAGCGCCATGCGCGGCTCGGCGTTGAACTCGGCGGGCAGCGCCTGCATGGACGTCTCGTTGACGTACGGCGGGTTGCACAGGATCACGTCGTAGCGGCGATCGCGGCGCACGGCGGCCAGGCCGTTGCCTTGCAGCAGCGAAATCTGCTTGGCGAGCTCGTGGCGTTCGACGTTGATCTTGGCCACGGCCAGCGCATCGGCCGACAGGTCGGCGGCATCGACGGCGACGTGGGGCCACGCCATCGCCGCCAGCACGGCGAGGCTGCCGTTGCCGGTGCACAGGTCGAGCACGCGCGTGATCTTGACCGGCATCCACGCATCGATCACGCCTTCGGCGAGCACCTCGGCGATCAGCGAACGCGGCACGATGACGCGCTCGTCGACAGTGAACGGCACGCCTTGCAGCCAGGCCTCGCCGGTGAGGTAGGCGGCGGGCTTGCGGGTCTCGATGCGGGTGGCGATCAAGGCGTCGAGCTGCGTCACTTCGGTGGCGCTGAGCTTGCGCTCGGCCACTGCTTCGAGCTCGTCGAGCGGCAGGCCCAGCTTCCACAGGACGAGCCAGACGGCCTCGTCGAACGAGTTGGTGGTGCCGTGCCCAAACGAAACGCCCGCCTCGTCAAGGCGGGCGGTTGCCCGGGTGAGATAGTCGTTGAGCTTCATGATGGCGATCCGGACGCCAACAGGCGCTCCATGGTGAGTCGGTAGATGTTCTTCAGTCGGGGGACGGCGTCCACCGACACGTGTTCGTCGATCTTGTGGATGGTGGCATTGACCGGGCCGAACTCGACCACTTGCGGGCAGATGCGCGAGATGAAGCGGCCGTCGGACGTGCCGCCGGTGGTGGACAGCTCGGCCTCGACCGACGTCTCCGCGCGGATCGCCTCCAACAGCGCCTGGCTCAAGCTGCCAGGGCGCGTGAGGAAGGGCGAGCCGCCCAGCGTCCAGGTGATGCGGTGCTGCACGTCGTGGCGGTCGAGCATGTCGGCGACGCGTGCCTTGAGGGACTCCGGCGTCGACTCGGTCGAGAAGCGGAAGTTGAGATCGATCACCGCCTCGCCCGGGATGACGTTGGTCGCGCCGGTGCCCGAGTGCAGGTTGGAGATCTGGAAGCTGGTGGGCGGGAAGTGGTCGTTGCCGGCGTCCCAGGTCGTGGCGGCGAGCTCGGCGATCACCGGCGCGGCCGCGTGGATCGGGTTGCGCGCCAGGTGCGGGTAGGCGACGTGGCCTTGCACGCCCATCACCGTGAGGCGCGCCGACAGGCTGCCGCGGCGACCGTTCTTGATCATGTCGCCCAGCGTCTTCACGCAAGTGGGCTCGCCGACGATGCAGCAGTCGAGCCGCTCGCCGCGGGCCTCCAGCAGGTCGACGATGCGCACGGTGCCGTCGACGGACGGGCCTTCCTCGTCGCTGGTGAGCAGGAACGCGAGGCGGCCGGCGTGCTGCGGATGCGCGGCGACGAACTCCTCGGCCGCGACGACCATCGCGGCCAGCGAGGTCTTCATGTCGGCGGTGCCGCGGCCATACAGCTGGCCGTCGCGATAGGTCGGCACGAAGGGCGCGCTGCCCCACTGGGCCAGCGGGCCGGTGGGCACGACGTCGGTGTGGCCGGCCAGCACCAGCGTCGGGCCGGGGCGGGTGCCGGTGCGCACGGCCCACAGGTTGTCGACACGGGCGTCGGCCGGGCCGAAGGGCAGGTGCTCGCAGGCGAAGCCCAGCACCTCCAGCCGTTGCGCGATCAGCGCCTGGCAGCCGGCGTCATCCGGCGTCACGGACGCGCGGGCGATCAGTTGTTCGAGCAGGAGGAGGGTGGCATCCATCAGGATCGGGGACAGGCGCTAGCCGTGCTTCGAGCGATTCAGGTGGTCGGTGCCGCCCAGGCGTTGGCGCGGTGCCGATGGCGGGGCTTCGGGGAGGACGTCCAGCGTGATCTCGGTGAACGACGGTGCGTCGGATTCGACCTTGGCGGCTTGCACGCGCGAGACCGGCGACATGTCGTTCTGCAGGCGCCACAACAGGTTGGTGGGCGAGTCGGCACCCAGCAGGCCTTCTTCTTGCGTGACCAGGCCCAGGCCGATCAGGCGCGCGATGTCGGCTTCGAACATCTGCGAGCCTTCGGCCAGCGACTTGTCCATCGCCTCGCGCACGCCGGTGATGTCGCCGTTCTCGATCAGTTCGGAGATGAAGCGGCTGTTGAGCAGCACCTCGACAGCCGGCACGCGGCCGCCGGCGGTGGAGCGCATCAGGCGTTGCGACACGATGGCCTTGAGCGCGGCGGCCAGGTCGCCCAGCAGCGCGGGACGCGATTCCGGCGTGTAGAACGACAGGATACGACCCAGCGTGTGCGAGCTGTTGTTGGCGTGCAGCGTGGCCAGCACCAGGTGGCCCGACAGCGCGTACGAGATCGCCATCGACATCGTCTCGCGATCGCGGATTTCGCCGATCATGATGCAGTCGGGCGCCTGGCGCAGCGCGTTCTTCAGCGCGATGTGCAGCGAGGCGGTGTCGCGGCCGACTTCGCGCTGGTTGATGATCGAGCGCTTGTTGGAGAACAGGAATTCGATCGGCTCCTCGATGGTGAGGATGTGGCCCGACAGCTGCGTGTTGCGCCACTCGATCATCGACGCCAGCGACGTGCTCTTGCCGTTGCCCGTGGCCCCCACCATCAGGATCAGGCCGCGACGCTCGAGCGCCAGCGACGCCAGCACCGGCGGCAGGTTCAGCGTGTCCATCGACGGGATCTTGTGCGGGATGCAACGGATCACGGCGGCGATCGACGCGCGCTGCTTGAACGCCGACAGCCGGAAGCTGCCGACCGAGCGGATGCCGATGCCCAGGTTCAGCTCGCCGGTCTGGTCGAGCTCTTCCAGTTGCACGGGCGTCAGCAGCTCGGCGAGCAGCGCGCGCGGCTGGCCGGGCGTGAGGATCTGGTCGGACACCGGCACCAGTTGGCCGTTGATCTTCAGCTGGATCGGCGAGTTGGCCGTCAGGTAGACATCCGATGCGCCCTTGTCGGCCATCAGATGCAGCACGCGTTCCATGTTTCCGCCGTCCATCGAGCGTCTCCTGGTGGCGCCTGTGGTTCAGGCGCGGGGTCTAAATGCGTGCCGCGGGTTGCGGCGAAGGGACTACAAAATCAGTATCGGCCGGGCGCAGCCGGCGTGGAGCTGCTCAGGCGCGCAGCAACTCGTTGATGCTCGTCTTGGCGCGCGTCTGCGCGTCGACGCGCTTGACGATCACCGCGCAATACAGGCTGTACTTGCCGTCGGCCGAGGGCAGGGAGCCGCTGACGACGACCGAGCCGGAGGGTACGCGGCCGTAGGTGACCTCGCCGGTGGCGCGATCGTAGATCTTGGTGGACTGGCCGATGAACACGCCCATCGAGATGACCGAGTTCTCTTCGACGATCACGCCTTCGACGACTTCGGAGCGCGCGCCGATGAAGCAGTTGTCCTCGATGATGGTCGGGTTGGCCTGCAGCGGCTCCAGCACGCCGCCGATGCCCACGCCGCCCGACAGGTGGACGTTCTTGCCGATCTGCGCGCACGAGCCGACGGTGGCCCAGGTGTCGACCATCGCGCCTTCGTCGACGTAGGCGCCGATGTTGACGTACGACGGCATCAGCACCACGTTGCGGGCGATGTAGCTGCCGTGGCGGGCGACCGCCGGCGGCACGATGCGCACGCCGGTGGCGCGCAGCTCGGACTCGTCGAGGTGGGCGAACTTGGGGCTCACCTTGTCGAAGTACTGCAGTCCGCCGGACTGGATCGGCTTGTTGTCGTTCAGGCGGAACGACAGCAGCACGGCCTTCTTGACCCACTGGTGCACCGTCCACTCGCCCACGCCCGTGCGATTGGCCACGCGCAGGCGCCCCGCGTTCAGGTCCTCGATCACCGACGCCACGGCGGCGCGCACGTCGGATGGCGCGTCGGCGGGCGAGAACTTGGCGCGGTCTTCCCACGCGGCGTCGATGATGGATTGGAGGCTGTTGGTCATTGGAACTCGTGGGACTCTTGGATGTCTTGGATATAGGCAAGGATGCGTTCGGCCGCCTCGACGCATTCGGCGGTCTCGGCCACCAGCGCCAAGCGAATCCGGCCCGCGCCGGGGTTGAGGCCTCGGGATTCGCGCGCCAGCAGGCTGCCGGGCAATACCGTCACATTGTATTGAGCCAGCAGGCCCAACGCGAACGCGACGTCGTCGCCGCCGTGCAAATGCGACGGAATACCCGCCCAGAGGTAGAAACCGGCGTCCGGCAGGCGAACTTCCAGGCGGTCCGCCAGCATCGGCGTCACCTGGGCGAACTTGCGGCGGTATTGCGCCCGGTTTTCGCGCACGTGGGCCTCGTCGCGCCAGGCCGCCTCGCTGGCCGCCTGCACCACCGGGCTCATCGCGCTGCCGTGGTAGGTGCGGTACAGCAGGAAGGCCTTGACGAGCGCCGCATCGCCGGCCACGAAGCCCGAGCGCAGGCCCGGCACGTTGGAGCGCTTGGACAGCGACGTGAAGACGAGCAGGTTGCGGAAATCTTTGCGGCCCAGCTGGCGCGCGGCGTCCAGCGCGCCCAGAGGCGGTTGGCCTTCCGGCCCGAAGTAGATCTCGGAGTAGCACTCGTCACTGGCGATGACGAAGCCGTGACGGTCGCTCATCTCGAACAGCGTGCGCCATTCCTCCAGCGGCATCACGGCGCCGGTGGGGTTGCCCGGCGAGCACACGAACATCAGCTGCGTGCGGGCCCAGGTCGCTGCGTCGACCGCGCCCCAGTCGGCCGCGAAGTTGCGCGCCGGGTCGCTGTTGGCGAAGGCCGTCTCGGCCCCGGCCAGCAGCGCGGCGCCCTCGTAGATCTGATAGAACGGGTTCGGGCAAAGGACGATGGGCGCCTGTGCGCCGGGCCGCCCGCGCCAGGTCGGATCGATCACCGTCTGCGCGAACGAGAACAGCGCCTCGCGCGAGCCGTTGACGGGCAGCAACTGCGTGGACGGGT
>JBDSDD010000009.1:0-56593 GCA_039920745.1 Burkholderiaceae bacterium | reverse complement strand
CGCGTTGGGGATCGAAGGGCGTGGAGCTGGTCATGGGGTCGCAGGCAACGGCAAGGCAAGAATTCCGTCGCTTAGGATCGGGCATTCTAGGAGGCGCGGGAATTGCACGGCGGCTTCCCTGTCACTGAGCCGCATGGTCACCAACCTCGAACTTGCGTTGTTGTACTTGGTCGCCGCGGTGCTCGGCGTGGTGGCCTGCCGCCTGTTGAAGCTGCCGCCCATGTTGGGCTATCTGGCGGTGGGCGTGCTGATCGGTCCGAACGCACTGGGGCTGGCCAGCGATACCACCGGCGTGAAGTACCTGGCCGAGTTCGGCGTGGTGTTCCTGATGTTCGTGATCGGCCTGGAATTCAACCTGCCGAAGCTGCGCAGCATGCGCACGCTGGTGTTCGGGCTGGGGCTTTCGCAGGTGGCCTTCACGATCGCCGGCGCGGTCATCGGCAATGTGATGCTGATCGCTCTGTTCGCATGGCTGGGGCGGGCCTGGGAACTGTCGTGGCAAGGCTCGGTGGTACTGGGTTCGGCGATGGCGATGTCGTCCACCGCCATCGTCGTCAAGCTGATGGCCGAGCGGCTGGAGCTCGAGACCGAACACGGCCGGCGCGTGATGGGCGTGCTGCTGTTCCAGGATCTGGCCGTGGTGCCGCTGCTGGTGATCATCCCGGCCCTCGGCGGCGACACCCAGGACCTGCTCAAGACGCTGATCCCCGCCATCATCAAGGCGGTGGTGGTGCTGGCCGTGCTGCTGTCGGGCGGGCAGAAGGTGATGCGCTGGTTCCTGACCGCCATCTCGCGCCGCAAGAGCGACGAGCTGTTCATGCTGAGCCTGCTGGGCGTGACGCTGGGCCTGGCGGCAATCACCGAGCTGGCTGGCCTGTCGCTGGCGCTCGGCGCGTTCGTGGCCGGCATGCTGATCGCCGAAACCGAATACAAGCACCAGGTGGAGACCGACATCCGGCCGTTCCACGACGTGCTGCTGGGCCTGTTCTTCATCACGATCGGCATGAAACTCGACTGGCACACGCTGGCCGACGACTGGTTGGTGGTGATCGCGCTGACCTCGTTGCCGGTTGTCGCGAAGGCCGCGCTGGTGGCCGGCCTGGCGCGCGTCTTCGGCAGCGCGCCGGGTGTCGCGCTGCGCACGGGCCTGTACCTGGCGCAGGCCGGCGAGTTCGGCTTCGTGCTGCTGAGCCTGGGCACCGACAACCACGTGCTGCCCGCGCGCTGGGTCGCGCCGGTGCTGGCCAGCATGGTGCTGTCGATGCTCGCGTCGCCGTTCCTGATCCTGTACGCCAACCGAATCGTGATGAAGCTGGCCAGCAGCGACTGGCTGATGCAGTCGGTGGCGTTGACGTCCATCGCCAAGCGCGCGATCACCGCCGAGAAGCACGTGATCATCTGCGGCTACGGCCGCTCGGGCCAGAACCTGGCGCGCATGCTGGAGGTCGAGCGCATCCCGTTCATTGCGCTGGACCTGGACCCCGACCGCGTGCGCCAGGCCACCGCAGCCGGCCAGAACGTGGTGTTCGGCGACGCGGCACGGCTGTCCAGCCTGATGGCCGCCGGCCTGGCGCGCGCGAGCGCCGTCGTCTGCAGCTACCACGACACGCCGTCTGCGCTGAAGGTGCTGCACCTCGTGCAGATGCACGCGCCGCGCGTCCCGGTGGTCGTGCGCACCATCGACGACAGCGATCTCGAGGTGCTCAAGGCCGCGGGCGCCACCGAGGTCGTGCCCGAGGCGATCGAGGGCTCGCTGATGCTGGCTTCGCACGCGCTGGCGCTGGTGGGCGTGCCGATGCGCCGCGTGATCCGGCTTGCGCATGATGCGCGCGAGGCGCGCTACGGCCTGCTGCGCGGCTTTTTCCACGGCGCCGACGACGACGAGGCCGGCGAGCAGCAACAGGCCCGCCTGGCCAGCGTCACGATCCCCGCGAACGCCTCGTCGGCGGGAAAGACGCTGGGCGAGACCGGCGTCCAGGGGGGCGGTGTCCAGGTGGTGTCGATCCGGCTGTCGAACGGGCGCGTGCTGCAGCCCAACCCGGATCAACGGCTGGCTGCGGGCGATACGCTGGTGCTGGCCGGAATGCCCGAAAATCTGCAGTCGGCCGAAGAAAAGCTGACCACGGGCGCGTAGCGCGACCCTTGCCTCCGCCGCCGGCGCTCGTTCGGCGCGACGAGATTCAAGGGAGCGACGGATCCGGCTCTGCCGGGCCGTTCGCGGCGGGCCCCTCGGCGGCAGGGAGCGCGCGCGATGCCTCCCCTCGGGGGACAGCGACCGTGGGGCGCCTCATGCCACAGGCGTGCCGCGCTCCAGGGTGCCGCGCATCCGCTCTGCCATCACGGCACCGGAGGCGCGCAGGATCTCGTAGGCGAGTTCGGGCTGGCTGGCCAGCATCTCGTCCAGGCGCGGGCGGCTCAGCGCCCAGATCACGCTGGGAGCGATCGCGTCGACCTGCGCCATGCGCATCGTCTCGCCGAACAACGCTGGCTCGCCGACGATGGCGCCGGCGCGCAGGAGCGCGATCTTGGCCGCCGACGTGGCCGTGCCGCGCACGTAGACCTGCAGCGTGCCCGACTCGAGGAAGTACATCGTGCGATCGGAATCGCCCTGGTAGATCAGGACGTCGCCGCCCTTCATGTCGCGGCGGATCAGGTACGAGCCCACCACGCGCCAGTTTTCCGGAGAAAAGCGCGGCCTGAACGCGTCGTACGCGTTCAGCGTATGGATGGCCTGAACCAGATTTGCAACATTGATCATTGTCGAATCCTCACCCATGGCGCCTGACCTGCAGTCGAGTCATGACGAACCATCGTGCCTGTTGGCAGGCATTTGACACCAATTGTCACGTCCTGACCGGGTGACGGCAAGGCAAAGCGCAACGTCCGTCGGCGCGACGGCCCCGTCTGTCGCGTTCATGGGACGAGCCCGCGCATCCAGACGCTCTTGGCGCTGCTTTCAGCGAAGGCGGATGCTCACTTCAGGTGTCGTTCCATCCCTTGTCTAGGGTATGGCGTGAAAGTTCTTTACTTGCCGATGCAGAACCGCCCGAAGATCTCCCCGAGCAGGTCGTCGGCCGTGAACTGCCCGGTGATCTCGCCCAGCGACCCGTGCGCCAGGCGCAGTTCCTCGGCGAACAAGTCCAGCGCGGCGTCGCGCTGGTCGGCGTGCGATTGGGCGAGCTGAAGATGCGCGTCGGTGCGCCGCAACGCCTCCACGTGGCGCGTGCGGGCGATGAAGACGCCGTCGGGGACGTGCGTGGCACCGGCGCGTTCGAGCAGGGCGTCGCGCAGCGCGTCGAGGCCGGTGCCGGTCTGGGCCGACAGCGCCAGTGCGCCGGCGGGCAGCGCGTGGTCGGGCGCGAGGTCGCGCTTGTTGTACACGTGCAGCGGCTCGGCGGCGTGGGCCCGGGCGAGATCGGCGGCGATCGCGGCGTCGTCGGCCTGGGACTGCGGATCGTCGGCGCGGCTCAGATCGTGCAGGAACAGCACGGCGTCGGCGTCGGCGATTGCCTGCCAGCTGCGCGCGATGCCCAGCTTCTCGACCTCGTCGCTGGCGTCGCGCAGGCCCGCGGTGTCGATCACGTGAACAGGCACGCCGTGGATCTGGATGGTCTCGGTGATGCGGTCGCGCGTGGTGCCGGCGATCGGCGTGACGATGGCCAGCTCGGCGCCCGCCAGCGCGTTCAGCAGCGAGCTCTTGCCGACGTTGGGCGCGCCCGCCAGCACGACACGCAGGCCCTCGCGCAGGAGCGCGCCCTGGCGCGCGCGCAGCATCACGGCGTCGAGCTGCGCGCGGATGGCGGCAAGCTGCTGGCGCGCGCCAGCGCGCTCGAGGAAGTCGATCTCTTCCTCGGGGAAGTCCAGCGTTGCTTCGACCAGCATGCGCAGGTGCACGACGCGCTGCGCGAGGCCGTCGATCTCCTTGGAGAACGCGCCGGCCAGCGAGCGGCCCGCCGAGCGCGCGGCCGCCTCGGTGCTGGCGTCGATCAGGTCGGCGACGGCCTCGGCCTGGGCCAGGTCCAGCTTGTCGTTGAAGAACGCACGCGCCGTGAACTCGCCCGGGTTGGCCACGCGCAGGCCGACGCCGCGGCCGGCCTCGAGGCAGCGCGCGAGGATCAGCTGAAGCACCACCGGGCCCCCGTGCGCCTGCAGTTCCAGCACGTCCTCGCCGGTGTACGAGTTGGGCGCGGGAAAGTGGATCGCCAGGCCTTGATCAAGTGCCTGTCCCTGGGCGTCCAGGATGGGCCCGTAGTGCGCGACGCGCGGCGTCAGCGGCCTGGCGCAGACGGCGGCGATCAGCGTGGACAGGTCGCGCCCCGAGGCCCGCACGATGCCCACCGCGCCACGGCCCGGGGCCGTGGCGATCGCGACGATCGGGTCGTTGTGGTGGGCGAGGGAGGTGACGGTCATCAGGCCTCGATTGTCGCCTCGCCGCAGTGCACACGACTGCGGGGGACGTTGCGAGGTCTCGCACGTGCGGAGGCTGTCGTTTTCAGGCCGCAGGCTCGGCCCGATGAAGAACGCCGCGATCGGCGCAAGCCTGGCTTGCGTCGATCGCGGCGTCGTCATTCGCCGGGGCGAAGAGGTCAGCTCTTGACGATCTTCGCGTCCGTGACCTTGGGAGCCTTGCTCTTCGGCCCGTTGATCTGGCGGTTGATCAGCCACTGCTGGACGATGGTCAGCGTGTTGTTCGTGACCCAGTACAGCGTCAGGCCGGCCGGGAACGAGAACAGCGCAGCGCTGAAAGCCAGCGGCATCAGCCACATCATCTTGGCCTGCATCGGGTCGGCGGGGGCCGGTTGCAGCGAGACCTGCAGCAGCGACGTGGCCGTCATCAGGATCGGCAGGATCGCGTACGGATCCATGATGGACAGGTCATGGATCCAGCCCAGCCACGGCGCGCCGCGCATCTCGGCCGACGAGGTCAGCACCGTGAACAGTGCGATGAAGATCGGCATCTGGATGAAGATCGGCAGGCAGCCGCCCAGCGGGTTGACCTTCTCCTCGCGGTAGATCTTCATGATCTCCTGCTGCTTTTGCTGCGGGTTGTCCTTGTAGCGGACGTTGAGCTCCTGGATGCGCGGGTTGACGGCCTTCATCTTGGCCATCGAGCGGTACGCATTGGCGTTGAGGCCGTAGAACGCGATCTTGAGCAGGAACACCAGTGCGACGATGGACCAGCCCCAGTTGCCGATGACCGCGTGGATCTTGTTCAGCAGCCAGAACAGCGGCTGGGCGATGATCTTGAGCAGGCCGTAGTCGCGCACGAGCTCGAGATGCGGCGCCAGCGGTGCGAGCAGTTGCTCTTCGGCCGGGCCGGCGAACAACGAGGCCTTGACGCTCTGGCTGCCCCCCGGCGCGATGGTGCCCAGCGGCACGAGCGCGGCGACCCGATAGGTCGGCTGGCCGTTGACGTCGGCGCCCAGGTGCGTGACGCCGTAGGTGCGGTTCACCGTGTCCGGCAGGATCCACGCGGAGACGAAATAGTGCTGGATCATCGCGATCCAACCCTCGGTCGTCGGGCGGCCGTCGACCAGTTCCTTTTCCTTGCCCTTGTCCAGGTCCGCGAACTTGATGAACTTGAACTTGTCTTCGTACACGGCCGGGCCGGTGATCGAGCTGGGGCCGTTGAAGTAGCCGCCCGCCGGCATGCGCCCGTCGCGCACCAGTTGCAGGTAGAGCTCCGGGGCGACCGGGGCACCGCTGTGGTTGACGACTTCGTGGGCGACGTCGATGACGTAGCTGCCACGATGGAAGGTGTAGGTCTTGACCAGCTGCACGCCGCCGACATCGGGCGATTCGAAGCGCGCGACCAGCTCGTTCTTGCCGTCGGCGAGCGAGCGCTCGGCGCTGACCAGCTTCATCACCGTCGTGTGGTGCGGCAGCGCGCGGCCATCCATGCCGGCCAGGCCGGTCTGCGCCGTGTAGTACTGCGCGTTGTCGGTGTCGAACACCTTGACGTCGGCCACTTCGGGCGCGGGTGCGCTCATGCCGATGGCGCGCTTGATCTGGCGCAGGAGTTCGCTGTGGTTGTCCGCTTCCTTGAACTTGAGCAAGTCCAGGTCGAGGAGGTCGCCACCGCGGGTGCTCAGCGTGGCCCTGACCAGGTCGGTCTGCAGCGTGACGTTCTCGATCGGCAGTGCCACGGCGGCGTCGGACGCGATGCCCGAGGCCGGCGTGGCCGCTGCGGCGGCGGTCGCATTGATGCTGCTCGTGGCGGAGGCGGCGGGCTGCGTGACGACGGCCTTGGCGGCCGGACGCGGCGACATCAAAGACGTCTCGCCGTGGGCGACGCGCCATTTGTCGAACAGCATCAGCAGCGACATCATCAAGACGACCAGCAGCAGGGTGCGGCGAAATTCGGTCATGGGGGTGCTAGTGGTTTGTTATGTCAGTCGCGGCCGTCGTCGGCGTCGCGGCGGCCGGCACGAAAGCCGGAGTCACGTTGCAGCAGGCCCGTGAACAGGCCCGCGGCGGAATGCGCAGATGGGGACGCTTTCGCGCGATCCCAAGGCATATTGTCGGGGACTTCGTCGCAGCCGCCGTGACACCACGGGTTGCAACGAAGAATGCGCCAGCCGGCCAGCCCGGTGCCGATGACGGCGCCATGCCTTTGCAGCGCCGCGATCGCGTAGACGGAACAGGTCGGCGCGAAACGGCAGCTCTGGCCCACCCACGGGCTCAGCAACAGCCGGTAGGCACGCACCAGGCCGATGAGCGCGGCGCGAGGCAGGTGCAACAGGGCGCTCAGGCCACGCATGGCGACCCTTCGGCGGAGCCCGGCGCCATCGGTGTCGGAGCAGCGGCCTTGGCCTTGGCGCCCTTGCCCGGCTTGGCCTTGAACGAGGATTCGCCCGGTGGTCGGGGCTTGATGCGATCGCGTTCGCCGCGCACGGCCCGGTCGAACAGCGCGCGCAGTTCGGCCCGCGCCGCTTCTTTCAGGGCGTTGGAGGCGGCGCTGGGATATTGCTTTGGATCGAACGGCGAGCGCTGCCGCACCACCCACAGGCCGGGCTCCAGCTGCGGTGCGCACGCGGCGGCCACGTTGCGGATCTGGCGCTTGACCAGCGTCCGGGTGACCGCGCGCTTGGCATGCCGCTTGGGCACCACGAGCCCCAGCCAACGGGCGGGTCCGCCCCGGGCCGTGGGGGTTTCCACCAGCGCGGACGGGCCCGGAACCTGCAAGTCGTCCACATCCGTTGCCAAGATGTCGGCGACACCTGTGGATAACTCTGTAGACAAGCTGGCAGTAACCGGTGGATGAACGGAGGTGCGGGCCTCTTCGGAAGCGCTCGGATCTTCGACAACGATCACGCTGCGCGCTTTCGCCCACGTCAAAGGCAGCGGCCTGCCGTCCAGGTGATGGACAGCAAAATGGGGGCTGCGCAGACGCATCGGCGTCGCGAGCACGCGCACGTAGTCCGCCGGTCGCACAATGCGGCCGAGCAGCGAAGAATCGAGGTCGCCTGCGGTCATGGCCGCCGGCCCGGTGTGCCGTGAAGCAGGAATTCGATGCCGCATCGTGACAACGCCCTCGCCAAGGAGGGCAGTGCGACAGCAACGAGGACGGCGTCAGCCGCCCCGCAATTCCTTACCGGCGAAGCGTTCAGTCCGACGTCTGGAATCAGACGGCGAGACGCTTGCGACCCTTGGCACGACGTGCCGCGATGACGGCACGGCCGCCATTGGTCTTCATGCGAACGAGGAAGCCGTGCGTGCGGGCGCGACGGACTTTGGAAGGCTGGTAGGTACGCTTCATGATGAAAAATCTCCGGGGAACCCTCTATTAGAGCAGAGAAACCCATTACGAGTCAACGACTTGGCACGTACGGCCGTGCGATGCGAGGGGATTGACCGCGGGCTTCTTTCTGTGGATAACCGTTCTTTTGCCGATCCGTCACGGGTAGAATCGGCCGGCTTGAGAAGAACTTGTCCACAATGTCCCTAGACCTTTGGCACCGGAGTTGCGAGCGCCTCGCAACCGAGCTGCCCGAACAGCAATTCAGCACCTGGATTCGGCCTTTGCCGCCGGCCGACTTCACTGATGTGGGTGACGGTGCGGTCGCGCTCGTGCGCGTGCCCAACCGCTTCAAGCTCGACTGGATCCGCTCTCAGTACGGCTCGCGCATCGAGTCCGTCCTGACTGAGCTCGCCGGTAAGCCCGTGCGCCTCGAACTGGCATTGGCGCCGCGAGACATGCCCGCGCCCGGCCACTCGCCGGTTCCCACCGGCAGCGGCTTCATCACCACGCACCCGCCGCAACGCATCGGCGCCGTGTTCGAACACGCGCTCGCCACGCCGGCCAATGGGCGTTCGACAAGCGCCCCCGCGCAGGCGCGACCCATGCACATCGCGCCGGCGATGAACTCGCACCGGCTCAACCCGGCGCTGACGTTCGACACGCTGGTGGCCGGCCGCGCCAACCAGATGGCCCGCACCGCAGCATTGCACGTGGCCGGCGCGCCGGGCGCGATGTACAACCCGCTGTTCGTCTACGGCGGCGTCGGCCTGGGCAAGACCCACCTGGTGCACGCCGTCGGCAACCAACTGCTCAAGGACAAGCCGGACGCCCGCGTGCTGTACCTGCACGCCGAGCAGTTCATCTCCGACGTCGTCAAGAACTACCAGCGCAAGACCTTCGACGAGCTCAAGGCCAAGTACCACTCGCTGGACCTGCTGCTGATCGACGACGTGCAGTTCTTCGCCGGCAAGGAACGCACGCAGGAAGAGTTCTTCAACGCGTTCGAGGCGCTGCTGTCGCGCCGCGCGCACATCATCATGACGAGCGACACCTATCCCAAGGGCCTCGCCGACATCGACGAACGCCTCACCAGCCGCTTCGACTCCGGCCTGACGGTGGCCATCGAGCCGCCCGAGCTGGAAATGCGCGTCGCCATCCTGATCCGCAAGGCAGAGGGCGAGCAGGCGCAGATGCCCGAGGAAGTGGCGTTCTTCATCGCCAAGAACGTGCGCGCCAACGTGCGCGAGCTCGAGGGCGCGCTGCGCAAGGTGCTGGCCTACTCGCGCTTCTCGCAAAAGGACATCAACATCGCGCTGGCCCGCGAGGCGCTCAAGGATCTGCTGTCGATCCAGAACCGCCAGATCTCTGTCGAGAACATCCAGAAGACCGTCGCCGACTTCTACAAGATCAAGGTGGCCGACATGTACAGCAAGAAGCGCCCGGCGAGCATTGCCCGCCCGCGCCAGATCGCGATGTACCTGGCCAAGGAACTGACCCAGAAGAGCCTGCCCGAGATCGGCGAGCTTTTTGGTGGTCGCGACCACACCACCGTGCTGCACGCCGTACGCAAGATCGGTGGCGAACGGCAGAAGAACACCGAGCTGAACCAGCAGTTGCACGTGCTGGAGCAGACGTTGAAGGGATGATGGCGAGCGCTTTTTCAGCCTCCTGCGCAGGAGGAGGGCACACTGTCAACTCACAACTCTGGGGACCGTTTCGGGACAAGCAGGCAGTGGTCCACAGGACAACGCGAACGGCGAAACTTGTTATCGATGAGTCCGACAGCAACCCGGGGTTCGACCCCCAGACTTGTGCGGCCTCCAAGCCCTTGATAAATCAGGCGAAAATAGAGTTCTCCACAGTGCACGACGGGCACTACCAGCTACCACCAGGTTTAAAAAAGAGGAAGACATGATTGTTCTCAAAGCGCCTCAGGAAAAACTGCTTGGCGCGTTGCAGGCGGTGTCGGGGATCGTGGAACGTCGGCATACCCTGCCCATCCTGGCCAACGTGCTGATGCGCAAGAACGGCGACTCGATCGAGTTCACCACCAGCGACCTGGAGATCCAGGTGCGCACCTCCGCCACCCTGGGCGGTGACGAAGGCAGCCTGTCGACCACCGTCGGCTCGCGCAAGATGATCGACATCCTGAAGTCGCTGCCGAGCGACCAGATCGTCTCGCTGACCTCCAGCGGCACCAAGCTGACGCTGCAGGCCGGCAAGAGCCGCTTCACGATGCAGACGTTGCCTGCGGACGATTTCCCGCTGGTCAACGAAGCGGTCGACTTCGGCCCCAGCTTCGGCGTGCCGCAGAAGGTGCTCAAGAGCCTGATCGACCAGGTGCACTTCGCCATGGCCGTGCATGACATCCGCTACTACCTCAACGGCATCCTGTTCGTGGCCGAAGGCAAGACGCTGACGCTGGTGGCCACCGACGGCCACCGACTGGGACTGGCGCAAGCCACGCTGGAGAACGAGATCCCGAAGCAGGAAGTCATCCTCCCGCGCAAGACGGTGCTGGAACTGGCGCGCCTGCTGGGCAACGTCGACGAGGCCATCGAGATGCGCTTCGCCGGCAACCAGGCCAAATTTGCGTTCTCGGGTCTTGAGTTCGTCACCAAGCTGGTCGAAGGCAAGTTCCCCGACTACAACCGCGTGATACCGAAGAATCACAAGAACTCCGTGATCCTCGGCCGCCAGCCGTTCCTGTCCAGCCTGCAGCGCGCGGCCATTCTCACCAGCGACAAGTTCAAGGGCGTGCGTGTCAACCTCGAGCCGGGCGCCCTGCGCATCGCGTCGAGCAACGCCGAGCAGGAAGAAGCCAAGGAAGAGCTCGAGATCGACTACGGCGGCGACGCCATCGAGATCGGCTTCAACGTGACCTACCTGATGGACGCGCTCAACAACATCGACCACGACATGGTCAAGCTCGAGTTGCAGGACGGCAACTCGAGCGCCTTGATCACGGTGCCGGAGCAACCCGGCTTCAAGTACGTCGTGATGCCGATGCGCATCTAAAGGGCGCTCAGGAAGGGCCGCAAGGCGCTCCCCGGGCCTCTTCGTGCAGCGGTGCACGGGTGACCTGCCAATCAGGTCACGAAGCCCTCGCAAGGGCTGCCGCGGAAGACCCTGTTTGGACAACGACATGGCTCGCGCGGGCCACGAGGCTCGCGCAAGCATCCAGGAAGTGAATTGCAATGACTGATCAGACCCCGCCCGACGACACCCCGAAGGACGTTCCGACCCCGCAGCAACCCGACGCCAACAGCGCCGCGCCTGCGCTGCCGGAAATGCCGGCGGTGCCGTTGTCGCCAGAGGAGTTGAAAGCCAATTCGGCGGCGGTCTCGGCGGCCTACGGCGAAGGCTCGATCCAGATCCTCGAAGGTCTGGAAGCGGTGCGCAAGCGCCCGGGCATGTACATCGGCGACACGTCCGACGGCACCGGCCTGCACCACCTGGTCTTCGAAGTCGTCGACAACTCGATCGACGAGGCGCTGGCCGGCTATTGCGACGACATCACCGTCACGATCCACACCGACAACTCGATCTCCGTCGTCGACAACGGCCGGGGCATCCCCACCGGCGTGAAGATGGACGACAAGCACGAGCCCAAGCGCTCAGCGGCCGAGATCGCGCTGACCGAGTTGCACGCCGGCGGCAAGTTCAACCAGAACAGCTACAAGGTGTCGGGCGGCCTGCACGGCGTGGGCGTGTCCTGCGTCAACGCGTTGTCGAACTGGTTGCGCCTGACGGTGCGCCGCGACGGCCAGCAGCACTTCATCGAGTTTCGCAAGGGCGTGCCGCAGGACCGCGTCATCGAGATTCGCGACGGCTTCGAGACAAGCCCGATGAAGATCACCGGCGAGACGGAGCGTCGCGGCACCGAGGTGCATTTCCGTCCCGACGAAGAGATCTTCAACAACATCGACTTCCACTACGACATCCTCGCCAAGCGCCTGCGCGAGCTCTCGTTCCTGAACAACGGCGTCAAGATCCGCCTGGTCGACGAGCGCAACGCCAAGGAAGACAACTTCGCCTACATCGGCGGCGTCAAGGGCTTCGTCGAGTTCATCAACAAGGGCAAGTCCATCCTGAACCCGAACATCTTCCACGCCCATGGCGAGAAGATGAGCGACCAGAACACGCCCGTGTCGGTCGAAGTGGCGATGCAGTGGAACGACACGTACAACGAGTCGGTGCTGTGCTTCACCAACAACATCCCGCAGCGTGACGGCGGCACCCACCTGACCGGCCTGCGCGCCGCGATGACGCGCGTCATCAACAAGTACATCGACGACAACGATTTCGCCAAGAAGGCCAAGGTCGAAATCGCCGGCGACGACATGCGCGAGGGCCTGGCCTGCGTCGTCAGCGTGAAGGTGCCCGAGCCCAAGTTCTCCAGCCAGACCAAGGACAAGCTGGTCTCCAGCGAAGTGCGCGCCCCGGTCGAAGACATCGTCAGCCGCCTGCTCACGGACTGGCTGCTCGAGAACCCGGTCGACGCCAAGATCATTTGCGGCAAGATCGTCGACGCCGCGCGTGCGCGTGACGCGGCCCGCAAAGCGCGTGAAATGACGCGCCGCAAGGGCGTGCTCGACGGCATGGGCCTGCCCGGCAAGCTCGCCGACTGCCAGGAGAAGGATCCCGCCATGTGCGAGATCTACATCGTCGAGGGCGACTCCGCCGGCGGTTCCGCCAAGCAGGGACGCGACCGGAAGTTCCAGGCCATCCTGCCCTTGCGCGGCAAGATCCTGAATGTCGAGAAAGCGCGCTACGAAAAACTGCTGTCGTCCGAGGCCATCCTGACGCTGATCACGGCGCTGGGCACCGGCATCGGCAAGGGCATGGGCGGCGACGACTTCAACCCGGACAAGCTGCGCTACCACCGCATCATCATCATGACGGACGCGGACGTCGACGGCGCCCACATCCGCACGCTGTTGCTCACGTTCTTCTATCGCCAGATGCCTGAGCTGTGCGAGCGCGGCCACATCTACATCGCGCAGCCGCCGCTCTACAAGGTCAAGCAGGGCAAGCACGAGCAATACCTGAAGGACGGCGACGAACTGAACGCCTTCCTGCTGAAGGTGGCGCTGGACGGCTCGTCCATCGAGCCGGGCGAAGGCCGTCCGGCCCTCAGTGGCTCCACCCTCGAAGAACTGGCGCGCAAGTACCTGCTGGCCACCAGCGTGATGGATCGCCTGGCCAACTGGATGGACGTCGAGGCCCTGCGCACGATCGCCGACGGCCTCACGCTCAACCTCGACGACGCGCCGCAAGCCGAGGCCAGCGCCATCGCCCTGGCGGCCGCATTGCACGACGCCCAGGTCAGCGCGCAGTTTGACGAGCGAACCGACAAGCACGTGCTGCGCATCGAGCGCCAGCACCACGGCAACACCAAGGCCAGCGTCATCACGCAGGACTTCGTCCACGGAGCCGACTATGGCGCGCTGAGCAGCGCCGGTGTCACGTTCAAGGGGCTGCTGGGCACCGAGGCCGTGGTCAAGCGCGGCGAAGGCGAACGCCAGAAGGAAAGCAAGGTCGCCGACTTCCGCGCCGCGATGGCCTGGCTGATGGCCCAAGCCGAAAGCGCCGTCGGCCGCCAGCGCTACAAGGGGCTGGGCGAGATGAACCCCGAGCAGCTCTGGGAAACCACGATGGACCCGAACGTGCGCCGCCTGCTGCGGGTGGAGATCGAGGACGCGATCGAGGCGGACCACGTGTTCACGATGCTGATGGGCGACGAGGTGGAACCGCGCCGGCAATTCATTGAACAGAATGCGCTGCGGGCGGCGAATATCGATGTTTGATTTTGTCGGGTGACACGGAGAGTGAAATCCGCGACAGGTTGGTGAAATGGAACTGACGGGGAAAGTGACAGGATCTTCGTCAGTCAGAATGCAAGACGCCCAGCAGTGCTGGGCGTTTTTCGTTTGGGGCGGGAGAAAGCCCTTTGCAGCGTCGCAAGGCGCTGGCGACGCAGTAGAAATTCACAGGACTGCCTGAGTTTCAAGATCGTGCCTGCATCGACCAGGCTATCCGCGCTCGCGGTAGAACATCGTTCAGATCAAGCGTTCGACAACATATGAACCCCGGTTGACTAACGAACAGCGACCGCGCTCAGCAGCGCTTGCAGCCGATCAATGTCCAACGGCTTGACCATGTGCTCGTTGAAGCCGGCTGCCAGCGAATTCGTGCGGTCTCGCTCTTGACCGTAGCCGGTCACCGCGACCAGAGTGGCGCCGGCAGTTTCGCTCTGGGCGCGAAGCTGCCGCGCCAGCTGATTGCCGTCGATCTCCGGCAAGCCGATATCAAGCAGGCAGACGTCCGGCCGCTCTGTGCGCGCGCGTTCCAGCGCTACGCGTGAGCCGTGCTCCACGAAGACGCGGTGTCCCAGTTCGTCCAGGAGCATCGCAAGCGTGAGTGCCGCATCGACGTTGTCGTCGACGATCATGATCAGCAGCGACCTGCCTGCGTCAGCCGATCGGCCAGCGTCCGACGCGACAGTGGGTGGCGCGTCGTCAGCGACGAGCAGCGGCAATATGACGGTAAAGACACTGCCGCACCCCAACCCGGCGCTAGCGCAGCTCGCCTTGCCGCCATGCAGCTCCACCAGGCTCCTGACCAAGGCCAGCCCCAGGCCCAGGCCGCCAGCGGAACGGTCGGAGCTGCGCTCGGCCTGGATGAACAGCTCGAAGACATGGGGAATCAGCTGCGCCGCAAGGCCAATGCCGTCGTCCTGGACGGTCAGCACCACCTGCCCTTGCTCCACTTGCATCGCCAGCCGGATGTTGCCCCCCTCTGGCGTGTACTTGGCGGCGTTGGACAGCAGGTTGGCAATCACTTGAATCAGGCGCTTGGCGTCGCCCAGTACCCGCGCCGCGCCTGGCGCCAGGTCCAGAAGCAGGTGGTGACCCCGCTGGAGGATCAGCGGGTGGACCTGTTCGACCGCATCGACGACCACGCTGCGCATCTCCAAGGGCGCCGTTTCCAGCTCGACTTGGCCTCGGCTGACGCGCGAGACGTCCAGCAGGTCATCGACCAGGCCGGTCAGGTGCTGGACCTGGCGGCCGATGATCTCGCTGGTCTGACGGACGAGGGCCTCGTCGACCTTGCCGACCTTGAGCAGGCGCGCCGCCGCACTGATCGGTGCCAGCGGGTTGCGCAACTCATGGGCCAGCATGGCGAGGAATTCATCCTTGCGGCGGTCGGATGCATGCAGCCTTTCATGGCTCTGCGTGCGTTCGTCGATGTCGCGGTAGAGGATGGCCAAGCCTCCTGCCTGGGTGGGATGGGCGCGGACCTCGAACCAGGTGTGCACGCCACTGGAAAAGGCATGCCGGTATTCCATGGCGTCGGCAATTCGTGTTGCCATCACCCGGTGGTAGAACCCATCGAGGTCGGTGCCCACGGCTTCCGGCCAGACGTCCCAGTGGCTGCGTCCGAGCACTTGATCGCTGGTGCGCTGGCCAAGCCGCAGGCCTTCGGCATTCATTCGAATCACGATCCAGTTGCGATCCAGGATCGCCATGCCCTCGGTCATGCTGTCGAAGACGTTCTGGCTCTGGTCGCGTTCGGCGCGCAGCTCGGCCTGCGCGCGCGCGGCTTGGGCCGTTGACCAGGTTCGTTCGGCCACCTCCGCCGCCAACGCCACTTCCTCGGCGGTCCAGTGCCGGGGCTGCGCGTTGTTCAATGAAAGGGTGGCAATCAACCGGCCGGATTTGACCAACGGAATGGCCACGTTCGCACGTACGTCGATCGCCTCGTAGGCGGCGGCAACAGTCGCGGTTCGCGGATCGAGTGCGATGTTGTCGACGACCATCGCCTGGCCGGCCTGCAGCGAAGCGATGACCTCCGGTCCGAAGTCGCTGAGCTGCTGGGCTTCGCCAGAAATGCTGGCCCCACCTTGGGCAGTCCAATCCCGCCGGATGGTGAAGGTACCCGCCGGCGCGTCCACCTCGGCGTACATCACTCGAGAGACGTCGAGATAGCGACCGAGCATGTCGCTCGCCAGGTCGATCGCGGTCTCGGGAGCGCTGAGCGTGCGCATGCGGTCGGCAAGCGCCAACTGGAACGCACGGTGTCGATCCAGTTGCTGCAGCCGCTGCACGTTGCCGACCAATTGCTCGTTCAACTGGCTCTGCTCCAGCCTCGCTTGACGGCGTTCCCGCTCCGCACTCATCCGCTGGGTCGTGTCCATCGCGATCACGGTCACGCCCAGGACGTGCCCCGATTCGTCCCGCGCCGGGGTGTAGGTGATGGTGAAGAACCGGGACTCCGGCATGCCGGACGGCTCGATGACATATTCCTGGTCTTCGAAGTGGACCCGGTCGCCGCCCTCCTGAACCCGCCGGTAGATCGGCTCATTGAAGGCCCACACCTCCGGCCAGCACTCGCGGGTGGGCTGTCCAAGCGCGGCAGGGTGTCGTTCCCCCAGGATCGGTTGATAGGCGTCGTTGTAGATCTGGATCAGCTGCGGCCCCCACAGAACGATCATCGGCAGTGGCGAATCCAGCACCGCGCCGACGGCGATCCGCAGGCTCGCCGGCCATTGCGCGATCGCGCCAATCGGTGTTGTCGACCAGTCCTTGTCGCGCACCCGCGCAGCCATGTTGCCCGGTCCGGGGGGCCAGCCCATGGAGATATCAGTCAGTTGGATTCCATTCTTTTCAGAGGGGGTGCCTGCAGCACGATATTAGACCGATGCGCCCGGGCGATTGAATGCGAGAACCCTTCCTGTCAGGGCTTGTGGATCACCTGGGCCTGGCCCCGATCGGCCTGCGCCGGCGAGCTTGCCGCCACCCCGTGTCGCTCGGAAAGAACCTGGCTTCAGCGCCGAGTTGCACCTCGGCCAGCCCGTCTGCCTGTTAAAGCGGGGGCCCGCGAGTTCTCGGCCCTCCGCCGGTTCAGCCTCCGCCGGCGCCAACACCCCAGCCAATGGTGGCGAGCGCATGCCCTGCGCCCTGCCGTGGGTCACGGTCGACGCGAAATGACAGTGCGCGGGACGCTGCCGGCCGCGCACGGGCGCCGTGCCGACTACCATGGCGCGATGGCTCCTCCGATTCGTCTGACCGACCAAGCTGTCGTGACCACCGCGCGAGCGGTGATCATGGAGAACAAGCGCTGCGCCGCCAGGCTCAAGGATCCGACGCTGACCGAGGTTCAGGGCGAATACTTCGGCGAGTACCTGGTGCTGCTCGACGCGGCCATGAGCGAGATCGAGGCGCTCTACGTCGAGCGACGTGCGTTCAACCGCCACATGTCGTCGTTCGACGCGCTGTACGAATCGATTTCCGTCGACAAGGATTGATCCGCGGACCTCGAATCGCGCGCGCCTGCGTGATGCGTCAGGCTGGCGCGCGCTCGACGAACGCCTGCATGAAGCGTGCGACGTCCAGCCCGTCATGTGGCAAGGCCATGTCGGCCCGCACCGCCGCGCGGCGATCGGCGCTGACGGACTCGGGGCGCTTGTGGAGGATCCACGCGCTGTAGTCCTCGACGAACTCCGGATGCGGCTGGACGCAGAACACGTGATCGTCGACGCTGTACGCGGCAATGGGGCAGAAGTCGCTGCGCGCCTGCAGCGTCGCGCCGACGGGCAGCGTCATCACCTGGTCCTGGTGCGAGGCGAGCAGGTTCAGCGTCGCGTCGGCGGCGGCGGGCTTCAGCGGTGCCGGCCCGACCCAATCGTAGCGCATGCGACCCATGCCCCAGCCGGCCGGCGCGCGGCCCACCTGCGCGCCCAGGCAGTGCGCGATGAGCTGGTGGCCGAAGCAGATGCCCAGCAGCTTCTTGCGCTGCGCGAGCAGTCCGGTGACGCGCTCGCGCAGCGTCCGCACCCAGGGCTCGTCCGAGAACGAGTCGGCCTTGCTGCCGGTGAGCAGCACGGCGTCGTAGTCGTCGAAGCTGTGCGGGTATTGGCCTTGGGTCGTGTTGAAGCGATCGAAGCGCCAGGCGACGCCGGCGGCGGCGAACATCTGCTCGGTCATCGCACCGTAGCTGACGTAAGTGTCGACGACGGACGGGTCGAGGTTGTCGTTGTCGAGGATGCAGACCTTGAAGGTCTTGTCGGGGCTGGGCGGGCTCATGGGCGGAATGGTACGCGCGGGCTGCCTTGCGTGCCGGCGAGTGGTTGCTGTCAGTAGCCCGGTGCGGCCCTCTTGATCAGCGTCTGCGGATTGCGGTGCAGCCAGGCGCGTTGCACCGGATCGATCAGGGCCCAGCCGCGGCCGTCGATGCGGCGTTCGAGGATGGCCTTGGCGCCGAGGGCCTCCAGCGCGCGGCTGATGCTGGACGGCTGGACCTTGGCGCCGAGCTGTGTCGCGGCCCAGGCGACGCTGTCGGCGGACGTGGGCGCGCGCTTGTCGAAGATCAGCTTCAGCGCGACCTGTTGCAGGCCGGTGAGGCCGCGCCAGGTGGCGGACCACTTGTTGGGCGAGTGCTGGCTCAGCATCTCGTCGAGCGCGTCGGCCAGGCTCCACTTGGGGTTGGCCATCACCAGGCTGACAGCGTGGAGGAACGGTTCGGGCTGCGTGCCGAGCTCCTGGAACGCATCGTGGGCCAGCACCTGGTTGAGGTCGCGCTTCGTCGCCTCGTTGAACTTGCGGGCCACGAAGCCGATGAAGTCCAGGCCGAGCGCCTCATAGCTCTCGGTCTTGGCAAAGCCGTACAGCGGCGTGTTGGTGCGCGAGAACATGTCGAGCAGCTGGACATCGGACGATCCGCTGAAGATGGCGCCGATGCGCTTGTCGGCCTGGGTCAGCGCGGCGCGCAGCGACGCCGAGATCTGCGGGCCGTTCTTCACCGAGGCGATGGACTGGAACTCGTCGAACACCAGCACCACGTCGTGCGCGGTCTCCTCGAGGATCTGGGTCAGCAGGCTGTCGAGCATCAGCGCGGGCCGCGCCGGCAGCTGTCGCTTCGCGGGTTCGCCGAGGTCGATGCTGGCACCCATCATGCCGAGCTTCTTCACCGCGGTGCTGCCGGTGCGCTTGACGCCCTTGGGCTTGACGGCCAGGCCGTCGAGCGCCTTCTGCAGGGCGTAGTTGATGCCCTGCAACGGGTCGTCCATGTCCATCCAGCAGTCGATGTAGACGGCGACGCAGCCGCGCGACTGGACGTAAGGGATGACCTCGTCGCGCAACAGCGTGGTCTTGCCCGTCTGGCGCGGGCCGAACATGGCGATGCGCTCGTGCGCGATGAGCCGGTTGCCCAGCGCGGTCGCGAGCTTCTTGCGGTCGTAGTGCCACGCCTGGGTCAGGTCGGACATGGGAGTTTGCGCAAAGTGATCCGATGGCGAAGTTTACGCATCGGTGCGTATTGTCGCAAATGCCGGGCTGGACGGCCGGTCGAGCGGCGGCTGGACACTGGCTCGTTGCTGCGCTCAGGCGGCGGCTGGCTGCCACTGGAACACCGCATCCAGCGTCACCCCGAACACGTCGGCGATCCGGAATGCGGCGTCCAGCGATGGCGAGTACTTGCCGGCCTCGATGGCAGCCACCGTCTGGCGCGTGACGCCGATGCGCTGGCCCAGTTCGGCCTGCGACATCTCGTTTGCATGGAAGCGCAGGTGGCGGATGCGGTTGGAGATCGCTCCCGTCATCACGCCTGCCTGCGGTAGCTGGTCACGACGATGGCGTAGCGGATCATCTCCGCGGCGACGATCATGAACAACGCGGCGTTGACGATGGCCCAGCCATGCGCGGTGAACGGCATCACGACGCCGACCAGGATCATGCCGGTGAGCAGCACGCCGTAGGCCCAGTTGGCGGCGCGGTGGCGGATCTGCCTGTCGCGCTCGTCCATGGGCGAGCCGGCATCTTGAGGGGACAGGCGGCGCAGCACCAGATGGCCGATGCCCAGGATCACGGCCTGGCTCAGCGCGACCGCGGCGTAGACCCCCAGCTTGTGCAGGTCCGGGACGGCGTCCCCCGGCAGTCCGCCCGCGGCGATGACGGTGAAGTAGGGGCCGAATGTGACGGCCATCGCGGCCAGTGACAGCCAGGCGAGCTTTTCTCTGTAGGGCATGGAAGCCTCCGCTTTGAAGAGACTTCAATGTAATATAAAGATAACTCCATGTCAAAGAAACATAACATCAAAAGCGCACGGCGCTTTGGCGAAAAGAGGGGCGCCCGACGAGCCGGGCGCCAAACCACCAACCGGGCCTTACTGGAACGTCACCGCGCCGTTGACGACGAGCGTCGTCGGATAGACCACGCTGCCGCCCGTCGTCGGCACGCTCATGTTCGCGCCGGTCGACGCGCCGCCGGCGGTCAGTGCCGCGCTGCCGCCGTCGCCCTGGAAGTCGACCTGCGACACCGGCGCCGCCGCCAGCGCCGCGGCCACCGTCAGGCCCGCTGCGCAGTCCTGCTTGAACGTGAACGAGCTCAGCGGGATCGCGTACGCAGTCGCCGCCTGGGCGGTCGGCGTGAACACGGACAGCAGCTGGATGTTGCAGGCGCCGGGCGTGTTGTAGAGCTTGCCCAGCGTGAGGATGACGCCGACGTTGTGGGTCGTGCTCGAGAACCATTCCGGGTTCATGCCGAAGGTGAACTTCATCGTCGTCTGGCCGGCGAGCTGCAGTCCCGGCGTGTCGGCCGATCCGCTCAGGCCCGTCGTCAGGCCCGGCGCCTGGAGGTAGACGCCGACGTATTCGCCGACGAGGGCGGGCGTGGGGGTCTGGTAGTAGTAGTAGAAGCCGCTGTTGTCGGCCGTGACGCTCGGGGTGAAGCTGCCGCCGCTGCCACAGGACGCGGGCGCGCCGCAATTCCAGCCGTCGATGTCGCTGCCGCTGTAGCCACCGAACGCGCCGGCCTCGACGGTGGTGCCGGTCGCGAACCCCGACGAGAAGGTCAGGACGGGGATGCTGGCGCTGGAGACGGTGAACGCGTCGGTGACCGAGGCGGCCGCCGCGTGCGTCGAATCGCCGGCCTGGCTGGCGGTGATGCTGCAGGTGCCGGCGGACAGCAGCGACAGCGTGGCGCCGCTGACGGTGCACACGGAGGTCGTGGTCGACACGTAGCTGACTGGCAGGCCCGACGACGCCGTCGCCGCGAGTGCCGCCGGCGCGGTGCCCAGCGTCTGGTTGCCAGGCGTCGCGAACGTGATGGTCTGCGCGGCGGGTCCGCCGGCCACCGTGAACGAGTCGCTGACCGACGGCGCGGCGGCGTGAGTCGAGTCGCCCGACTGGCTCGCGACGATCGTGCAGGTGCCGGCCGCCACCAGCGTCAGCGTCGTGCTGGTGCCGCTGGCCGTGCAGACCGCGGGGGTCGACGACGCGTAGCTCACCGCCAGGCCCGACGACGCGGTGGCCGACAGTGCGGGCGGCGCGGTGCCCAGCGTCTGGTTGCCCGGCGACGCGAACGTGATGGTCTGCGCGATCGGCGCGGCCGCCACCGTGAACGATTGCGAGACGGCCGTGGCCGCCGCGTAGATGTTGTTGCCGGCCTGCGCTGCGGTGATGCTGCAGGTGCCCGGCGCGACCAGCGTCAGCGTCGTGCCGCTGACGCCGCACACGGCCGCCGTGGTGCTTGTGAACGACACGGCCAGGCTGGAGCTGGCGCTGGCCGACAGCGCCGGCGGCGCGGTGCCCATGGTCTGGTTGGCCGGCGCGGCGAACGAGATTGTCTGGGCCGTCGGCTGGTGCGGCGGATCACCGGCGCTGCCGCCGCCGCAGGCGCTGAGGAACAAGCCGGCGGCGACCGCGCTGTCGCAGAGGCCGAAGCGGCGGAGTTGAACGCGGTCTTGGCGCATGGAGTTCTTTTCTGAAGAGAGGGTTGTGATGGCGGCGTCGTGCATGTCGCCACGGCGCCTTTCGAGCGCCGGCAGGCCAGGGATGCGCTTGCTCATTTCGACCAGTAGATGGCGTCGACCAGGATCGGCGTCGTGATGGCGCTGCTGTCGGCCTTGCCGGTCACCGCGTAGGTGTCGTTGATCACGAACGGGTTGGTGACGGTGGCCAGGTCGAGCTTCGACTTGGTCGGGTCGGTCATGCCGAACGCCATCGCGCCGTGCGGCGTGATCGCGCTGATCGGGATGTGCACGTCGTGCCACGCACCGTCGTTGACGTAGCCGTAGTCGCCGGAAGCGATCGGGATGTAGACGTCGTACAGGCTCGTGTTGGTCGCGGTGCCCGTCAGGAAGCCCACTTCGATCTTGCCGGCGTAGGTGGTCCTGATGCTGAAGTTGAGCGTGCCCGCGGCCTGGAAGTTGGACAGGTTCTCGCTGCCCGTGGCGAAGTTCAGCGTCATGCCCCAGCCCCAGCTGAGCGGCGTCGGCGTGATCAGCAGGCTCTTGCTGCCTTCGGCGGCGGACGTGGTCGTCTCCGCGGCCGTGGCCGTCGTGCCGTTCTGCCACGCGTTCCAGGCGAGCGTCGACGACGGCAGCGCCTCGCCCGTCGTCACGGCTTCGGCGTACAGCGTGTAGCGGTCGGCCGTGACGGGCGCGGCGGCCACGCTCGGGATGAAGTACAGCGCGTCGGCGTCGGTGTAGGTGCCCGCCTCCCACGTCGACTGCGGATAGAGCGCCTGCACCACGTAGCGGGCCTTGCGGGCCACGTCGAACAGGCCCCAGCCGTCGTCGCCACCCTTCCACGGCTCGTCGAAGGCCTCGAAGTAGACGATGTTGAGCGGCGCGCCATTGGACGAGTGCCAGCTGGCGAGGCGGTCGAAGTACATCTTCTGGTTGACCGGATGCGCACGCTGCGACTCGCCGCCGGTGGCGACGGATTTCCAACCGGTCTCGCCGATGACGATGGGCAGCGTCGTGTAGCCGATGCCGTCGAGGTAGGTCCTGGCGGCGGCGTAGTCCTGCTTGGCCTTGGCGATGGAGGCGTCCATCATCGCGGCGGCGCGCAGGTTGGCGGCGACACCGGATTGCTGCCAGTCCCAGGACGTCGGGTCGCTGACGGTGTCGAGCAGCGAGTAGGTGTGCAGCGACACGAAGTCCACCGTCTTGAGCAATTCGGGCGGCGCCGAGGCCCAGAAGGCCCAGTTGTCGTCGGTGGTCACGGGCTGCGTGATGAGCGCGCGCACCTGTGTGAGGAACGCGGTGATCTGCGTCGGCGTGAACTTGTTGAACGACCAGCTGACCATCGTCTCGTTGCCGACGCTCACGGCCTCCACGATGTCGGGGTAGGTGGTTGCCAGCGCCACTGCGCGCGCGAGTTCGGCTGAATTGAACGAATCGTTGCCAGCGATCACGTAGGCGCCCAGGTGCACCTTGATGTCGAGGTGGTTGTCGTGGATCACCTGCAGCGTGAGCTTGGCGACGCTGTCGGAGCTGTCGAACAGGCGGATCAGCTTGAAGTTGCCTTGCACCAGCAATTGCAGGTCGCCGAGCACCTCGGCCGACGTGATGGTTTCGGTGTCTCGATTGCTGGAGCGGAACGGCGAATAGGCGACGGCGTGGCGGGTCGCGTAGTCGGCCGGCAACGCGCGCACGGAGACGCCGCCCGAAGGCACGGTGCCGCCGCCGCCGCAGGCAACGAGCGCGAACGCAAGGGGGCTGGCCAGCGCGAGGCGCACGAGCAGGGAGCGTGAGGTCATGGCGGTGTTCCGGTGAATCAGAAGACGTAGACGGCGCCGGCGAGAAAGCCGTTGCCGTTGCGCGTGACGCGCGAGTCGACGCCGGTGAAGGCGGCGTTGCCGGGCATCGATAGCGGCGACAGCCCGAGTCGCCCGTAGTGCACGACGTTGAACGACGCGTAGACCTGCAACCCGTGGTCGACGTCGTAGTTGAGGCCGAGCGTGTTGAACGTGGCCCAGTTGGACTGGCCACGCTCGCTCGGGTTGGCGGTCTTGGCCTTGCCGAGGTAGGCCATGCCGGCCGACGCCGTCCACTTTTGCATGGTGTAGCGAAGGCCCGCGAACGCGTCGTTGGACGTGGCGGCGTAGCCGGGGTTGGCGATGCCGTTGCGCGTGCCGTTCCAGTCGACGTTGAACATGCTGTTCCACAGCGAGCCGGACGCCGCGTACTGCGTGATCACCGCGTCGGCGCCACTCCAGCGATTGCGCCGCAAGCCGCCTGAGACCTCCAGCGCGGACGTCACCTGGTAACGCGCCATCGCCTCGGCGGTGCTCTGGCCAGCGCCGCCGACCTTGGTGTCGTCGGCGGGGTTGGCCGTGAGGCCGCTGAACGGGCCGTGGCCCCATGCCTGCGGGTTGCCGTTGCGGCTGTCCTGGTAGACGGCGTCGACGACCAGGTCGCCGTGGTGGTACTGGCCGTAGAACTCCCAGAAGCGCGGCTTGTGGATCTTGAAGCGCGTGTCGCCGCGGTCGTAGGTGGCCTCCAGCACGAGGTCGCCGCCGGCCAGGTCGAACGTGCGCGTGGTGTAGCGGATCGCCTCCTTGTTGATGCCGTAGCCTGCGCCGCTGGCGCCCCATTCGTCGGCCAGGCCCACGTTGCTGCCGTACGGGAAGTCGGCCAGCGCCCAGCCGCGCGTGGTCATCTTGCCGACGCGGATCGAACCGTAGTCCTCATGGCTGATCGCCACGTTCTCCTCGTACTTGGTGCCGGGGATGTCGACCTTGCCGTTGCGCCAGCGCTGGCTCAGCAGGCCCGAGATCTTGAAGCCGCCGCCCAGGTCGTAGTGCGCCCCGAGGTAGGGCTGGAACAGCGTCAGGTGCGTCGTCTCGGTCTTGTAGGGCGTGCCCACCACGAGCTGGTCGGCCCAGACGCGCTGCTTGTTTTCGCCGGGAAAGCGCTGGCAGTCGTTGCACTGGTTGCTCTGGCGCCCGATCTCGGCCTTGCCGAAGCCGGTGAGGCTGAACGGGCCGTAGTCGATGGCGTGCGCAGCGGCGCAGAACGCGAAAGCGGCGGCCGGGACGGCGGCGCGCAACGCGAGGCGGGCGGGGCGTGCGGACGCCGCGCCGCCGGCGCGTGCAGAGGATCGGATCTTCATGGTGGCCTTGTCTCGGAGCCGTATTTGTTGGAAATTTAGTGAAAGCGCTTTCAAAGGATAGACGATCCAAATGTCCAGCGTCAACGCCGCGCGGGAGGGTGTTTTCCCTGCGGCGCCGCCGAATCTCGGCGGCTTTCAGCGCGGGTTCAGCGGGCTCAGGCGCGATGCCGATTGACTTTTGTGAAAGCGATTTCAAACTGGCGCGCATCCGACCCGACCTGACTCCGAGGCAATCCACCATGAAAACAACGCTGCGTCCGACCCTCGTGCTGCTGCTGGCCGCATCCCTGGCGGCGCCCGCCGCGGCGCAGCGCGTGAAGCTGGGCGACGGCGCCTACTGGCTGTCGACGCAGGGCAGCGATCGCGATCCGCCCGCCGCGCCCAACCGCACGGCGGCGCTGCTGGCCACCGCGGCGCAGACCAACCAGTGGTACTCATCGCTGATCTTCAGCCCGACGCCGGAGGTCATCTACGCGCAGCCGCTCAGCGTCAGGGCGACGCCCGCCGGCCTGGAGCTTGCCTTGCCGCACAAGGAGGTCGTGCCGACCGCGCGCGGCGACACCGAGATCCACTACCCGCATCGCGACCCGCTGGTGATCTCGGCGGTCGCGTTCGCGCCCGGCCCGTCGCGGCTCGCCAAGGCCGGGGACTGGTCGATCGACATCGACCAGGCCAGCGGCGCCGACCACGTCGTGACGACGGTCGCGCACGGCAGCCCGTTCGTCTGGCTGCACGTCTCGCGCGGCGACGTGCGCGTGCGCCTGCCCGCCGCGGGCGAGCGTCTCGCGGGCTCTGGCGCGGAGGACGCGCGCATGCTGGCGCTCCAGGTCAAGGGCAGTGCGTACGCGCTGTTCGCGCCGACGGGCGCGCGCTGGGAGCAGCAGTCGCCCACGGAGTGGATCGCCCACCTGCCCGCCGGACGCGACTACCTGTCGGCCGCGGTGCTGCCGGACACCGCGCCGGCGACCCTCGCGCTGTTCGCGCAGCACGCCTACGCGTTCGTCGTGGACACGCACGTCGCCTGGCACTACGACGCGCCCACCAGCCGCGTCGCCACGAGCTTCGAGGCGACGACGCAGGTGCAGGAAGGCGATCCGCAGACGCCGTTGCTGGGCCTCTACCCGCACCAGTGGTTGGGCAACGCGAGTGTCGAGGGCCGGCTCGGCCCGGCCTTCGACACCGTGCGCGGCCCGGTCAAGCTGCTGGCCGCCTCACGCTTCGACACCGCGCTGCGCTACACCGGCTTCGTGCCTTTCTGGCCCGGCCTGAAGTCGGACGACCGACTCACCGAGCTGCTCAAGTCCGACCAGCGCAGCGCGCGCCGCATGCTGCTGGAGAACGGCAAGGGCGCGTACTGGCAGGGCAAGGGCTTGCAACGCATCGCCACGCTGATGGACGTCGCTGAACAGCAAGGCGACCTGGCCGCGCGCGACGAATTGCTCAAGCTGCTCGAAGGCCGCGTGCAGGACTGGTTCTCGGGCGACAGCAACAAGACCTACTTCCGCTATTCCAAGCCGCTCGGCACGCTGGTCTCGTATCCCGACGAGTACTTCGCGGTCGAACAGATGAACGACCACCACTTCCACTACGGCTACTGGATCCGCGCGATGGCCGAGATCGCGCTGCGCGACCCGGCCTGGGCCGCCAAGGATCGCTGGGGCGGGCTGGTCGAGATGATGGTGTCCGACATCGCGACGACGAAGCGGGGCGGCGCGGACTTTCCCTTCGTGCGCAACTTCGATGCGTACGAAGGCCACTCGTGGGCATCGGGCGTCGGCCTGGGCGACGCGGGCAACAACCAGGAGTCGTCGTCGGAGGCCGTCAACGCCTGGGCCGGGCTGATCCTGTGGGGCGAGGTCACCGGCAACAAACCGCTGCGCGACCTCGGCGTGTGGCTCTACGCCAGCGAGACCAGCGCCGTTCAGACCTACGTGTTCGACCAGCACCACGTCGTGTTCCCGCCCGAGTACCGCAACATCGAGACGAGCATGCTGTTCGGCGCCAAGTACGCCCACAACACGTGGTGGACCGACGAGCCGCGCCAGATCAAGGGCATCAACCTGCTGCCGGTCACCACCGCCTCGCTGTACCTCGGCGCCGACCCCGACTTCGTGCGCCGGAGTCTTGCCGAACTGCCCGCCCAGACCGCGGTCTACGAGTCGCGCATGCACCGCGCCGACCCGCCCGACATCTGGCAGGACATCTTCGCCGAGACCCTCGCGCTGGTCGACCCGAAGGAGGCGCTGGCGCACTGGAACCGCTGGGGCGCGGTGGAGGCCGGCGACACGCGCTCGCATGCGCTGCACATGATGCTGAGCCTGCAACGCATGGGCACCGCCGACCTGTCGGTGACCGCGGACACGGCGTTGTACTCGGTGTTCCGCAACGCGGGCGTCAGGACGTACCTGGCCTACAACGCGGGTGCGAACACGATCGACGTGACGTTCAGTGACGGCATGCATGTCGCCGTGCCTGCCCATTCGCTGGTGCGGCAGACGCGCTGAGGCGACGCCCGCACTGTCGTTTCGTCCTTTTGACGACTCATGACTTACCCGCAGTCGGGTGACTTGTCGTCCCATGTAACCGTCTGCTCCATTCGTCACAACGAGTGAAGTAGACGGTCCGGAAGAGCTCCTCTTTGAACCGAGTGCCTCGCCTGCCTGCATACTGTGAGGATGAGCGAAGATTTCAAGCCCGGGACGAGACCGCTTTTGCGGCTGGCCGGGCTCGATGCCGTACGAGCTTTCGTGTCACGTGCCGAGGAGGTTCACGTGATCTGGACCGCCGTAGTGGCCTTGATGTTGCGGCTGTACCAGGAACCCGATGCCAAGGCCCGACGCGAGTCGGGACCGACGGACTCGCAGGTTGTCACGGCCCTGCGCGCCGTCCTGAGCGAGAACTTCGGCAGCGAATCCGCCGACTACACCTCGTGGGCCCTGGTGCGCTATGGCTGCCGCCAGAAGCCGACGATGGCTGCGCTGCATCCGTGGGAAGGCCTGATGTTCGAGTGGCAGCAGCGCCGCGCCAGCGCGCCGCGCATCGCCCTGATGCTGCGCGACGCCGGCATGGACAAGCCGCTCAAGCCCGCTTCGCTCGAGGCCATCGATGGCTGGGTCACCGAGCCGGTCAAGGCCCTCGGTGAGGCCACCGATATCATCGAGGCGCTGTTCGGCGAGCGCCTGGTCTCGTACAACGTGCACGACGACGGCAGCACGCCCGCGCACGACACGCTGTTCGGCGGCCTCGTCGCGTCGCTGTTGCCGCAGGCCCGCCTCGTGGACCTGCGCCAGAGCCATGTGCGCACCGAGGACGGCTCGGTGTGGCGCGTCGAATACGCGTTCGAGGACGAGCCGGCCGTGTTCGACGGCCGGGCCAGCGGAACGACCATGGACGTCGACGCGGTGATGGCTGGCGTCGACGACCTGATGGAACGCATCGGCCGCTCGGAGCGCGCCTATCGTCTCGCGCCGGGCCGCTACAACAACGGCGAGACCGGCGTCTTCGTGCTCGCCGACTCGCTCAAGTTCCCCGAGATTGCCTGGCGCCTGCGCCTGCCCTTGCTGCGCAGCCCGAGCGTCGCCGACCTGCCGGCGGGCATCGCGACGGCCGCACCCGAGCCGCTGCGCGTCGGCGCGCGCCCGATGGCGCCGCGTCCGCAGGCCGCCAGCGCGGTGGCACGCGAGGCCGCGCAGGAGGACGTCGCGACGGTGACCGAGGGGGCTGGCACGGCGCCGATGTCGCTGCTCGAGTCGCGCTTCGTCACGCCGACGCCGCCCACCGCGGCGAGCGGGCCGGTCGAACGTCCGGCTGACCAGGCGATGAAGCAGCTGATCAACGCGCTGCGCCGCTCCTTCGGCGCCGGCCGCCTGCTGCAGGGTGGGCGCTGGATGAAGCAGGTCCGCACCGAGCCGCCCGCGTGGATGACCGCCAGCGGCGACCCCGTGCGCATCTTCTACGAAAAGCAGGAGACGCTGTTCCGCAAGGGCCGCATCGGCTGGGGTGCTCTGGTGGAGGCCGACGACGGCGTGTTCGCGCAGGGCGACGACGACCTGCCGGGCGTGCTGGTCTACAGCGAAGACGAGTACTTCGACGCCCGTCCCGCCGAACTGGCCGCCATCGGGGCGCGCCTGCTCGAGCTCAAGGCGGCGGGCGCGGTGGGCGCGTTCGAGCTGAGCCGCTTCGCGCAGCTGGTGCGCAACGACTCCGGCCGGCCGCTGGGCGTCGCGGTGCCGCCCGCGCTGAGCGCCAAGGAGCCACTCCTCAGCAGCTTCGTCGCGATCCGCGCGCACCTGCCCGATGGCCTGCTGGCCGGCGGCTGGTTCCCGGTGCTGATCCACTCGTCCAGCGTCGTGCCGATGATCGTTCCGTCCACGTTCTGGCCGCCCGCGATGCTGCAGGCCTGGAACGAGCGCCGCTTGAGCCTGGAGGCGACGGCACGCGCCTGACCCGCCGTCGTGCTGCCTTCGACGCCCGGCTTGCCGGGCGTTGTGCTTTGTGGAAGCTGAAACTCCAGAGATGTAGTTTGGCTAACTTTCGAGCGTGGGCCTTTTCTGCAGCGTAGTTGATGTAACTACTTCCTTTCGATCTCATGCACTTTCTCAAGGCATTGTGTGCACCAGATGAGGGTTTGCGCCCCAATCTGGAGGGTTAGTTTTGATACATTGATCGTGCCGACTCGAACAACCCAGGCCCGCGGCGAGACACCTTTCTCGGCCCCCAGGGCCAGTCAGGAGACAGACGATGAGACTGATCCGCACCCTGGTCTGCGCCGCCGCGGCCGCCCTCGTGGCCGCCCCGGGCCACGCCGCCATCAACGCCTCGGCGCTGGGCGGCGCGTACGACGCCGCGCACACGTCGATCAACTTCAAGGTGTACTCGTCGCGCGCCACGCGCATCGAGCTGTGGCTCTACGCGAACGCGAGCGGCTCGCCCGAGAAGCTGCGCGTCACCCTGACCAAGGGCAGCGGCAACATCTGGGCGGGCAACGTCACCTCCGCGGCACTGACCTCGGCGGGCATCAGCGGCACGGTCTACTACGGCTACCGCGCCTGGGGCCCGAACTGGACCTACAACAGCGGCTGGACCAAGGGCTCCGGCCTCGGGTTCGTCAAGGACGTGGACGCACAGGGCAACCGCTTCAATCCGAACAAGCTGTTGATGGACCCGTACGCCAAGGAGCTGAGCCAGGATCCGACCAACCCGTCCAGCCTCGACGGCACGGTCTACGCGTCGGGCGCCAACTACCGCTTGATGGACAGCGGCACGGTCGCGCCGAAGGGCATCGTGTTCCTGCCCGATTCCCAGTCCATCGGCACCAAGCCGACCCGCGCGTTCAAGGACGACGTGATGTACGAGGTCAACGTGCGCGGCCTGACGAAGAGCGACACCAGCATCGCCGCCGCCTCGCGCGGCACCTACAAGGGCGCGGGGCTGAAGGCCGCGTGGCTGGCCGGGCTGGGCGTGACGGCCGTCGAGTTCCTGCCGGTGCAAGAGATGCAGAACGACACCAACGACGTCGTCGCCAACACCGACGCCGGCGACAACTACTGGGGCTACTCCACGCTCAACTGGTTCGCGCCGGATCGCCGCTACTCGTCCGACAAGACCGCCGGCGGCCCGACCAAGGAGTTCAAGGCGATGGTCAAGGCGTTCCATGACGCCGGGATCAAGGTCATGCTCGACGTCGTCTACAACCACAGCGGCGAAGGCGGCGCATGGTCGTCGACCGACACCACCACCTACAACGTGGCCAGCTACCGCGGCCTCGACAACCCGACCTACTACGAGCTCACCTCCGACCTGCAATCGAGCTACGACAACACGGGCGTCGGCGGCAACTACAACACGCACAACCCGATCGCGCAGAACCTGATCGTCGACTCGCTGGCCTACTGGCGCGACACCCTGGGCATCGACGGCTTCCGCTTCGACCTGGCCGCGGTGCTGGGCAACACCTGCGAGGTGGGCTGCTACACGTACAACAAGACCGACTCGACGACCGCGCTCAACCGCATCGTCACCGAGATGGCGCCGCGTCCAGCTGCCGGCGGCACCGGCACCGATTTCGTCGCCGAGCCCTGGGCCATCGGCAACGGCACCTACCAACTGGGCAACTTCCCCAGCGGCTGGTCGGAATGGAACGGCAGCTACCGCGACCTCGTGCGCCAGGCCCAGAACAAGCTCGGCTCCGCCACGGTCACCACGGGCCAGCTGGCGACGCGCTTCTCGGGGTCGTCCGACCTGTTCGGCGACGACGGCCGCAAGCCGTGGAACTCGGTCAACCTGCTGGTCGTGCACGACGGCTTCACGCTGGGCGACCTCTACCGCTGCAACGGCAAGAACAACACGCAGGCCTGGCCGCTCGGCCCGTCCGACGGCGGCGAGGACAACAACAACAGCTGGGACCAGGGCGGCGCCGGCACCGCGCAGCGCCAGGCCGCGCGCACCGGTTTCGCGCTGATGATGGCCTCGGCCGGCACCCCGCTGATGACCGGCGGCGACGAGTACCTGCGGGGCCTGAACTGCAACAACAACCCGTACAACCTCGACTCGAGCGCCAACTGGCTCACCTGGACGCGCACCACGGACCAGACCAACTTCCAGAACTTCGCCAAAGCGATGATCGCGTTCCGCAAGGCACACGCGTCGCTGCGGCCGGCATCGTTCTATTCGAGTGTCGACAACAACGCCAACGTGATGGAGCAGCTGCGCTGGTTCAAGCCGGATGGCACGGTGGCCGACAGCGCGTACTTCAACGACGCCTCGCAGCACGCGATCGCGTGGCGTTTGGACGGCAGCGAGTTCAGCGATTCGGCCGCGGCGATCTACGTGGCCTACAACGGCTGGAGCGGCGCGGTGAGCTTCACCCTGCCCTGGCCCGGCAGCAACCGCAGCTGGTACCGCGTGACGGACACCTGCAGCTGGGCCGAAGGCGCGGGCCAGGTGCGCGCGCCAGGCTCGGAAGACGCGATCGGCGGCGAGAACACTGTCTACAGCGAATGCGCGCGTGGCGTGCTGGTGCTGATCGCGAAATAGGCCGCGACATCGGCGCATGGGAAAATCCGGCCAGGACGCGGCGACCGCGTTGGCCAACGAGATTCCCATGCCTTCCTTTTCCGACGTGACGCTGCAGACGGCGCGACTCGACCTGCGCATGCCGCTGCCCGCCGACGTGGACGCCATCTTCGCGATGCGTTCCGACCCGGTCGTGCAGCGCTATGGCAGCCATCCGCCGTGGACCGATCGACAGCTCGCGATCGACTGGGTAGACCGCAACACCAAGGCGATGGCGGACGGCGAGCACGCCCAGTTCGCGATCGTGCGGCGCGAGGACGCTGCCGTCGTCGGCACCTGCACGCTCTACAACGTCAACGCACAGTGCCGCAGCGCCGAGATCGGCTACGCGCTGTTGGTGTCGGAATGGGGCAAGGGCTACGCCAACGAGTCCAACGTCGCGCTGCTGGACTGGGGCTTCAGCCACCTGGACCTGAACCGCGTCGAGGCCGACATCGACCCGCGCAACACGCCGTCTGCGCGTGCAATGGAACGCCTGGGCTTCACCCGAGAAGGCCATCTGCGCGAGCGCTGGATCGTCGGCGGCGAGGTCTGCGACTCCTGGATGTACGGCCTGCTGGCGCGCGAATGGAAGGCCCGCTCGTGATGCAGACCAGCGTGCTCAAGGACAGGCCGCACCTGTGGGCCTTCGTGATCGGCTGCATCGCGGTGACCATCGGCGTGGTGATGCACCTGCCGATGTTCTGGATGGGGCGCTTCAACCACTTCCACCTGGCCGACATGCCGATGGACGACGGCATGATGTGGGGCATGGTGCTGATCATCGGCGGCATCGTCGTGGCGGCCTACGGCCTGCTGCCGCGCCACACGGCGCAGGAGACCCAGGCGCATGCGCTGCTGCAGATCGCCGCGCCCGAGGACACGCCGCTGGTGGCGGCCCATTGGCGCCTGATGCTGGTGCTGACCGTGGCGCTGGTGATCGACGTGATGAAGCCGGCGAGCCTGGGCTTCGTGCTGCCGGGCATGCGCAGCGAGTACGTCGTCAGCAAGGCGACCGTCGCGTGGCTGCCGTTGGCGGCGCTTTCGGGCACCGTGGTCGGCTCGGTGGTGTGGGGCTGGCTGGCCGATCTCTATGGCCGCCGCGCGTCGATCCTGCTGTCGGCGGTGATGTTCGTGGGCACCGCGATCTGCGGGGCCATGCCCAACTTCTGGTGGAACGTCGGCATGTGCTTCCTGATGGGCGCGGCCGCGGGCGGCATGCTGCCCGTCACCTACGCGCTGCTGGCCGAGACGATGCCGTCGAAGGAGCGCGGCTGGGTGCTGGTGCTGGTGGGCGGACTGGGTGCGGTGGGCGGCTATCTCGCGGCGAGCGGTTGCGCGGCGTGGCTCGAGCCGATCTACAGCTGGCGCATCTTGTGGTTCCTGAACCTGCCCACGGGGCTGCTGCTGATCTTCCTGAACGCGTTCATCCCTGAGTCGCCCAAGTACCTGGCGGCGCAGGGCCGCATCGACGAGGCGATCCGCACGCTGCGCAGCTTCGGCTGCGACGTGCATGCCGAGGCCCGCGCGCCCGCCGCGCCTGCGGTCGCGCCTGCGCCGGGCGCACAACACGTCACGCACGAGCTCGCGGCGCGCACGTGGGCGCTGAGCATCGTGGCCGTCGCCTGGGGGCTGATCAACTTCGGGCTGTTGCTGTGGATGCCGATCCACCTGGTCGAGAAGGGCTACAGCATGGCGGTGTCCAGCAAGCTGCTGTCGGCGTCGGCACTGATCGCGATCCCGACCGTCTTCGTCGCCGCGTTCCTGTACAGCCGGTGGAGCAGCAAGGGCGCGCTGCTGGGCGCGATCGGCGCCACGGGGCTCGGCCTGGTCGGCGTGATGCTGCTGGAGATCGCGCCCCCCGGCACGCTGAGCCCGGTGTGGCCGATCGCGCTGTTGATCGTCGGCATCAACGGCCTCATTGCCATGCTGCTGCCTTACGCGGCCGAGAGCTACCCGCTCACGGTGCGCGGCCGCGCCACGGGCTGGATCGCGGCCTGCACCAAGGGCGGCGGGCTGATCGCGCAGCTGCTGAGCGTGCTCGTGCTGGTGCCGGGGCTGTTCATGGCGGCCCTCGTGATCCTGGTGCCGGTGGGCTTGTCGCTGGCGCTGGTGTGGCGCTTCGGCGCCGAGACGCGTGGGCGCGACCTGCGCGACTTCGAGGCATGAGGATCAGCCTTCCGACTCCGGCTCCGGCTCCACGTCGCGTCGCGGGGCAATTGTCTGCAGCGCCAGCTCGGCGCTGTTCAGCGCGCCTTCGATGAAGCCCTGGTAGTCGGAGTAGGCCTCGCCGACGATGTGCACGTTCTTGGCGCCGCTGCCGAAGTCGAAGGCCTTGAAGGTGTCCATCACCTTCCAGCTGCGCACGCCCGGCTGCCAGCCGTGGTTGGCCGCGCCGTACGGCGCGCGGGCCCAGTCGCGCAGGCCATAGGTGATGACCGAGTTGCGGATGTACGCGGTGGCCTCGTCCAGCGTCATGTCGTTGAACAGTTTTCGCGCGCTCTCGGTCAGGCGCACCGGCAGTTCGCCGTCCTCGTGGCCTTCGAGCGCGCGCTTGACGTCGCGCGCGACGAACAGCGCGAACGCGTCCACGATGCGGCCGTTCTGGTCCAGCTCGGCGCGGTCGTGGCGCTCGGTGTCGATCACGTAATGGCGCCAGAACTCGGTGGCCGGGGTGTCCATGTACAGCAGCACCATGCCGTGGCCGTCGGCGTCCGCCTCGCGCGGGCGGCGGAAGTAGTGGATCTCGCGCGTGGGCATGCAGTTGGCGTGCTGCTGCGGCGGCTGGTCGTAGTCCCACCACGGCGCATTGCTGACGAAGAAGACCTTGAGCATCGGAAATCCGTTGACGCTGTCCAGCTGCGACGCGACGTGCTCGGGCAGGTGCTGCGCGAGCTTGACCAGCGGCAGGCGCGGCATCGCGAGGATCAGGCGTTGCGCCGTCAGCCTGGCGGTGCCGCTCTTGGTGCGCACATCCAGCTCCACGGCGCGCTCGCCCAGGCCCGTCGGACGGAAACCCAGCAGGGTATGTCCGCCGGCGAGCGTGACATTGGGATGCGCGCGCAGCACGTCCATCAATCCGTCGGACAAGCGTGACGATCCACCCGCGATGCTGGCCAGCTGCTGGCCCACGGTTTTCAGCGCGCGCAACCACCAGATGATCCACTCGGCGGCGTTCAGGTTCTCCGGGATCATGTGATAGAACGTGCCGGTGTCGCGCAGCTTGACGACGGCGCGATGGCTCAGGACGCCTTGCGCCGACAGCGCGTTCCAGAATCCCGTGGCCCACAGCGGCTGGCCGTGCAGCTGCGCGTGCTTGCGCAGTCGCGTGTAGTCGGCCTCGCTCAGGCTGTCGATCCAGGCCTGGTCATCGGGCGCGCGGCCCATGACCAGCATGATCCCGCGGCGCAGCAGCTGCAGCGAGTTCAGGCCTTGTTCCTCGGGCGTGAGGTCGTCGTCGGGCGCGACGATAGCTTCTCCGCTGGGACCGGCGAAGTCCACCAGTGCGACGCCCAGCTCGTCGCACAGCTTGGCAAAGCGCGGCTGCAGCGTGGGCTCGAAGCGCATCGGGCCCATTTCCGCGATGAAGCCGTCCAGGTCCTCGGTCTCGATGCGCCCGCCCCAACGATCGGACGAGGCCTCGAGGATCAGGATCTGGTGGCCGGCGTCGGCCAGCTGGCGCGCGCAATACAAGCCGGCGATGCCGCCGCCGGCGATGACGATGTCGTGAGGGTTCATGCGGGGCGCCGCGCACCCGTCGTGCGGGTGGGCGGCTTTGGCGCTGTGGGGGATGCCCACATTGTCTCCGCTGCTGCCCACGGCGGCCAATCCCCCGCGGGCGTTACTTGCCCTTGGAGATGCTGCCCAGCCCGCCGCCGTTGGTGTTGACCTGCTTGGGCTCGCCGTAGTACGTCAGCGAGCCGACGCCGCCCACCGAGGCGTCCAGGCGCGTGCCGGCCCACACCTTGACGTGGCCGACGCCGCCGACATTGTCGTCGACGTTGTCGGCGTGCAGCTCGCGTGTGTCGATCGAGCCGACGCCGCCGACGTTGAGCTTGAAGTTCCTGACCGTGCCCTCGGCCTTGAGGCTGCCGGCGCCGCCGAAGCGCACGTCGAGGGCGTCGCCGCTCATGTGCGTGATCGTCGTCTCGCCGGCGCCGCCCATCGTGAACGCGGTCAGCTGCGGCATCGTGATGGTCACGTGCAGGCTGTCGTGGTGCGAGTTGAAGTTCGTCGTGTCGTGGCGCATGTGCAGCTGGAGCTCGCCGCCGGCGACGTCGGTCAGCAGGTCGCCGACGAGCTCGTCGTTGCCGCTGACGGTGACCGACTGCGCCTTGCCGACCTCGATGTGCACGCTGATCGGGCCGGAGTTGGCGATCGTCGTGAACGGTGCGACGCTGCGTGTCTGTTGGGCGGCCTGGGCCTGCAGCGTGACGAGCGCGGCGGCGGCGACGAGCGTGAGGATGAGGGCGTGACGCATGGGGATCCTTGGGGGTTGTCGGGAAGCGATGGCGTCGATTCTAGGAACGCGATTTCAACCCCGCCACGCCGCTGCGACGAGGTGCGGGTGCGCGGGATGCATTGCGCCCTCGCGCGACGGAACGAGGCTCAGGCCGTCGTCGACAGGATCGGCGAGATCACCTGCGTGAGCCAGGCCATCACGGCCTGCACGCGCGGCGCGAGCTGGCGCCGGTGGGGCGGCTTCAGCGAGACGGGCATCGCGGGAGCGACGAAGTCAGGCAACACCTCGACGATCGCGCCCTGCGCATTGAGCGACGGCATGTAGTGGACGACACGGTGCCGCGCGAGGTCGGCATCGAGACCGATCTTGGCGGCGGCGCGGTGCGCGACAACGCCCAGTTGAACGCGTTCGTCGCGCAACAGACGGCCCTTGGCCGCGCGGGTCGACCCGACGACATCGGCGGCGCCGTGGCATCGCTGCTGACCGAGCCGAATCAGTGGATCAACGCGCAGCGCATCGAGGTGTCGGGTGGCATGTTCATCTGAACACGCTCGCCGGCACGAGTAACGCGGGCCTCGCGCCCGCGTCTCGCTTGGCGCTTCAGCGCACGGTCATTGGGGCTTGATGTGGCCGTGCTCGCCCAGCTTGGGCTGCTTGCCGGTCATCGCGGCCTCGGCCATCTTGTACAGCTGGACGAGCTTGTTCTCCTTCACGTCCCAGTAGTCGGCGTGTTCTATCTGCACGCGCACCAGCGCGAGATCGGGGTCGTCCACGCCGCCCTTGAACCAGGCCTCGGAGGCCTTGTTCCACAGCGCTTTTTTCTTGGCCATGTCGTCGACGACATGCGCGGTGCCGGTGACCGAGACGTAGGTGTCGGAACTCGGGTTGGCATACGAGACGTTGACCTGGTCGTCGCCCTGGAACTCGGAGACGGGGTCGCCGGAGCGCGACATGAAGAACCACAATGCGTCATGGTCGATCTTCTTGTTCTGCGTCGTCATCGGACGCGAATGCAGGTGGCCCTGGATCTTGTGCGTGGTGAACATCGCGAACTTGATGTCCTTGATCAGCTCGCCGAGCTTGTCCTGGCCGTGGGCCGTCTGGTCGTGCGTGTCGTACATGGGATGAACTCCTGTAAGGTGTGCGGTTCCCTTTGACTCGGCAAGGCCGGGGCCTGCGTCTTCGATGTCCGACACGCTCGAGCGACGACCGCGCTGCGCCGCCTGCGCCCTGCCCGCGCGCACCTGCGTGTGCGGGCTTGTCACGCCCGTGCGCAACGACATCGACGTTCTGGTGCTGCAGCATCCCGACGAGGCCGGCGAGGCCAAGGGCAGCGCGCGCTTGCTGCGGCTGAGCCTCGCGCGCTGTCGCGTCGTGGTGGGCGAGATCTTCGAGCCCGCGGCGCTGCGCGAGCTGCTCGGCGGCGATGTATCGACGGTGGCGCTGCTTTACCCGCCGGATACAGCCATGCGTATCTCGGTCAAGCCACCGGCTGTTCGGCCGACGCGCCTGGTGGTGCTCGACGGCACCTGGCGCAAGAGCCTGCGCATGCTGCATGCGAACCCTTTGCTGCAGTCCTTGCCGAGATGGCCGGTGGCGGCGGACAGGCCGGCGCGCTATCGAGCGCTGCGCAAGGCCCGGCTGGCGACCCAGTTGAGCACGCTGGAGGCGACGTGCGCCGCGCTGGCGGACATCGAGTCCGAGCCGCAGCGCTACGCGCCGCTGCTCGACGCGTTCGATCGCTTCGTGGCGGATCGCGCCTCACGCGCGCGGCCGGGCTAGACCCCGGCGTCGCGCGGAGTTCCAAACTCTGCGAGCATGTGGCTCCGCGAAGGGCGCCGCCTTTCGCGCTCTTCAAGTGCAAGCCCGGAGACCTTCATGGAAATGACCCACGACCTGATCGTGATCGGCGGCGGCTCGGGCGGCGTGGCGGGCTCGCGGCGCGCGGCGGCGCATGGGGCCAAGGTCGCGATCGTCGAAGCCGACCGCTTCGGCGGCACCTGCGTCATCCGCGGCTGCGTGCCCAAGAAGCTGATGATGTACGCGGCCGGCTTCGCGCAGCAGTTCAAGGAGGCCGAGGGCTTCGGCTGGAGCGACGTGCGCGCGCGCTTCGAGATGGCTCGCTGGGCCGACGCCAAGAAGCGCGAGATCGACCGCCTCGAGCACATCTACGACGACATGCTGGGCAACGCCGGCGTCGAGCCCGTGCGCGGCCGCGGCCGGTTGCTGTCAGGCCATGAGGTCGACGTCGGCGGCCGCCGCCTCGCGGCCCCGCGCATCCTGATCGCCACCGGCGGCGGGCCGTCGTCCGACGCGTTCCCCGGCCTGGGCGAGGCGATGACGTCCAACGAGGTGCTGGACCTGCGCGAAGTTCCCGAGTCGTTGCTGGTGATCGGCGGCGGCTACATCGCGGTGGAGTTCGCGAGCATCCTGGCCGGGTTGGGCGCCAAGGTCACGCTGGCCTACCGCGACAGCTTCCCGCTGCGCGGCTTCGATGCCGAGCTGCGCGGGCGCCTCGCGCTGGCGCTGGGCGAACGCGGCATCACGCTGGCCTGCGGCGTGGCGCTGGAGCGACTTGCGCGCGACGCCGCCGGCTTCGCGCTGCACCGCGGCGACGGCAGCGTGCTGCACGCCAAGGCCGCCGTCAACGCGACCGGCCGCAAGCCCAACACCGCCGGTCTCGGGCTGGCCGAGGTGGGCGTCAAGCTCGACGCCCGCGGCGCGATCGCCGTCGATGTCGACAGCCGCACCAGCGTGCCGACGATCTGGGCCGTCGGCGACGTCACCAACCGCGTCAACCTGACGCCGGTGGCGATCGCCGAGGCGCGCGCGTTCGCCGATACCGAGTTCGACAAGGACGCCAGGCGCGTCGACCACCGCACCGTGGCGAGCGCCGTGTTCACCGATCCGCCGATCGCCACCGTCGGCCTGACCGAGCAGCAGGCCGCGCAGCGTGGGCCGGTGGACGTCTACGCGGCCGACTTCCGCCCGATGAAGACCGCCTTCGTCGGCGGCACCCAGCGCACCTTCATGAAGCTGGTGGTGGACGGCCTCGACCAGCGCGTGCTGGGCGTGCAGATGATCGGCCCGGACGCGCCGGAGATCATCCAGGCGCTGGCCGTGGCCGTGACCTGCGGCGCCCACAAGCGCGACTTCGACCAGACCATCGCCGTGCACCCGACGCTGGCCGAGGAGTTCATGCTGATGCGCACGCCGGTGCGGCGTGTGGCGCAGGCGTCGCTCAGCTGATCCTGGGCGTCACCCAACGCGCGAGCAGCGCGAACAGGCCTTGCACGAGCAGGGCCAGTGCCGCCGCCGGCACCGCGCCGGCCAGCAGCATCGCGTGGTCGTTCAACGCCAGGCCCGTGACGATGCGTTCGCCCAGGCCGCCGGCGCCGACAAAGGCCGCGATCGTCGCGGTGCCCACCGTGATGACGGCCGCCGTGCCGATGCCGGCCATGATCGTCGGCAGCGCCAGGCGCACGTCGACGGCGCTCCAGCGCTGCGCAGGCGTCAGCCCGAGCGCGGTGCCGGCCTCGCGCAGGCCACTGGGCACGCCCAGCAGGCCGGTGGCGGTGTTGCGCGCGATCGGCAGCAGCGCATAGAGCGTCAGCGCGACCAGCGCGGGGCCGGTGCCGATGCGCCCCATCAGCGGGATCAGGATCGCGAGCAGCGCGAGCGCGGGAATAGTCTGCAGCACGCCTACCGTGGCCATCACCGGCCCTTCGCTGCGCGGATACGCGGCGGCTGCGGCGCCCAGCGGCACGCCCAGCAGCGTGGCGCAGAACACGGCCACGGCCACCAGCAGCAGATGCTGTCCGAGCAGGCGTGCGAGGTCGGCGGCGAACAGGCGCTTGACGAAGCGGCCGCCCATCGCGTCGCGCTGGCCGGGGTCGGCTGCATCGGCGGCGCTGGCCTGCGCGTTGGCGTCGAAGTGGCCGCCGACGAACTCCTTGGCGATGTCGGCGAAGGTCTCGTGGCGCAGCTCCGCACGACCGTTCATCGCGATCATGGTCGCGGCCGGGATGCGGCCGGCCAGGCCTTGCAGCGCCTGCCACTGCGCCGGGTGACGCGCGACGGCGTCGAGGCGGTACAGCAGCACGGCGTCGTAGTGCGGGAAGTAGTCCTTGTCGTCGGCCAGCACGCGCAGGTGGCGCGGTGCGATCTGGGCGTCGGTGGTGTAGATGTCGGTGACGGCGATCTTGCCGCTGGCCAGCGCGTCGTAGACCAGGCCGTGGTCGAGGCCCGTCGGGCGCACCTTCAGCCCGTAGCGCGCGGACAGGCCGGGCCAGCCGTCCATGCGGCCCATGAACTCGTGCGACAGGCCCAGAACGACGTCGGGGTGGTCGGCCAGGTCGCTGATCCTCGTGATGTGCAGGCGCTCGGCCTCGTCGGCGGGCATCGCGAGCGCGTAGCCATTCGCGAAGCCCAGCGACAGGCCCATGCCCAGGCCTTGCTGGGCGAGCTCCTTGGCGATCACCTCGCGTGACGCGGGCGTGCGGTGCCCCAGGATCTCGGCGTCGATGGTCCCCAGGTACTCGGGGTAGACGTCGATCGCACCGGCCTTGAGCGCGGCGAGCACGACAGCGGTGTTGCCCAGGCCTTCGCGGTGTTCGGCCGGGCCGGCTGTGGCTGCGGTCTGGCGCAGGATCTCGGCGAGGATGTACGACTCGGTGAAGCGCTTGGAGCCGACGATCAGTGCGCCGCTGGTGCTGGCCGACGGCGCCGACGCGGGCGCCAGCGCGAGGGCGCGAGGGACGGCGTTGATCTGCTTGTCGGCGGCGCGCACGGGTGGAGCGGCGGCGAGCAGGAACGCGGCGAACGCGAGCGGCAGCGCGACGATCAGCGCGAAGCGCCGGGTGGCCGACAGGCTGGCCAGTCTCATCAGGCAACCCTCGTGCTGTCGCACCTCGGTCATTTCGCCCCTCGGGCGGCCGTGCGGGCTCATGCGAAGTCCACGTCGAATTGCAAAGGAGGGCTATCGTCGCACGGCCCTGGCCCGAAAGCGCGGCGTGCGGGAAAATGCAGCAATCACTTACTTGATGCCGCGGCGACGCGGCGGTCGCCGTGTCGCCTGATTCCCTTTCCGCCAGTCCATCCGCAAGTTCGCTCACCGACTCCTCGCCGCTCAACGCCGGCACTGCGGCGCTGGCCGATCTGGCCCAGCGCGAACGCTTTTTCGAAGCCTTGGCGCAGGCAATCGCCGACGGCAGCGCCACGCGCGTGTTGCTCAGCAAGCCGACAGTCAAGGACGACGACCTCGAGCGCGTGACCGCGCGGACGCTGGTGCTGCGTGGCGAGCGTTGCCTGTCCTTCGTCTTCAAGCACCGCACCAAGGACATCACCAAGAACGAGCCCGTGGCCAGCGCGCTGGAGACCATCGCGCACCTCGTGGGCACGCGCTTCGCGCACGAGCACCTGTTCACGCACGAGTCCGAGTTGCAGCTGATGATGAGCCGCAAGGGACGCTACACGATGCACCGCGCGAAGCTCAACGTTGGTGACGCGACGCGCGCTGCCGTGGTCGCGGCCAGCAGCCAGGACGACGGCGACGGCGCGCAGCACGATCGCCAGAAGCACCGCTTCCTGAGCCTGGACGCGCCCTTCCTCACCGAGCTGGGGGTGACCACCGCGCGCCACGAACTGGTGCCGGCGATGGCGCGCAAGTGGAAGCAGATCAACAAGTTCGTCGAGGTGATGTCGCATGCCCTGGAATCCGCCGGCGTGGGCGCCACCGCGGCGCTCAACATCGTCGACTTCGGCGCCGGCAAGGGCTACCTCACGTTCGCGCTGCACGACGTCCTGCGCCGCCAGGCCGGGGGCGCGGCGCGCGCGCTCGACATCGTCGGCGTGGAGCTGCGGCCCGACCTGGTCACGCTGTGCAACGACGCGATCGCCAAGTGCAAGCTGCAAGGACTGCGCTTCGAGGCCGGCGACGTCAGCAGCTTCGTGCCCGAGCGCCTGGACGTGATGATCGCGCTGCACGCCTGCGACACCGCCACCGACCACGCGCTTCACACCGGCATCCGCGCGGGGGCGTCCATCATCATGTGCTCGCCGTGCTGCCACAAGCAGATCCGTCCGCAGATGCAGATGCCGGCGCTGCTCAAGCCGATGCTGCAGCACGGCATCCACCTGGGCCAGCAGGCCGAGATGGTCACCGACGGCTTGCGCGCGCTGCTGCTGGAGGCGCATGGCTACGACGCGCAGGTGTTCGAGTTCGTCGCGCTGGAGCACACCAGCAAGAACAAGATGATCCTGGCCGTGCGCCGCACGGGCCCCCAGGACACGCCGCAGGCACAGCGCCGGCGTGCCGACGTGCTGGCGCAGATCGCCGAATTGAAGCAGTTCTACGGCATTCGCGAACACTGCCTCGAGACCCTGCTGGCGGCGGCCGCGCCGGCGTGAGTCTGCGCGGGCGTCAGTCGACCGGGTGTCGCCTGAACATGCCCAGCAGCAGCAGGTCGTAGGCGATCTTGAGGACGCCGCACGCCACCAGCGGCGCGGCCAGCACACCGCTGGCCAGCAGCGAAGCGCCGATCGTCGGGCCCAGCGCCGACGCCAGGCTGCGCGGCACCGCCGTGAAGCTGGCCGCGGCCGCGCGTTCGGGCGGCGTCACCACCGCCATCACGAACGCGTTGCGCGCGGGCACGTCCATCGACGACAGCACGCTGCGCAGCAGCAGGCAGGCGAGCGCGACGGGCAGTGTCGTGGCGACCGAGGCCGCGATCAGGAACAAGCTGGCCGGGATGTGCGTGAACACCATCGTGTTGACCAGCCCGAAGCGTCGCGCGAGCAGCGGTGCGAGCAATTGCGACGCCGTCATCATCAGGCCCGAGGCGAAGAAGAACTGGCCGGCCGATGCGAGCGACAGCCCGAAGCGCTGGAACAGCCACAGCGCGAGCATCGAGTTGACGAGCAGGCCGCCGGCGAACGAGTCGATGCAGAACAACCCGGCCAGGCGCATGACGATGCCGCGCGACGGGCCCAGCGGCTTGGGCGCGTCGGGGTTCTTGCCGGCACCGCCCGCCTCCCCCGCGGCGGCCTGGTCGCGATGTTCATGGGCGATGAAGCCGCGGTACAGCAACGCCACGACGGCGCCGATCGCCGCGTACAGCACGAACATCGCGCGCATCGCCTCGAGCACGGGCCCACCCGTGTGCGCGCTCCACCACGCTGGCCACGCGGACGCGAGCGCGCCCACGGCGGCGCTGAGCCCGCCCGCGAGCGCGTAACGCGAGAACAGCGCGGTGCGCGCGCCGCTGTCGGCCGCTGCGCGCGCGAGCCGGGCGTGCTCCAGCGGCAGGAACACGCTGACGTCGCCCGAGCTCGGGTTGAGGGTGCCGACGAAGGCCACCAGCGCCAGCGGCCAGAACGCGTGGAAGCCGGCGAAGCCCAGGCCGGTGGCCACCATCGTCAGTGCCGCGGCCAACATCAGGCGCGAGGCGCGGAAGCGGTGGCCCAGCGCGCCGACCGCGATCGTCGCCGCGGCCGAGCCGGCCAGCGTCAACGTGCTCAGCACGCCGATCTGCACCACGCCAAAGCCCAGCGCGCCCAGGTAGGCCGGCAGCAGCACCGCCACGTAGCCGTCGGCGAAGCCCCGCAGCATGCGGCTGGCGAGCAGCCACGCCGCCGCGGGTTCGACGCCGACGGGCAGCCACCAGTTGGGAGTTCGCATGTCGACGATTGTGGTGCGAAGTGGGTCGAGGCGCGCGGAATGCGCGATTAACCAACCGTATTACACCGGGAGGCGCGCGCCTCCCATGAAGTGGGGGTTGGGCGGCTTGGTGGATCCGCGGGTGGCGTGAAAGCATGGCTCCTGGAGGCGTTGGCGAAGCGGTCCGCAAGGACGGCACGTGGACGCCGTGTCGCCGATGCAGGAGTGAGCTCGATGGATCCGTTGACCCAGGCCCGCGGGCCGAACGATGGCGTGGTGCGCGGGCGCACGCTGGTCGCGATGTTGCGCCTCGTGGCGGCCGCGGCCTTGCTGAGTGCGCTGGGTGCGTGTGGCGGCGGCGGCGGCGAGCCCGCGCCCGCGCCGGAGCCGCCTTCACCACCGCCGGCGCCCACGCCGGTACCCAGCGCACCGATCGCGGCGCAAATGACCGTGCCGACGCCGGTGGGCTACGACGCCGACCGCCTTGCCGCGTTCAACCGCCTCAACGAGATCCGACTTTCGGCCGGGCTGGGCATGCTGGCGCAGAACGCGGCGATGGACCAGGCGGCGCAGGCGCATGCGGACTGGATCATCGCGAACGACTCGTTCACGCACGCGGAAGTGGCGGGGACGGTGGGGTTCACGGCGGTGAATTGGTGGAATCGGGATGAGGTTTTTGGTTATGTGCCGATTGAGGGAGAGGAAGTCATTGCCGGGTTGGTGCATGGGAGCCAGGGCGTGGACGTGCTGGTCAACGGGGTCTATCACCGGCCAGGCATGTTGGCGTTTCAACCTGTGGATGTTGGAATTGGATGGTCGGGTGGTGTGGCGGCGAGCATTTCCATGCCGCTGGTCATTGACATCACTCGGCCGGGGCTGGATCCGACTCGCGGCTTGGGACAGGCCGCTCAACCCCTCATCAATGGAGTCGCGATCTGGCCAATCAATGGCGCCAAGGGCGTGCCGCTCCGATTGGGCCTGGAGTTTCCGAATCCGGTGCCGAGCCAGGGCGTACTGACATTGGGTACTCCGTTGTCGATAACGGTCGATCCGGAGCAACGTGTCTCCGTATCGTCGTTCACGTTGATCAACAGCGGCACGGGCTCCACCGTGCCCACGCTGACCCTGACCAGCCAGAACGATCCGAATGGCCTCGTGCCGCAGTCGTTTGCCGCTGCCATCCCGCTTGCCCCGCTTTCGCCGACCACCACCTACGCGGCTTCCGTCTCGGGCACCATGACCGGCGCACTGACCGGGGTTGCGATGGACTTCAAGCGGTCCTGGTCATTCACGACGGCAACGCAGTAGTGATCGACCTGGATCACTCAAGGACCATTGGTGGGGCAATTGCTGAAGGCCCCTTGCCGCGTATAGCCCGAGTTGCGTTGATCCCATGATCCGAGCAGCCCATTCGAAAAGCGACGGCCGTAAGAGCACACTGCCGTCGACCCGTCCCAGCACTCGCAGACGGTGGTAGTCGCAGCGATCTCGTTCGCGACTGCGGGGAGGGACGGCAGGCCCACGTCGATCAGCGTCGCAGTGGCGCCCTTGGGAACGGTGACGGTCAACCTCGGATTGGTCGATTGCCAGAGCGCGATCACCCATCCAAACCCTTGGCCAGGTTTGAACGTCGATGTCACGGACGCGGTGTTTCCGTTGATGACGGAGGGCGGGTCGAGCTTGAACCAGCCAACGTCGACCTGGAACTGCACGCCGGGCAGGCAGTCGTTCCGGCAGGGATGATTCGTCGGTATGGTGAAGCTCAGCTTGATGGTGACAGGCACTGTGCTGCGATTGATGAATTCGTCCTGCCGTACCAAGCTCGGGTAGCCCCATTGATCGTCGAAGTAGTCGAAACCCCAGTAGGCATATCCCGAAGAGGGTACTCCGCCGAGAGGTCCGTCGTAGAGCACGTCCGCACCTTTGAAAGGAAGTGGCTCCACCGTCCCCCCCGCCACCGCCGTCGCACACGTACTATCCGCATCCCTCGGCCTGCAATCGCTCGGCCTCACCCCAACCGACACCCCATCGACGGCCCCCGCCGACTGCGCGACAAGCGCAAGAAGCAGCACTCGATACAGGCTCTTGAATTGAAGCGGCATGACGCACAGACGCGGTTGAACGACGTTGACGGGGGCCGGCGTCGTCAGACAGGAAGCGCCGGTGCATGCGATCGATTCTGGGACGCTCGCGCCGCCGCGCCCCGCGCCAAGACCGTGGTTTCACGGGCCGATCGCGCGCGATCGCGAACCTGCGCGGAAAGTCGCTCGTTGTCGTGCGGGTGCCGATCGCGACGCTGTGGACGCGAGACTCCAGACAGCCAAGACGCACCCCATTGACGCACCGCAACACCGGGCGCAAGATGCTGGTTGTCGGGCCCTGTGTGGCCGCTGACAGTGAGTCTAATTTGCGTACTTTTCGCTTCAGCGGCGCCGCTTGCGCCGCGTTGTTCGGGTTCGATACTCTGAGCCCCGCCCTGGTCGGCAACGTCGTCGTTGCCGCAACGAGCGCGTTGGCGAATCCGCCGTGCGTTCGCAGCGATTGCAGCGCCCCTCCGGGCTTGCGACACCGACGCTCCGCGTCGGAGTCCGCCTGACGGCAGCGCCGCTTTTCACCCCCCCAACGTTCCGGCACGCGGCCTCGCCGCGGCGTGCATGTGCGTGCCTGTGCGTCGCCCTGGTGGCGACGCGACGGCCCCGCGCATGCGCGTCGCACGCGCGGACGCGGGCCGCTCGTGTCGCGCCGGCATCTCGCCGTGCGCTCCCGGTCCGGGCCACATCCTGCAGTTCTCCTGCGATTCGACGCGCGTGCGTCGTCGCGGCCTGCGTGCGCCCTGGCACAACACCAACGAGTGACAACACTCGAGGAAGGTCATCATGTTTTCGGATTTCTTCAGCAGTGGCTGGACCACCGGCTCGGCCACTGCGGCCGCCGTCGGCATGACGCTGGCGGTGCTGGTCGTGCTGTGGCTGCTCGCGACCCTGACGGGCGTCGTGCGCTACATCCCCAACGACCGCATCGGGGTCGTCGAGAAGCTGTGGAGCGGCAGCGGCTCCGTCCAGCTCGGTCTGCTCGCGCTCAGCGGTGAGGCCGGCTTCCAGCCTGACCTGCGCCGCGGCGGCTTCCACTTCTTCACGCCCTTGCAGTTCCGCGTGCACATCCTGCCGATGGTGTCGGTGACCCAGGGCAAGATCGGCTACGTGTTCGCGCGCGACGGCGTCGACCTGCCCGCGGGCCAGACGCTGGCCGACAACGCGACCGTCAACAACTTCCTCGACGTCCGTGCGTTCCTCAAGGGCGGCGGGCAGAAGGGCCCGCAGCGCAAGATCCTGCGTGAAGGCACGCACATCATCAACCCGGCGCTGTTCGTCGTGATGACGGAAGAGACCACGTACTCGATGACGATGGACGCCACCGAGCGCGAGTACTACCAGAAGATGCGCGAGCTGCTCGACCAGCGCCACGGCTTCTCGCCGCTGGTGATCAAGGGCGCGGAAGAGTCGCACGCCTCCGACCTGCTGGCCGTGGTGACGGTGCAGGACGGCCCGGCCCTGCCGCGCGACGAGCTGCTCGCGCCGGACGTCGGTGATCACCACAACTCGTTCCAGGAGCCCGAGAAGTTCCTCAAGGACGGTGGCAAGCGCGGCCGCCAGGAACGCGTGCTGGTGGAAGGCACGTACTACATCAACCGCCTGTTCGCGACGGTGGAGCTGATCAACAAGACGGTGATCCCGGTCGGCTTCGTCGGCGTGGTGGTGTCGTACACGGGCCGCAAGGGCAATGACGTGTCTGGCACCGACTACTCGCATGGCGAGCTGGTGGAGACCGGTTGCCGCGGCGTGTGGCGCGACCCGATGATGCCCGGCAAGTACGCGTTCAACACGTACTCGGGCAAGATCGAGCTGGTGCCGACGACCAACTTCGTGCTCATGTGGCAGACCGGCATGACGGGCTCGAACTTCGACTCGAACCTGCGCGAGATCACGCTGATCACCAAGGACGCGTTCGAGCCGCTGCTGCCGCTGTCGGTGGTGGTGCACATCGACTATCGCAAGGCGCCGATGGTGGTGCAGCGCTTCGGCAACGTGAAGCAGCTGGTCGAGCAGACGCTCGACCCGATGGTGTCGTCATACTTCAAGAACGTCTCGCAGACGCGCACCTTCATCGAGCTGATCCAGTCGCGCAGCGAGCTGCAGGAAGGCGCGTCGGTGGACATGCGCACGCGCTTCCAGGCCTACTCGCTGGAGTTCCAGGAAGTGCTGATCGGCACGCCCAAGCCGCAGCCGGGCGACAACCGGATCGAGAACATCATGTCGCAGCTGCGCGATCGCCAGATCGCGCGCGAACAGGTCGAGACCTTCGCGCAAAAGCAGATCGCCGCCGACAAGCAGCGTGAGTTGAACGAGGCCGAGAAACGGGCCGAGAAGCAGGCCGAGCTGACGTCGTCTCTGGTGGACATCTCCATCAAGGACAACAACGGCGCCGCGCTGGTCAAGGCCGCCGAACGCCGGCGCCAGGAAATGGAGTCGCTCGCGCAGGGCGAGAAGTTCCGCCAGGAGAACGAGGGCGCGGGCCGGGCGTCGGCGATCAAGGCTGTGGGCGAGGCCGAGGCCGCGGCCATCAAGGCCAAGTCCGAGGCACTGGAAGGCGAAGGCGCGGACAAGCAGCTGATGCAGACCGTGATGCTGCGCCTGGCCGAGGCCTTCGAGACCGCGCGCGTGCCGCTGGTGCCGCAGATCCAGGTCGGCGCCTCGAGCGACGGCGGCGGCAATGCGTTCGGCACGCTGTTGTCGCTGATGACCTCGCTCAAGGCCGCCGAGCTGGCGCGCCTGGGTTCGCCGAACAAGGCAGCGTAGCGCACGTGACGGACGCGTGCGGCGCGTCGCCCGCGTGGCGACGTGCCGCACGCTCCTCGCGTCAGGCCGGCGGCTCGACGATGCGGTAGCCCACGCCCGGCTCGTTCATCAGCAGCTGCGGGTCGGCCGGGTTGTCCTCGAGCTTGCCGCGCAGCTGCGCCATGTACAGGCGCAGGTAGTGCGTGTGCTCGGTGAACTCCGCGCCCCACACGTCCATCAGCAACTGGCGGTGCGTGACCACCTGGCCGGCGCTGCGCACCAGTCGCGCCAGCAGGTTGAACTCGGTGGGCGTCAGGTGCACTGCCGCGCCGGCCAGCGTCACGTCGCGCGCACCGAGGTCGATGTTGAGCCTGCCCACGCTGTAGCGCGTGACGGCCGGCGACACGCTGGTGCCGCGGTGGCGCAGCCCCACGCGCATGCGGGCGAGCAGCTCGCGGATGCTGAAGGGCTTGACCAGGTAGTCGTCGGCGCCGGCGTCGAGCAGCCGCACCTTCTGGCCGTCGCTCTCGCGCGCCGAGATCACGATCAGCGGCACCGTGTGCTTCTGGCGCAGCGCGCCCAGCAGCTGTTCGCCATCGCCATCGGGCAGGCCGAGATCGAGCAGCACCAGGTCGACGGGCGCGCCGCCCGCGGTCGGCCGCGCCCCCAGGCCGGTCAGCAGCGCAAAGGCCTCGCTCAGGCTCGCGGCGGTGAAGACCTCGTAGCCCTCGGCCGTCATCGCGTCCTTGAGCGTGCGGCACAGTTCGCGGTCGTCCTCGACCAGCAGCACTCTCAGGCTCATGGCCGCGCTCCCTTCGGCATCGGATCGTGCTCTTCGGCGCGGGGCGACTCCTCCTCGCGCAGCCAGCACTCGAAGCTGGAGCCGCCTTGGCTGCGCGGGCGCAGCCTGAGCTCGCCGCCGTGCGCGAGCGCGATGGAGCGGCAGACGGCCAGGCCGACGCCGGCGCCGCGCTGGGCGGCGCTGTTCTTGCTGCCGGCGCGCCAGTCGCCGCGCTGGAAGACATCGAAAATCTTCTCGCGCCATTCCGGCTGCACGCCGGGGCCGCTGTCGTGCACCGCGAAGACGATGTGCTCGCCCTGGCGGCGCACGGACAGTTCGACCGGTGCGGGCGGGTCGCTGTACTTGAGCGCGTTGTCGATCAGGTTTTCGAGCATCTGCGAGAACAGGACGGCGTCGCAACGCACCAGCGGCAGGCCGGGTTCGGCCCACACCTTGAGACGGCGCTCCGGGTCGTGACGGCGGGCCCGGTCGATGGCCGCGCCCACCAGTTCGTCGGGGGACTCCCAATCGAGCTTGAGCTTGACGCCGGGCGCGTCCAGGCGCACGAGTTGCAGCGTATTGTCGGTCAGGCGGCTCAGCTGAAGCGTCTCGGTGACGATGCTGTCGGCCAGGCGCTCGCGCTGTGCCGCTGCCAGCTTGGCGCCCTGGTCGCGCAGCGACGAGGCCGCACCCATGATGGCTGCCAGCGGCGTGCGGTAATCGTGCGATATCGCTGCCAGCAGCGCGTTGCGCACGGCCTGGCCCTGGGCATGCGCGTTGGCGGATTCGGCTTGGCGCTGGGTGCGGGCGCGATGCAGCAGCTGGCCCATCTGGTCGCACAGTGCCTGCGCCTGCACCAGCACGTCGTCGGTCCTGAACTCGTTGGACGCGACCGGAATCATCGCGGCGCCGAACGCCTCGACCTCGGCGCCGCGCAGCGGCAGGTACAGCGCGGGCAAGGCCTCCTCATGGCCGGTGCCGGGCCCGAACTGCCGGCACAGGCGCACGCAATGCCACATGCCCACGAGGTCGTCGGTGCCGGGGTCGCCCAGCGTGGTCGAGGCGGCGTCGTCTTCGGGCAGCGGCGTCTCGTTGCGCAGCAACAGCAGCAGGGCCGGCTGGCCCAGCAGGTCGGTGAGCGCCTGGCGCAGCGCGGCGCCGCGCTGCAGCGGGTCTTCGGTGTCGCGCAGCGCGTCGCCCAGGCGGCGCATCTGGTCGGCGTGGTTCGCGCTGCGCCTCGCGCGTGACGCAAGCACGCGGCCGCGCGCGAGCAGCACCGTCACCACCCAGCTCAGGATCAGGATCTCCGCGAGCAGCAGCATGTCTTCGGACAGCTCGACGCCGAACGCGTGCTTGGGCGGCACGATGAACCAGTCGAACGCGAGCACCGCCAGCGTGGTCGTGGCCAGCGACGCCACCAGCGGCAGCCAGATCGCGGCCAGCGCCGACGCCAGCACCAGCGTGATGGCCGCCTGGGCCAGGCCGATGTGGCGGTCCAGCCCCAGCATCAGCACCCAGGCGACGGCCCATACCGCGCACGCCCAGGCCCAGGGCCAGCGGGGCGCCCGACGCGGCGTGGCGTCGTCGCGCATCGGCGCCACCGTGTCCGCCGCGGCGGCCTCGCGGATCGCGCGCCAGGCCCGGCGCGCGTGGCCGGGCCAGGCGTCCGCCGAGGCGTCGATGCCGGGCAGCGGGATCACAGCGTCGCGAAGCGGGCCTTGAGCTCCGCTGCCAGGGTGAGGAATTCGGGACGCGATTCGATGTCCGGATCCCACGCGAGGCCCCTGCCGGCGAGGTCGTAGACCTGCTGGATGGACGCGCCGGCGATGGGCTGGCCGCTGGCGTCGCGGTTGCGACCCAGCAGCCACAGCGTGTCGGAGATGCGGATCGCGCTCTCGATATCGTGGGTCACGACGAGGATGGTGTTGAGTTCATGGGTGGTGGACACATCCACGAGTGTCTCGCAAACGCGGGTCTTGGCCAGCGGATCGAGTCCGGAGAACGGTTCGTCCATCAGCAGGAAGTGCGAGCTGCACAACAGTTGCTGCGCGATTGCGACGCGTTGGCGCTGGCCGCCCGACAGCGTCATCGGGTGGGCGTTCGCGCACTCCACCAGGGCGAACTGTTCCAGCAGCGCGAGGCAGGCGTCGCGCGCCTCGCCCGCGCCGCGGCCGCGGCGAAGCGCCGCGAGCAGCAGGTTGCCCCACACGGTGCGGTGGTTGAACAGCGGATAGTTCTGCGCCACCACGCCGACCTCGCCCGGCCACACCTCGCGCTGCGAGCCGTTCAGGCGGATGCTGCCCGAGGTCGGCTTCTGCAAGCCGGCGATGCAGCGGAACAGCTGCGACTTGCCGATGCCCGACGGGCCCAGCAGGCACACCACCTGGCCTTGTTGCAGGCCGGCGCGCTGGATGTTGTCGATGTGGCAGGTCACCCCGTCGAGGATAGGCCGGTCGTAGTCCAGGCAGACGTTGTCGATCGTGAGCAGGCGCTTGCCCATCGTGTAGGCAGTCGTGTCGGTCATGTCGCTCCTCTTTCCTTTCCGAGCGCGCTCCAGGGGCACGCGGTGTCCTTGAGCAGCGCGAGCAATGCGTCCTGCGCGAGGCCGACGACGAGGATCGTCGCCTGGATCGCGAACACGCCGGCCAGCAGGAAGTAGCGGTTCTGGTTCAACAACATCGCGCCGATGCCGCCGGCCGAGCGGGTCAGGCCCTCGACCAGCGTCAGCAGCGTCCAGCCGACGGCGGCGTTCTGGCGCATCAGGTCGAGGATCACGTCGGCCTTGCCCAGCACCACCACCTCGGCGGTGATGCGCCAATGGCGCATGCCCAACGTCCGACAGTGGTCGACCTGGTCGCGCGACGTCGCCGCCAGGTCGGCCAGAAGGCCCGTCACCATGAACACGGCCATGCCGAACGTCAGGATGGACACGCGCAGCGCGTGCGCGTCGCTCGACATCAGCATGAACACATAGGTCAGGCCGGCGAAGCCGAGGAAGCGCAGCGTCGCCGCGAGGCGGGCGATAGGCATGAACAGCGGCGCCGTGGCCAGGGCCGTCAGCGTGACGGCCGCGAGCGTCGACAGCGCCAGCGCGAGCAGGCTCACCTTGAGGCTGGCCCACAGCTCGAACAGCAGGTCCTGGTGGCGCACGAGATCCAGCCACGCGGCCCCCACCTCCAGCGGCGACGGCAACGTGCGTGAGCCGCTCAGCGCCCACAGCGCGATGGCCACGACGGCCTGCAGCGCGGCCAATGTGCGCAGCGAGCGGGCCCGTACGGGCGTGAACGGCAACAACAGGTTGACGAGTCTCAAGTGTCTTCTCCGAGCGCTTTGGGGGCCGCGCTTTGGGGACGGGGTCATGTGTGCGGTAGCGTGTTGAACGAGGCCGCCCGCGTGCTGCGACGGGCGGCCTGTCGCACATCACTCGGTGCGCACGAGCGCGATGTCGACGCGGCGGTTGCGGGCGCGGCCGTCGGCCGAGTCGTTGGCCGCCACCGGCTGCTGGTCGCCGTAGGCGCGGGTGCGCACGCGCTCTTTCGGGAACGACGAGGACGCGTTGGCCTGCAGCCAGGCACTCACGGCCTCGGCCCGCCGCTTCGACAGCGCGAGGTTGGACGACGGGTCGCCGACGTTGTCGGTGTGGCCCGAGACCTGAACGGCCAGGCCCGAGACGGCCACCTGGTCCAGCATCTCGTCGAGCACGGAGAACGCCTGCGGACGGAACGTCGCCTTGCCCGTGTCGAACTCGATGGCCCATGAACGCTTGGCGAACGTCGACGTCGCCGGCGCGCGCGCGTCGAACGCCGGCGTGGCGGGACGCGCCGACGCGGCGCCCGTGGCCTCGGTTGCGAGCGACTGCACGTAGCTGGCGTTGACCACCGATTCGTACGGCAGCACCACCGGCATCTCCTGCGGGTACAGGGTCTTGGCGAGGCCGCCGTAGACCGTGTAGACGCGCTTGTACAGGTTGTCGTTGCCGTTCAGGCCCAGCAGGTACAGGTTGTCGGCCAGGTTGTTCGTGGTGGAGCCGCCCAGGCGGATGTCCAGGCCCTTCGAGTCCTTCTCCACCACGCCGCGGTGGTACTTCGCCCACCATTCGGGCGTCTGCTCTTTCATGACCTTGGCCATCACGGTGGAGGCAGCCAGCAGGTTGGCGTCGCTGCCCTTGATCGCGTCGCTGGCCTCGAACGAGGCGGCCAGCAGGTTCTTCACGAACGCGGGGTTCTGCGCCATCCACTGCTTGTTGCCGATGAGGGTGGCGGGCATCTGCCACATGTACTCCTTGGTCGACGCGACCGCGGCCAGGCCGCCGACCTCGCGCGCGACCTTCACGTCGCCCGGCGTCCACGTGGCCGTGCCGTTCTGGCACACCCGGCGGCTTTCGCCGGTGAGCTTGCCGGCGCTGACGACGGGGCGCGTCTCGCACGCGCCCTTGCTGGCGGCGATCAGCTTCTCGTCGGCCTCGGTGAAGGCGCCGACCGAGACGAAGTTCATCGCGTCCGGGTCATAGGTCTTCGGGTCCGCGTTGACCGGGATCTTGTTGTCGGCGGCGTACTTGATGCAGATGTTCCAGTCGCCGTCGCGCAGCACCGCGCCGATCAGCGAGCCACGCGCCTTCTGCGGGTCGGATGCGACCTCGGCCGGCAGCATGCACTTGTCCTCGCCGCGCGAGTAGCCCAGCGCGCCGACGACCTCGACCTGCTGGCCGAGCTTGTCCAGCGCGGCCTTGGCGGACGCGGCGTAGCCGGGCAGTGCGTCGCCCATGATGACGACGAACGCGGCGCCCTTGGTGGGGCGCGCGACGCCGTTGGCGACCTCGCCGGCGAACAGCGCCTGCTCGGCCACCATCTGCGAATAGTCGTCCTGGCGTTCCAGCGCGAGGTGCACGCCATGGCGCGCCATCAGGCTGTCGGCCGACGTGTTGGCGTCGCCATTGGCGTAGGCCATGCCGGCCACGGCGTTCCACGGCAGCAGCAATGTGCGGGCCGTGTAGCTCCCGGTGGCGGGTGCCAGCGTGGACTTGGGCAGCGTGGGCTGGACGGCGGCGGCCGTCGCGCCCGCGACGGGGACGTCGGCCTGATTCGGCACGGCGCTGGCGGTCACGCTGTTGGCGTGCGCGACCTGCGCGTAGCGGTTGATCCCGTACCAGGCGCCGGCGACGGCTGAGACGATCAGGATGAGTCTGGGAAGTGGCTTGATGGCCATGATGGGTTCCTTTCGAATCGTTGTGGATATGAGTGACTGGCTTACTTGCTGGCCTGGTCGAACCAGTCCAGGGATGGCGTGTCGTTGCCGGTGCTGCGTGTGCGTGCCGCACCGCCGCGCGTCTCGCGCGCGGCGCCTTCGGGGTTGTTCTCGATCAGCAGGCGCTTGGCGTCGCCCAGCACGATCGAGTCGGCGTTCTTCTCCCAATCGGCGAGGAGCTCGACGGCCTGTTGTTCGTACACGCCGTTGCGCAGGTCGATCGACTGCATGAAGGTGTCGGACATGCGCACGAAGTCTTCGATCTCGCCGATGCGCATCGCGTAGTCGGCGGCGACGTACTCATTGGCCATGTCGTACATCTGGCGCGCGCTCGGGTCGCCGTTGATGATGGCCATCGCCGACTTCATCGCGGAGTACGCCTCCTTGGCCATCTGGCGCTTGCGCTCCTTGATGGACACCTCCTGCGTCATGTCCTCGATGAGGAAGGTCGACACCTCCTGGTACTTCACCAGCACGCGGTGCAGCAGCTCCATCTTGGCGAGCAGGTCCTGGTAGCTCAGGTTGGCCTCGGCCATGCGGCCGGCCTTGCGCGACTGCGCAGCAGCGACCATCGTCAGGCCCTTCTTCTTTGCCTCGCTGACCAGCCCCAGCGCACCCGTCTTCACCTGGTCGTTCTTGCGGATCTCTTCCTTGCAGGCGCGGATCATTCCGGACAGGCGCGAGATGCGGCCGTTCATGTCGGCGAGCTTGGCTTTCAGGTCCTCGATGTAGTTCTTCATGATCCCGATGGGATCGATCTCGACGAAGATCTGCGTGAGGCGGCGCATCGCGCTCATGTAAGCCCACGCGCCCAGGCGCCAGAAGCGCTTGTCGGTGATCACGAAGAACAGCGCGATCGCGGCCGCGCCCAGCACGCCGGCGTAGATCGTGTTCTCGAGCAACGTGATGATGTAAGGCAGCGCCTTGTACAGCAGCGCGCCGGCGCCGCAGACGAGCGCGACGCCCACCAGCTGGCCGGTCAAGCCTTCCTTGCGCTCCCAGAAGCTGCGGGGCTTGTAGTCGGTGGGGATGAGGTCGTTCATGGTCGTTCCTTTCCGGGTCGCGTGCGGCCCGTTTTGTCTGTCTTCGAAATCAATTCAGCCGAGGTAGCGCAGCACCGTCGCCTTGGCGGCGTCGAGTGCCTGCGCCACCGACTTGGCGGCGGCGTCGAACTGGCGCTGCACGTCGGCGAGCTCCTGGCGCTTGGTGTCGACCTCGCGCGCGAGCAGCGCCTGGCGCTCGCGGTCGCGCGCGACCGTCGCCTCGATCTGGCGGATGCGGGCCTCGGCGTCCTCGCGCAGGCGCGCCACCTGTTGTGCGGCGGCGTCGATGTTGGTCGTCAGCGTCTGCAGCTCCTGCGAGCGGGCACCGATCTCGGTGCGCTCCTTGTCCTCGAGCTGCGCGGCGAAGCGGCCGGCCTCGGACTCGAGTGCCTGCAAGTGCTGCATGTCGATGGCCTGGATCACTTGTTCGACCGTGCGCGAGCCGCGGATCAGCGCGTAAGCCGCCTGGTAGCGCGTGCGCTCGTCGATCACGATGGTTTCGAGCGGTGCGAGCTTCTCGGTCAGTGCCGTGTAGGCCGTCTGCCGCGCCAGCACCTGCGTCAGCAACGCGGTGGCCATGGCCGACATGGGCGCCGGCGCGGCCGTCGGGGCGGCGGCTTCCGGCGCGGGCGTCCTGCCGCCCTGCATCTTGGCGCGCCGCGCCGCGGCGACCGGGTCCTCGTCGATCAGCGCGACCTTCACTGCGCCCCACAGCTGGGCGCCGAGCCCTTGCGGGGAAACCGTTCCTTTGTTGTCCGTCATGACGTCCGCCTGTTCAAAGCGCGCCGTGTTCGGCGCATGGCGTGACTTGACCAGGGCGGCCGTATGGACCGCATAAGACGGCGTTAGGAACGCGTTAGGACGCTGTCGCCGCGCG
>JBDSDD010000008.1:0-175377 GCA_039920745.1 Burkholderiaceae bacterium | reverse complement strand
ACACGCTGACCTTGTCGAGCGGGATGCCGTCGAACAGGATCTTCATGTCCTCGACGGAGTCGATGGCGACGCCGGCCTTGCCGACGTCGCCGGCCACGCGCGGGTGGTCGGAGTCGTAGCCGCGGTGCGTGGCCAGGTCGAACGCGACGCTGACGCCCTGGCCGCCGGCGGCCAGCGCCTTGCGGTAGAACGCGTTCGATTCCTCGGCGGTGGAAAATCCCGCGTACTGGCGGATCGTCCACGGGCGCACCGCGTACATCGTCGCCTGCGGCCCGCGCACGTACGGCGCGAAGCCGGGCAGGGTGTCGGTGAAGGCCAGGCCAGCGGTGTCGGCCGCGGTGTACAGCGGCTTGACGACGATGCCGTCGGGCGTGTGCCAATCGAGCTTGCCGAGGTCGCCGTCCGGCGCGGACTTGGCCGCGGCGCGCTCCCATTGGGCCAGGGAGGTGGCGGGAAACTCCGGCGCGGGGGCGGCCGGGTCGGGCTGAGGCGAGGTGGGCTGGCCCATGGAAATGGATTCTCCTGTCGGCCGCAACAGTGCGTCGCGGCGCTGCGTCGATGATAAGTGAGCGATGGCTGAAGACGAACCTAGAATCGCCCGCACGCACCCCTGCCCGAGTGCCCGCCTGAGGAGACCGGATGGCCCGTTTGCGCTCGAGAACCCGACTCGTCGTCTGGACGCTGCTGGCGCTCGTCGCCCTGGTCGCGCTGCTGGTGGCCGTCGGGCTGTGGGAGCTGCACCGGAGCCTGCCGCAGCTCGATGGGCAGGCCCATGTGCCTGGTCTGCAAGGGCCGGTGACCCTCTCGCGCGATGGGCTCGGCACCGCGGTCGTCAAGGGTGCGAACCGCCTGGACGTCGCACGCGGGCTCGGGTTCGTGCATGCGCAGGAGCGGTTCTTCGAGATGGACCTCGCGCGGCGCTCGGCGGCGGGCGAGCTCTCCGAGCTGTTTGGATCCGTGGCGCTGGAGCGCGACAAGAAGCGGCGTTTGCACCGGATGCGGGTGATGCTCACGCAACGCTTCGCCCAGATGGACCAGAAGGATCACGCGTTGCTGTTGGCCTACGCCGAGGGGGTCAACGCCGGCTTGACGCAACTGGACGCGAAGCCGTGGCAGTACATGATGCTGCGTGCAGAGCCGAAGGCCTGGTCGCCCGTGGATTCGCTGCTGGTGATCGGCGAGATGTACTGGATGCTGCAGGGCAACGGCCTCGACGACGCACTGGAACGAGCGCAGTGGAACGGGCCGGACTGCACCGCTCCCTACGCGATGGCGCGTTGGATGAGGCCCGAAGGCGGCGCTTGGGATAGCGCGCTGGACGGCACGACCCTCCGGCGCACGCCCATGCCGGGCCCTGAGGTCTTCGACCTGCGGGAGAAGGCGCCGATCCGCCTCGGCAAGCCATTGCAGGACCCCGACGCAGCGTGGGGTCGGACGGTCGGGCTGTTCGATGGCAACCAGGACGATCTGCACCAACCTGCCATCGGAAGCAACAACTGGGCAGTCGACGCCGCGCACAGCGTCAGCGGCGACGCGATGCTGGCCAACGACATGCACCTGTCGCTCAGCGTGCCGTCCATCTGGTTCCGCGCGCAGTTCGAGATCGGCGCGGGCGCGATCCGCGCGGAGGGCGTCACCTTGCCAGGCGTGCCGGCACTGGTGGTGGGCTCCAACGGCCACGTCGCCTGGGGCTTCACCAACAGCTACGGCGCGTGGTTCGAGTGGGTGAAGCCTGGCGGCACGACCACCCGCATCGACGAAACGATCCACGTGAAGGGCGCGCCCGACGTCGTGCTGCCCGTGACCGTGTTCGACGGCATGCCGGTCATTGAGGAGCATGGCCGCTACGCGCTCAACTGGGTCGCCGACCAGGGCGGGGCCTACAACCTGAAGCTCGACGACCTTCTCGCGGTGACCGAGGTCGACACGGCGTTGCGCGTGGCTGCCAGCGCGGGCATCCCGGAGCAGAACTTCCTGGTGGCCGACCAGCACGGCCGCATCGCGTGGACGATCGCGGGGCCGCGTTTCGTCGAGACCACCGGCATCCAGTCTTTCGCCACCTACGATTTGCCGCAGGACGACGACGAGTCGATTCGACCCACGCGCCAGCGGGCGATCCAGGCCGTGGGCGGGGCCGCCTCGGGGTCGGCGCCGCTGATCGCGGATCCGGCGGGTGGCGTGCTCTGGACCGCGAACGCGCGCGCCTACCGACCGACGGAATTCGAGGTGGGCGCCGAGTCCCCGGCGGCCGTTCCCGCGCCGCCACCGCCCCTGTCCACTGGCCACGTCGAACTGCGCATGGCCATTGGCGACGGGGGCTATGACCTCGGCGCCCGTGCGCGCCAGATCCACCAGCGCCTGCTCGCCACGCCGAAGTTCGACGAGAAGAGCCTGGGCGCCATCCACTTCGATGACGAGGCGATTTTCCTGAAGCCGTGGGCGGCGCGACTGGCGGCAGTGTCGGCGTCGCGACCCGAGGTCCTGGCGTTGCTGAAAGCCTGGAACGGTCGCGCCGACGCCGACCAGGCGGCCTATCGCCTGATCCGCGAGACGCGCACGCGCACGCTGGACGCGCTGTGGGAGGCCTGGAGCACGCCGCTCGTCGAGGCCGGCCGGTGCCCGAAGCGCCCGTACGTCTGGCACAGCCGCTTCGAGTACCCGGTGGAAGACGCGCTCGACCAGAAGCCTGCGCACCTGCTGCCGCGCGGCTTCGCAACCTGGGACGCCTTCCTGCTCGCGCAGGTGGACGCGACTGCGGACGACATGACACGACATGGCGCGCGGCCGTTGAGCGAAGCCACCTGGGGCGAGCGTAATTCCAGCCACATCGCCCACCCGCTCGCGCGTGCGCTGCCGGTCCTGTCGCGCTGGCTTGACATGCCGTCGGTGCCGCAATCGGGCGACGGCAACATGCCGCACGTCGCGGCCCCGTCCTTCGGCCAGTCCGAGCGCCTGGTCGTCGCCCCCGGCCATGAGGAACGCGCCACGCTGTCCATGCCCGGCGGCCAGAGCGGCCATCCAATGTCGCCTTACTACGGCGCCGGCCACGCCGACTGGGTCGCGGGCCGCGCCACGCCGCTGTTGGCCGGGGCCGCGCAGCACGTGCTCACTTTGACACCGTGACTGTCGAGTAGCGGGGAGATCTCCCGGAAAACTCGCGCTGCTGGCGGTCAAGTTCGGCGCACGCGGGCCGATACCTGCAAGGATTCCCCCCGCTTTGCGGGTGGCCTTGCCGAGACCCTCCGTGCCGAACCTCCCCTCCAGCGTGACGCCCCCGACGCCCAGTCCTCTGCCTTCGGCCGAGTGGGCCACGTGGCGCCGCCTGGTCCAGGTCTACCTTGGGCGTGACACCGAGTCGGCCGAGATCCGAGCCCGCCTGGTGCAATGGGTGACCTTCGTGTCGCCGTGGCTGATGGCTGCCAACATCGTCAGCGCGGTGCTGCTGGCGCGCACGCTGCCCGCGCAGGTCGCGCCGTGGCTGCGCTGGACCTGGTGCGGCCTGATCTGTGCGCTGTGCGTGCTGGGGCTCGCGGGCTGGCTGCGTCATCGCCACAAGCTGCCGACGCGTGTCAGCCCGACTGTCGTTCGCAAGAGCGCGCTGCATGCGGGTGTGTTGTCCGCGCTGTGGGCCGCGCTGCCGTGGGCCATCTTCGCCCACGGCTCGCCGCCTGCCCAGATCCTGATCGCCGGCGTGATGCTGGGCCTGGTGGCTGGGGGCGGATTCGTGCTGACGCCGCTCGCACCGGCCGCCATCGTGTTCACCGTGATCATCGGCGTCTCGACGAGTGCGGCCGTCGCGCAGATTCCCGACCCGATGGCCGCGCTGCTGTCCGGCCTGATGGCCTGCTACACCGTGGTGACCGTCGCGGCCATCATCCTGGGCGCCCGCCGCTCGGCCGGCGCGCTGCGCGCGGAGCGTGAGGCCGAGCGCCAGGGCCAACTGGTCGCACTGCTGCTCAAGGACTTCGAATCCCAATCGGCGGACGTCATGTGGGAGACGGACGCGTCCGGCCGCCTCGTGCGAATCACGCCCAAGCTGACCGCGCTGATGCGCCTGAACGTCGACGCTGCCCGGCACTCGCTGCCAGGCTGGTTCGAGCAGCAGGCCCACGATCCCGAGTCCAGCCAGGCGATGGCGCAACTGCACCAGGCCTTCGGCACGGGGCAGGCGTTTCGCCAGCGCGGCATTCCGGTGCGGGTCGGCGGGTCGCAGCGGCGCTGGTCGATCACCGCGCGTCCGCTGGTGGACGAGGCCGGCGTCGACCAGGGCTGGCGCGGCGTCATCACCGACATCACGATGGAGCACGACGCCCAGTCGCGCATGCAGCAACTGGCGCTGGTGGACTCGCTCACCGGCCTGGCCAATCGCACGCAGCTGCGCGACAAGCTGCAGCTCAAGATCGCCACGGCCGCGACGAAGCCGTCGGCGCTGCTGTGCATGAACATGGATCACTTCAAGCGCGTCAACGACATGTTCGGCCACGCGGCCGGCGACAGCGTGCTGCGCGAGACCGCGCGCCGACTGCGCAAGCTGGTGCGCGCGTGCGACGTGGTGGCGCGTGCCGGCGGCGACGAGTTCGCTGTGCTGCTGGACGACATCGGCAGCGAGGACGACGCACTGCGCTTCGGCCAGCGCATCGTCGACGAACTCAACCGCGCCTTCTCGAGCAACTCGGGGCTGATCAACAGCAGCGCCAGCGTTGGCGTCGTGACGATCCCCGCGCACGGCACGACCGTCGACGAGCTGCTGGCCAACGCCGACCTCGCGCTGAGCACCGCCAAGGCCGGCGGACGCGCGCGCGCCGAGTTGTTTCGCACCGACATGGGCGAACGCCTGCGCCTGCGCATGACGATGGAGCGCGACCTGCGCGTGGCCGTTGCCAAGAACGAACTGCGCCTGCACTGGCAACCGCAGGTGGACACGGCCACCTGGCATGTCAGCGGCTGCGAGGCGCTGCTGCGCTGGCAGCACAGCGAGCTCGGCCTGATCCCGCCGATGAACTTCATCCCGATGGCCGAGGAGACGGGCCTGATCGTCGAGCTCGGCGAGTGGGTGCTCAACGAGGCCTGCCGGGTCGGCGCACAGAAGCTGCCGGGGTTGATGGTGGCGGTCAACGTCTCGGCGATCCAGGTGGTGCGCGATGACTTCGTGCAGGTGGTGCGCAGGGCGCTCGCCGCCAGCAGCCTGCCGCCGCAGCGCCTCGAGATCGAGATCACCGAGTCGCTGTTCATCGACGCGTCGCCAAAGGCGCTGAAGAACCTGGAGATCCTGCGCCAGATGGGCATCCGTGTCGCGCTCGACGACTTCGGCACCGGCTACTCGTCGCTCGCCTACCTGCGCCAGTTCCCGTTCGACACGCTCAAGATCGACCGCGCGTTCGTGCGCGAGCTCGTCACGCAGCACGACGCGCGTGCCATCGTGCGCAGCATCGTCGAGCTGGCCGCGGCGCTGGGCATGAGCACCGTCGCCGAAGGCGTCGAGGAGCCCGCGCAGTACGAGTTGCTGCGCCGGGCCGGCTGCTCGGGCGTGCAGGGCTTCCTGATCGCGCGTCCGATGCCGATCGACCAGGTGGTCGAGATGCTCGAGAGCTGGGCGATGCAGCGGGCGCCGAAGTCGGACTCGGTGCCGGACTCGATCTTCGCGCCACTGGGCGACACAGAGCCGGGCGAGCTGACGTCGATGGACGGTCGGCGCGTGCACTGAGCGCGCCTCACGCCAGCCCCGGGCCGCTCTCGCCTCCGGCCGCCGCGCCAGGTGACCGGACGTTGGCGCATGGGCTCCAGTAAAAAGGCCTCGCGATGCGAGGCCTTTGTTCGTCCAGGCACGCTTGCTCCTGCTTGCGTCTTGCAGCGACGCCGACCAGCCCGAGGCCTGCGAGCAGCATGGCGACGTTCTGGGCTTCCGGGACCGCGCCGGTCGAGGTGCCCCAGGTCGAGCCGTCGGCCTGCGACTGGCCGACGAAGTGCTTCGAGAAGTCCAGCGCGCTGGGCAGCTGGAACACCATGAACGAGAATTGTGCATCGTCGCGAGGCCCGTTGGGCCCAGCGACCAGAAAGGCGCCGTTCGCACGCGGCCGAATAATACCCGGTTAGGGTATGTCGACGGATCGCCAGCGGATAAACATCCGGTGCGCGACGGCGCTGCGCCATGCGCCGCGAATTCCGGTCGTCATTTGCCCTGTCTTCCAACGTCGTCTTGCAGTTCCGCGCACCTCGTAACGAGACGCGCCAACGCTTAGCCACTCCAATGGTTGCCTACTTCCAGCGAAGCCGATCATGACCTCCACTTCCCTGCATGCCGCTTGGCGTGCCAAGGCCTGCAGCGCCGCATTCGCGCTGCTGACGGCCGGCGCCTGGGCCGCCGACACCGGCGCCGCGTGCGTCTACGCCGACATCAACTATGGCGGCGCACACACCTGCGTGGACGCCGACACCGCCTGGATCGGCTCCGCCTGGAACGACCGCGCCTCGTCGGTACGCCTGCGCGCCGGCTACAAGGCGACGCTGTTCGACGACATCAACTACGGCGGCCGCGCGCTGGCACTGACCGGCGACGCGGCCAACCTGGTCGCCTCGACCTTCAACGACGTGGTGTCGTCGCTGCGCGTATCGCAGGCGTGCGTCGCCACGGACTGGAGCGCGGCGGCAGGCTACGCGCTCGGCGCCGTCGTGCGCTACCTGCCGGATGGGCGCTACTACAAGGTGGTCAACATCACCGCCGGCGGCACCGATTTCACGAACCCGACCATCAGCACCTGGTACTGGTCGCCGACGACCTGCGGCGGCGCCACGAGCACCGGCAATGGCAAGGTCGTCGGCGTCTATTACCCCAACTGGACGCCGTCGCCGCCGCGCATCCGCGACCTCGACGCCAACTACAACCTGGTCTACCTGTTCGCCGCCACGCCCGTGGGCGGCGCGCCGGGCACCACCGGCGCCGTGACGTTCGCGCCGCCCGGCAACGGCCTGGGCGCCGCCACCAACCTCGTGGCCGACATCCAGTACGCGCGCAAGACGCAGGGTCGCAAGATCGTGTTGTCCGTGGGCGGTGCCGGCAACGGCATGAGCTTCCCGAACCGCGACAAGTCACAGCATTTCGTCGACAGCATCGTGGCGATCTACAACCAGCTCGGTGGCTTCGACGGGATGGACTGGAACACCTTCGAAGGCAGCCAGGCCCCCGACACCAGCGAGATGATCTGGATCAGCCTGCAGCTCAAGCAGCGCTTCCCGGGCTTTCTCGTCAGCGCGCCGCCCGCGCCCTGGAACTCGGTCGACAAGGTGTTCTGCCAGGCCATGGTCAGCGCCGGCGCGATGGACTATGCAGCACCCCAGTACTACGACGGCCCTGGCCTGGCCATGCCCTCCTACGTGGTCGGCAATGTCACGGAATGGATGAACCTGCTGGGCGCGGCGCACGTGGTGGTGGGCTTCGGCATCAATCCCGGCGCGGCCAACTACATGACGCCTGCAGACGCCATCGCGATCTGGAACCAGGTGCGCGCTGCCAACCCGGCTATCCACGGCGGCTTCGATTGGGAAATCAGCACCGACCTGGCGCAGGGCTTGCCGTTCGCGCACGGGGTGGGCAACCTGATCAAGCAGTGAACGCCTGGCGGGCCGGCGCAAGCGGGGCTTCGCCATGAAGAAAGGCCGCTCGTCGAGCGGCCTTTCTGCCTTTCCGCGTCACGCGCGGGGGCGTGACGCGCGCGGGATCAGCGTTCGCCGATCGGCTTGACGGTGCGCGGTGCGGCGCCCGAGAACAGCTGGCGCGGACGGCCGATCTTGTATTCCGGATCGGAGATCATCTCGTTCAACTGGGCGATCCAGCCCACCGTGCGGGCCAGCGCGAAGTTGGCCGTGAACAGGCTCGTCGGGATGCCGATGGCGCGCTGCACGATGCCCGAGTAGAAGTCGACGTTCGGGTAGAGCTTGCGGGCGACGAAGTAGTCGTCTTCCAGCGCGATCTTCTCGAGGGCCATCGCCAGCTTGAACAGCGGGTCGTTGTGCAGGCCCAGTTCGTTGAGGACTTCGTGGCAGGTTTCGCGCATCAGCTTGGCGCGCGGGTCGTAGTTCTTGTAGACGCGGTGGCCGAAGCCCATCAGCTTGACGCTGGAGCTCTTGTCCTTGACCTGCGAGATGAACTCGCCGATCTTTTCGACGCCGCCCATCTTCTGGATGTCTTCCAGCATGTTCAGTGCGGCTTCGTTGGCGCCACCGTGGGCCGGGCCCCACAGGCAGGCGACGCCGGCGGCGATGGCCGCGAACGGGTTCGTGCCGGACGAGCCGCAAAGGCGCACCGTCGACGTCGACGCGTTCTGTTCGTGGTCGGCGTGCAGGATGAAGATGCGGTCCAGCGCGCGCTCGATCACCGGGCTGACGTGGAATTCCTCGCACGGCGTGGCGAACATCATGCGCATGAAGTTGCCGGCGTAGCTCAGGTCGTTCTTCGGGTAGATGAACGGCTGGCCGACCGAGTACTTGTAGGCCATCGCCACGAGCGTCGGCATCTTGGCGATCAGGCGGATCGCGGCGATCTCGCGGTGCTCGGGGTTATTGATGTCGGTGGAGTCGTGATAGAAGGCCGACAGCGCGCCGACCAGGCCGGTCATGACCGCCATCGGGTGCGCGTCTCGACGGAAACCGCGCAGGAAGAAATGCATCTGCTCGTTGACCATCGTGTGGTGCGTCACGCGGTCGGTGAACGAGGCCTTCTCTTGCGAGTTCGGCAGCTCTCCGTACAGCAGCAGATGGCAGGTCTCGAGAAAGTCGCAGTTCACCGCAAGCTGCTCGATCGGGTAGCCGCGGTACAGCAGCTCGCCCTTGTCGCCGTCGATGTAGGTGATCGACGAGTTGCACGACGCCGTGGACAGGAAGCCCGGGTCGTACGTGAACTTGCCGGTCTGGCCGTACAGCTTGCGGATGTCGATCACTTCGGGGCCAACGGTGCCCTTGTAGATCGGCAGCTCCATGCTGGGGCTGCCATCGGAGAACGACAGAGTCGCTTTGACGTCGGACGGGGTCATTGGGAATTCCCTTTCTTGAGGACTATGGCAGCAGGTCGGCGCATCAGCGCCAACACTTCGTTGACTTCGGGGATGTCGAGCTCGCCGTCGGGCTCACGGCGGGCCAGCAGCAGGTCGAGCAGGTCGTTGTCGGGCAGCTCCATCAGCGGCTGCAGCCCGGTCACGTGGCGCAGCGTCAGCGCGTCGCCCTGCGCCTGGAAGAACCGCTCGATGAACAGGTCGTTCTCGAGCAGGCCGCGCTTGCACCGCCATTTGAGGCGGTTGAGCTCGGTCGGGTCGATGGCGGGGTCCATTGTGCGCAAGCGTGACGGCGTTGGGTTAGAGAGGCGTGCCTGAACGAGCGTCAGACAGACCTGCGAACCAGCATTTCCTTGATCTTGCCGATCGCCTTCGTCGGATTCAGTCCCTTGGGGCAGACGTCGACGCAGTTCATGATCGTGTGGCAGCGGAACAGGCGGTACGGATCCTCGAGGTTGTCCAGGCGCGCACCGGTGGCTTCGTCGCGGCTGTCGGCGATGAAGCGGTAGGCCTGCAGCAGGCCGGCGGGGCCGACGAACTTGTCCGGGTTCCACCAGAAGCTGGGGCATGCCGTGGAGCAACTCGCGCACAGGATGCACTCGTACAGGCCGTTGAGCTCGTCGCGCTCCTCGGGCGACTGCAGGCGCTCCTTTTCCGGCGGCGGCGTGTCGTTGACCAGGTACGGCTTGATCGAGTTGTACTGCTGGAAGAACTGCGTCATGTCGACGATCAGGTCGCGGATGACCGGCAGGCCGGGCAGCGGCTTGAGGATGATCGTCTGCGGCAGCGACAGCATGTTGGTGAGGCAGGCCAGGCCGTTCTTGCCGTTGATGTTCATCGCATCCGAGCCGCACACGCCTTCTCGGCACGAACGGCGGTACGAGATCGTCGGGTCGACGGACTTGAGCTTGATCAAGGCGTCCAGCAGCATGCGTTCCGAGCCGTCGAGTTCGATCTCGAGGGTCTGCATGTAAGGCTTGTCGTCCTTGTCCGGGTCGTAGCGGTAGATCTGGAAAGTGCGCTTCATGGCTTTTTTATCCTTATCGCGTCAGAACGAACGCACGGCAAGGGGAATCGATTCGGTCGTCAACGGCTTGAGCTTGACCGGCTTGTAGTCGAGGCGGTTGCCTTCGCTGAACCAGAGCGTGTGCTTGAGCCAGTCGACGTCGTTGCGGCCGAGCGGATTCTTGGGCGAATCGGCCGGCTCTTCGTAGTCGACCACCAGGTGCGCGCCGCGGCACTCCTTGCGGGCTGCCGCCGAGACGATCGTCGCCTCGGCCGCCTCGATCAGGTTTTCCACTTCCAGTGCTTCGATGCGCGCGGTGTTGAACACCTTCGACTTGTCGCCCAGCGTGATGTTGCCCACGCGTTCGCGCAGTGCTGCGATGGACGCGACCCCTGCGTCCAGCAGCGCCTGCGTGCGGAACACGCCAGCGTACTTCTGCATCGACGTGCGGATGTCGTTGGCCACCGTCTGCGCATACTCGCCGCCGACGTTGGACTCGAGACGGGCCAGGCGCGCCAGCGTGCGGTCGGCCGCGTCGGCCGGCAGCGGCTTGTTGGCCTTGGCCTTGAGGCCGGCCGCCACGATGTGGTTGCCGGCGGCGCGGCCGAACACGAGCAGGTCCAGCAGCGAGTTGGTGCCCAGGCGGTTGGCGCCGTGCACGCTGACGCACGAGCATTCGCCCACCGCGTACAGGCCGTTGATGACCGCGTTCGGATCGCCGTCCTTGGGCGCGACGACCTGGCCGTTGATGTTGGTGGGGATACCGCCCATCTGGTAGTGGATCGTCGGCACCACGGGGATAGGTTCCTTGGTGATGTCGACGTTGGCGAAGTTGTGGCCGATCTCCAGCACCGAGGGCAGGCGCTTGGCGATCGTCTCGACGCCCAGGTGGGTCATGTCTAGGTGGATGTAGTCCTTGTTCGGACCGCAGCCCCGGCCTTCCTTGATCTCCTGGTCCATGCAGCGCGAGACGAAATCGCGCGGCGCGAGATCCTTGTAGTGCGGCGCGTAGCGTTCCATGAAGCGCTCGCCGTCGGCGTTGCGCAGGATCGCGCCTTCCCCGCGGCAGCCTTCGGTCAGCAGCACGCCAGCGCCGGCCACGCCGGTCGGGTGGAACTGCCAGAACTCCATGTCCTCGAGCGGAATGCCGGCGCGTGCCGCCATGCCCAGGCCGTCGCCCGTGTTGATGAACGCGTTGGTCGAAGCCTGGTAGATGCGGCCCGCCCCCCCGGTGGCCAGCAGCACCACCTTGGCCTCGAGGATGTGCAGGTCGCCTGTCTCCATCTCGATGGCGGTGACGCCCACGACGTCGCCCTCGGCGTCGCGGATCAGGTCCTGAGCCATCCATTCCACGAAGAACTGCGTGTGCGACTTGACGTTCTGCTGGTACAGCGTGTGCAGCATCGCGTGGCCGGTGCGGTCGGCGGCGGCGCAGGCGCGCTGCACGGCCTTCTCGCCGTAGTTGGCGGTATGGCCGCCGAACGGGCGCTGGTAGATCGTGCCGTCCGGGTTGCGGTCGAAGGGCATGCCGAAGTGCTCGAGCTCGTAGACGACCTTGGGCGCCTCGCGGCACATGAACTCGATCGCGTCCTGGTCGCCGAGCCAGTCGGAGCCCTTGACGGTGTCGTAGAAGTGGTAGTGCCAGTTGTCCTCGCTCATGTTGCCGAGGGAGGCGCCGATGCCGCCCTGGGCCGCGACAGTGTGCGAGCGGGTGGGGAACACCTTGGTGAGGACGGCGACGTTGAGCCCGGCGAGCGACAGTTGCAGCGACGCGCGCATGCCCGAGCCGCCGGCGCCGATGATCACGACGTCGAACTTGCGCTTGGTAATTGACGAATTTGCGGACTGGGTTTGGGTCATTTTCTTAAATTCTCCACAGCACTTGCAGGGTCCAGCCGGCGCAGCCGACCAGCCAGGCGATGGCGGCGACCTGCAGCACGAGGCGCGCGGCCAGCGGCTTGACGTAGTCCATCAGCACATCGCGCACGCCGACCCAGGCGTGCCACAAGATGGAGCCGATCATCACGAAGGTGAGCACCTTCATCCATTGCGGGGCGAAGATGCCGCCCCACTTCATGTAGCTCATTTCGCCAGGCAGCAGGCACTGGATGACGATGACGATGGTGAACAGCGCCATCAGGACGGCGGTGGCGCGCTGCACCAGCCAGTCGCGCACGCCGTAGTGCGCGCCGACGACGATGCGCTTCGATCCGTAGTTGGTAGACATGTGGGGCTGGCCTCGATCAGTAGCCGATGAACAGCTTGTACGCGAACACGAGCGTCAGGAACCCGGCCACGCCCATCGCGACGAGCGCGGACGTGCGGCCGAATTCCTTGGTGACGCTGTGCGTGAAGTCCATGTACAGGTGGCGCACGCCGGCGCAGAAGTGCTGCAGGAACGACCAGATCAGCACCAGCGCCGCGAGCTTGACGACAAAGGCCGGCACGAAGCCGATGCCGCCGATGAAGGCGCCGCGGAATTGGGTGAACGTGACTTCGGACGTGAGGCTGGTGTCGAACATCCAGATCACGAAGGGCATCAGCACGATCAGCAGCAGGCCGCTGACGCGGTGCAGGATGGACACCCAGCCTGCCGGCGGGAGCCGGTACTGGGTCGCGTCGATCAGACGCATCTCCCCGGGTCGTTTCTTGATCGCCTTGATCGCGTCAGCCATGATTGTTGATCCTTGTCGTTATGTCGTCTGGGCGGTGCCAAGGGCGCCCCACCTGGTTGCCGGCGCCTGCACGCCGCGGCTCCGGCGGCGTCGGGCGACGCCAGGGGCCGGTAAAACCCGCGAATTTTATGGCAATGCAACATGCATTGCCGAAGTCGGGATTGGAATCCCGCCAGCGTCGCTTTTCCACCCAATCGCCACGGCGCGGTGAAGTTGTCGAATGCGGCAGCAGCGCTGTCATTTTCAGTTCAGCGTGTTGCGGTAATAGTGGCTGTCGGTGCGGTACAGGCCGCGGCGCAGTTCGACCGGGCGGTCGCCGTACGTGAAGGACAGGCGCTCCACCGTCAACAGCGGCGTGCCCGGCGCCACCGCCAGCACCCCGGCCGTCGACGCATCGGCTGCGACCGCGCGGATCTTTTCCTCGGCGCGGATCATGCGCACACCGAACTCCGTCTCGAACAGCCCGTACATGGGCCCGATGTAGTCGGTCAACCGTTCGGCGGTGAGGCCCTTGAACATCAGCGCGGGCAGCCAGATCTCGTCGAGCACCACCGGACGGTCGTCCTGGGCCAGCGTGCGGCGCACGAGGATCGCGCCTTCGGCGCCACGCAGGTCGAGCGCGCGCGCCACGGGTGCGGGCGCGCGGATGCGCTTGCAGTCGATGAAGTGGCGTTCCATGCCTCTGGGCTTGTCGTCATCGGGGGCGAGGCGCAGGAAGCGGTACTGGATCTGCTCTTCGGCGTGCGTGGCGACGAAGGTGCCCTTGCCTTGGCGGCGCACCAGCAGGTTCTCGGTGGCGAGTTCGTCGATCGCCTTGCGCACCGTGCCCTGGCTGACGCGGTAGCGCGCGGCCAGGTCGGTCTCGGCGGGAATCGCCTCGCCCGGCTTCCACTCGCCTTCCTGCAGGCTGCGCGTGATCAGCAGCTTGATCTGCTGGTACAGCGGGCTGAAGGCGGGGCCGGACGGATCCGAGGTCATGGGAAGTGGCGGTGTTCTGGCAGAGAGGCGCGAGCAGGGACGGGCCGCAACAGCGGGCCGCCGGCGATTGCAGCACAGCCGGGTGGGCTGCGTCCACCTTGAAATGAGCATCCGACCGGGCTTGTCTTGTATAAGACATAAGATGATTGACCCTGTGCGGGTTTTTCCCCGGAGTCGCAGTAAACTTGTGGGTTCTCAGCGGGCTCGATCGCGTTCCGGGTCGCCCGCGTCGGTTTCCTGGTCCGGTGGCCTCGACGGCACCCGGCCTTCATCCGTCCTTTTCATCTCGTCTCGGAGACTTCCCATGAGCAAGACCCCCGTTCGCGTCGCCGTCACCGGCGCCGCTGGCCAGATCGGCTACGCCCTGCTGTTCCGCATCGCCTCGGGCGAGATGCTGGGCAAGGACCAGCCGGTGATCCTGCAATTGCTGGAGATCCCCGACGAGAAGGCGCAAAAGGCGCTCAAGGGCGTGATCATGGAACTCGACGACTGCGCGTTCCCGCTGCTGGCCGGCATCGAAGCCCACGGCGACCCGATGACCGCATTCAAGGACACCGACTACGCGCTGCTGGTCGGCGCCCGCCCGCGTGGCCCCGGCATGGAGCGCGCCGACCTGCTGGCTGCCAATGCCCAGATCTTCACGGCCCAGGGCAAGGCACTGGACAAGGTCGCCTCGCGCGACGTCAAGGTGCTGGTCGTCGGCAACCCCGCCAACACCAACGCCTACATCGCGATGAAGAGCGCGCCGAGCCTGCCGCGCGAAAACTTCACCGCCATGCTGCGCCTGGACCACAACCGCGCGTTGAGCCAGATCGCTGCCAAGACCTCTTCCAAGGTCGCCGACATCGAGAAGCTCACCGTCTGGGGCAACCATTCGCCCACGATGTACGCCGACTACCGCTTCGCCACCGTCGGCGGCAAGGCCGTCAAGGACCTGATCAACGACCAGGTCTGGAACGCCGACACTTTCCTGCCGACCGTCGGCAAGCGTGGCGCCGCCATCATCGAGGCGCGCGGCGTCTCGTCGGCCGCCTCGGCTGCCAACGCCGCCATCGACCACATGCACGACTGGGCCCTGGGCTCGCAAGGCAAGTGGGTCACGATGGGCGTGCCGTCGAACGGCGAATACGGCATTCCCAAGGACACGATGTTCGGCTTCCCGGTCATCACCGAGAACGGCAAGTACAAGATCGTCGAAGGCTTGGCCATCGACGAGTTCAGCCAGGAGCGCATCAACAAGACGCTCAAGGAACTGCAAGACGAGCAAGCCGGCGTCGCGCACCTGCTGTGAACTGACGGCCCCTGTCCGCGGCATGCCGCGCACAGGCCCCGAGGGGTCGCGGCCTGAGCGAAGGAGCGGCCGAGCGCGCGTCCGCGTCGCTTGCACCCTGCGTTGCTGACCGTAGACTGCGAACGCCGTCGTAGCCGGTCATCCCAATGAACGCGCGGCTTCGTCCGCGCGTTTCTCGTTTCTGGAGCCCGCCCTAGATGACCACCGCCCTTCACCCGCGTGACGTCCTGTTCGAGGACGGCGACCTCACCACGTCGCTGCCGGTCTGCGACCACTACTCCGGCGTCGAGGCGCGCATGCGCAAGAGCCTGGAACTGCAGGCCGAGCTCGGCCCCGTGGTCGACGTCACGCTCGACGGCGAGGACGGCGCGAAGGCGGGCGGCGAGGTCGAGCATGCGCACCTGATCGCCGAACTGGTGCAATCGCCGTCCAACAAGTTCGACCGCGTCGGCGCGCGCATCGTGCCGCACGCTCATCCGGCCTTCGGCAAGATGCTGGAGGTGCTGCTGCGCGACGCCGGCAACCGGCTCGCGTACCTGATGATCCCCAAGCCGCGCGACGCCGCCGACTTCGAGGCCGCGGTCCACGCCATCGACCTTGCGTCACGCGCGGCAGGGCTCGCGCGCGAGGTACCGCTGCACGCGCTGGTGGAGACACACGGGGCATTGCGCGACGTCGAACTGCTGGCCGCGCATCCGCGGCTGGAGTCGCTCTCGTTCGGGCTGATGGACTTCGTCTCCGCACACCGCGGCGCGATCCCGCAGTCGGCGATGGGCGCCGAAGGCCAGTTCACGCACCCGCTGGTGGTGCGCGCGAAGCTGGCCATCGCCGCGGCCTGCCACGGCCACTCCAAGACGCCGTCGCACTGCGTCGTGACCGAGTTCAAGGACACGCGGCTGCTGCAGCGCGCCGCCGAGCGCGCATGCCGCGAGTTCGGCTACACGCGCATGTGGAGCATCCACCCCGACCAGGTGCGCGTGATCGTCGACGCGTTCGCACCGACCGCCGCGGAGGTGGACCTGGCGGTGGAGGTGGTCATGGCCGCCCAGGCCGCCGACTGGGCGCCGATCCGCCATCGCCACAACGGCCGCGAGCACCTGCACGACCGGGCCAGCTATCGCTACTTCTGGCACGTGATCGAGCGGGCGCACCGCACGTCGGCGGGCGGCCACGCCCAACTGCCGGCGGAGGCGCGTGTGCGGTGGTTCGGCCATTGAAAGCGTGACGGAGTTGGCATCCGTCAACGTCGAAACAAGGCGTTGCACCTGAATGTGTAACACGTGGGGGCGCATCGCCGACAATTCGGCACCGTCCAAACCCGGAGACTCCTCCCGATGTTCCGTACCCTGACCGCCGCTGCCGCGCTTTCCACGCTCGCCCTCAGCGCTGCGTTTGCCCAGACCGCCACGCCGGCCGCGAAGCCCAAGGCCGCCGTCGCGAAGAAGCCTGTCAAGCATTCCGCCGAGCCCGTCGCCGCCACCAACGACAACCTGAACCCGGTCCAGCTGACGCTGGCCGACCGGGTGCTCACCGGCGTCGCCGATTGCGAGTTCAAGGAGAAGGTCGACGTCGAGAAGATCCCGGGCCATAGCGGCAACTTCAAGGTCACCTTCGACCACAAGACGTACGTCATGGTGCCCGAGGAGACCACCACCGGTGCGATCCGCCTGGTCGACCTCTCCGGCGCCGTCGTGTGGATCCAGATCCCGCTGAAGTCGATGCTGATGAACCAGAAGGAACATCACCGCCTCGTCGACGGCTGCCAGGAAGACGAGCAGCGCATCGCCGTGGAGTCCTCGCAGAAGGCCGGCGCGAATGCTGGCGCGCTGGCGCCGAACGTCGCGTCGCCGGGCTCGATCGCCGCGGCCGAAGGCAAGGCCGCCAACACGGCCGCCAACGCCGTAGCCGCCCAGACCGCGGCGCCGGGCTCGACCATCACGTCTACCACCACGACCACCATCACCACCAAGGTCGTGCCGCCGGCGCCCACGAAGAACAGCGCGGCGACGCCGTCGACGGCTGCGTCGGGCATGTGGAAGTAAGCTGGCCGCCTCGCGCGCGATGGCGCCCATGAAAGACGCCGCCCGGCTTCGCAGCCGCGCGGCGTTTTTTTTAGGAGCTTGAACGTCAGCTGTTCGACGTCGCCCGCACTTCCTCGATCGTCGTGACGCCGGCCAGCACCTTCTCGATGCCGTCCTGGCGCAGCGTGCGCATGCCTTCACCCATCGCGTGGTGCTGGATCTGCTCGGAGCGCGCGCCCTGCTGGATCAGGTGGCGCACGCCCTTGCTGACCGTCAGCAGCTCGTGCACGCCCGCGCGACCCTTCACGCCCGTGTTGCCGCACTTGGCGCAGCCGGTGCCCTTGAAGAACTGCAGGCGGCCGTCCACTGCGTAGCGGTTGGTCCAGTCGGCCAGCGTGGCTTCGCGCGTCGGCGCGCTCGGGTGGTCGCCCCAGATGTGCAGCGAATCGTTGAGAAGTTCGTCGACCTGCTCCTGCGTGGCCGGCGTCGAGGTCTTGCAGCCGCTGCAGATGCGGCGCACCAGGCGTTGGGCCAGCACCGCGAGCAGCGCGTCGGCGAAGTTGAACGGATCCATGCCCATGTCGAGCAGTCGGGTGATCGTCTCGGGTGCGCTGTTGGTGTGCAGCGTCGACAGCACCAGGTGGCCGGTCAGCGACGATTCGACAGCGATCTGCGCCGTCTCGTTGTCGCGGATTTCGCCCACCATGATCACGTCCGGGTCGGCGCGCAGGAACGCGCGCAGCGCCTTGGCGAAGGTCCAGTCGATCTTCGGGTTGACCTGCACCTGGCGCAGGCCGGCCTGGGTGATTTCGACCGGATCCTCGGCCGTCCAGATCTTGCGTTCCGGCGTGTTGATGAAGTTCAGCGCCGAGTGCAGCGTGGTCGTCTTGCCGGAGCCGGTCGGGCCGACGCACAGCACCATGCCGTAGGGGCGTTCGACGGCCTTCTTGAGGTGCGCCAGGTTGTGCGGCGACATGCCCAGCGCCTCCAGCGGCATCGGCTTGGACGAGGCCAGGATACGCAGCACCGCGTCCTCGAGGCCGTTGGCCGTCGGGATCATCGCCACGCGCAGCTCGATCGGGCAGCTGGCGACGAAGCGCGCGAAATTGATCTTGCCGTCCTGCGGGCGGCGACGTTCGGAGATGTCCAGGTCGCACATGATCTTCAGGCGCGCGACGAGCGCCTGGCGATAGGTGTGCGGCAGCTCCAGGTACGGGCGCAGCAGGCCGTCGACGCGGAAGCGCACCTTGACCTTCTCGCGGCCCGGACGCGTCTCGATGTGGATGTCGGAGACGCCTTGCGCGTGGGCCTCGACGATCATCGAGTTGATCAGCCGCACCAGCGAGCTGTCGGACTGTTCGACGGCGTCCTCGTTGTCGTCGGCGAGCGGCTTGCCCGAGCTGTCGGTCGGCAGCGCGAGGGCGGCCAGCAGCGAGTCCGTGCCCTGGTTCTCGACGGCCGGCGCCGAGCTGAAGTCCAGCGACATCTCGTCGAGACCGGCGCGCCGGTACAGCAGCGGGATCTGGTCGACGAGGTTGGACGCCGAGGGCAGCACCGGCACGACCTTGGACTGCGTCAGGAACTCGGCCTCGTCGATGCGGTCGCGACGCGACGGATCCTCGGTGGCGACGATGACCTTGCCGTTCATCATGCCCAGCGGCAGCATCTCCAGGCGCATCGCGGCGGCCTCGGGCAGCTTGCGCAGCGCTTCGAGGTCGATCGGGAAGGCCTGCACGTCCACCTGCGGATAGCCCATTTTGCGGGCCAACGCGGTCTGCAGGTTGACGCGCGTGATCAGGTTTTCGCGCACCAGCAGTTCGCCCAGCGGTACCTTGCGGTCCTTGCCCTGGTTGGTCAGCGCGTCGGCCAGCTGGTGCTCGGTGATGTAGCCGAGTGCGATCAGCGCCTCGCCGATGCGCACCATCGGCATGCGGCTCTGCGCCTCGATGGCGGCGTGCAGTTGCTCCGGCGTGGTGACGTGATCGGTCAGGAGCACGTCGCCGGGGCGCTGCTTGCCCTGCTTGTCGAGGTCGGCCAGCGCGGCGGTGATCTGCGGCGGCGACGCCGTGGTCTGGAACACCATCGGGTCCAGCATCGACTGCGACTGCGACGGCGCGTCGTCCGGCAACTGCGCTCGCTTGATCTCCAGCGCTTCGCGCAACTCCTCGCGCGAGATCACGCCGTGGTTGACCAGCAGCTCGCCCAGCGGCAGGTTGCGGTTGCGCGTCTGGCTTCGCAGCGCGGTGGCAAGGTCTTGCGGCGACAGGATGCGCAACGAGATCAACGCCTCGCCCAGGCGCAGCATCGGTGTGCGCGACTGCAGCTCCAGCGCCTGCTGCAACTGCGGCTGCGTGATCAGGTCGACCTCGACGAGCATCTCGCCGAGCTTGAGATTGCGGATGCGCTGCTGTTCCTGCAGGGCGTCCTGCAACTGCTGCGGCGAGAGCGTGTGCTGGCTGACCAGCACGTCGCCCAGGCGCGGCCCGAAGTCGACACGGCGGTAGGCGCCGCGTGGATAGAACGAACGCTGCACGAGGCCGCCATCGCCGATCGGCGGGAACAGGAACAGGCCCTGTTCGGTTTCGACGCTGCTGATCGTGCGGCCCGTGTGCGACTTGCCGTCGTTGAGCTGGACCTGGAATTCGGTATCGCCGGGTACCCGGTCGGCCCAGCCCGGCGCGGCGTTGACGCCGTTGCTCGACGGCATCGTGGGCTCGGTGAGCGTCAGGCGCTGGAACTGGCCGAAGCGCAGCGGCATCGGTGCGCGCGCCGGTGGCACGAAGACGGTGGCGATACCCAGTGACGCATCGAAGTGCGCCAGGCGGGCATTGAAGCTCTTGTCGTTGAGCCCGAGGATCGCGCAGGGTTCACTGGTGCCGAGCGGCCACGTGCTGCCTGCGTTCGCGGCGGGTGGCATCGCCCACTGCGACGGCTCGGCCGAGGCGCGCTCGTCAGATCGCAGACCCGGCGTGGCGGACAGAGGGGGCAGTGACAGATCGGACATGACGTTGCGCGCGAACGCATCCACTTCCCCAGCGACACGTGGGGGCGGTCCGATACTAGGAGGGGAGCGTGACGCACGAAGCGCCGAATAGAGGCCTGATCGAGGCCCAGTTCCCAGCCGGATCAGGGCGCGGAGTCGCCCGGGCCGCCTTCGTCGTGCTCGGCGTACTGCTTCCACTGCGCCATCGCGCGGTTCATCAGCTTGACCTGGCCGGTGAAGCGGGTGCACATCACGCAGATGCCCAGGTGGAAACGCACAGCGACACGCTCGACGGTCGTGAGCGGCCGGTTCTCGCGTTCGAGCACCAGGCGGGTCACTTCGCGGCAGTTGCGGTAGAAAAGGCTCATCGGGACGCTGTTGCGGTAGCGGGCTTGGAAGAATTGGCATCGAACCACCCGGCTTGCAGGCAATCGCGCAGCCGGAGTCGGGCACGATGCAGCAGTACCCACAGGTTGGTCGTGGTGATGGCCAATTCCTTACACACCTCGTCCGACGACAGCTCCAACCACTCTCGCATCATGAAGACGCGGGCCTGGGTCGGAGGCAGGACGTCCAGGCAGGTCTGCATCACGTCGAAGAACTGGCGCTGGCGCAGCACGTCGTCCGGGTTGCCCCAGTCGGCCGGCACCTCACGCCAGTGACCGTTCGCGGCGAACAACAGGTCGTCCATGTCTTCGTTGTCGTCGGTGGTCAGCACCGTCGCCTCGCGCTTGTGGCGGCGCAGCTGGTCGATGACCTTGTGCTTGAGGATGCCCACCAGCCAGGTCTTGAGCTGTGACTGGCCCGCGAAGGCCTGCGGCTTCTCCAGCGCGGCCACCAACGTCTCGGAGACGGCGTCCTCGGCCCATGCCTCGTTGCGCAGCTGGGTGCGCGCGAAGCGCAGCAGTTGCGGCTGGAGCTTCTCGAGTTGGCTTGCGAATTCGTTCGACATGGAGGGCGCGGGCTGGCGCGCCGGGTGCGGCGCAGCGCGAGTATCGCCGACGCTGCTTGCGCCTGGCTGGAAGGCTTTGTTTCACGCAGCGAGAGAGCCGCCCCCGCGGATCGCCGCCACCCGGTGCGGCTGCCAGCCGCCACGCTCGCGCTCCAGCCACGCGACCAGCTCGTCGGCGGGCAGGGCGGGCGTGAACAGGAAGCCCTGGGCCATCGCGCAGCCGGCGCGCGCCAGCAGGTCGCGCTGGCCCGGTGTCTCGACGCCTTCGGCCACCACCTGCAGCCCCAGTGCCTGGCCGATGCCGATCACCGCGTCGGCCAGCGCGCGGTCACTGGCCTCGTGCTCGAGGTCGCAAACGAAGCTCTTGTCCAGCTTCAGCTCGCTGACCGGCAGCCGCTTGAGGTATCCGAGACTCGAATAGCCGGTGCCGAAGTCGTCCACCGACAGCCGCACGCCCATCTCGTGCAGCGTGCGCAGGTCGACTCGGGTGCGCTCGTCATCACTGAGCATCACCCGTTCGGTCACTTCCAGCATCAAGGCGCAGGGCTTGAGCGCGTGCAAGGACAGCAGGCGCCGCACGTCGGCAGGCACGTCGTCGGAGTGGAAGCGCAGCGGCGACACGTTGACCGACATGCTGGGCACCGGCACGCCGTCGCGCTGCCAGGCCGCGAGCTGCGCGCACGCAGTCTCCAGCACCCAGGCGTCGATCGCGCCGATCAACCCGCATTCCTCGGCCACCGCGATGAAGCGGTCGGGTGGCACCGAGCCGAGCACCGGATCGGTCCAGCGCACCAGCGCCTCGACGCCGGCGCAGCCGCTGCCGTCGAGGTGCATCTTGGGCTGGTAGTGCAGCGCCAGGCCGCGCGCGGCCAGCACCTGGCGCAGCGCGCTCTCCATCTGCATGCGCTGCGCGACGACGTCGTTCATCACGCTGGTGAAAAAGCGCGACGCGCCGCGGCCCGCGCGCTTGACCTCGTACATCGCCATCTCGGCGTTCTTCACGAGCCGTTCCAAGTCCGTGCCGTCCTGCGGAAACAGCGCGATCCCGATGCTGGTGGACACCTCGATCTGCATGCCTGCGATGCGCATCGGCGCGGCCAGCGCGTGGCGCAGGCGCTCGGCCGCGTGCATCGCCTCGACCGGGCTGCAGCGCGGCAGCACGGCCGCGAACTCGTCGCCGCCCAGGCGCGCCACCGTGGCGCTGTCGCCGATCTCGGCTTGCAGGCGCAGCGCCGTCTCGCGCAGCACCTCGTCGCCGGCGCTGTGGCCCAGCGAATCGTTGGTGGTCTTGAAGCGGTCGATGTCGAACAGCAGCAGCGCACCGGGCGCCGCGACGCGAACCGCCATCTGCAGCGCCTGGCGCGCGCGGTCGCTGAACAGGCGCCGATTGGGCAGGCCGGTGAGCGGATCGAAATAGGCCAGGCGTTCGATCTCCGTCCGGTTGGCCTCGTGCTGCAGAGCAACACGACACAGCGGCACGCAGGCCTCGACCATGCGGCGGTGGAACGGTGGTGCCGGGCCGGGCGTGCGGTAGTACAGCGCAAAGGTGGCGACGACCTCGCCGTCGCCCGCGATGATGGGCGTGGACCAGCAGGCCGCCATGTCCAGCAGGTGCAGCAGGTTGCGGTAGTCGGCCCACAGCGCGTCGGTGGCGATGTCGGCCACCTCGACGGCCTCGCGCCGCCATGCCGCGGTGCCGCACGAGCCGACGCGCGGGCCGATCGGCAGGCCTTGCAGCGCGTCGACATAGGCCGGCGGCAGGCTGGGTCCGGCGATGGGCGTGAGGGTGCCGTTCTTCTCGACGATCAGCACCGAGCACGCGACGTCCGGGGCGAGCACCTCCACGCGGCGGCACAGCAGGTCCAGCACCGAGCGCAGCGGCCGGCCGAGCGCGATCGACTCGAGTACCTCGCGCTGCACGCTGTCGATGGCCTCGGCCTCGACGCGGTCGGCGATCGGCAGCAGCAGCAGCGCGATCAGATCCTGGCCCTCGTGCTCGACGCGGCGTGCGCGCACCTCGAGCACGCGCGGGCGACCCTGGCCGTCGCGCATCGTCAGGCGCGGCGGCGGCGCGGCGCCGTCCGAGGCCTCGCGGATCGATTGCCAGTGCTCGGGCGACAGGTCCTCGACGACGTCGGCGAGCGGACGGCCAATGAGCGTGGCGATGTCAGCGCGCGCCCAGCCGGCGAAGAACTCGTTGACGAGCACGATGCGCACCTGGTCGTCCAGCCACACGGCTCCGAGGTCGATACCCCGAAATGTATCGAGCAGGAGTTGCGCCTCGAGGGCGGCATTGGTGGAGGCGGGGTCGCTGGTCAAGCACGAACTCCCTGGTCGGGGACGCGGGCGGAGCGCATGGGCACGATCGATTGTGCGAGCCTGCGCGCGGCCCCGCAACCGCCACTTTGTGGGGAGGTCTTGATCGGCCGGTGCGCAGGACTCGACGTTTCCGGCGGCAGGTGCTTGAACCGGCACCTTGCCTGGGGGTTCAAAGAAGGCCGTGGCCAGGGCACGTGCGAAAGGGCGGTCGGCAAGACCACCGTGCCCGCGAAGCAAGCGCTTCGCGCGGGCGTCCGCGGGGTCTCAGTCCAGCGGATGCCAGGCGATGGTGATGCTGCCTGGCGCCTTGCCGTTGGTGTCGCGCGGCAGCGTGCCGGTGCGGTCGATCGCGCGTATCACGGCGTCGTCCCAGGTCGGGTTGCCGCTCTTCTTGGTGATCTTGCGGCTCTGGATGGTGCCGTCCGGCAAGCAGTTGATCTCGACCTCGACAGCCGGGTTGCCCGGGATGCTGTCGGTCATCACCAGGTTGGGCTTCAGGCGCGCGACGATGCGGCCCGCATAGTTGGCCGACGGCCCCGAATCGTGCGCGGACGTGCCGGTGGCGTTCTGCGGCGCGTCCATCTGGCCCATCATCCGCTTGACGTAATCGTCGTGGATCTTGGCGAGCGCCTTCGCGTCCATCTTGGACGGCGGCGGCGGCGGTGCCGGGACTGGCTTGGGCGGGATGGGCTTGGGTAGTGGCGGCGGCGGCGTCGGCTTGGGCGGCTTCTTCTTCTCCTCGACCTTCTCCGTGACGATGTCCGGCGGTTTCGATGTCTCGACCGGCGGCGGTGGCGTCTCCACGACCGGCGGGGGCGGCGGCGCGACCACCGGCGGCGGCGCCGCGGACTCGGGTACGGCCGACCACAGCTCGGCCGACGCGACCACAACCTCGGGCGAACTGCGCCAATGCAAACCCCATACCAACGCGCCGATCAGCGACGCGTGCGCGATGATCGAGATGGTGACGCCGGTGCTCCACTCCTCCGTCTGCGGCGGGCGGTCGTCGGGGCGCGGGGCGAGGATGCTGCTCATGCCTTCGAGATCTAGCCGACTTGCTTCACGGCCAGCCCGACGCGTTGGACGCCTGCGCGCTGCAGCGTGTCCATCACCTTGACCACGCTCTCGTAGCGCACGGACTTGTCGGCGGCGATCACGACGGGCACGTCGCTGCGTCCGGCCTGCATTTCGCTGACGCGGGCCGCGAGTTCGGGAATCGTGATGGCCACTGGATCGGCCTTGTCGATGCGGATCTTCAGGTGCTCGTCGGTGCCGACGATCACCTCGATGACCGAAGGCGGGCGCTGCTTGGCCTTGCCCATCGACGGCAGGTCGACGACGCCCGTGGTGATCAACGGCGCGCTGACCATGAAGATGATCAGCAGCACCAGCATGACGTCGATGAACGGCACCATGTTGATCTCGCTGATTGCGCGGCGGCCACGGCCGCGTCCGACGACGCCCGGCATCGCCGCCTCAGCGCGCGGCGGCCGCGCCCTGGGGCGTGGCGGCGTTGCGCTGGAGGATGTTGGAGAACTCGTCGCTGAAGCTGTCGAGCGCAGTGGCGATGCGGTCGATGTCGCGCGAGAAGCGGTTGTAGGCGACCACTGCGGGGATCGCGGAGAACAGGCCGATCGCGGTGGCGACCAGCGCCTCGGCGATGCCCGGAGCGACCGTGGCCAGCGTCACCTGGGTCATGTTGGACAAGCCGACAAACGCGTTCATGATGCCCCACACGGTGCCGAACAGGCCGATGTACGGGCTGACCGAGCCGACCGAGGCCAGGAAGCCGAGGTTGCCCTCGATTGCGTCGAGCTCGCGCTGCAGGCTGGCCTTCATCGCGCGGCGTGCGCCATCGAGTTGCGCGCCGGTGTCGAGCCGGCGGTCGCGCAGCTTCATGAACTCGCGCATGCCGCTGGAGAACAGGCGTTCCAGCGGGCCCGTCTCGGCCTGGTTCGACGCCTGGCTGTAGAGGTCGGTGAGGCTCTTGCCCGACCAGAAATCCTGCTCGAAGGCTTCGTTGCGGCGCTTGATCTTGCCCAGCGACCCGAGCTTGGAGAAGATCAGGCCCCAGCTGAACAGCGACATCAGCAGCAGCCCCGCGATGACGATCTTGACGACGATGCTGGCGTGCAGCACCAGTTCGATGATGGAGAGATCCTGATTCATTCAATCGCCTCGAAGATGGGGCCGGGGATGCGGTGGGGTTTCATGGTGGCGCGTTCGACGCAGCCGATGCGGATCTCGCCTTCGGCGAGCAGCCGCTCGCCGCACCAGGCCTGCTGCGAGATGCGCAGGCTGGCGCGTCCGCGCTCGCGCACGTCGACGGTGATGGTCAGGACGTCGTCCAGGCGCGCCGGCTTCAGGTAGCGCACGGTGGTCTCCTGCACGACGAACATGCAGCCGGTCGTGTCGACCATCGCCTGCTGGCTGTGCCCGAGTGCGCGCAGCCACTCGGTGCGGGCGCGCTCGAAGAACTTCAGGTAGTTCGCGTAGAAGACGATGCCGCCGGCGTCGGTGTCCTCCCAGTACACCCGCACGGAGTGGTGGAAATGGGCAGCCGGGGCGGAGGACTCAGGTAATTTCATGGGGCGCCCCCATGATAAGCGACGGCGCGTCGGCACGATTCCACGTGCCGCTGCTGACGCTCGGACGTCTCGCTGAGTTTCAAGGGAACGCCGGAGCCCGGTCTGCCGGGCCGGTCGCGGCCGGCACCTCGGGGGCTAGCGAGCGCTAGCGGGCGTGGGGGTTCACGCCCTCCGGCTCAATTTCTCGACTTCAGGTAGACCGGGCCCCAGACCGGATGGCCGGCTTCGGCGTGGCTCAGCACGAAGGCGGGATCGGCCGTGCGGGCGGCCCGGAACTCGGCCTCGCAGGCGGCGAGCCGGTTGCTGGTGCAGTAGACGAAGGCCCGCAGCTTGTGCGCCGTGGCGACGTCGCGGGTGCTGCGCAGCCCCAGCTTCATGGCCTCGTTGGCCTGGCGTTCGACGGCCGGATAGTCGGCGTCGTCGTAGGCGCGCATCGCGCCCATCAGCGCGCGCTCGGCCGGACGTTCCGTCAGGTCGGTCAGGCCCGTGGGCGACTGTTGCTGGGGCATCGTGTCGCAGGCGGCCAGCGTGGCCACGAGGGCTGCGCCGGCGAACGCGTGCATCAGGCGGACAAGAGGAGTCAGTGTCGAATGGGTCACGGTGTAGGGCGGTCAGAGTCAGGGGCCGAAGCGGTGGCGCAGCGTGACCGGACTCTCGCCGTCGACGGTGACCGTCGTGGTGTAGGCCGGGAAGTCGGTGTTGCGAACCGTGATCGTGTGGTTGCCGGAGGCCAGCGTCAAGCGGGTCAGCGGCGGCGAGATGCCCATGGGCTTGCCGTCCACCTCGACCTGCCCCCAGGGGCTGACGGCGAGCTGCACGACGCCTTCGGCGAGCACAGCGGATATCGGCACGCCTTCGGTGACGGTGGCGACGGCCATCGCCTTGCGGCGGCGTGCAGCCTCGGCCTTGCTGACGATCGTCGGCGCGGACGGCACGGCGGCGGCGACCGCTGCGACGCTGTCCTGTGCCTGTGCCTGTGCCTGTGCCAGTGCCAGTGCCAGTGCCGCGCTGGCGGCACTGGCCTGGGCAGCGACAGCCGACGCGGCCGCAGCGGCCGACGCGGCGGCTGCCTCTTCGGCGGCGGCAGCGGCGGGCGCGATGCTGGCCGCCGACGGCGCGACGGCCGCGGTGCGCACCGGCGCGGGTGCGCTGGCGGCTGGCGGCACGGCGCCGACCTCGGTCGACGTGTTGCCGTACTTGAACCAGGCGAGCCCGCCCGCGACGACGGCGACGCCCAGCAGCGGCAGCGCGATGCGCAGGACCTTGCGGCTCGGCGCCGTGGCGGCCGGCGTGCCGCGTGCTTCGTTGCGCAGCGCGCGCGCCTCGGCCGAATCGACCCAGTGGCGCAGTTCCATCGACAGGTGGCGGGCCGACGGATAGCGCTGGTCCGGATCGCGCGCCATCGCGCGGCCGGCGATGACCGACAGCCCCAGCGGAATCTTGGGCGACACACGGTGCGCCGGCACGACCTCGGCCGTCTTGACCGCGGTCATGATCTCTTCGAGCGACTTGCCCTCGAACGGCTTCTTGCCCACCAGCAACTCGTAGAGCACGACGCCCAGAGAGTAGACGTCGCTGCGGCGGTCCACCGAGCGGCCATCCATCTGTTCCGGTGCCAGGTAGTACGGCGAGCCGGCGGCCATGCCTTCGAGCGCGGGCACGTCGCGGTGGGCGACGCGCGCAATGCCGAAGTCCAGCACCTTCGGGTGCATCCGGCCGGTCATGAAGATGTTGGCTGGCTTGACGTCGCAATGCACGACGCCCTTGCGGTGCGCGTAGGCCAGCGCGTCGGCGACGCGGCGCACGACCTGGGCAGCCTCGATCGGGCCCGGGCGCACGCCCTGCATCAGCAGGTGGCGCAGGTCCTGGCCTTGCAGCCGCTCCATGGCGATGTAGACACCGGTGTCGGACGGGCCGGCGTCGAACACCGTGACGATGTGCGGATGAGACAGACCGGCGGCCGCGCGGGCCTCGTTCAGGAACAGCGCGTCCAGCGACTCGCGGGCGGCCGGGTCGGCGTCGATGTGCAGGGTCTTGAGCGCCACGGTGCGCGACAGCAGCGGATCCCAGGCGGCGTAGACGGTGCCGAGACCGCCCTTGCCCAGGATCGTCTTGAGGGCGTAGCGGCCGACATGGCCGATGCTTTCGCTCTCGATGCCGACGCCGGTGCCCACAGCGGTCAGCACAGGGGCCGGCGGAGGCGCGACAAGGCCTTCGGTCGCCGGGCCTTGAGCCATGCGTGCCGCAGCCACGTCATCGACAACTGTCGTTTCGAAGCTTGAGTCGGAGGCGTCCGCGGAGTCCGCGCGCCTGAAGAGATTCCATCGCATGGGCGGAAGTTAACCGATGGTGGGCTGGGTATAAGGGCCGAATAACAGGAACATACCCTGCACGATGACACAAATATCGCCGGTCTGGCGATTGCGTCACGCTTGCCGGCAGGGTTGAAAGGATCAACGGTCGAGTTCGCGGGCCAGTCGTCTGACGGTTTCCTGCAGTTGCGGCATCGCCGTGGCGAACGATAGCCTGACGTGAGCATTTGCATGCGCCGGGCCAAAGTCCTTGCCGGGCGTCAGGGCGACATGCGCCGTTTTCATCAGCTGCATCGCGACATCCCAGCTGTTGCCGCCGAAACGCCGGCAATCGGCCCAGACGTAGAACGCGCCGTCGGGTACCACGGGAACTTCAATCCCCAGTTGTTGCAGGGCTGGGACGATGAAATCGCGGCGCTCGCGAAACGCGGCCCGGCGGATTTCGCATTCGGCCAGGCTGTCGGCATCGAAACAGGCGATGGCCGCGTGCTGGGCGATCGAGCTGGCGCAGATATAGAGGTTCTGCGCCAGGCGTTCCACCGGCTCGACCAGCGCGTCCGGCAACACCAGCCAGCCGAGCCGCCAGCCAGTCATGCTGAAGTACTTGGAGAAGCTGTTGACGGAGATGACGTCGTCGCCCAGCGCCAGCGCGCAGCGCTCGTACGCCGGGTCGTAGCTCAGGCCCTGGTAGATCTCGTCGACGATGGCGACGCCGCCCTTCTCGCGGACGACGTCGACGATGCGGGCCAGTTCGGCCGGTGCGATCGACGTGCCGGTCGGATTCGACGGCGTGGCCAGCAGCACGCCGCGCGTCTGCGCCCGCCAATGTTCGCGCACGTGGTCGGCGTCGAGCTGGAAGCGCGACGCCGGCGTCGTCGGCACCAGCCGCGCGGTGGCGCCCGTGGCGGCCACGAAGTGGCGGTTGCACGGGTAGCTCGGGTCCGGCATCAACACCTCGTCGCCGGCCTCGAACAAGGCCTGGCAGACGAGCTGCAGCCCGGCCGACGCGCCCGCGGTGACGACGATTCGCCGCGCCGGCACGTCGACGCCCCAGCGCGTGGCATACCACTGGCTGATGCGTTCGCGCAACGCCAGCAGGCCGACGGCGTCGGTGTATTGCGACCTGCCGGCGCGCAGCGCGGCCTCGGCCGCCGCGACGACGGGCGCGGGCGCAGTGAAGTCGGGCTCGCCGATGTTCAGGTAGATCATTCGCTCGCCGCCCTGCGCGGGGTCGCAGGCGGGCGAGCGCGCGATCTCCTGCGCCACCTTGGCGCACTCCATCACGTAGAACGGATCGATGTGGGCCAGGCGGCTGGCGAGCTTCATCGGGTGCTGCGGATCAGCCGCGGCCCTTGGCCTGGACTTCGAGCGGGCGCAGATCGCTTGCCGTCTTGTCCAGCACGCCGTTGACGTACTTGTGTCCGTCGGTGCCGCCGAAGCTCTTGGCGAGCTCGACTGCCTCGTTGATGGCGACCTTGTACGGGATGTCAATGCAGTGCTTGAGCTCGTAGGCGCCGATCATCAGCACCGCGTGTTCGACCGGCGACAGCTCGGTGGTCTTGCGGTCGACGAACTTGGCCAGCACCGCGTCGAGCGCGACGGCCTCGGCGATGCAGCCGTGCAGCAGCGCGTCGAAATGCGCGCGGTCGGCCTTGTCGAAGTCGTCCTGCTCGCGCATGTGGGCGTCGATCACGCCGGCGTCGGTGCCGGACACCAGCCATTCGTACAGGCCTTGCAGCGCGACTTCGCGCGCGCGGCGGCGTGCCGATTTGGGTTTCGGCGGCTTGCCGCCCGGCGGGGCGTCGGCGGGTTGGTCGGACTTGTCGGGAAATGCGGAATTCATAGCAGGTCGTCCATCAGGTTGGCCATCTCGACTGCAACGCGCGCGGCGTCGCGCGATTTGTCCTCGACGCGGGCCAGCGCCTGGGCTTCGTTCTCGACGGTGAGGATCGCGTTGGCGATCGGAACCTGGTGGTCGAGCGACACGCGCGTGACGCCGGCGCCGCTTTCGTTGGCCACCAGTTCGAAGTGGTAGGTCTCGCCGCGGATGATGCAGCCGATGGCCACCAGCGCGTCGTAGTCGTCCTGTTCGGCCATCGCCTTGAGCGCGATCGCCACTTCCAGCGCGCCGGGCACGGTGATGATCGTGACGTGCTTGGGCGACACGCCCAGCGCGATCAGTTCGGCCTGGCACACCTCGGCCATGCGCGAGGTGATCGCATCGTTGAACCGGGCACGCACGATCCCGATGACGAGGTCGCTGCCGTCGAGATCGGTTGCGGTGCCTTGATCAGCAGCTTGCATCGGAAGACCTTCCAGGAAAAAAGAGCAGGAGGCGTTGTCGCTTGCGGCGACGCGGCCCGGGTCGAACGCGAACGCCTTATGCAGCGTCAGCGGTCGTTATGAAACTGGAGACTTCGAGCCCGTAGCCCGTCATGCTGGGCATGCGACGCGGCTGGCCGAGCAACTGCATGCGCGTGACGCCCAGCTCGCGCAGGATCTGCGCGCCGACGCCGTACGTGCGCAGGTCGACCGGACGCCTGGCGACCTGCTCGCAGGCGTCGGCCTCGGGCATCAGCTGGGCGACCAGGTGGTCAGCCGGCTCGCCGCAATTGAGCAGCACGGCGACGCCCTGGCCGCGCTTCTCGATGGTGGCCAGTGCCTGGGGCAGCGGCCACGAGTGCTTGCTGCAGGACGAGTCGAGCAGGTCGATGGCCGAGAAGGGCTCGTGCACACGCACCGGCACCTCGTCGCCCGGCTTCCAGCTGCCCTTGACGAGCGCCATGTGCGCACCGCCGGAGCGGTCGCGAAACAGGTGGCAGGCGAAGTTGCCGTAAGGCGTGGTCAGCTCGCGCTTGCCAACCGCCGTGATCAGCGATTCGTTGCGGCTGCGGTGATGGATCAGGTCGGCGATCGTGCCGATCAGCAGGCCGTGCTCCTTGGCGAAGATCTCGAGGTCAGGCAGGCGCGCCATCGTCCCGTCCTCGTTCATCACCTCGCAGATGACGGCCGAGGGCATCAGGCCTGCCATTCCGGCCATGTCGCAACCGGCTTCGGTGTGGCCGGCGCGCATCAGCACGCCGCCGTCCTGGGCCTGCAGCGGGAAGATGTGGCCCGGCTGCACGAGGTCCGACGGCTTGGCGCCGCGTGCGACGGCGGCCTGAACGGTGCGCGAACGGTCGGCGGCGGAGATGCCGGTGGTCACGCCTTCGGCGGCCTCGATGGACACGGTGAACGCCGTGCCGTGCGGCGAGCCGTTGCGTGTGGCCATCGGCGGCAGGTGCAGGCGCTCGCACATCTCGCGCGTCATCGTCAGGCAGATCAGGCCGCGCGCGTGTCTGGCCATGAAGTTGATGGCCTCGGGCGTCACGAATTCGGCCGCGAGGACCAGGTCGCCTTCATTTTCGCGATCTTCCTCGTCGACGAGGATGATCATGCGACCCGCGGACAGTTCGTTGACCAGGGCGGAAACAGGAGAGATGGGCATCGCGCGATTGTAGGCGGCGGGCAAGGGTTTCCCAGGGGCGGGGACTCTATGCAACACGCCTTCGTGCAAGGATGCGCAGGTCAGTGCCCACTCTCGTCGCCTCGTGGAATTCGAAGGCGATCCCGTCGCCGGGTGATTGCAGTTCGCCGAGCGTGGCCATGCCGCGGCCGTGGCCCAGCAGCGTCGGTGCCATATAAAGCAGCAACTCGTCGACGCACCCGGTCTGCAGCAGCGTGCCGTTGAGGCGAGCGCCCGCTTCGATGTGCAATTCGTTGATGGGGCGGGCGGCGAGGGCGTCCAGCACGGCGACCAGGTCGACGCGACCGTTGCGAGCCGGCACGTCGACGATCTCGGCGCCGCGTGCCTGCAACGCCGCGCGGCGGGCCGTGTCGGTCGAGGCCGTGAACAGGACGACCGCCGAGGGTGAGGCGAACAGGCGGGCGGTGGGCGGGGTGTCGAGCCGCGCGTCGATGACGCAGCGCAGCGGCTGCAGCGCCGTGTCGACCAGGCGCACATCCAGCGACGGATCGTCGGCCAGCACGGTACCGATGCCGGTGAGCAACGCGCCCGCGCGCCGGCGGTACGCGTGGCCGTCCAAGCGGGCGTCCGGGCCGGTGATCCACTGGCTGGCGCCGTTGGGCAGTGCGGTGCGGCCGTCCAGCGACGCGGCGATCTTCATGCGCACCCACGGGCGGCCGCGTTGCATGCGCGAGAAGAAGCCGATGTTGAGTTCGCGGGCGCGTAGCGCGACGTCTGCGGGCGCATGTCCGATGGCGATGCCCGCGGCCGCGATACGCGCGCTGCCCTGGCCGTCGACCAGCGGGTTCGGGTCGCCGACGGCGATCTCGACGCGGCCCACGCCGGCGGCCACCAGCGCGTCGCAGCACGGTGGCGTGCGGCCGTGGTGGGCGCATGGCTCCAGCGTCACGTAGACCGTGGCGCCGCGCACGTCCGCACCGCGCGAGCGCGCGTCGCGCAGGGCCATCACCTCGGCGTGCGCGCCGCCCGCGGCCTGGGTGTGGCCCTGGCCCAGCACGCTGGCGCCATCGGCCGACACGATCAGGCAACCGACGCGCGGGTTCGGGTCGGACAGGCCGACCGCCTGCTCGGCCAGCGCCAGCGTCAAAAGCCAGGGTTTCATCGAGATCGTCCGGTTGCCGTGCGCCTGCGCGCCGGTTTTCGGGACGGATGGCGGTGTGCGCCGTCCCGGGGGATGATTTTCCATGACGGGGCCCGAACAATCGGCCACACGCTGATCGAAAGAAAGAAATGCCCGCCTCGTTCCGCCTCCCACGCCGCCTGTCGGCCGCCGGCTTCACGCTGATCGAACTGGCCATCGTGCTGGCGATCGTCGCGATCCTGTGTCACGTGGCTTCGCCCGGCCTGTCGCGCACGGTTGCCACGCGCGCGCTGGCGGCGCAGTCGTCCGAGTTCATGTCCGTGCTGCGCTTTGCGCGCTCCGAGGCGCTCAAGCGCGGCACGGTCGTCACCGTCTGCGCGAGTGCGCCTGGCGGCCCGCCAGCGGCGTGTCAGGGTGCGCACGCAACCGACTGGCGCGCGGGCTGGATCGTGTTCGCAGACTTCGAGCGTCGCGGCGTGATCGACGAGCACGACCCGGTGCTGCGCATCCAGCAGCCGCTGCGCCACACCGGCGGTGTGGCCGGCACGCGCGGCAGCATCAGCTTCACGGCAGCGGGCTTCAGCACCGACGCGTCCTCGCACTACCTGTTCAGCCCGCCGACCGAGGCCGCGCTCGACGCGCCGCCGCCGGTGATGGTGTGCGTCAGCAAGCAGGGCCGGCCGCGCCTGGCGGGCACCGGGGACTGCGATTGAACGCCGCTCCAGGGGCCGCCACCGTGCGTCCGTTGGCTGTGTCCGTCCGTCGCGAAGCGGCGCGGCCGCCGGAGACGTTACATTCATCATCGCCACGGCGCCCTTTGCCCGCGTCGGGCCTGCCGCGCCTCCATGAATCGATTTCCCGTCGTCGCCTTCGCCATCGCTCGCCCGCGCCGCCGGCCTGGGGCGGTGCGCCTGGGTGGCTTCTCGCTGATCGAGCTGATGGTCACTGTGGCCGTGGCGTCCATCATTCTCACGCTGGGCGCGCCTTCGTTCTTGCGCACGTTGGCCGGCCACGCGATCAAGGCGCAGGCCGAAGAGTTGCAGGACGCCGTGCGCATCGGTCGCAGCGAGGCCATGAAACGCAACGGCCCCGTCGTGCTGTGCCGCACCGAATCCACCAACCCGAGCCATTGCGCCGGCAGCGGTGGCAGCTGGCAGACCTGGCTGCTGTTCGCCGACCTTGGCGGCGGCACGTTCGTCGGCGGCGATCCCATCCTGCGCCAGCACCTGGACGTGTCCGCCCGCATGAACGTCACCAGCGATGCGCCCAGCGTCCGCTTCGAGGCCACCGGCATCGCGCACTCGGACAGCGGCAGCGCCGTGTTCATGCTCGGGCCCAGGGGCTCGGCGTCCGACACGCCGCAGACCGACCTGGCGCTGCAGCGCCAGGTGTGCGTCAACCCGCGTGGCGGGGTGGTGGTCATCGGCGGCGGCGCGACGTGCCCGTGACGCGGCCGCACGCCTTCCCGCAAGCACGCCTGCGAAGCGTGGTGCAACTCGGCTTCTCGCTGGTCGAGGTGCTGGTGGCGATGTTCGTCGTCGCGATGGGCATCCTCGCGCTGGCCGGGCTGCTGCAGGCCGCCACGCGCTATTCCAAGATGAGCGAGCTGCGCTCCACCGCCACGCTGCTGGCCAACGACATTGCCGACCGCATCCGCGCCAACCCGGTGGGTGGGAAGCTCGCCGCGGCCGGCTACGACATCACCGAGAAGAGCATCCCCACGTCGCTCTCGCCGGCGCACGCGGCCTGCACCAGCGAGGCGCCGTGCGGCCCGTCGGATCTCGCCAAGGCCGACCTGGCCGACTGGACGGCACGCGTGCGAACCACCTTGCCCAAGGGCTCGGCCTGGATCCAGTTCCACGTGGGCAATGCACCCGCACCCGACTATCTCGACGTCTGGGTCGGCTGGGCCGATCCCCTGACGTTGGCGCCGGGCATCTCCACCGACCGCTCGGGTACCGAATGCCCGGCCAGCTGGAAGACGGTCGAGGCCTCGGTGCGCTGCGTCTACCTGCAGGTGGCCCTGTGATGCGCCGCGTCGCCCCACGCGCGCTGGCGAGACAGGCTGGCTTCACGCTGATCGAGATGATGGTCGCGATGGCGATCGGGCTGGCGGTGATCGGCGCGTTGATCAGCGCCTACCTGGTGTCGTTCAAGAGCGGGCGCCACACCGACGCGATGGTGCAGATCACCGAGGACGCCACGCTCGCGCTCAACGTCATGCGCCAGCAGGTGGCCCAGGCCGGCTTCAGCCAGGCGCACGGCGTCAGCGAGGGCGGTGGCCTGGTTACCCACGCGTTCCCGGCCATCGCCGGCTGCGAGGCCGCCAACTTCGTCGACTTGCAGGTCGGCATCCTCGTGCCCGCCAACTGCCGGCCCGCCGATCCGGACCAGGCTACGCCGGACGCGCTCGAGGTGGCCTACGAAGGCAGCGTGCTGGCCGGCCCGGCGTCCAACGGCATCCTCGGCGGTCCCGGCATCAAGCAGCCGCTCGACTGCCTGGGCAACTCGTTCGCCAAGACGCACGACGACACCACCGGCGACGACTTCTGGCTCAACGACAGCAAGTTCTACGTGGCCGATGGCAGCCTCTGGTGCCACGGCCCGGGCAATGCGGCGGGCGCGGCCGTGGTGCAGAACGTCGAGACACTGCAGATCACCTACGGCATGGCGGCGGCGCCGGCCGGCTCGCCGGGCGCCGGCCAGATCATCTACTACGACGTCGCGCCGCATCCGGGCTCGCCGCTGTGGGCCAACGTGCTGTCGGTCAACCTGTGCGTGCAGGTGCGCAGCGCCCTCAAGGTGCTCGACAAGGCGCAGTCGCCCACGCTGGGCGGCTGGGTCGACTGCCGCAACGTGCGCCGGACGTCTGCCGACGGCTACCTGCGCCGCACCTTCTCCACCACCATCGTGTTGCAGAACAAGCTGCTGTGAACGATCGCTTCCGCGCCCACCCGGCCGCGCGCAACTCGCGCTTGGCGCCCGCGCGCGTCCGCTCGGGTGCGAGGGCGAGTGGCTTCTCGTTGATCATCGCGATGCTGATGCTCGCGGTGATCGGTCTGGCGTCGGCCGCCATCATGCGCAACGCCACCAGCGGCGACCAGGTGGCCAACAACAACCGCCTGCAGACGCAGGCCAACCAGTACGCCCAGCTCGCGATGCGCTACTGCGAGGCCCAGCTCGCATTGCCCCTCACGGCGCGCTCTGCGTCGGTGTTCCCCCTCGCGTCGCCGCCGTCGTGGACGCAGCAGCGCAACTGGGCGACCCAGGGCCCTCGCACCGCCCACACGCTGGTTGCACGCGACATCGGCAGTGCCGTGCAGCCTCGCGTCGCGCCGCAATGCATGATGGAGTCGGCCGGGGTGGCCAACGTCTACACCGTCACCGCGCGTGGCTTCAGCGCCGACTTCCGCGCCGATCCGCGCACCGGTTCGACCCTCAACGGATCGTCCATCTGGCTGCAGGCCACGGTGTATGCCGAAGGCGACGGCGGCGCGACCAGCGCCGATCCCTCGGCCAACGGCTCCGCCATCGACGGCGCGTTGAGCATCCGCCAGCGCCTGTGGCAGCAGTTGCTGACGCCGCCGTTCTGAAGAACCTGTCAGGCTGTGACGCTTCCCGCCCCCGGCTTGTCCACGATGCGACCGCGCTTGTCCCGTCCTGTCCTGCGACGCGGCTTCACGCTCATCGAGTTGATGGTCGCCATGGCGGCGCTGGCCATCCTCGCGGCGATCGCGTTGCCCGCGTTCTACGAGCAGATCGCGCGTGCCCGGCGCAGCGACATGCAGGCCGCGATGCTGGAGGACGCCGCCTACCTGCAGCACTACTACTCGGCGCATGACGCCTTCATGGACACGCCGCCGCCGCAGTTGCCCGCGGCGCGCGCGCCGCGGGCGGGCGCCGCCAGCTACACGATCGTGCTGAGCGTGCCGCCGGGCGACCCGACCACGTTCATGCTGACCGCGCAGCGCACTGGCACGATGAGCGCCGATCCGTGCGGCGACTTCACCTACGACTCGCTCGGGCGCCGCGATCTGGCCGCCGGCACGTTCTCGGCCGGACGCAGTGCGCTCGCGTGCTGGCGTTGAGGCGGCGTTGAAGCACCGAACCCGGCGCGCGGCCGGGTTCGGGGGTCAGATGTCCTTGATGAGCCGACTGAACTCGTCGACGTCCTCGAAGCTCCGGTAGACCGACGCGAAGCGCACGTAGGCCACCTTGTCGAGGCGCTTGAGCTCGCGCATCACCAGTTCGCCGACGCGCGTCGACGGCACTTCGCGCGCCCCCGTGGCCATCAGCTTGTCCTGGATGCGCTCGATGGCTGCGTCGATCTGCTCGATGCTCACCTGGCGCTTGCGCAGCGCGAGCGTCATCGAGCCGCGCAGCTTGGCCGGTTCGAAGTCGACGCGGGCGCCACTCTTCTTGACGATCGCCGGCAGCGCCATCTCGGCGCGTTCGTAGGTCGTGAATCGCTTGTCGCACTTGAGGCACCGACGGCGCCGCCGCACGACGTCGCCCTCGTCCGATTCGCGGGTCTCGGCGACCTGCGTCTCGTCATGGCTGCAGTAGGGGCAGCGCATTCAGTTCAACTGCCCAGGTAACGAGGTTCGCGCGCCCAGCCGGCGCCGGGCCGCCCCAAGGCGGCTGCGCCCCCTCGGGGGGCAGCAAACGAAGTGAGCGTGGGGGCCACCATGCCTGATCAACGGTAGACCGGGAAGTCGCGCGTCAGCGCGGCCACCTTGGCCCGTGCCTCGGCGAGGCGAGCCTCGTCGTTGGGCGCGTCCAGCACGTCGGCGATCAGGTGCGCCGTGGCGCGAGCCTGGTCTTCCTTGAAGCCGCGCGTGGTCATCGCCGGGGTGCCCAGGCGGATGCCGCTGGTGACCATCGGCTTTTCCGGGTCGTTCGGGATCGCGTTCTTGTTGCAGGTCATGTGCGCGTCGCCCAGGATGCGCTCGGCGTCCTTGCCGGTGATGCCCTTGGCGCGCAGGTCGACCAGCATCACGTGGCTCTCGGTGCGGCCGGAGACGATGCGCAGGCCGCGCTCGATCAGCGTCCTGGCAAGCACGTCGGCGTTCCTGACCACTTGCTGTTGATACGTCTTGAACTCGGGCGTCAGCGCCTCCTGGAACGCGATGGCCTTGCCTGCAATGACGTGCATCAGTGGGCCGCCTTGCAGGCCGGGAAAGATGGCCGAGTTGATCTGCTTGGCGAACGCGTCCTTCATCAGGATGATGCCGCCGCGCGGGCCGCGCAGGCTCTTGTGCGTGGTGGAGGTGACGACATCCGCGTGCGGCACGGGGTTCGGGTAGACGCCCGCGGCGATCAGGCCGGCGTAGTGCGCCATGTCGACCATGAAATACGCGCCGACTTCCTTGGCGATCCTGGCGAAGCGCTCGAAGTCGATGCGCAGCGCGAATGCCGACGCGCCGGCGATGATCAGCTTGGGCTTGTGCTCGCGCGCGGTGCGCTCCATCGCATCGTAGTCGATGTCTTCGGCGGCGTTCAGGCCGTAGCTGACGACCTTGAACCACTTGCCGCTCATGTTCAGCGCCATGCCGTGCGTCAGGTGGCCGCCTTCGGCCAGGCTCATGCCCATGATGGTGTCGCCAGGCTGGAGCAGGCCCAGGAACACGGCCTGGTTGGCCTGCGAGCCGGAGTTGGGCTGCACGTTGGCGTTCTCGGCGCCGAACAGCTTCTTGACGCGGTCGATCGCGAGTTGCTCGACGACGTCGACGTTCTCGCAGCCGCCGTAGTAGCGCTTGCCCGGGTAGCCTTCTGCGTACTTGTTGGTGAGTTGCGACCCCTGCGCGGCCATCACGGCCGGCGAGCAGTAGTTCTCCGAGGCGATCAGCTCGATGTGCTGTTCCTGGCGCAGGTTCTCGGCCTTGATGGCGGCCCAGATGTCGGGGTCAACGTTGGCGATCGTCGATTGTTGGCGGTCGAACATGGAGGTTCCTTGGATTGGGAGGGCACACGGGCGCGACGACGGGCCTCGCGGACGACGGCCGGGTGCGCGGGCGCGCGCTTCGGCGAACGAAGACCAGCGGTGCGCGAAAGACGCGCTGCCCAGGCGAACGGCTGAAAAGGCGAGCAGGCTGCCGAACGGCACCCGCTACCCTTCGCGCTTCCCGGTGGTGGACCACCTCGCAACCCGTCCGGAGTCCGGTGGCAACAGCCAGGCCGGGGGATCTCGGGACGCGTCCTGTCGCCAGTCGCGCGAGCCGCCAGTTTAACCGTCCGGCAGGTTCCGCGGAGCTAGGCGAGGGTCGATTGACGCAATACGAAGCAAAACGGAGGCGCGAAAGCGAAAAACGGGCGCCGCGGCGCCCGTCTCGTTGATTGGTGCAGGCGAGATCGCCGCGCGCCGAACGAAAGTTCAGCGGGCCAGGGCCACGCGCTCGCGTTCCGGCTTGGCCAGCGCGTCCTGCTCCGGGGCGGCGGCGTGAGCCGTCGATTCGCTGGCCGCGGCGGCCGGAGCGACGACCGGCACCGGCGTCGCGACCGGGGTCGGCGCGACGTTGGCGATGAAGGGAACGACGGTCGGCGGCACGTTCTGGCCGGCCGCGACACGCTTGAGCAGGTCCTGCTCGGCGATGACCTTGGCCGCGTAGCCCCCATCGTCGTCCGCGGCGCCCGCGCCCACGTAGAAGCGCAGTCCGCCCGACAGGCTGCCACCCTTGGCGATGCATTCCTTGAGCACGAGCACGCCCACGCGCAGGTTGCTGACCGGGTCGAATGCCGCCAGGTGGCCGCCGTAGGACTCGTACTTGTCACTGTGGATCTTGGTCATCACCTGCATGAGGCCCTGCGCGCCGACTGGGCTCTGCGCGAACGGGTTGAAGCTGGACTCGATGGCCATCACCGAGAGGATCAGCGTCGGCTCGATACCGGTGCGCTGGCCCACCGTCCACGATTCCTGCACCAGGCGGGCAACCGGCTCCGGCGCCACGTGATAGCGGCGCACGATCCAGCGGGCCACGTTGGCCTGCGCCCGCGTCAGGTCGGCCGGGTCGGCCGTCGACGAGGTGTTGATCGGGCCGGTCGAGGGTGGGTCGGACTCGGCCTGGGCGGCGAGGTCTTCGCCACCGCTGCGCGCCAGGTGGCGCGCCTCGAGCCAGCCCCAGGCGCGAGCCTCGAGGGTGTCGCGCATTTCGTCCTGGCTGCCCATGAACAAGGCTCCGGCCACCACGGCCAGGCCCACCATTGCCAACATGCTGTGGCTCACATCGAGCAGGCCGTGGCCCACGTCGGTCAGGAATACGGTCACTGACTCTCGCCCGGTCGTCAATGCGTTGCGCACGACAGCTTTGGGTTGAAGCATCTCTCTCCTTTCACAGCGTTCGGTGCCGGCGGTCGGCGCTCAGGGCGCGCGGTCGCGGCGTTCTCGACGCTGGCGATAATGGAAACGCTGCGATTCATGGCCGGGGAGTCTGCGTCTAGCAGCCGGCGGCAGCCTTCAGGGCCCGGCCTCAGCGAGGAGGCGGGATAACCCTGGTGTTACGTCTGGCGGGATTGTAGGGAGCCGCGTAATAACCCGTCAACAATATAGATTTCTAAAGTCATAACCAAAAATTATGAAATACCGTGATTTGCGCGAGTTCGCAGCCAATCTGGAGGGTTCTGGGGAGCTCAGACGTGTAACAGCGCCCGTGTCCCCTAACCTGGAAATGACCGCTTTGGCCGATCGCGTGCTGCGCCAGAAGGGGCCGGCACTGCTCTTCGAGAACCCCACCGGGTATCGCGTGCCGGTGCTCGCCAACCTGTTCGGTACCCCTCACCGTGTAGCCCTCGGCATGGGCGCGACCGACATTTCCGAGCTCCGCGGCATCGGCCAGTTGCTGGCCAGCCTGCGCGAACCGGAGCCTCCGAAGTCGGTCAAGGACGCCGGCAAGCTGTGGACGATGGGCAAGGCCTTGTGGGACATGAAGCCGGCCGTGTTGCGCAACGGGCCGTGCCAGGAAGTGATCCAGGCGGCCGACGAGATCGACCTGGCCCAATGGCCGATCCAGACCTGCTGGCCCGGCGACGTCGCCCCGCTGGTCACCTGGGGCCTGGTCGTCACCCGCGGCCCGCGCCGCGTGCCCCAGCCGCGCCTGCGCCAGAACCTGGGCATCTACCGCCAGCAGGTGATCGGCAGGAACGAACTGATCATGCGCTGGCTGACCCACCGCGGTGGCGCGCTCGATTTCCGCGAGTTCGCCCGCGCCAATCCTGGCAAGCCGTTCCCGCTCGTGTGCGCGCTGGGCGCCGACCCTGCGACGACGCTGGGCGCTGTCACGCCGGTGCCCGACACGCTGGGCGAGTACCAGTTCGCCGGCCTGCTGCGCGGCGGCCGTACTGAACTGGTCGATACGCAGACTGGCGAGGACGGCCTGATGCTGCAGGTGCCGGCGCGCGCCGAGATCGTGCTCGAGGGCCATATCCCCGTCGCCGAACGCGGCTACACCGGCTTCAGCGAGCGCGGCATCCCGTTGAAGGAACAGGGCGGCTATCTGTATGCGCTGGAGGGCCCGTACGGCGACCACACCGGCTACTACAACGAGCGCGACTGGTTCCCGGTCTTCCGTCTCGACCGCCTGACCCACCGGCGCGACCCGATCTATCACTCCACCTACACCGGCAAGCCGCCGGACGAGCCCGCCGTGCTGGGGGTGGCGCTCAACGAAGTGTTCGTGCCGCTGCTGCAAAAGCAGTTCCCCGAGATCGTCGACTTCTACCTGCCGCCGGAGGCGTGCAGCTACCGGATGGCGGTGATCTCGATGAAGAAGTCCTACGCCGGCCACGCCAAGCGGCTGATGTTCGGCCTGTGGAGCGTGCTGCGCCAGTTCATGTACACGAAGTTCATCGTGGTCGTCGACGAGGACATCGACATCCGCGACTGGAACGAAGTGATCTGGGCCATCACGACGCGGATGGATCCGGTGCGCGACACGACGCTGGTCGACCACACGCCGATCGACTACCTCGACTTCGCCTCGCCCACCAGCGGCCTGGGAGGCAAGATGGGCCTCGACGCGACCTCCAAGTGGCCCGGCGAGACGAATCGCGAATGGGGCCGGCCGATCACGATGGCGGGGGCTTTGGCGAAGGATGTCGAATCCCGCCTTGACGATGTCTTCACCCAAGTGATGGCCGCAGTCAAGGCCGCTTGAGGCTATCAGGACGCGCGGTCCCTTCGTCGCGATTTTCTTGCAGCCCGGGTCCATCTGGACTATCTTTGAACTGCCTCATCGAGGCACTCCCCTCTGCGCAATCGATGCGCAATCGGAGCCCCGGGCGTTCTGCTCCGGAGCCCCATCGGACGACGTTCAAGTCGTCCAGGAAGCCCCGACCACCTTCAAGTGATCGGGGCTTCGTCACGTCAGCGGGAGTCTCCGACCGCGGCCAGCACTTCGTGCAGCACCTCATGCATGCGCAGCGCGCCTTCGCCCGATGGCATCCATTCCAGCAGGGCCGAGGTGCTCGCGGTCGCCTGGCCCATTGGCGCGGCGACGATCCGCATCGAGTTGGGCGCCGACGCCGAGGCCGCCGCCGCGTTGAACTCGCGCAGCGCGCGTGGCATGTGCAGCCCGTTTGTCACCAACACGAGCTCGCGGACGCCGGCCGGTCGCAGCAGCGCCAGCATGTTGACGGCGTTTTCGTGCGTGTCGCGCGAGGTCGGATCGATCCAGCGCAGCGGCAGGTTCCATTCCGCCTGCGCGATCTCGGCCATGCGCGCCGCCTCGGCCGGGACCGCGGGGTCGGTGGTGCCCCAGCCTTGTCCGCCCGACGCCGCCACCGGCATGCCCGTCTGCCGGGCCAGCCACAGCGCGTAGCGCAGTCGGGCCAGCGATGTGCCGCTCAAATTGTACTGGCCATACTCAGGCGCCGTGTCGCTCATGCCGCCGCCCAGCACGACGATCGCCAGCGGCGCGCCGGCCGCGGCGCGCACTCGCAGGGCCTCGCGCTGCCCGGCGTCCAGCGGCGCGGGCTCGCTCAGGGCGTGGCGCTCGACCCAGCGTGACGCGCCGGTGCAGCACGTCAGCCAAAGGCCGACGCAGCCCAGCGTCACCATCCAGAGACCGCTGCGCGGCCGCCTGCGCGTCACCCACGCGCCCGCGAGCGCCAGCGCGAGCAGCGGCGCAGGCGGCAGCAGCAGCGCCGAGAACACGGGCTTGATGGCGCCCAGGCCGGAGGAGGTCAACCAGTCTGCGATCATGCGTCGCATTGTCGCGGCCGTGGCGCATCATCCGGTGGGCTGCAAAAGGAGCGAAGGATGAGTGAGTCGATCGAGACCATCACGCTTGCAGGGGGTTGCTTCTGGTGCGTCGAGGCGGTGTTCGAGCAACTGCGCGGCGTCGTCGACGTGCAGTCCGGCTACAGCAACGGCCAGACTGCCGCACCGACCTACGAGGCCGTGTGTGCTGGCAACACCGGCCACGCCGAGGTCGTGCGGGTGCGCTTCGATCCGCACCGGATCTCGCTTTCCGACCTGCTCAAGGTGTTCTTCGCCACGCACGACCCGACCACCCGCAATCGCCAGGGTGCCGACGTCGGTACGCAATATCGATCGGCAATCTATTGGTCGGACAAATCGCAGCGCGACCTGATTGCCCAGGTGCGCGAAGAGGCGAATGCTGAACTAGGGGGGCGTGTGGTGACCGAAGTCGAGCCGCTGGCCAATTATTCGGCGGCCGAGGCGTATCACCAGCATTACTTCGCCAACAACCCGAATCAGGGTTATTGCGCGGCGGTCATCGGGCCCAAGGTCGAGAAATTCCGCAAGGTATTCGGAGACAGCCTGGGCACTTGAATCTCAGGGCGCGAGGCGCTCGCGCAACCACGCGCCGGCCTCCAGTCGGTAGCGTAGCCGATCGTGCAGGCGCGACTTGCGGCCCTGCCAGAACTCCCAAGCCTCGGGCATGAGGCGGAAGCCGCCCCAGTGTGGCGGCCGCGGCGGATCGAGCAGGAACTTCGCCGCGTATTTTGCGGCGTTGGCCACCAGCACGCCACGCGACTCGATGACCTGGCTTTGCGGCGAGGCCCATGCGCCGAGGCGCGAATCCAGGGGGCGCGAGGCGAAATAGGCGTCCGATTCGGCGTCGCTGACGCGCTCGACGGCGCCCTCGATACGCACCACACGCTCGAGCTCGACCCAGTGGAACTGCAGCGCGGCGAACGGACGCGCGGCCAGTTCGTGGCCCTTGCGGCTGTCGTAGTTGGTGAACCAGGTGATGCCGCGCGCGTCGCAGCCCTTGATGAGCACGATGCGGGTGGACGGTCGGCCGTCGGCGCCTACCGTCGCGAGCGTCATCGCGTTCGGCTCGGGCACCTTCGCGGCGAAGGCCTCGTCCATCCAGGCCTCGAATTGACGCCTTGGATCGAGGGCCGCATCGGCGTCTTCGAGGGCGGCGAGCTCGTAACTCTTGCGTTCGCCAGACAGGTTCGAATGATGTTCCATGAGTGGTGAGTTTAGGGGAACGCCTTAGGTATACGTCCCACTGGAATAAAAGGGGTTTGGCAACGATTCTTGAGGCACATAACTATTCAATGCGCGGCAGCCTCAGGAAGACACCGCGCGTGCGCCCCATGAAAAATGAACCGGCCATCGTCGTGTTGGCCGCCGGCGCAGGGAGCCGATATCACGGGACGCGTCACAAGCTCAGTGAAAAGCTGGGCGGCGACAGTGTCCTCGTGCGCACCTTGCGCAATGCCATTGCCTCCGACATGCCGGTGGTGCTCGTCATTTCCGAAGCCTTGATCGCCGAGGCAAAAGGCCTGGTCGCGCCTGCCGACATGGTCGTCGTCGACGCCCGTTCGCAAACGGGGTGGGGTATGGGCGATTCGATCGCGGCGGGTGTCTCGATTCATGCGAGCGCGAGCGGCTGGCTGGTGCTGCCCGGCGACATGCCGCTGGTCAAGCCGAGCAGCCTGCGCGCCGTCGCCGCCGCGCTCGACCAGCAGCCGATCGCGTTCGCGCAGTATCGCGGCCGGCGCGGCAGCCCCGTGGGGTTTGCGGCCGAGCTGTTTTCCGAGCTGGTGATGCTCAAGGGAGACGAGGGTGCACGCCGCCTGCTCGCGCGCTACCCGACCGCTGCCGTCGAGCTCGATGATCCCGGCGTGCTGTTCGACATCGACACCGTCGACGACCTGGCTGTTGCGCAGCGCCGCATCGACGGTTCGTCCACGATCGCGCACTGAATCTGCGTCACGGTGAAGGGCGCCGGGCGGGCGCAAACTCAGCAGGTGGGTGCATTGGTTGGCTGTCGCGCTGGCTTCAAGTCCTGGTCCCGACTCCGTAACTCCCCGCCCCCGGCGTTGGTTTGACGATGTAACGGAGTTACCAGATAATCCAAGCATGAGTTACACCGCCACGCCCCAGCTTCAGCAGCCGCTCGACGCGACCGTCGCCGCCGTCACCGACCGCATCCGCCGGCGCAGCGCCGACACCCGCGCCGACTACCTCGGCCACGTCGACGCCCTGCGCACGCGCGCCCGCGGCGCGGAGCGCCTGGGTTGCGCCAACGTCGCCCATGCCTTCGCGGCCATGCCCGCCAACGACAAGCTGCGCGTGGTCGCCGAGCGCTCGCCGCATATCGGCATCGTCACCGCGTACAACGACATGCTGTCGGCGCACCAGCCTTACGAGGGCTACCCGGAACAGATCCGCCGTGACGCGGCCGCCATGGGCGCCACGGTACAGGTGGCCGGTGGCGTGCCGGCCATGTGCGACGGCGTCACGCAGGGCGCGCCGGGCATGGAGCTGTCGCTGTTCTCGCGTGACACCATCGCCATGTCCACCGCCATCGCGCTGTCGCACGACGTGTTCGACGCGGTGCTGCTGCTGGGCATCTGCGACAAGATCGTGCCGGGCCTGCTGATCGGCGCGCTGCAATTCGGCCACCTGCCGTGCGTGTTCGTGCCGGCGGGGCCGATGTCGACGGGGCTGTCGAACAAGGCCAAGTCCAAGGTGCGCGAGCAGGCGGCCCAAGGACTGGTCGGCCGCGCCGAACTGCTGGAGGCCGAGAGCAAGGCGTACCACGGCCCGGGCACCTGCACGTTCTACGGCACCGCCAACTCCAACCAGATGCTGCTCGAGGCCATGGGCCTGCACGTGCCTGGCGCCGCGTTCGTGCATCCGCACGACGGCCTGCGCACGGCCCTGACGCGCGAGGCAGTCGCCACGGTGCTGTCGCTGACTCGCGAGCGCCGCAACGTGCCCATCGGCGTGCTGGTCGACGAACGCTGCATCGTCAATGCGATGGTCGCGCTGCTGGCCACCGGGGGCTCCACCAACCACTTGATCCACTGGGTTGCCGTGGCGCGCGCCGCCGGCATCCTGATCGACTGGTCGGATTTCGCCGAGCTGTCGACCGTGATCCCGCTGCTCAGTCGCGTGTACCCGAACGGCAGCGCCGACGTGAACCAGTTCCAGGCGGCCGGCGGCCCGGGCTTCGTTCTGCGTGAGCTACTCAAGGCCGGCCTGGCGCATGCCGATGTCGCCACCGTCGCTGCGGGCGGCATGGCTGCGTACGGTGAGATCCCGTCGCTGCACGAAGGCAAGCTGCGGTGGACGGCGCTGCCCGACACGCCGATCGACGACAGCGTCGTGCGCACCGCTGCGGAGCCTTTCGGCGCCACCGGCGGCCTCAAGTTGCTCGAAGGCAATCTCGGACGTTCGGTCATCAAGGTGTCCGCGGTGCCCTTGGACAAGCACATCATCGAGGCACCGGCCCAGGTGTTCGATGCCCAGGAAGACCTGCTGCGCGCGTTCCAGGCCGGCACGCTGGAGAAGGACTTCATCGCCGTCGTGCGCTGGCAAGGCCCGCGCGCCAACGGCATGCCCGAGTTGCACAAGCTGACCCCGCCGCTGGCGGTGCTGCAGGGCCGCGGCTTCAAGGTGGCGCTGGTCACCGACGGCCGCATGAGCGGCGCGTCCGGCAACGTGCCGGCCGCCATCCACGTCAGCCCCGAGGCCCTGGGCGGCGGCCCCCTGGCCAAGGTGCGCGATGGCGACGTCATCCGCCTCGACGCGGTGGCGGGTACGCTGCAGGTGCTGGTACCCGAGGCCGAATGGGCCGCGCGCCCGCTGGCCGAGCGCAGCCAGTCGCTGGCCGAGGCGCACGGCGTCGGGTTCGGGCGCAATCTGTTCGCGGGGATGCGAAGAAACGTCAACACCGCGGAAGAGGGCGCCTGCACGTGGTTGTAATGACGGCCTGGGCTCTCTGCGGTGCGGCGGAGCGCTCGCCGGCCCGGGATATGACCCGGTTGGACCCCACCACCACTGACTTCACGAAGAGACATCACCCATGAATCCACTCGACCTTGCTGGCTACGGCCCCGTCATCCCCGTCATCGTCATCGACCGCATCGAAGACGCCGTCCCGATGGCCAAGGCGCTGGTCGCCGGCGGCGTTCGCGTGCTGGAAGTGACGCTGCGCACCGCGGCCGGCTTGCCGGCGATCGCGGCCATCGCGCGCGAGGTGCCTGATGCCGTTGTTGGTGCCGGCACCGTGCGCAACGCAGCTGACGCGCGCGCCGCGCACGCCGCGGGCTCGAAGTTCATCGTCAGCCCGGGCTACACCAAGGCGGTCGGCGATGCCTGCAAGGAACTCGGCATCGCGCTGTTGCCGGGCGTCTCCACGGGCAGCGAGATCATGATGGCGGCCGACGACGGCTTCACTTTCCTGAAGCTGTTCCCGGCTACGGCCGTCGGCGGCATCCCGCTGCTGAAGGCCTTCTCCGGCCCGTTCTCCGACATCGCGTTCTGCCCCACGGGCGGCGTGACGGTCGAGACCGCTACGCAGTTCCTGGCGCTGCCCAACGTGAAGGTGGTCGGTGGCTCCTGGCTGACGCCGGCCGACGCGATGAAGAGCGGCGACTGGGCGCGCATCACGGCGCTGGCCAAGACGGCATCCGCGATCAAGTAAGCGGCCGCATTGGGAGCGTCGATGTGACGCCGGGCGCCGCGAAGCCGAAGGGGTCGGGCAGCCCCGTGGATCGCGCTGGGACACCGCTCGAAGTCGTAGCGCTTGCTGCGATGCATGGGGATGCCTGACACCGATCGTTGGCTGGGGTTCGGGGTCAGGCATCCTCTCGCGCCGCAATCAGCGATGCCACGCGCTGGCGATGTGGTGGGCGGCTCGAGGGGCTGCCAGACCCCTCGGGTTCCGGCAGCTGCGATGCTGCCTCAGTCCTTTGGGCGCCGCAGTTCGGCCGCCTGCATCGCCTGCGCAAGCTCGGCCGCTTCCGGCTGGCGCTGTTGCACCGCATCGGCGTCGAGCCCCAGCACCACACCTGTGCGATCTGCAGCCGAGCGGTTCTGGCTCAGCTTGAACTTGCCTTCGACCCGCGTGACATCGATCTCGATGCCGACGATGGCGCGCTGCGTGGCGGCGATGTAGTCGTCGGGCGCGTCGCTCACGTGCCAGGGCATCGCGCGGCCGCCCTCGTGCGTCTCGGTCAGCCGTGTGACGAACGCGCGTACCCAGGCCGGATCGTCGATCGCACGCAGCGTGCCGTGCGCCTGCACCATCGTGTAGTTCCACGTTGGCACGACCTTGTGGTGCTCGGCCTTGCTCGCATACCAGCTGGGAGACACGTAGCCTTGCGGGCCCTGGAACACCACCAGCACCGGCTGGCCGTCGGCCTCGCGCCAGAGCGGGTTCGCGCGTGCCACGTGGCCGGTGATGCGCCAACCCTCGCCCACGCGCTCGACCTCCAGCGGCAGGATGTCCGCCGTCAGTTCGGCGCCGCCACGGATCAACGTCGCCAGCGGCGTCGTCTTCATCAGGTCGAGCAGCGTCTCCGCGTCCTGCTCGATGAAGTGGGCCGGTTGGTACATGGCGGCGGCCCGCTCAGGCCGCGACGGTGTAGTTCAGCGCCAACCGGCCGCCGTCGACATAGACGATCTCGCCGGTGACGTAGCTGGAGGCGTCGCTGAGCAGGAAGCCGACCACGTCGGCGATCTCCTCGGGCTCGCCCAGGCGCTTCATCGGCGTGCGTCCGAGGATGCGCTGGCGCGCCGCATCGCTGGTGAGCACCGCGTCGCGGGCGAGGTCGGTGGCGATCGTGCCCGGCGCGACCGCGTTGACGCGCACGCCATGGTCGACCAGCCCCAGCGACATCGCGCGCGTCAGCTGGTTGACGCCGCCCTTGCTGGCGTTGTAGCTCGCGATCGTCGCGATGGCCATCAGGCCGTTGACCGACGACATGTTGACGATCGCGCCGCTCTTTTGCGCCACCATGTGCCGCGCCACGGCCTGGCCGACCAGGAACGCGCCCTTGAGGTTGACGTTGATGACGGCGTCCCAGTCCTCTTCTGTGACGTCGAGGAACTCGGCAGCGCGGAAGATGCCGGCGTTGTTGACGAGGCCGTCGATGCGGCCGAACTCGCTGATCGTCGTGGCGGTCGCCTTGTCGACGGCGACCTTGGACGACACGTCGCAGTGGATGAAGCAAGCGTCCTGGCCGGCGGCGCGCAGCTCGGCGGCGATGGCGCTGCCCGGGCCTTTGGCGACGTCCCACAGCGCGACGCGTGCGCCGTCGCGGGCGAGCCGGCGCGCGCAGGCGGCGCCGATGCCGTTGGCGGCACCGGTGATGACGACAACGCGGCCGCCGAGGCCGAAGGAAATGGTGCTGCTCATGGAGATTCTCTGGATTGCAGGAAGACTGCTGGGGAGTACGCGGCGGCGCGCACGAGATGACGTCACTATACGGCGCCCGGAACGCCTGGCCGCGAACCGGCGCGTGCGTCTCAGGCGCGCGAAGGCGTGACGCCCGGGCCCGTGCGCGAGGGCCGGTCCAGCCAGGCGATCAGGCCGGCGGCGTTGAGCGCGGCGTCGTCCTGCAGCAGGGCGGCGATGCGCTCTTCGGGCAGCACGACACCGAAGGCGCGAGCACCGTCGGCGTAGAGCCGCATCAGGGCGTCGGTGATGGCCTGCAGTCGCTCGGGCGCGTTGCGGTGGGCGAGGGCGGCGGCAACGGTGCCATCGATCATCGTATTGAGGCGTTCGGCGCAATCCGCCGGGTCGCCGACGCGGCTGTAGTGGGTCAGGAACATCTGCCGTGGCGACGTGGCCAGCAGCCGCGCGATCGAGGCGCGCATCGCATCGGGATCGAACTGCACGGGCGTGGTCGTCGGGAAGATGAAGGCGCGGCCGGCGACGGTGAACTCCGGATACGCCATGCCGAAGTTGTCGCCGGTGAACCAGCCGGCGCTGCGCGCGTCCCAGATGCAGTGGTGGTGCAGCGCGTGGCCCGGCGTGTGCGCGAACTGCAGTGGGCGGCCGGCGAGTTCGATGACATCGCCGTCGGCGGTGGTTTGCACGCGCTGCGCGTCCACGGGCAGCAGCGTGCCATAGGCGCGTTCCATCTGCGCCGCGCCGTAGACCGCCAGCGCGCCTTGCCACAGCGCCGTGGGGTCGATCATGTGGCGCGCCCCGCGCGGATGCACGATCAAGCGGGCGGTGGGCAGCGCCTGCATCAGCTGGCCGACGCCGCCGGCGTGGTCCAGGTGGACGTGGGTAGGGATGACGAAGTCGACCACCGAACGTGGCAGGCCCAAGGCTTCGAGCGAGGCGAGCAGGCGCGGCACGGCGAATGCAGTGCCGGTGTCGATGAAAGCAGCGCGACCGCCCTCCGCCACCAGGTAGGCGGCATCGAAGCGGTCGCGGTGGAAGCCGGTATCGATGGCCCAGAGGCCGTCGCCCAGCGGTTCACAGAACGAGGGCAGCGGGGCGGTCATGCGGGGCCCCGCTGCCGGCGCGGGGCTTAGGAAGCGGCGCCGAGGGCGATGTACAGGCGAGCCACTTCCGGCGCGCCGTCGGCACCCTTGACCGAGCGCAGCTGCTGCACGGCGGCGGACTTGGCCTTGCCCGACTGCAGCATCGCGACGCCCAGGCGCAGCTTGGCATCGTCCGGACGCTTCAGGTTGTCCTTGGCGATGCCTTCTTGCATCAAGGCGATGCCTTCGTCGTACTGGCCCATCGACGCGACCTCGGCGCCGATCGCGATCAGGTCGTCGCCGGTCTTGCCGGCCTTGGCGTCGGCCGTGCGCTTGGCCAGCGTTGACTTCTGGTCGACCACGCTCTTGTTGACCAGGTCGCGAAGGCGTTGCTGGCGGGCTGCTTCCGCACCCGTGCCCAGCACGCCGGCGGCATAGCCCTTGTCGACCACGGACTTGGCTTCCGCGGGCAGTTGCGCCTGCAGCAGCAGTTGGCCCATCTCCATGTAGTCGTTGGCGCCGGCCATGTTGCCCGAGCTCAGCTTCAGGCGCAGCAGGTCCAGCGAGAAACGCGACGAGAAGCCCGACTTGCCCGGCAGGTCGGACAGGTAGATGCCCACGTACTGCTTGTTGGACGGGTAGTAGGTGACCAGCTTTTCCTTGACCTGCAAGTCGCCGTTCGTGTTCTTCGTGTGGCGGTAGGCATCGGCCAGGCGCAGGAGGTCGTCTTCGTCCGGACGGCGGCCACCGGCTTCGGCAGCCTGGATCTTGGCGGCGTTGTCACGCGCGACCTGGCCGTAGTCGCCGCTGGAGCCCTGGACGTAGTCCTGGATCTGGCGCAGGCCCGAGCTGTTGTCGCCCGCGGCCCTGGCCTTCTCGACCCATTTCATCGCAGCGCCGTTGTTGTGCTGCTGGGCGTAGATGCCGGCGATGGTCTCGGCCAGCATGCCCGCTTCGTTGCCGGGCACCTTGCCCGTGGCGAACGCGGCTTCCAATTGCTGGGCCGCCGCGCCGTTGTCGCCCATGCGCTGGTAGGCGGCGCCGCGGATGCGCGCCAGCATGTACGTGTCGTCCGGGCCGGCGCTGGAAACGCCATTGAGCTTCGCCAGGGCTTCCTTCGCCTTGCCGGCGCGCACCAGCTCGCTGGCTTCCTTCAGCGGCTTGGCCACGCCGGCCGAGACGGCGTGGGCGAGGGGAAGTTGCAGGAGGCCGACGGCCATCAGCATGGCGGCCAGGAGACGGGTGGTCTTCATGGGTTGTGCAAACCTGTAAGTGACACTCTGAATGGGAGAAGGCGCACTGCTCGCAGTGCGCCTTCGTTCGGACGTACGTCTTTGGATCAGTGCGTGAACTGTTCGTTCCCGACGATACCGATCTTGGTGACGCCCAGGCGCTGCGCCTCGGCCATCACTTCGGCCACGTACTTGTACGGGGCCAGCTTGTTCGGGATCAGGTGAACCTCGGGCTGATCGGGCATCTGCGTCAGACGATAGAGATGGGTTTCCAGATCCGCGCGATCCTTGATCACCTCGCCGCCGAAACCGATCGTGCCGTCGAAGTCGACGATGATCTCCACGACGACCGGTGGTGTCGGCGGGGTGGCGTCGGTATGCACCGGCATGTTCAGCTTGACCGCGTGCGTCTGGATCGGGATCGTGATGATCAGCATGATCAGCAGCACCAGCATCACGTCGATCAACGGCGTGGTGTTGATGTCGACCATCACCTCGCCGTCTTCGCTTGCTCCGCTCATTGACATGTTCTGTGCTCCTTATTGGTTCGGCGGCGGTTCGGTGATGAAACCGACCTTCGCGATACCAGCACGCTGGCAAGCGAACACGACACGCCCGATGGACTCATAGCGCGCGCCTTGGTCGCCGCGGATATGGACTTCGGGTTGGGGCTTGATCTTCGCCTTCTCGGTGAGCAGGCCAACCAGCTCATCGATGTCGCGGATCTGGTGGGTGTTCCAGTACACGTCGCCATCCTTGCTGACGGCCAGGAGAATGTTCTCCGGCTTGGTCACGGTGACGACGTTGCGTTCCTTGGGCAGTTCCAGCGTGATCGACTGCGTCACGACCGGGATCGTGATCAGGAAGATGATCAACAGGACCAACATCACGTCCACGAGGGGCGTGGTGTTGATGGTCGAGTTGACTTCTTCTTCGTCGCCGCTGTCACCTGGGCCGACATTCATCGACATAGGGTTTCCTTCGCGTTACAGGCGTTCAATGAAAAACGCGAGTTCAGCGCTTGCCAGCCAGCAGGACGTTGTGCAGGTCGCCGGAGAAGGCGCGAACCTTTTCCATCACCGACTTGTTGCGGCGCACCAGCCAGTTGTAGCCCATGACGGCCGGGACGGCGACGGCCAGGCCGATGGCGGTCATGATCAGGGCTTCGCCGACGGGGCCGGCCACCTTGTCGATCGAGGCTTGACCGGCGATGCCGATCTGCGTCAGCGCGCCGTAGATACCCCACACCGTGCCGAACAGGCCGACGAACGGAGCGGTGGAGCCGACGGTGGCCAGGAACGCCAAGCCGTCCGACAGTCGGCTGGAGATGTTTTCGACGGCGCGCGAGACGCTCATCGAGATCCAGGTGTGGCGGTCGATCTGTTCGACCAGCGTGCCTTCATGGTGCTCGCTGGACTTCAGGCCGGATTCGGCGATGTAGCGGAAGGCCGAGCCTTCGTCCAGCGTGTTGGTGCCGGCCTTGATCGAGCCTGCCGTCCAGAAGCCGTCGGTGACGCCGTTGGCGCTCTGGAACATCTTGCGCTGTTCCCAGTACTTCGTGAAGATGATGTACCAGCTGCCCATCGACATGATCAGCATGATGATCAGGTTGAACTTGGCGATCCAGCCGCCGTCACGCCACAGCGCGCCGAGGCCGTACGGGTTGTCGATCGTGGCCTTGCCGTTTTCGGCCGGGACGATGGCTGCAGCGTCGGGCATGGCGGCCGGAGCCGGCGTCGCCGAGGCGTCGGAGGCGGCAGCGGCGGGAGCCGCCGTTGCTTCCGGAGCCGATGCTTGGGCCAAGGCGGTGGTCGGGGCGGCGGCGACGGCAGCCAGCGCGAGGAGCGCGGCCGCAAAGGGAGTGCGCATCGAGTTCAGAAAGGACATGTTTCCTCCGGGGGAATGAGACCGGCCAGCATGTCGATCATGGCCGGGTATCACAGAAAAAAAAGGGGGTTGGGAAGTGGGCCGGGTGGCCCACCGATCACTCAAGCTTCCAGCTGTACGCGACTTCGACCTGGGTGCCGATGGGGTGTCCCTCGGCGTCCGTTCCGACCTTGATCGGGCAGCTCGGCAGCGCAAGTTTCGCTGCATTGTCCAGCAGACGATGCTCACGGGTCGGGCCTGACGAACCGACGACTTCAGCGGCCGTGACCTTGCCGGTGGCATCCACGGTGAAGCGGATGCGCGACACACCCGACACCTGGGCGCGCAGGGCGGCTGCCGGGAATTCGGGACGGCAGCTAGGATCGTTGGCGTTGATGACCGCGCTGCGAGCGACCGGGGCCGGTCCAGGGCTGGGACTCGGCGCCGTGGGCTCGATGCGACGTTCCGGCGCGGCAATGGGCTTCTGGTCCGTTGTCGCGATCGGATTCGGCTGCGGTGGCGGCGGCGGCACGTCCACCGGCGGCGGCGGCACATAGACCGGCGGCGGGGGCAAGTTCTTGGGGGGCGGCGGCAGATCCTTGGGCGGAGGCGGCGGCGGCGGCGGCGGAGCGTCGACGACCTTCGTCTCGGTAACCTTGATCACGTCGACGACCTTCTTGGCCAAGCCCGAAACGAGGGCGTAGGCCAACAGGACGTGCATGATGACGACAATGATCAACCCGGTTGGGTGCTTCCCCGGATTGCGCTGCGATTCAGCAAAATTCACTCGAAATACCTCCAGACGACCCGGTTGGGCGCTGCATCTTTTCTTGCGCACCGCAGTGCGGCTGCGCTGCGAAGTCGCGAACTATAGCCCGATCCGGTTCTCTGATCTTTACGGGTTTCCCTTAATTTTCGACGCCTCAAATGCGTTTAAACCGCACTGGATTTTGTCTTCGAGCCGATTGGCAGTTGCTTGTAACGGGCAATCCACCCGAACGACCGTTCGTTTATCTAGCAGGGAACGGATGGACGGAATCGCAAACTTCATGCCAGATTGCACTCGATCCTCCCTGGCAAGAGACGTACCGGACGTAGCCGGACTACGTTCGGGCCCCTCGACGGGGTCGTCTGTGGCGGATTGGCCGGTCAATCGCCTCGTTGAGGGATTGTCACCGGAATCGCACGCGCAATCGTGTACCTGCCCGGGCGGGGAAAGCGGGTGTAGTTCACGCTCCCGCCGTCTTCCCGACTTGAGGACGCGTGACGCGACACCGGGACGCGCCGGATTGGCGCATCGCCATGCACCGGCAGGACGCGAACGCGACGGTCGCACCTGCGCGAGGCGTGGCGCCCCATCAGGGAAATCCATTGGAAGTGTCTCCCACCCAGTCGGCTGCATGTCATGGTTAGACAAGTCGGACAAAGCGGATTGCTGCAGCCGCACATGGAAGACGCTTGTGTCCAGGGATGCGAAACGCATAGACTGATTTGATGGGCTGAACAATGTTCAGCCGGCTGAACAAATGCCCCGGGATGCGCCAGGAGACCGCCCATGCAGAGTGCCTTGGACAAGCTCGCTGAACCGCCCGCATCAGCCGAGTCGCGGGTGCCGGCGGTGTCGCGTGCGGTGCTGCTGCTGGAGCGTCTCGCACGCCAGCGTCGCCCGATGTCGGCCAGCCTGCTGGCTGCCGAGCTCGACCTGCCGCGCAGCAGCGTCCACGGCCTGTGCAATACCTTGCTCCATCACGGCCTGCTGCGCCGCCAGGGCGACGGCGGCTTCGTCATCGGCTCGGGCGTGATGCACCTGGCCCAGGCCTTCGTGGCCAACACCAACGTCGCGCAGGAGTTCGGCGAGATGTGGCGCGACATCGGCCAGTCGCCCGACGAGTCCATCGTCCTGTCGGTGCTCGACGGCACCGACTCCGTCTACGTGGCAGTGCGCAACAGCGTTCGACCGCTGGGCCTCGCGTTCAATGTGGGCATGCGCCTGCCGGCCCACCTCACTGGCACGGGCAAGGCGATCCTCGCCTGGCTGCCGCCCGGCACGCTGGCCGCGTTGCTGCCGCTCGGGCCGCTGGAGCGCCTGACCGACCACGGGCCGCGCTCGCTGGCGCAACTGCACGCCGAGCTCGCGGGCATCCGCGAGTGCGGCTACAGCGTCGACGACGAATGCGTCCGCCGCGGCGTGTTGTCGTTCGGCGCGCCGGTGTTCGATGCGAGCGGCGCCGTGGTCGCCGGCATCGGCATGTGCATCAACAAGGCCCAACTCGCGCGCGACGGCACGGACACCCACCATGAGGCCGTGATGCGCGTGGCGCACACCTTGTCAGCGCGGCTGGGCGCGCGCTGAAACGTTCGCAAGGAAACCTGACCATGGCATCCCTTGGCATTCCGACGCCCCCTGAGACGCAGCTCGACTACCGATCCGCGTTCGAGTTCGCGCCGGTGGCCGTGGCGCTGTCGCGCGAGCGGCTCATCGTCGACTGCAACCTGCGCATGCTGGCGATGTTCGGCGCGCAGCGCGACGACCTGGTGGGACATACGTTCGAGCGGCTGTACCCGACGCGCGCCGACTTCGACCGCACCGGCGAGCGCATCCTGGCCCGGCTCGTCGGCGCGGGCGACGGCGAGTATTCCGACGAGCGCGTGATGCGCCGCGTCGCCGACGGCCGGTTGTTCTGGTGCCACGTGTCCGGCCACGCCTTCGACCGCGCGCATCCGCACGCTGCATGCATCTGGTCGTTCGAGGACATCTCCAACAGTCGCCAGAGCTGCGTCGACATGACGCCGCGCGAGCGCGAGATCGGTGCGTTGCTGGTCGAGGGGCTCACCAGCAAGCTGGCCGCCAAGCGCCTGGGGCTCAGCCCGCGCACGGTGGAGATCTACCGCAGCCGACTGATGCGCAAGCACGGTGTCGGCACCGCGACGGGGTTGGTGCGCAAGCTGATGAACGACGAGCAACTGGGGGTCGGTCGGGCTTGACGTTGCAGCAGCGCGTTCCAGCGCAGCCGCGTCCCGGTCGAATGGACCGAGGTGGCCCGCGACCATTGACCGCTGGCGCTCGCTGGGCCCGCGGGGGAAGTCGAATCCGGACGTCGTGCGAACATCGAGCGCTGAACCGAACGCGCTCCGCGGCGCAGACACATGAAACAGATCACCAAATTCGCCATTGGCCTGGCCGTGCTCGTGGGCGCCGCCGTGGCCCTGAACGCCAAGTTCGGCAACGACTTCACGGACCCGTCGCCCGCAGCCAAGCAACTGCGTGACCGCTACGAGGCGGTGGCCAAGAGCGCCGGCGTGCCGATCGAGCGACGCGCCTGCGACATGCCGCGCCAGTTCGTGCCGCAAGGTCCGGTGTTCTACGAATGCCCGATCGCCGAAGCGCAGATCGAGGCGCTGCGCGCGGCGTTGCCCACGCATGGCTGGCAGGCCGCGCCGACCAGCGGCGACACCGGCTTCGCGTTCACCAACAACGGGCTGCACGCGCGCCTGTTCTGCGACGCGCCGGGCCATGGCTGCAAGGTCCGCATCGACACCACCGGCAAGCCCGCGGCACCCTGAGCCGACGCGACGGCAGCCACGGTGTCGCTGTCAGCGCAGCGGCGGCGTCGCGCCCGGCGGGCGGTTACTCAGTGCGCGAGTTGCGAGACGCGGTGCGGCAGCTTTGCGTAGCGTTCGTAGAGCGCTTCGCGCTTGCGCGGATCGACATTGACACGGTCGAGATCGCCGTCGACCTGCGGCAACGCGAGCAGCCGCGGGTCCATCGTTCGGAACCACAAGGCCGGAAAATAGGCCAGCACGAACATGCCGAAATAACCGTTGGGCAACTGCGGCAGGTGCTCGAAGTGGCGCAGCGACTGGTAGCGGCGTGACGGGTTCGCGTGGTGGTCCGAGTGCCGCTGCAGCTGGAACAGCACGAGATTGGTGACGAGGTGGTTGGTGTTCCAGGAGTGGTGCGGCTGCGGCGTCTCATAGCGGCCGTTGGGCAGGCGGTTGCGCAGCAGGCCGTAGTGCTCCACGTAGTTGGCCGACGTGAGCTGCCACCACGCCACCACGTTGTGCACAGCCAGGAACGGCAGCATCACCCAGCCGAAGGCGAGCAGCAGCCCCAGTTGCAGGACGGCGGTGATGGCATACGACTGCAGCATCGTGTTGTGCACGCTCCAGGTTGCATGGCCCTGCTTCGCGAGCCGGGCCTTCTCCAGCTGCCAGGCACGGCCGATCCCGCCCGGCAGCTCGCGCAGCGCAAACCGGTAGATGCTCTCGCCCATGCGTGAGCTGGCGTGGTCCTCGGGCGTGGACACGCAGCGATGGTGGCCGCGCCCGTGCTCCACCGTGAAGTGGCCGTAGGCCGGCACGGCCAGCACCAGGCGCGCCAGCCATTGCTCGACCGCCGAGTGCTTGTGGCCCAGCTCGTGGCCCGTGTTGATGCCCAACCCCGAGCCAGCGCCAGTGACGTATGCGAACAGCAGCACCGCCCACCACGCGAGGTCGTGGGTGCCGACCCACCAGGCACAGCCGATCAACACCACGAAGTGCAACGGCACCGTGAGCCAGGTGAGCCACCGGTAGTAGCGATCGTCCTCGAGCTCGGGCACGACGGCCTCGGGCGGGATGCTCTCGTCTTCGCCGATCAGGATGTCGAGCAGCGGCAGCAGGCCGTAGCCGATGAGCAACGGCGCACCGAGGGCGATCTGGCGGCCCGTGGCCACGTGCGCGGCGATGCCGACGAAGGGCAGCAGCGGGTAGACCACCGACAGCAGCCACCACCAGCGTTTGCGGTCGCGATAGGTGACGTCGCCCTGTTGCGGGTCGACGCCACGATAGGTCTTCGCCATGCTGATCCTTCCGCCGTCCCGCTTGGGGGGGGCCATGTCCGGTCGCTTGCACAGGCAGCACGCGCGCTGTCTCGTCGCAGGGCCGATCATAGGAGCGATCGTCCCACCGCTCAACCGCGAAACTCGGGGCTTGCGCGGCTTCGCCGAGGGCGGTCGCAGGTATCCTGACGACCAGACTTTTCGGGAGCCATGCTTGAGCCTCAACATCACCGCCGTCTTCCAGATGAACGACGGGACACGCTGGGTCGATGTGCCGAGTGCCTGGGCGCAGGAAAGCGACCCCGCGCTGTGGGAGTGGCTGGGCGCGGGCGGCGGCATGCCGGGCGGTTTCGACATCGAACCGCTGGCCAGCCGGCGCGGCGCGCCGGACGATTTCGAACTGGTGGGCGGCGGCACGTTCCATCCAGTCGCCAGCCTCGACATCCACGCGCCGTCCCGCCGGCAGATGCAGGCGCTCCTGCGCGAAGGCCATGTCGGCTACCTTCAGGTCTGCATGGGCAGCACCGACATGCGCTGGTTGCGCGTCGCCGAGATCCTGGCTGCGACAGCGCCGCGAATGGTGCGCACGCTCGCCATGCCGATCCGGATCTTCCAGACCTGGGACGGGCGATCACTTCCTGCTCGCTGGGACCTGCTGGCCGCCGATGTGGCGCAGCGACCGCCCGCGGCGCCGGGGGTCTACGCCAGGCCCCATGAGATCGCAGGCAACACGCGCTACGTCGAGATCGAGTGGGACTTCGATTTCGCTCTGGAGTTCAGCGACTTCCTCGACGAACTCCGCAGTCTCCAGGCCCGGCACGGGGACGTGCGCATGGTCTACGCCTTCTATTGAATTCGCGCAACGCAGGCTCGGAGGGTGGCTGACGACGCGCCCGCCGTCGCTCAGCGGGCCCAGGCGCCAACTCGGAAATGAATCGGAAGCAGGCTGCTGCCATACTGCCTGGCACCATGCCGCTTCGATCCACCGCCGTCGCCCTTGCCGCCAGCCTGCTGGCGTCCGGGTGCGTCATCGTGCCGGTGACTGTCGAGGGCTTCGACCCCGACTGCCGGGTCGTTACGCGCCATATTGAGTTGCAGGCCGTCCAGATCGCAGCATTGAATGGCTGCAGCGGCCAGGGCTGCGAGTCGCTCGTGCTCATCGGCCTGGGCCTGACGGCGGCCAGCGCGATCATCTCGGGCTCGATCGCCGTGACCGGCAACGTCGTGTACTGGGCCGAACACCGCGCCGACTGCCCGAGCACCGCTGCCGCGACCTGAGGCCCGTCTCGGTGGAGAGCGCGGTTTTGTCATCGGTCGTTCACACGCGCGTCATTTCTGCTGACTAGAGTCGTCCGACCTCGCGGGGGTTCCCGGGGCCACGACTACAAACAAGCAGGATGACCATGACGCACTCTTCAGCCAGGACTGCCGCGCTGCTGGCGATCGCCGCCGCCGTGGTGGCCCCGGCCGCCCATGCCCAGGACACGACGCCGGTCGTCCTCACCTTCTCCACGGTGGGCGATTCGCGCCAGGATCCGAACAGCTACGACCAGGCCAGTGTCGGCGCCACGCTGAACGGCCAGGACGCGACCTGGTTGCAGAACACCAAGGCGTTCTCGCGCATCCTGCGCACGATCCAGTCGCAGAAGTCGTCGATGCTGTTCTTCAACGGCGACATGATCAACGGCTACGGCTGGGCCAACTTCGGCTACACGTCCAACGCCGCGCAGAGCGCGATCAGCGGCCCGGTTGTCCCGGCGACGACGGCCGACATCGTCGGCTCCGACCTGATGAAGCACTACCGCCAATACGCTTTCTGGCGCGGCATGGTGGCGCCGCTGCCCGAGACCGGCACCTATGTGTTTCCGGTGCCGGGCAACCACGAGACCGATTGCAAGGCCTGCCCGAAGAACAGCGATGGCCAGCGCGTGGCCAAGGTCGAGAACGAACAGGCCTACGCCGCCAACATGGGCGACCTGATCATCGACACGCCGCGTTTCACGAACGTGCTCGGCACCGCGCCGGCCAATGTGGCCTACGGCCCGGCCGTCGGCTACAGCCCGGACTCGCTGACCACCGACCAGAGCAAGCTGTCGTACTCCTTCGACTACCAGGGCCTGCACTTCGCGGTGATCAACACGGACCCGGTCGGCCAGGAGACCTCGGCGCCTGCCGCCTGGCTCGCCGCAGACCTCGCCGCTGCCTCGGGTCGCGGCACCAAGCGCTTCTTCGTGTTCGGCCACAAGCCGGCCTACACCTATGCCTACGCGCCGGGCGTCGTCGGCTCGGGCCTCGACGCCACCGCCACCAGCACGGCCAAGCGCGACGCCTTCTGGAGCGTCATCGAGCAGTACAAGGCCACCTACTTCACCGGCCACATGCACACGTACAACATCTCGCGTCCACTGGGCGGCGCGTACCAGGTGATCGTGGGCGCCGGCGGCTCGCCGTTCGACCCGAGCGCCGCGCAGGCCACCGCCGGCGTGCTGACCAACCCGGCCACCGACCGCGACTACGCCTGGGCCACCGTGAAGGTGCACGCCGACGGCGGTGTCGACATCCTGGGCTACGGCTTCAGCTCCACCTTCGGCCCGACGCAGTTGATCGGCCAGTACTACATCGCCCCGTGAGCCGCGCCATGATCAAGCTGCTCCTCGCTTCGCTGCTGGTGCTCGCCGCTGGCGCCCAGGCCGCCACCGTCGTCGTCGACACCGGCGCGCCCGACGGCAAGCCGGTCGGCGCGCTCGCGTTCGACAGTTTCGACTGGGTCGCCGCGCAGGTCAGTTTCGCGCAGGCCTCCAGGATCGACACGATCCAGGGTCACATCCTGGGCGGCGTCAGCGGCGAGACCTTCGACATCTCGCTGTACTCGAGCGACGGTGGCGCCGGCCCGGCCTCGCTGATTTTCACGACGACGGCCACGTTCGGCGCGGACGGCTGGAACGGCGTTTCCGGCCTCAGCGGTTGGAGCGTCGCTGCCGGCCAGTATTGGATCGAGTTCGAGATCCAGGGCGACGACACTCTCGGCAGCAACAGCGTCACGGGCGCGCTGGTCGACCTCGGCGCGCCGCATCCGTTGCCGCTGACGGCGTCGACCCCGGACGCCGGCTTCACCTACCAGGACAGCCCGCTGTCGTTCGGGCTGCGCGTCTCCACGGTACCGGAGCCCGAGTCGGTGGCACTGATGCTGGCCGGCCTGGCGCTGCTGTCGACGCGTGGCCTCGCTCGTCGCCAGCGCTGAGGCGACGCGCGCCGGTGCCTCGCGCGCGCGCCGCACGCTGCACGCGACCGCGCTCACGCTGGGCGCGCTCGCGTGCCTGTTCACGGTCGCGCGTCTCGCGCAGGCGTGCTCGGGCAATGCGCCCGAGCCTACCGGCACGGAGACCCACTTCCCGCTGATGTACGGCGACCGGCCGACGGTGGCACAACTGAGCGACCTCGGCCGCCGCATCTTCATGGATCCGGCGTATTCGGCGTCGGGGCGCCAGTCGTGCGCGACCTGCCACGACCCGGCCAAGGCCTTCGGCCCGCCCAACGCGAGAGCCGTCCAACCGGGCGGCCCCAACATGGATCGCCTGGGCTTCCGCAACACGCCGTCGCTGCGCTACGTCCACGCGCCGATCGCGTTCACGCAGCACTTCCTCGAGTCCGAGGTGACGCTGGGTGTCGACGATCAAGGCCCGACTGGCGGGCGCACCTGGGACGGGCGCGTCAACACCGCGCACGACCAGGCGCTGATGCCGCTGATGGATGCCAACGAGATGGCCAACGCCGACGGCACGGCCGTGGTGCAGCGGCTGCGCGGCACCGCGTACGCCGACGAGTTCCGCGAGCTGCTCAGCGCGCCCGGCGAGAACGTGTTCGACGATGCGGACTCGACGCTGGTCTGGGTCAGCGTGGCGCTGGAGACCTACGAGCAGACCGCGGCCGACTTCCATCCGTTCGACAGCAAGTTCGACGCGTGGCTGCGGGACGAGGCGACGCTTGCGCCCGCCGAGGCGCGCGGCATGGCGCTGTTCAACGACATGAAGAAGGGCAACTGCGCGAGCTGCCACCCGAGTACCCGCAAGGCCTCGACCAACCGCCCGCCGATCTTCACCGACTTCGGCTTCGTCGCCCTCGGCGTGCCGCGCAACGCGGCGCTGCCGGCCAACCGCGATCCGAAGTTCTTCGACCTCGGCCTGTGCGGCCCGCTGCGCACCGACCTCGCGAGCCATCCGGAATACTGCGGCCTGTTCCGCACGCCATCGCTGCGCAACGTGGCGCTGCGCCAGCGCTTCTTCCACAACGGCGCGGTCACGACGCTGCGTGACGCGGTCGCCTTCTACGCGACGCGCGACACGCAGCCGGCCCGGTGGTACCCGCATTCGGGCGGCAAGCGCGGCTACGACGACCTGCCGCAGAAGTACTGGGCCAACGTGTCGCACGAGCTGCCGTTCGCGCCGTTGCCGGGCGGCAAGCCGCGCCTGGACGACAAGGAGATCGATGACATCGTCGCATTCCTGCGCACCTTGACCGATGGGTACAAGCCGCGTGTGGCGGCGAAGAAGGCCGTCGCGGCGCGCTAGGCCACAGGGCCTGGCCGCACAATGCCGGCATGTTCCGACCGTCGACCTGGCTGACCCTGGCCGCCTGCCTGGCGCTGGTCGGCTGCGCGGCGCTCACGCGGCTCAAGCTGCCGATCGGCCCGTGCGGCTTCGACGTCGACAACCTGCAGTTCGCCGGCGACGCGCTGACGCAGGCCCGCTGCCTCCTGCGTCCTGTGGCCACCGGCGGCCTGCTGGCGCAACAACCTGCCGACCTGCCGGCCGCGCTCATCGACGTGATCGGCCAGCCCGTCGGCGACCTGAAGCCGCAACTGCGCCGCTACCTGGCGGCGCGTCACCTCGGCGATGCGGCGATCGGTGGCTCGCTGGACGCGCCCCTCTCGCGTGCACGCGACGATGACCCCGAGGCGCCCGTCGCGCGCTACTTCGTGCTGCACGACACCAGCGTGCCGTGGCTGGCCGACGCGACGCAATTTCCGGCCGACACCGATCCGGCCTTGAACGACCTGAAGCGCTTTGCCGGCCCCGACGCCGTCGCCCACATGGTCGTCAATCGCAATGGCCAGACGCTGCTGGGACACGACTACCGCACGCCCTGGCGCGCGACCCAGCTCGAGACGAGGCGCATCGGCGTCGCGTCGCGCGGGCTGTTCCTGCACACCGAGTTCGCGCAGCCGCGCCGGCGCGATCCGGCGGGCCCTCCACGCAACGACCTCATCGCGCCGCTGCCCGGTTTCACCGACGCCCAGTACACGCAGATGGCGCTGCTCTACGCGGCCGCCAGCGCGCGCCGCGGCGACTGGCTGATCCCCGCTTTCCACGCCGCGCTCGACGAGGGCATCGTCGGCGCGCACGACGACCCGCAGCACTTCGAGATCGCGCGCTTCGCGCAGGCGCTCGAGCGCCTGCGCGACGCGCTCGCGCCCTCGCCCGCGCGCCCCGAATAGCCGAATCGAACCAGCGCTACCGCTTCAAGAACACTTCGAATTCGGCAGCAGGCACAGCAGGCGACCAATGAAAGCCCTGCCCCTGCTGGCATCCCAGGTCACCCAGGAGCGCCAACGTCGCCCCGTCTTCGACGCCTTCGGCGACGGTGAACAGGTTCAGGCTCGAGGCCATCTGCACGATCGCCCGCACGATGGCCTGGTCCTGGAGGTCGTCGGTGAGGCGGCGCACGAAGGTCTGGTCGATCTTCAGGCGTTCGACCTCGAAGCGCTTCAGGTAGGCCAGGTTCGAATAGCCGGTGCCGAAGTCGTCGATCGCGAAGCGCACGCCCATGCGGCGCAGGCTGGCCAGGCTTTCGGCCAGCGTCAAAGAGTCCTGGATCAGCAGCGATTCGGTCAGTTCCAGCTCGAGGTTGGTGCTCGGCAACCCCGATGCGGCCAAGGCCTGCGCCACGGATGTCTCGACGCTGCCGCGCTTGAACTGCACCGGCGACACGTTGACCGAGATGGTCAGGTCCGTCCAGCCCGCCGCACGCCAACGCTGCGCCTGGGCGCACGCCTCCTGCAGCACCCAGTCGCCGATCGGGATGATCAGCCCGGACCGCTCGGCCAGCGGGATGAAGCGCACTGGTGAGATGTTGCCCATCTGCGCATGGTTCCAGCGGATCAGTGCCTCCGCGCCGATCAGGCGCCCCGTGCGCAGGTCGAACTGCGGTTGATAGGACAGCGTGAAGTCCTTGTGCGCGAGCGCCGTGCGCAGCGCCGCCAGCAACTCGACGTGCTCCACCACGCTGGCGTTCATCTCGCCGTCCCAGAAGCGGAACGCGTTGCGGCCCGATTCCTTGGCGCGGTACATCGCGATGTCGGCCTTCTTGAGCAGGCTGTCGAAGTCGCAGCCGTCGGCCGGGAACAGCGTGATGCCCAGCGAGCAGCCAGCGAAGATCTCCATGCCGATCACGTCGAACGGCGCCATCAGGCCGGTGACCACCTTGTTGGCGATCTCGGCGACGGCCGCGACGTCGTTGATCTCGGGCACCAGCAGCAGGAACTCGTCGCCACCGAGGCGGGCGACGGTGTCGGCTGTGCGCAGCAGCCCGCTCAGGCGGTCGCTGACCAGCTTGAGCAGCGTGTCGCCCGAGCTGTGGCCGAGCGTGTCGTTGACGTTCTTGAAGTTGTCCAGGTCGAGGTACAGCATCGCCACGCTGTGGTCGCCGCGCCGGGCAGCGGCTGCGGCCTGCTCGAAGCGGTCGCGCGCAAGGATGCGGTTGGGCAGGGCGGTCAGCGCGTCGTGCGTCGCCATCAACTCCATGCGCTGCTGGGTCGCGGCCATCTGCGCGTTCTGCGCGTGCAAGGCGTCGAGCGCGGCGTGCATGTCGCTGGCCATCAGCCACGCGACCACGCCGGTGACGAAGAGCACCGCCATGAGGTCGATGAGCGTGTTGTAGGACAGCGGCGGCAGCGGGTTCACGTGCCAGCCGGTCATGTTGGCCGCCAGCACCAGCGCGATCATCGCGATCATCGCGACGAACAGGCCGAAGTAGAGCCGCCGCGTGCCCAGCATCGCGGCGAACACCAGCATGCAGGGGAATGCCAGCAAGGAGGTATCGCGCAGGCCCCCGTTCTGCCACATCAGCAGGCTGATCACACCGAACAGCGAGCTCAGCAACAACGCGACGGCGCCGCTGCGGCGTCCGGCGCGAGCCATCGCGAGTACGCAGGCCATCGCGGCCAAGCCGAGGAGCAGGGCCGGCAGGTTCGACCAGCGCTGGGCCAGGAGGTCGGGAATGCTGGTAGCGCAGATCGCGATGCAGGTGGCCCACGTGGCCTGGACCAGGCGACGGTCGCGCAGCTGGCGCGAGGCGTCGAGGCCACCAGCGGGGATCGGTTGCTCGCGGGAAACGGTCACCGGTTCTAACCTTTTCGACGTCGTGGCGTCTTCTCGTCGATAAGTTGCCCGGACGGAGGGATCCAGGCGCGCTTGCCCTGCAAGTGTTGCACGACGGCCTGGCCCGTCGCGGCGCGCGCGTGACGCCGCGCGGCGAAACCGGGCTTTGTTGGCATCAGAGCACCAGCGACAGCCCGTAGGTCAGCGCCAGGCCGGTGATCGAGATCACCGTTTCCATGATCGACCAGGTCTTGATCGTCTGGCTGACGGTCATGCCGAAGTACTCCTTGACCAGCCAGAACCCCGCGTCGTTGACATGCGAGAAGAACAAGGACCCGGCGCCCACCGACAGCACCACCAGCGACAACTGCGTCGGCGCCAGGCCGGCGGCGAGCGGGGCGACGATGCCGGCGGCGGTCACGGTCGCGACGGTCGCCGAGCCGGTGGCCAGGCGGATCAGCACCGCGACGATCCAGCCCAGCAGCAGCGTCGACAGCCCGGCCGCCAGCGCGATCTTGGCGATGGCGGCGCCGGTGCCGCCGTCGACCAGCGACTGCTTGAAGCCGCCGCCCGCGCCGACGATCAGCATCACGCCGACGACGGGCATCAGGCTGGCACCGATCTTCTTGCCCAGCACCGTGAGGTTGAAGCCGACCGCGGTGCCGAAGGTCAGCATCGCCAGCAGCACGGCGGCCAGCAGCGCGAAGACCGGGTCGCCGACGAAGTCGAGGATCGGTCGCGCCGGCGAGGTCTTGTCCAGGCCGATGTCGGCGCCAGCTTTGCCCAGCATCAGCACCAGCGGGAACAGCAGCGTGGCCAGCACCACGCCGAAGCTCGGGGCGTGCGTCGGCTTCGGCTCGTCGTCCGTGGCCTTCGTGCCGCTGCCCTGCGTCACTGCCAATCCCGCGCCGGCCGCGCCGATGGGCACTAGCCGCGCGGCGAGCATGCCGTACAGCGGGCCCGCGATGGCCACCGTCGGCAGGGCCACGAGCAGGCCCAGCCCCAGCGTGAGGCCGACGTTGGCGTGCAGGATCGCGATCGCCGCGAGCGGCCCCGGATGCGGCGGGATGAAGCCGTGCAGCACCGACAGGCCGGCCAGCGCCGGAATGCCCAGCCGCATCGCGGGGCCTTTCGAGCGGTGCACCGCCAGCATCACCACGGGGATCAGCAGCACCAGGCCGATCTCGAAGAACATCGGGATGCCGATGATCGCGGCGATCAGCGCCATCTTCCACGGCAGCGCTGCGGGCCGCCCGCGCAGCAAGGTGTCCACCACCTTGTCGGCGCCGCCCGAGTCGGCCAGCAGCTTGCCCACCATCGCGCCGAGTGCGATCAGCACGCCGACGTAGCCCAGCACGCCGCCGACGCCCGTCTCGTACGACCCCGTGACCTTGCCCAGCGGGATGCCGGAGCCGACGCCGACGAACAGCGCGCCAAGCGTCAGCGCGAGGAACGCGTGCAGCTTGAGCCAGACGATCAGCGCGACGATGATGGCGATGCCGATGGCGGCAACCACCAGCACCTGCGTGTCGTGTGCGTCGAGCATCGGCTGCGCCAGGCCGGCGGCGCTGGCGGCGAGGTCGGAGGGGGTGGCCATCGTGTCTCCTCGTTGTTGTCAGTCGCCCAGGCCGAGTGCCGCGACGATGTCGGCCGCGATCGCTTGCGGCGGCTCGCCGATCTCGACGCGGAGGGCCGGCTCGTCGGCCGCGGGCTCCTCCAGCGTCGCGAACTGGCTGTCCAGCAACGTGGTGGGCATGAAGTGGCCGTGGCGCGTGGCCAGGCGCGACGCGATGAGCTCGCGCGAGCCGTGCAGGTAGACGAACTCCACGCTGGCGCCGCGCCGGTTGATCAGCGCGCGGTAAGAGCGCTTGAGCGACGAGCAGGTGATGACGCCGCACTCGCCGGCGTCGATGCGCGCGTCGACCCAGTCGGCCACCTTGGCGAGCCAGGGCGCGCGGTCGGCGTCGTCCAGCGGATGGCCGGCTGCCATCTTGGCCACGTTGGCCGGCGGGTGCAGCGCATCGCCTTCCTCGAACGCCCAGTGCAGGCGCTCGGCCAGGAGCTGGGCGACGGTGGTCTTGCCGCAGCCGGAGACGCCCATCAGCACGAGGACGACGGGCAAGGCGATGCGCTTCGAGGGAGCGGTCATGGGCAGGGCGTGTCTCCGGACGGTCTTCGTCTTCCCCTGGTCGGGGCGACGGACAGCATACGTCCAGAACGCGAACCCCGCGCGTTGGCCGTCAGCCGCGCGGCGAGGCGGCCAGCGCGACGATGTCGCGGACCTCGAGCACCTGCTTCGGCGAGCCGACGGTGGCCGCGTTGATCATCGCCTGCCCCACGTCCTGCAAGGTGCAGAACGAGCCCGGCGCGAGCGCGCGGCCGATCGGGTAGATCCAGGCGATCGCCTTGTACCAACCCTTCAGGTTCTTCTGGCCTGTGGTGGCGCGCATCATGCCCGGGCGCAACATCACGCCGCGCCTGAACAGGCGCAGCAGCTCGTTCTCGGTAGCGCCCTTGACGCGCGCCCACATGCTCTTGCCGTGCTCGGTGGCGTCGGTGCCCGCGCCGGTGACGTAGCAGAACGTCATGTCCGGATTCAGGCGCGCGAGCGTGCGCCCGAAATTCGTCGTCAGGTCGTAGGTGACGCGCTTGTAGTCGGCCTCGCGCATGCCGACCGATGACACGCCCAGGCAGAAGAAGCAGGCGTCGTAGCCGGCGAGCTGCGCCTGGATCGGCGTCAGGTCGTCGAAGTCGGCGTGGATGAGCTCGATCAGCTTCGGATGCCTGACGCCGGACGGCTTGCGCGTGACGGCCAGCACGCGCGAGACGCGCGCGTCGGCCAGGCACTCGAGCAGCACGCCTTCGCCGACCATGCCCGAGGCGCCGGTGATGATTGCAGAGATCGACATGGAGCGGCTTTCAGTTCAGGCGGCTTGCGCGACGGCTGCGGCCTGGCGCGCCGGCTCCACCGATTGCCACCAGCGTTGGCCGGCTTGCGGTTGCGTGAGCGACAGGCGCTCGCCCATGCCCGGCGTGGCCAGTGCCACGCCGCGGGACTGTGCGAGCGCGAGGATGCGATCGAAGGGCTCGTGCCACGCGTGCATCGCGAGGTCGAAGGTGCCGTTGTGCAGCGGCATCAGCCAGCGGCCGCGCAGGTCGACATGCGCCTGCAGCGTCTGCTCGGGTTGCATGTGGACGTCCGGCCATTGCGCATCATAGGCACCGGTCTCCATGAACGTCACGTCGAACGGGCCAAAACGCTCGCCGATCGTCTTGAAGTCGGCGTGGTAGCCGGTGTCGCCGCTGAAGAACACGCGCAGGTCGCCGGCCAGGATCACCCACGAGGCCCACAGCGTGGAATCGCCGTCGGACAGGCCGCGGCCCGAGAAGTGCTGCGCGGGGGTGGCCACCAGGCGCACGCCGGCCAGCGAGGTCGGCTCCCACCAGTCGAGCTGGCGCACCTTGGCGGCCGGGACGCCCCATTCGACGAGGCGATCGCCCACGCCCAGCGGCGTGATGAACATCTCGACCTTGGGCGCAAGCTCGCGCACGGCGGCGAAGTCGAGGTGGTCGTAGTGGTCGTGCGACAGGATCACGCCCTTGATCGGCGGCAGGTCGGCGATGGTGATGGGGGGCGCGTGGAAGCGCTTCGGGCCGGCCCATTGCACCGGCGAGGCGCGCTCCGAAAACACCGGGTCGGTGAGCCAGAACTCGCCGGCCAGCTTCAGTAGCAGCGTGGAGTGGCCGAGACGGAACAGGCTGGCGTCGGGCGCGGCGGCCAGCGCGGCGGCGTCCAGCGCCTGCACCGGGATCGGCGCGCGCGGCACCGTGGTGGACGGCTTGTTCGTCAACACGTTCCAGGCCAGCGCGACCGTCTTGCGAAAGCCCGGCGACCGACGCGGCACGACGTTGTGGAACTTGCCGTCGCGGCGTTGGGGAGACTCGACAACGTCGGTGGCGGGCGCTTTGGCGCGCGAGGACAGGCAGGTCATGGCGGGGTCGCTTTCGGCAGGAGTCTGGAGGGCGTGCAGCTTGTGACTTCGTTAAAGTAAACTGCACCGTGTAGTTTTCAGTGTAGGGCAGTTTCGTCAAAAAGTAAACTCATTGGTGTAAAGTTGCGTTCATGACCGCACCTACCCGCCTCACCGACCGCAAGCGCGACGCGATCATCCAGGCGGCCATCGTCGAGTTCCGCGCCAATGGCTTCGACGGCACCAGCGTCGACAGCGTGGCCGCGCGCGCCGAGGTCTCCAAGCGCACGCTCTACAACCATTTCCCCAGCAAGGAAGAGCTGTTCGCCGCGATCCTGCACATCCTGTGGGAGGCCAGCGCCAGCCAGATGGAGCGCGCCTATGAGCCCGGGCGACCGGTGCGCGAGCAGTTGCTGGATCTGCTCGACAGCAAGCTCGCGATGCTGGCCGACGACAGCTTCCTCGCGCTCGCGCGCGTCGCGATCGCGGCGGGCCTGCATTCACCCGAGCGCGCACAGGAGATCGTGGCACGCATCGGCGAGAAGGACGGCGGGTTGGTCGACTGGATCAAGGCCGCGCAGAAGGCCGGCGCGCTCAAGGCCGGCGACGCGGCGCTGGCGGTCAAGCAACTGGAGAGCCTGATCAAGGGCGTCGCGTTCTGGCCGCAGGTGGCGATGGGCCAGCCGCTGCTGACGGCGCGCGCGCGCAAGCAGCTCGCGGTGGCCACCGCCGACCTGTTCCTGAGCCACTACGCCGCGTGAGCCACGGCGCGTCGCGCGCAAGTCGAGGTTAATCTCCATGCGCGGCGCAAACGCCGCGTAAGACAATACCTGCTGGGGCGCCGCGCCGCGGCCGACTCTGCAAGGACTTGTCTTGAGCATTCCCGTGCCCTTCATCGAACGCCGAGCCGCGACCTCCGACGGGCACTTCCGCGCGATCGTCGAGAGCGCGATCGACTTCGCGATCATCGCCACCGACGTCGAAGGGCGGGTCACCGACTGGAGCCGCGGCGCCGTGGCGATCTTCGGCTGGCGGGCGGACGAGATGCTTGGGCAGTCGCTCGAGCGCATCTTCACGCCGGAGGATTTCGCGTCGGGCCGGCCGACGCATGACCTGGCCCGCGTGGCGCAAGAGGTCCGCATGTCGGGCGAGCGCTGGTACCAGCGGGCCGGTGGACTGCGCTTCTGGGGCCAGGCCGAGACGACCTCGCTGCGCAGCGCCGACGGCCGCCATGCCGGCTTCGTCAAGATCGTGCGCGATGCGTCCGCCAAGCACCGGGCGGCCGAGGCCTTGCGCGAGGCCAAGGGCCTGAGCGACCTGATCCTGGGCTCCAGCCGCGACTGCATCGTGGTGCTGGACCTCGAAGGCCACACGCTGGAGCTGAGCCCCGGCGGCGTCGAGAGCATGGAAGTGAGCGACGTGCCGGCCATCATCGGCCTGTCGTGGCTGCGCGTGTGGAAGGGCGCCGACAACGACGCCGCACGCGCCGCCGTGGCCGCCGCGCGCGAAGGCGGCGTCGGTCGCTTCCAGGGCTATTGCCCGACGCACACCGGCAAGCCGCGCTGGTGGGACGTCGTGATCTCGCCACTGCCCGGTGTCGACGGCCAGCCGGAGCGCCTGGTCAGCGTCGGCCGTGACATCACCGACAACACGCTGGCCCAGCTGCAATTCCGCGCGGTGGCCGAGGCCTTGCCGAACCATGTCTGGACCGCGCGGCCCGACGGCCTGCTGGACTGGTTCAACGAGCAGGTCTACGCCTACAGCGGTGCGCGCCAGGGCGAGCTGGACGGCCAGGGCTGGGCCATGCTGGTGCATCCGGACGACCTCGCCGCGGCGGCAGCGTCGTGGGGCGCGGCGCTCGCGAGCGAGCATCCGTACGAGGCCGAGTTTCGCCTGCGCCGCGCCGACGGCGTCTACCGCTGGCACATCGCGCGTGCCCTGCCGCTGCGCGGCACCGAGGGCGCACTGATCCGCTGGGTCGGCACCAACACCGATATCGAGGACCAGCGCACGGCACGCCAGACATTGGCGGAGCTGGCCGAGTCGCTCGAGGCGCAGGTGGAGGCCCGCACACGCGAGCGCGACCGCGCATGGCGCAACTCGCAGGACCTGCAGGCGATCCTCGACGCGTCGGGCGTGTTCGTCTCGGTCAACGAGCGCTGGACCCACGCACTGGGCTGGCCGGCCGTCGAGTTGATCGGGCGCAGCTTCCTCGATTTCGTGCATGAACACGATCATGCGACGAGCCGCCAGGCGATGATGGGCGAAGTCGGTGGCTGGCACGCTGCGCACGAGAACCGCTACCTGCACAAGGACGGCGGGCATCGCTGGATCTCGTGGACGTCCAGCCATGGCGGCGACTCGATCTTTGCCAGCGGCCGCGACGTCACCGAAGTGAAGCTCGCCGCGCTGCAGCTCGCGGCCGCCCAGGAGCAATTGCGCCAGTCGCAGAAGATGGAGGCCGTCGGCCAGTTGACCGGCGGCGTGGCGCACGACTTCAACAACATCCTGCAGGTGATCTCCGGCAACCTGCACCTGCTGGGCCGGCTCGCGGCCAGCGACGAGCGCATGGAGTCGCGCGTGGCCAGCGCGCAGGACGCGGTGCGCCGCGGGGCGCGGCTGTCCAGCCAGTTGCTCGCGTTCAGCCGCCGCCAGCCGCTGGCGCCGCGCGTGCTCAACGCCGGCCGCCTGGTGGCAGGCATGGAGGACATGCTGCGGCGTGCACTCGGCGAGGCGATCGAGCTCGAATTCGTCGTCTCGGGCAGCCTGTGGAACACCTTCGCCGACCCGACGCAGATCGAGAACGCGGTGCTCAACCTGGCCATCAACGCGCGCGACGCCATGGCGGGGCGCGGCAAGCTGACGGTGGAGGTGGGCAACGCGCGCCTGGACGACGCCTACGCGGGCGCCAACCCGGAAGTTGGCGAGGGCCAGTACGTGATGCTGGCCGTCAGCGACACCGGCTCCGGCATGCCGCCCGAGGTGGTGGCGCGCGCCTTCGAGCCGTTCTTCACCACCAAGCCGGTGGGCTCGGGCACGGGCCTCGGGCTGGCCATGATCTACGGCTTCTGCAAGCAGTCCGGCGGCCATGTGAAGGCGTACAGCGAGGTGGGCCACGGCACCACGATGAAGATGTACCTGCCGCGTTCGCAGTTGCGCGAGGAGGCCTTGCCGTCGATCGACCACGCTCCGGTGCTGGGCGGCACGGAGACGATCCTGGTGGCCGAGGACGACGACGGCGTGCGCGCCACCGTCGTCGAGATCCTGCTGGAGCTGGGCTACCGCGTGTTGCAGGCGCGGGACGCCGACAGCGCGCTGAGCGTCGTCGACAGCGGCGCGGCCATCGACCTGCTGTTCACCGACGTCGTGATGCCGGGCACGATGAAGAGCACCGAGCTCGCGCGTCTCGCGCGCGCCCGCTTGCCGCACCTGGCCGTGCTGTTCACCTCGGGCTACACCCAGAACGCGATTGTGCACGGGGGGCGGCTCGACGAAGGTGTCGAGCTGCTGGCCAAGCCCTACGGTCGTGACGACCTGGCGCGCAAGCTGCGCAAGCTGCTTGCGCCTCAGGGCACCTGAACGATGCGGGGCTCGCCCATCTCGGGCCCGCGCGGGTCGAACGGCGGCAGCGGGGCCTGGTACGCGGCCAGCCAGGCGGTGAGGGCGTCGAGGTCTTGCGCGCCGCCGATGCGGTTCGTGCCGGCGACCAGCGTCTGGTACCCGTCGCCGCCGGTGGCCATGAAGTTGTTGACGGTGACGCGGTAGGTGCGGGTCGGCGCCTGCACGACGCCGTTCTTGACGACGAACTGCAGCGCTCCGGTGACCACCGGCGGCGTCACGGTGACGTCGGTGGGCGTGAACGTGACATCGACGACCTTCGCGCACGCGGGAGCGCCAGCGCGCCACGCGACCTTCAGCCCGTTGGAGGGCAGCAGGGGGCGAAACCCGCGCTGGCCGCGACAGCCGTCGAATTGCTCCTCGAGCACGTCCTTGAGCTGTGCGGCGGTGAGCGTCAGCGTGACCAGGCTGTTGCCGAAGGGCTGGACCGTGAACGCGGCGCCGTAGGTCAGCGCAAACGGTGCGCTCGCGCCAGCGGGCGGCACGAAGCCGGGCGTGCGGACGCCGCCGGCGTTCATGAATGCAATTTGCGCGCCGCCGAGGGCTGCGGGCTGCGTAGCGCGCAGCTGCACGTCGGCGATCAGGCTGCCGGCGGGCATCTCGCCGGCTTCGTTGGCGACGGCCGGCAGCGCGCTCGCCAGCCTGCCGACGACGCCATTGGCCAGCGGCGCGGCCAGCGCTGCATAGCCCTGCACGAGGTCTCGCACAGCGGGCGCGGGCGCGATCGCCACGACGATGGCCGGGTCGCTGCGGTCGACGAGGCGGTTGGTGGGCGAGACGGCCAGCACGTCGTGCGTCTTCGGGTCGAGCGTGAGGTCGATGTCGGTCACGACGCGGCCGAACGCGCTCGCGCTGGTGACGGGGATCAGCCGGCCTGTCTTGTCGGGCAAGCCCTTGGCGCCGCCCGCCCCCACAGTCGCGGCCGAACAGTTATAGGCGGCGTGCGTGTGGGCGCTGATCACCAGGTCGACAGCGTCGTCGAGGCGGCGCACGATCTGAGCGATCTCCTGGTCGCTGCCGTCGGCGTTCTTCAGGGCGCCGTCGCAGCCGTTGATGTCGCCGGCGCCGGCGCCGGTGGCGGGCTGGGTGCCGCCCTGGTGCAACAGCACGACGATCGCCTCGACGCCATGGGCGCGCAGCTGTGGCACCAGCGCGTTGACGGTGTCTGCCTCGTCGCGGAACTCCAGCCCGGCGACGCCCGTGGGCGAGACGATGCCCGGCGTGCCCTGGAGCGTCATCCCGATGAAGGCCAGGGGAATGCCGTCGAAGGACTTGACGCCGTAGGCCGGCAGCAGCGTGCGGCCGGTGGCGCTGTCGACCACGTTTGCCGCCAGCCACTGGAAGCGCGCGCCGTCGAATGTGCCCGGCACGCGCGAACCCAGGCCCTTGCAGCTGTTGGGGTCGGGCTGGCCGTGCGTGATCTTGCAGCCGCCGTGCTGCAGGCGCATGAGCTCGGCGGCGCCCTTGTCGAACTCGTGATTGCCGACTGACGTGAAGTCCACGCCCACGTGGTTGAGCGCCTCGACGGCCGGTTCGTCGAAGAACAGCGCGGAGACGAGCGGGGAGGCGCCGACGAAGTCGCCGCCGCCCACCACCACGTGGTTCGGGTTCCGTGACGTGAGGCGCGCGACCCAGGCGGCCAATGCGTCGGCGCCACCGACCGGCGGGCGCTGGTCAGCGGCCACCCGCGCGTTGGTGGCGAAGCTGCCCGGGGACTGCAGCGTGCCGTGGAAATCGTTGAAGGCGACGATCTTGACGTGCACTGGCGCCACCGTCGGCGCCGTTGCGCAGCCGCTGGCCAGCAGCGCGGCAGTCGCCAGGGTCGTCAGCGTGCGCCAGATCGACATGTCGGGCAGGGCGGTCAGGGGGATCTCGAGCATGGCGCCATTGTGTTGCGCAGGTCTGACTTTGCCCGCAGCCCCTGTTCGCGGTACGACAAAGTCGTCAGCAATGGCTAACATTGCCCCCGGGGGTCAACGACGCGTGCGCCACCGGGCGGCGACCCGGGCACCGTGGCTTGCGAGATCCATGAACAGCTCGGACGGCCCCGCCCGCCTGAATCCGGCCCTGCCCGACGCGACGGCGCGAGCCCTGCCGCCCGGGCTCGTGGTCATGCTGCGTTTCGTCGCCGTGGCCGCGGCGTACTACCTGACGGCCCGCCTGGGGCTGCTCATTCCCTACGTCGGCACCCACATCTCACTCGTCTGGCTGCCCACCGGCGTGGCCGTGGCGGCGTTCCGGCGCTGGGGCCCGGGCATGACACTGGCGGTGTGGATCGGTGCGGTGGCGGCCAATGCGTCGATCGGCGGGCCGTTGTGGATTGCCATGCTCGTGGGCGTCGGCAACACGGCGGGGACCGGGCTGGCCGCGTGGCTGCTGCATCGCTGGAGCTTCGAGGACCGGCTCCTGCGCCGGCGCGACGTGTCGGCATTCCTGGGTGCGGTGGTGCTGGGGATGGTCGTCACGTCGCTCAACGGCGTCATGTGGTTGCGCATGGCGGGCGCGCCCGACGTGGCGCACTTCGGCCAGGCTTGGCTCAGCTGGCTGATGGGCGACATCGTCGGCGCCTTGCTGGCCGGCGTGCCGTTGATCGCGTGGACTCGCTACGGCGCGGCCCGGGCATTTCTCGGGCGCGAGGGCGCCGGCAACCTGGGGCTGCAAGGGGTGGTGCTCGCCTGCGGGCTGGCGATCTTCTCGGCAGGGCACGACCTGGGTTCCGCGTTCGTCTTCCCGTTGCTCGCGCTGCCGTCGTTCGTGCTGGCGATGCTGGCGATGCGCGGCGGTGTCATCGCGTCGTCCACCGGCGTGCTGTCGCTGTCGCTGGCGGCGGCCTACGGCACTGCGCGCGGCGTCGGGCCGTTCGCGGTCCACGACGCGCAGGCGGGCACGCTGGCGCTGTGGAGCTACATCACGGCGCAGTGCTGCACCAGCCTGCTGATCTGCCGCATGGGCATGGCGCTGCAGTCCAGCCAGCGACAGTTCGCGGCTTTCCTGCAGCACTCGCCCGATGGCATCCTGGTGCTCGACGAGCAGGGCCGTCTGACGGCTGCCAACACGGCCTGCGGGGTGATGCTCGGGCTCGACGCGCGCACGCTCGTGGGCCGGCGCGCGAGCGAGGCGCTGACCGGCGCGGGCAGCGGGGTTGCCGCCTTGATCGCCGGCAGCGCACGGCCGTCGACGACGGAGCTGGCGCTGCCACGCGACCTGGGCGAGCCCTTGCACGTCGAGTGCCAGGTGGCGCACTACCAGAAGGCGAGCGGACACTGGCAGACGCACGTCAGCCTGCGCGACATCACGCAGCGCAAGCTCGCGCAGGCGCTGCTGGCCACCAGCGAGACGCGACTCAAGGCGGTGACCGACAACATGCCGGGCCTGATCTCCTGCATGGATCGCGACTACCGCTACACATTCGCCAACGCCAACTATCTCCTCTGGTTCTCGCTGGCGGAGTCGCCGGTCGGCAAGACCGTGGCCGAGGTCTTCGGCGAGCCGGTTTTCGCGGCTGTGCGGGACCGCCTGGACGAGGCGCTTGCAGGCAACGACGTCGAGTTCGACCTGACCAACAAGGTGCCCGGTGCCGCCGACTACATGCGGGTGCACTACGTCCCCGAGCGCGACGACGAGGGCCAGGTCACCGGTGTCTACGGCCTCGTGACCGATCGCACGGAGCAAGAGCACGCGCGCTCGCGCATCGAGGCCAGCGAACGCCAGCTGCGCGCGGTGACCGACAACCTGCCGGTGCTGATCACCTATGTCGACGCAGACGAGAAGCTGCGCTTCATGAACGGCACGTTCCATGATTGGCTCGGCGTCGACATCGACAAGGCGATCGGCCAGTCCTTGGCCGACGTCGTCGGCGCCGAGCACTACGCTGCGCGGCGCGAGCAACTGCGCGCGGCGCTCGGCGGCGAACGCGTGGAGTTCGAGGTCGTCTCGCTCACGCTGGCGGGTCCGCGCAACTTGCAGACAGCCTACATCCCTGACCGCCGCGCCGACGGCCGCGTGCACGGCATCTTCACGCTGGCCACCGACGTGACGGCGCTCAAGGACATCGAACGCGAGCTGCATCTGCTGGCGCGCGTCGACACGCTCACCGGCCTCGCCAACCGGCGCCAGTTCGACGAGCTGCTCGAGCAGGCACTGGCGCGCTGCCGGCGCGTGCGGCGACCACTGGCGCTGATCTTCCTGGACATCGACCACTTCAAGACGATCAACGACACGCACGGCCACGCCGCCGGCGACGCGGTGCTCAAGGAGTTCGCGGCGCGGCTGCAGGTCAACCTGCGCGAGACCGACGTCGCCGCGCGACTGTCGGGCGACGAGTTCGTGGTGATCCTCGACGGCCTGGGAGCGCGCGACGAGGCGGCGGCCGTCGCCAACAAGCTGCTGCAGGCGATCCGCGCGACCATGGTCGTCGGCGACCAGCGGCTGGAGGTCACTGCCAGCATGGGCATGGCCTACCTGGACGGCACGGGCGACATCGGTGCGAAGGCGTTGATGCTGCGCGCGGATCGGGCGCTGTACCAAGCCAAGGACGGCGGGCGCGATTGCCTGCGCGTCGCGTAGCGCGCCGCAGTCCGCCACCTCGCGCTGGATCAGCGACAGGATGCGCACCGGCTGGCCCAGCGTCGTTGCTGGCTCGCCCGTGCAGGCCGCTGGGCGCGCCCTTGGGCAGGGTCAGCGAGACGGTGGTACTTGTGCCGATCTTGCTCTGCAGCGTGGCATTGCCGCCGGACTGCTAGACGAAGCCGTAGACAGTGGCCAGGCCCGTGCCCGCCTTGCGCGATTCCAGCGACCGGGTCTTGCCCCTGGCCCGAACGGACCAGGGGCGCTTCGTTTCGCGACACGACGCCGCCCCGATCGAAGCGGAGGATGACGCATCGCCGCGCGTGCCTGCGCGCCGTGCCACGCAGCCAACTCCACAGGATCCCCCATGGGCCGCCCCAAGCAGATCAAGCCAGCGCGTACCGGCACCAGCCGGCGTGAATTCTTCAAGCGGTCGGGTGCGTCGGCCATCGGCGTCGCCGTTGTCGCGAACATGCTGCCCTTGCAGGCGGCCACGGTGCCGACGGTGTTCCAGCACGGCGTGGCCAGCGGCGATCCGCTGAGAGATCGCGTGATCTTGTGGACGCGCATCACGCCGACCACGGCGCTGGCGGCGATCGCCGTGACGTACGTGATCGCCACCGACCCCGCGCTGGCCCACGTGGTCGTGCGCGGCAGCACCAAGACGAATCCGTCGCGCGACAACACCGTCAAGGTGGACGCCCTGGGCCTGCAGGCCAACACGACCTACTACTACCAGTTCAGCGCGCTCGGCTTCACCAGCCCCGTGGGCCGCACCAAGACGCTGCCGCAAGGGGCGACCAGCAGCCTTCGCATGGCCGTGGTCAGCTGCTCGAACTACGCGTACGGCTACTTCAACGCCTACGCGCGCATCGCGCAGCGTGCCGACCTCGACCTGGTGATGCACCTGGGCGACTACATCTACGAGTACGGCGCCGGCCAGTACGGCGCGACGCGCACGCCCGAACCCGCGACCGAGATCCTGACGCTGGCCGACTACCGCCTGCGCCACGCGCAGCACAAGCGCGACGCCGACTCCCAGGCCATGCATCGCCAGCACCCGCTGGTGGCGATCTGGGACGACCACGAAGTGGCCAACAACTCCAACAAGACCGGCGCCGAGAACCACCAGCCCGACACCGAAGGCTCGTGGGACGCACGTGTCGCCGCGGCGCTGCAGGCCTACTGCGAGTGGATGCCCGTGCGCCCGGTCGACATCGCCAACCCGAGCAAGAACAACCGCTACTACGCCTACGGCGACCTGGCCGATCTGATCATGCTGGAGGAGCGCCTCAACGCGCGCTCGCCGCAGTTGCTGGACTCGGTGCACGCCACGCCGTTCGGCCCCGGCTTCGCGGAGTCCGATCCGGGCTATTCCGACCCGACGCGCCAACTGCTCGGCACGGAAGAGGAAGACTGGCTCGCCAACCGCCTGCGCACGACGCCGGCGCGCTGGAAGATGCTGGGCCAGGGCGTGATGTTCGCCCAGCTCAAGGGCGTCGGCGCGGCCAATGCGGCCGGCGGTGGCTACTTCCTCAATAGCGACCAGTGGGACGGCTACCAGCCCGCGCGCGACCGCGTCTACGCGATGCTCAAGGGCGACGCCGTCAACGCGCCGGTCAACGACGTGGTGGTGCTGACCGGCGACATCCACAGTTCGTGGGCCGCGGACCTGACGCAGGATCCGAACAACCTCGACGTGAGCACTGGCGGCTACAACCCGGCCACCGGCGAAGGTTCGCGTGCCGTCGAATTCGTCGGCACCTCGGTGACGTCGCCCGGCATCGACAGCGACACCAACGGTGCCATCGCCGGCGGCCTGCGCTTCTACAACCCGCACTTCAAGTACATCCAGCTGACTCACCGCGGCTACATGCTGATGGACGTGAGCCCGGACCGCGTGGTCGGCGAGTGGTGGCACATCGACACCGTCGTCGCGCCCAGCAACATCGAGACCTTCGCCACTGCGTTCCAGGTCGTCCACGGCACCAACCACCTGGTGCCGGCCGCGCAGACGCCGTCGCGCGCCAACCCGCCGCTGCTGGCGCCCTGATGCCCTCACCCGGAACCGACACCATGTCCAAGTCTCTCTTCACGCGCGCCTTCGCAGCGCTGTCCCTGATCGTCGCCAGCCTGGGCGCCCACGCCGCCGACACGACCCTGACGGGCCAGCTCGTGTACGACACCGACGTCGTGCTGATCAATGTCACGCTTGCCTCCGCCAGTTCGGTCGACTTCTGGACCGACTCGTGGCGGGCCGGCCTGAACTTCGACCCGACGCTGTCGCTGTTCGACTCGACCGGCCTGCTGCTGCTGACCGGCGACGACACGCCCGACCCCGCGTCGCTGCATGCCGGCCAGGGCGGCTACGACAGCGACATCGCGCTGTCGCTGGCCGCCGGCCACTACCTGCTGGCATTGAGCGCCAGCGGCAACGACCCGCTGGGTGGCACGCTGGCCGACGGCTTCTCGCTGCAGGGCACGACGCCGATCCGCCTGGATCAGTGGACGCAGCCGAGTTCCGACCTCAACTACAACGACCAGAAGGGCGGCGATTGGGCGCTGCACCTCAGCGGCGTGGGCTCGGCCGGCGTCGTGCCGGAACCGACCGAAGCGCTGCTGATGTTGTCCGCACTGGTGCTGATGGCGGGTGCCCTGCGCCGCAAGCGCCAATAACAACAACTGCCGATCGGGCCCGTGATCGAGCGCGTGATTCTCGAGCGGGCGTTCGACGAGCGCGTCCGCCCCTCGCCGGATGGCGAGCGACGACCTGCGTCTTCAGCGAGAGCCGGACTCGGCTGCGCCTCCGCAAGGGTTCCATGCCGCGGCGTCCCTCTGTGATGTCCTCCAGGCGAAGCACCATCAATCCGTCGAGACGGAAGTCGTCGACCTGCTGGATCGCAACCAAGGTCGGCGACACGGCCAGCACGAAGCCCTGGACGCCGTCGTCGACGATGCGGTCGCGGCGGATGGAAACGAGGTGGCGTTCCTGCTGGTGTCGTGCGAGATCGTGCATGGGGCCATTCTCGGCGAGCTCCGCTGGAACGACCCCGTGAAGGCTCAGGCCGACACCAGACCCGCCCGGGCAAACGGCAGCCGCGTCACCACCGGCCCGCCCGCGCGCGCCACCGCGTTCGCGACGGCGGGCGCGAGCGGGGGGACGCCGGGTTCGCCGACGCCGGTGGGCGCGGCGTCGCTGGGCATGATGAACACCTCCACGGCGGGCATCTCGTAGATGCGCAGCGCCTTGTACTGGTCGAAGTTGCGCTGCACGGCTCGGCCGGCTTTCAGCTCGATCTCGCTGTAGTAGAGCGCGCCGAGGGCGAAGCCGATGCCGCCTTCCATCTGGGCGCGCACCACGTCCGGGTTGACCGCCACGCCGCAATCCACCGCGCAGAACACGCGGTCGACGCGCACCTTGCCGTCCTTGAGCGTTACCTCGGCCACCTGGGCGACGTGCGTGCCGAAGCACTCATGCACCGCGATGCCCTGGGCGGAGCCGGCGGGCATCGTCTTGCCCCAGCCGGCCTTGTCGGCCACCAGCTTGAGGACGCCGACGGCGCGTGGGTTTTTCTCCAGCAGCGCGAGTCGGAACGCGATGGGGTCCTGGCCCGCGGCCTGCGCGAGCTTGTCCATCATCGTCTCCATCACGTAAGCGGTGTGCGTGTTGCCGACGGAGCGCCACCACAGCGGCCGCACGGGCAGCGTGGGCGAGTGCAGCTGGCCGTCCAGCATCGGCAAGTCGTACGACGATGGCGACACGCCTTCCACCGACGTGCCGTCGACCCCGTCCTTGATCATCATCGCCATCGGCGTGCCAGCCATGATGGACTGCGTGACGACCGCGTGCTTCCACGATGCGAGCTTGCCGGTGTCGGTCAGGCCCACCTGGACCGAGTGCACCGCCATCGGCCGGTACAGCCCGGCGCTCATGTCGTCCTCGCGGGTGTACTGCAGGCGCACCGGCGCGCGGCCCTTGATCGCCACGGCCACGTTGACGGCGGCGACCGTGAAGTCGCTGTACGCGTTGGCGCGTCGGCCGAAGCTGCCGCCCGAGATCAGCGAATGCAGCTTGATCTTGTCGAGCGGCAGGCTGGCGGCCTTGGCGGCGAGCATGTGGTCGAAGGTGGGGAACTGGTGACCGGCCCAGGTCTCCAGCATGCCGTCGTGCAACCAGGCGACGCAGCTCTGCGGCTCCATCGGCGCGTGCGCCAGGAACGGGAATTCGTAGACGGCCTCGATGGACTTGACCGCCGTCGGCGCGGGCGTCGTCGATGCTGCGGGCTTCGCGAAGGGCGTGCCGGGTTGCGTCGCGAGGTCGCGGTAGTGCGCGAGCAGCGTGTCGGTGTCGAGCGTTGCACCGACGCTCTCGTCCCAGGTCACCTTCAACGCCTTGCGCCCCTCTTGAGCGGCCCAGGTGTTGCGCGCGACGACGGCCACGCCCTCGGGCACGGCCACGACGTCGGTGACGCCCCTGACCTTCTTGGCGGCGCTGGCGTCGAACGACACCATCTTCGCGCCGAACGACGGCGGGAACGCGATGACCGCGGTCAGCAGGCCGGGCAGCTTGACGTCGCCCGTGTACTGGGCGGTGCCGTTGCACTTGGAGGGCGAGTCGACACGCGGCGTCGCGTGCTCCTTGCCCATCAGCGAGAACTGGGCCGGCGTCTTCAGGATCGGCAGCACCGGCGGGGTCTGCTTGGCGGCCGCCCCGGCCATCTCGCCGTAGGTCGCGCGCTTGCCCGACGCGTGGCTCAGCACGCTGTCGCTGGTGCGGATCTCGTCGGCCGGCACGCCCCAGGCCTGCGCCGCGGCGGAGACCAGCATCGCGCGCGCCGTGGCGCCCGCGGCGCGGTACTGCAGGTAGGAGTTGGCGATGGCCGACGAGCCACCCGTGCCCTGCATGCCGAAGGCGAGATTGGCGTAGAGCTTGACGTTGGCACCGGCGTACTCGGTGCGCACCAGCGACCAGTCGGCGTCGAGTTCGTCGGCCACCAGCGTGGCCAGGCCGGTGGTGTTGCCCTGGCCCATCTCGTGGTGCTTGTTGACGATGGTGACGAGGTTGTCGGCCCCGATGCTGACGAACTGGTTGGGCTCGAACACGGCCTTGGCGGCAGCGCCTTCGCGCCCTTGCGCGGCCGCGCTGGCCTGGCCGGGCAGCCAGCCGATGGCCACCACCAGGCCACCCGTGGCCAGCACGCCGCGTCGCGTGACGCCTGAACGCGTGGGGGCGGGCTCGCGCGCTGGCGCGACGAGGCCGAGGTCGTCGGACTGGGCGCGCTGCGCCTCGCGGAAGGCTTGCATCATCGGGTGCATGGCGGGTTCCTCCTCAGGCCGAAAGCTGGGCCGACGCAGCGTGGATCGCGGCGCGGATGCGGACGTAGGTGGCGCAGCGGCAGATGTTGCCGGCCATCGCGTGGTCGATGTCGTCGTCGCTGGGTTTCGGGTTCTGTTCCAGCAGGATCGTGGCGGACATGATCTGCCCCGACTGGCAGTAGCCGCACTGGACGACGTCGAGATCGACCCAGGCCTTTTGCACCGCGAGGGCGGCGCGCGACTTCAGGCCTTCGATGGTCGTCACCTTGTGGCCGGCGACGGCGGAGAGCGGGGCCACGCACGAGCGCATCGCCTGGCCGTCGACGTGCACGGTGCACGCCCCGCACTGCGCCACGCCGCACCCGAACTTGGTGCCGGTCAGCCCGATCTCGTCGCGCAGCACCCACAGCAGCGGGGTCTGCGGATCGGCGTCCACCTGGTGGGAATGGCCGTTGACGTTGAGTGAAACGACAGGCATTGCGAAGCTCCCGTGAAAGTTTCCGGATGCGGCAGTATGCTCGTGCCTCACATTTTTTGTGGAGATGCGCGATGCGACCGACGACTCTGGTTGGACTTCTCCTCCTTGCGGGCCTCGCCAGTTCGGCGGCGCACGCGCTATCCGCCGTCACGCCGTTGAAGGCGCCCAAGGATTTCGCCGCCATCCCCGACGCCGCCGAGCGCTCGCGCGCGCTGTTCGCCGAGATGGGCAAGGTCATCCAGAGCCCGCGCTGCCAGAACTGCCATCCGGTCGGCCAACGACCGACGCAGGCCGACGACATGCATCCGCACCTGCCGCTGGTGGTGCGGGGCGCGGACGACCAGGGCGCGATCGCGATGCGCTGCGCCACCTGCCACCAGGCGGCCAACTTCCAGCCTGCCGGCGTGCCTGGCGCGCCCAAGTGGCACGTGGCGCCTGTCGACATGGCTTGGCAGGGCAAGTCGCTCGGCCAGATCTGCGAGCAGATCAAGGATCCGGCGCGCAACGGCAAGCGCACGCTGGCGCAGTTGCACGAGCACATGGCCTTCGACCCGCTCGTCGGCTGGGGCTGGCATCCGGGTGGCACGCGCACACCGGCGCCGGGCACCCAGAAGCAGTTCGGCGACCTGGTGCAGGCCTGGATAGTCAGCGGCGCGGCCTGCCCAGCGGCCTGAGCGCGGCAGCATCCGCGCCGTGGAGAACCTGGACCTGCTGGTGTTGCGCGACCTGCGCGACTGGCGCCGTGCCGGCCAGCGCGCGCTGCTCGTGACGGTGGTGCGCACCTGGGGCTCGTCGCCGCGGCCGATCGGCTCGATCCTGGCGCTGTCCGACAGCGGGCGCGTCACCGGCTCGGTCAGCGGCGGCTGCATCGAGGACGACCTGGTGTATCGCTACCGCCAGCTTTGGCGCGCCGGCGACGCGCCGATGGCGCCGACCTTCCTGACCTACGGCGTGTCGGCCGACGAGGCGCACCGCTTCGGACTGCCCTGCGGTGGCACGCTGGAACTGCTGGTCGAGCACGACCCCGACGCTGCGGAGCTCGATGCCCTGTTGCAGAGCCTGGCCCAGGGCGGCCTCGTGCGCCGTCGCGTCGCGCTCGCCGACGGCCACGCCGTCCACGAGGAGGCGCGCCAGCACGAAGATCAGCCTGAAGACCTGCGTGTCGACGCCGAGCAGATGGTCAACCTGTTCGGTCCGCGCTACCGCATGCTGCTCATCGGCGGTGGCCAGTTGAGCGAATACCTGGCGACGATGGCGCTGTTCAGCGGCTTCGAGGTGGCGGTGTGCGAGCCACGCGAGGAGGTGCGCGCGGCGTGGCGCGTGGCGGGCGCGACGCTTGTCGACGGGATGCCCGACGATGCCGTGCTGGCCTTCGTGCCCGATAGTCGCAGCGTGGTGATCGCGCTGTCGCACGACCCGAAGCTCGACGACCTCGCGCTGCTCGAGGCGCTGAGAACCGAGGCCTTCTACGTCGGCGCGATCGGCAGCCGGCGCAACAACGACGCGCGTCGCCAGCGGCTCGAGGAGCACTTCGACCTCAGCGCCGTCGAACTCGCGCGCCTGCGCGGCCCGGTGGGGGTCTACATCGGCAGCAAGACGCCGCCGGAGATCGCGGTGAGCATCCTGGCCGAGGTGGTGGCGGCCAAGAACGGCGTGGTGGTGCCGCACGACATGCTGGTCGCGCCGGCCAAGAACCTGCTGGCGGAGACCCCGCCGGCCGACGCGGCGGCACACGACATCCCCTGAGTCCCGTGCGGCTCGCCCTTCAGCGGTCGCTGGCGCGCTGCCGCGCGGCGGCCAGGTCGTCCAGCGTGTCGATGTCCTGCAGCACCCCGGCGTCGTCGACATCGACCGCGACGCAGTCCTGGCGCATCACGATGGCCCGCGCGCCAGAGTCACCGGTCAGCGCGAGCAGGTCGGCCAGCAGTTCTGCGCGAAATGCGACCGGGTGGCCTCGCCGGCCGCCGTGGCTCGCGCAGGCGACCGGGTGGGCACGCAGGCCCTGGGCGACCTGGACGATGCTCGCTGGCTGGACGAACGGCATGTCGCCGGGCAGCACCAGCCAGCCCGCGGCCAGTCGCGACTGCGCGACGCCGGCGGCGATCGAGTCGCCCATGCCCCAGCCAGGGTTCGCGTCGGTATCGATGACGACGCAGTCGCACTCGGGCAGTCGGTCGGTCATCTTGTCCAGAAGGTGTTCCGAAATGACCAGCAAGACGCGCATGCCGGTCGACAGCGCGTTGCGCAGCGTGAGCGTGAGCACGCTGTCGGCGCCGATGCGGCTGGCCAGCTTGTGGCCCGATCCCTTGAAGCGCGTGCCCGAGCCTGCGGCCAGGACCACGATGCAGCAAGTCATGCCGCGCATCGGTGCGGGCGAGGAGTCAACGTGGCGAAGGGCATGCGGTCATCCGGATTGTGAACAATCCGTTTGTAGCGCAAGTCGGTCGCCTCAACGCAAGCGGGCCGCTGGTGAGCGGCCCGTCCTGGTCAGCAAGAACGCGTCAGTTGCGGTCGGTGCGGGCCGGCGGCATCGTGTCCACGGCGGGGGCCGGGGTCTCGGTGGTCGTCACGACGGCGACAGGCGCTGCGGCCATCGGGGTGACTTCGGTGGTGGTCGCGGTCGTCGTCGTGGTGGTGCTCGTGTCCATCGTCGAGGCCATCGGAGCTGCCTTCTTGTCGGCTTGCAGGCTGCCGTCGCGCTTGAGGTTGCTGCCCGGCGTGATGCTGTAGTTGGCCGTGGCCGGGTTGTCCTTGCGCGCCGGATCCAGCGTGGTCTGGGCCAGGGCGGCGCCGCCGATGATGCCGGCAATGCTGAAGGCGACGGCGGTGAGTTTGGTGATGGCTTGCATGGAATTCTCCTGAATTGAGGTGTGTGCGTTCCACCTCAAGCGGTGGATGAAGACCATGTGGCAATGCTCGTGCCCGGTCGGATCGGCAACAGCGAGCGCACAGCCAGGGCTGCGTCGAGGCCAGCGAGGCGCTCAAGGCGCGCGCCCGGGCGATTCGCGCCAATCCACTCGCTGACATCGGCGGCGCCCTGCTGGTCGGCGCGGCCTGCATGGGCTGACGTCGAGAAGGCGGTGCGCGAGTCTCGGATCGCGCACGCCGCACAGGCGGGCAAGGAGGGGGCCGCTCGCGTCCGGGGCGGATTGCGGCGCGGCGCGGTCTCCCTCGCCGCGCCGCCGGCCTCAGTGCTTCATGCTGTCGGGAACCTTGCCCCCGTTCGCGGACAGCTTCGCAACCACTTCCTTGTGCAGCCAGATGTTCATCGTGGCGGAGTCGTCCGTGCTACCGCTATAGCCGAGTTCGCGCGCCAGCGCCTTGCGTGAGTCGAGACTGCTGTCCAGCCCGAGAACTTTCAACAAGTCGACGATGGACGTCTTCCAGTTGAGCGACGGTGCGCCGGGCATCGCGCTGATCACGGCTTCCACGTCAACGGGCGGCGCCTGCACTGGTGCCGGGGCGGGGGTCGCCGCTGCTGGGGTCGGCGCCGGCGCGGCTGGCGCGGAAGCAACCACCGCGGGATGGTCGCTCGGAAAAATCTTGGCGAGGATGTTGCTGAATATGCTCATGCTGTTCTCCGGAGTTGGAAACGCTTGGCCCAGTGGCTCGTCGCGCTGGACCAGGCCTGCACGCCGAGCGGCCTGAGGCCTGTTGCAGACCTACTTCTTCGCGGCGGTCTTGCCGCCTGCGTCCGACGCCTTGGCCGCCTTGCCGGCGTCCTTGGTCGAACCTTTTGGCGCAGAGGACCGGTCCTGCGCCTTCGTGGAATCGACCGGGCGTTGTCCGCCGGTGTCGGCCTGGGGATGTTGTTGACCTGATTGGGACATGGGGTTTTCCGATTTGGGCTGGTGAACTCCGCTCACGGCAAGGGGCGCGCCTTTGGCCGTTTGGACGCCAACTGCTCGGTCGCATGCCAAACACAAAGAGCCAGGCGCAACCCGCACCATTGGCGCGTCGAGGACCTGCGGCGTCCCGTCGCTAGAGCGTGTGCAGGAAAGCCAATACCTGCCGCTGCTCGGCGTCGTCCAGGTCGAAGAACCGCTGGCGCACGATCTCCGCTTCGCCGCCATGCGCCAGGATGGCGTCGCGCAGCGTCTCGGCGCGTCCGTCATGCAGATAGCGCTCGTGCGTGCCGAGCCCCATCAGGGGCGTGGTGCGCCAGTCGGCGCCGCCCGCGTCGCCTTGCACGATCTTGTCGTCCAGGCCGGGGCCCATGTCGTGGAGCAGCAAGTCGGAATAGAGCCGCACGTCACCGCTCGTGCCATGCAGGAAAGGAACGTGGCACTTGCCGCAGCCCACGTCGTCGAAGGCCTTCGCGCCGGCAACGAAGGCGACAGCGTTGCCGCCGTGGCCCGGGTCGCTGGCCACGGACGCCGGGGGCGTGGCGGACAGCGAACGGGTGAGCAGATACGCGGTGCCGCCAGACAGCGCCAGCGCGACCAGCCCGCTGAGCAGGAGCCGCATTCCGCCGCCGGCCGCGCGCAGCGCCGCCAGCGAGGTGGTGAGCCCCAGCGCGGCGGTCGTCATCATCAGCAGCAACTGGCTCGAGCCCAGCATCACGGCGCGGAACTGCGGATGGAACGTGAACGTCGAATTGGCGGCGAGCACCGCCAGGAAGCCGACGATGAACCACGGGATCGGCACGCGCCGCCGTTGTCCGGGCTCGCCCTGGCGCGCGTCGCCCCAGCCCGCGACGGCCAGCAAGGGGATCAGCATCAGCACCTTGGTGAGCTTCACGAGCGTCGCGACATTGAGCGCATCGTCCGAGACACTGGCCGAGGCGCCGTAGACCTGGGCAAGCTCGAAGATGCTGGCCCCGACGGTGACGCCGAAGCTTCTTTCATCGAGCCCCGGCAGCCAGTTGCGGGCATACATCAACGGGTATGCCAGCAACGCCACCGTCCCCGCCAGCGTGATGAGCGTGACCGCCGGACCGGCGAAGCGCTCGCGTTCCTTCTTCATCGAGGCGAACGACAGGATCGCCGCGGCGCCGCAGATGGCGGAGCCGGCGGCGACCAGCAAGGCGAGGTCGGCGTCCAGTCCGAACACGCGGCGAGCCACCCAGCGCACGCACAGCAGCACGACAGCCAGCTCCGTCGCGGCGATGGCGATCGGCACAGGGCCGAGATCGACCAGCAGCGCCGCAGTGATGCGAAAGCCCAGCAGCACGATGCCCAGGCGCAGCAGCGTGCGCTTGGTGAAGTCCAGGCCGGGGCGCAGAGTGGGCGGGCAGCCGAAGGTCAGTCCGATCGCCAGCCCGAGGAGCATCGCGACCAGCACCGGATTGCGGGCGAGCGGGTCGCCCAGGCCCGCGGCGATCCAACCCGCCGCGAGGGCGAGGCCCGCAGCCGTCGCCAGCCCGGGCAGGCGTCCACCGAGCAGGCGTTGCATCGGCGACAGCGCGATTGCGTTCATGGCGCGCGCTCCTGCAGCGTGCTCAGCAGCGCTGCGCGCCTGCCCTCGGGTGAATCGGGCTTGCCGCGCAGGAAGGCGGCGACGGCGTGGGCCATCGCGCCGTCGTCCCTGATGGGGACAGGGGGCCGGGGCGCCAGGACGCTGGGCATGCCCAGCTCATCGGCGAAGGCGGCGGCGACCATCTCGTCCAGCGTGACCACGTCGGCTTTCCAGCCGTAGCGCCCAATGCGCGTTGCGCCGGTGGCGTCGGTGACGCGGTGCACGCGCCCGTGGATGCCGTCGCCCTTGGCAACCGCCTGCGCCTCGATGGCCGCATCGTCGATCTCGTCGATGTGCCTGGCGGCGGCGAGGGCCAGCGGCATGCGCAGCGAGACGACGTTGGCCTCGCGGGGGGGCGGCAGGAACCCGGCCTCCGCCAGCGAGCGCCGCGGCGCCATGGTGCTCAGGCGGCCATCGAGGGGCATCAGCCGGCCGCTGCGGGGATCCATCCGCGCGACGCGTCGGGCAAAGAACTCTTCGTGCGAACTCGCACCGACACCGCCCGCGTGGCAGCTCTCGCACGATGTGGCGTTGAACCGCGCCCCGAGGCCCGTCTCGGCGCTGAAGGTTCGTGCGAACAGGCGCGCGCCGCTCTCGTTGCTCGCGCTGGGCAGCGCCGCCGCGAGCGCATCGGGCCTGCTGCGGAACGGACCGTGCGCGTCGAAGGCCCGCACCTCCAGCACCTGGTCGCCTTCGACGCCGCCCGCATGCACGACGACCCAGATGGTCTGGGCATTCGACGACACCGCGATCGCCCGCAGCGCCCCCGCGCCGACGTTGCGCCCATCGGCGAGGGTGAGCACGGCGCGGGCGATGGCCACGCCGCCACGTGACAGTCGCAGCAGCGAACCGTCGCCCTGGTTGGCGACATAGAGATCGGAGTCTCCGGACAGCGTGGTGTTGCTGGCGAAGCGCGGGCTCGCGACTTCGGGCACCACGGGCGCCAGATCGACCGGATGCTGCAGCCACGGCGAGCGCAGCCGATCGACCCCGTCGAGAACGAACTGGCGGCTGTCGTCCTTCAGTCGCAGCACGGCGATCTGGTTGCGCGCGGCCTCGGCGATGAACAGCGCGCGGCGCGGGGCCCACTGGAACGCCATTCCCACTGCGCCGGGATCGCCGGGGTCCAGGGCGATCGTGCCGGGTGGCGCGACGCCGTCCACGCCGTCGCGCACATGCACCTGTGTCACCGCCCCCGTGCCGGTGACAGCGGCGAAGACCGCGAAGCCGGTGCCGTCCGGCGACGTTCCGAGAAACGCGGTGCCGAAAACGCCGTGATCGAGCTTGCCCGGCGTCAGCTGACCGCTGGACTGGCGCTCGAAGTGAGACGCGAACCAGCCGGCGTGCATCGTGGTCGCGGCGCTGGTACGCGGGGTCCGGTCGCCGGCGAAGACGCCGCCGGCTTCGTCGTTGGGCGCGTTGGCCAGCGGCGCGCCATCGGGGTCGGTGACGCTGACGGTGCCATCGCCGCGCAGGCCGCGCGGCGCGTTCGCGATCCAGGGCCGACCGAATGCATTGTTGATCGACAGGTAGCGCGGGCTGGCCACCGCCGCCTCGCTGGCGGTGCGGGCGCCCGAGTTGTGCACGCCGTTCGCGAATGCCGGCAGTGCGATGCTGTAGAGCTGCACGGGCAGGCCCGCGTGGCGCTGGAGTGTCGCGAGGTCGGAGGGCGCACGCACGTCCTGGGCGGCCGGGTCGATGGACAGCACCGCGCCGCCGCCCGCGTCCGTCGTCACCAGCAGGCGCTCGGGGTCCAGCACGCGCCCCGGCTGGGTGCTGAGCAGGAATTCGGGGTTGGACACGAACGGCCCCCCCGCGTGGAAGCGTCCCACCTGGCTGAGACCGTGCGCGCCCTGCAGTCCGCTGACGATGACGCGGGCGACCAGCCTGATCGCAGCCGGCGGCGCATCGGGTGGCGCGTCCTGCGCCGGCGCCGGCGCGGCTGCGCCCAGCAGCAGGGCCAAGCTCCCGGCAGCCGCGCTGCCCCGGCTGGCGCGCGTGAGGCGGATCCTGTGGCGACGGGTGGGAAATGGCAAAGGCATGTGGACCCTGTTTCTATGCGAAGGTGGTGCGCCATCGATGCGATCGACAAGCTGAACGCAATTTCGTGGCGCATGTGGACAGAAGAATCAAGATTTCACCGCGCCACCGGCCGCGCCGTCCCCTGGCTCGCGCACACGCCACGGCAGCGCGGGCCCACGAAGCATGGCGCACGAAACCGCGCCATCGATCCCACGGATGGGGGCAGCGCCTGGGAAAGAGCAGTCCCGTGCGCCGGGGTAGCGTAAGGCCGGCTCATCGCGCACGTAACCCGCGAAAATGCACAATGGGGCCGCAAGGACGCAGCCCCCACTGGCTCGACGGGGCAGGCCGGGTCGGTCCATTTACGGTGCGCCGCGGCGACCGACTCTCCGCTTTGGATGTCAGGTGACAGACATGTTCGACTGGGATGACCTGAAGCACCTGCTCGCCGTCGCGCGCCACGGCAGCACGCTGGCCGCGGGCCGTGCGCTCGGAGTGGATCAATCCACCGTGCAACGTCGGCTGGCCGAACTCGAGCGCCAACTGGGCCGCGCGCTGGTGGAACGCCATCCCAGCGGCTACCGGCTGACGGCGTTCGGACGCGACATGCTCCCGCAGGCCGAGTGCGTGGAGCAAGCGGCGATCGCGTTCGACGCGCATCTCCAGGTCGCGTTGGCCGCGGCGGGCGGCGTCATCCGGATGACCTGCCCCGAGCCCATCGTGAAGCGGCTCGCGCAGACCTCGCTGTTCGACAGGTTCCATGCGTTGCATCCCCAGTGGCGCGTGCAGTTCGTGATGAGCGACAAGTACCTCGATCTGATGAAGGGCGACGCCGACGTCGCCCTGCGTTCCGGCAACACCGAGGACGGCGAGTTGATCGGGCGCAAGATCGGCGACTCGGTCTGGGCGGTCTACGCGAGCAGGAGCTACCTCGAGCGCCACGCGGGACCGCTGGATGTCGACGACCTGAAGCACCATGCGCTCGTCGGCTTCGACGAGACCATGAGCGGGCATCGCGTGTCCCAGTGGCTTCGCGAGATCGCACCTGTGTCACCGCTGGCCGCGCGCAGCAGCAGCGTGCTGGGGCTGATCCAGTCGGTCAAGGCGGGGCTCGGCGTCGGGCCGCTGCCCACATCGCTGGGCGACGCGGAGCCCGACCTGGTGCGCGTGCTGGGCCCGATCCCCGAGCTGGCGCGCATCTGGCGCATCCTGACGACGCCGGCGCTGCGTCATGCGCCGCGCATCGCCGCCTTCTTCGATTTCATCGTCGACGAGATCGACACGCTGCGACCCACGCTCACCGGCTGACAGCGATTCTTCGCGGGCGAGCGCCCGCCCGCGCGAATCAGTCGACGTCCGGCAACTGGTTGTACGGCCTGGGGGGCATCTGGCCGGCCGGCAAGGAAGCCGGCGCTGGCGTGCCGAGTGGCTTCAACGACCGCACATACCGATAGATCGCCCGCAGTTCGTCGTCCGAATAGTCACGCAGGCTCCACCACGGCATCGGCGCGCGCCATTGGCCGACGCGCGCCACCTGCATCCAGGCGTCCTCCGAGAGATCCTGCATGAACAGGCGCAGGTTGCTCGCGTAGACGGTGCCGCCTTTGCCTCGCCAGCCGACCGGATTGCCCGCCAGCCACCGCTCTTGCGGCACCTTGCCGGCGTTGGCGGCATATCCCGCGGTGTGGCAGTTGTTGCAGTGGCTGATGAGCACCAGGTGCTTGCCGCTCTCGATGTCCGAGGCCACCGCCCGCGTACTGGCGGGTGCCGCACCCGCCTCGCAAGCAAGGGCCGAGGCCGTGGCGATCGCGAAGACCAGTCGAAGCAAGCGCATTCGTCGAACCTTCACGTTGCAGGTGGCGGGAGCGGCGCTCGGGCGATTCACGCCACTCGGCGAGTTGCGTCGCCGGCCTGCCGACGGCGCCGCGTCGCGGCGACGGCCACCAGGCCCAGCACGCCCGCGACAAGCGCGCTCGCTCCCGTGGGCTCCGGCACCGCGCTGGTCACGCCGGGGCTGAAGGCGAAGCTGCCTCCCGTCGCCTTCGTGGAGAACGTCGGATCGATCGAGGCGTCAAATTGAGTACCGATGGAATCGGCGTAGATCCACACGTCGAGCTCGACCAGGTACGGGACGTTGGCCGTCATCTCCACCGAGATCAGCGCGGGAAACGCGCTCGGCGACAGGTAGTTGCCGACGCCTTGCTGGCAGCGGTTGGCGCAGTCGGTCTCGCTCACGAGGGAGGACAGGAACTGCGGGTGGAGCGCGTTGAACGGCTGCGCCGCACGTCCGAACGCGAGGAAGGCCTGGGCGCTGGCCTCGCCGCCCGAGACGATGGACGGCAAGATGTCGTGCGCCGCCATGTCGACCAGGTAGCTCCCGGCCACGCTGTTGTCGTACTCGACGTAGTAGTAGAGCTGCGCATGCGAAAACCCACCGCTGGCGCCGTTGTACGGCAGCTCGGCCACGGACAGCGACACGAAGGGATCCGGACCCAGCGCCGTGGTGGCCGTGCAATTGCCGGCACAGCCGGGCTTGCCGCCGTAGTTCAACGTGCCGATCGCGGTGCTCGTCGCGACGTTGTCGGCGTAGTTGAGGCCGAAATACTCGTAGGACACGGCATCCGGCAGGAGGGTGGTTGGAACGACGGTCACCGCGTGCGCGTTCGCGCCAACGAGCAACAACGCGGATGCGGCATACGCCAAACGATTCGTCATGCGATTTCCCTGAAGTTTGTTATCGAGCGGAGCCGATGCTGACCCAATGGCTTTTCAGCGGGCACCCCTAGTTCGCGGCCCGAAAGGTCTCGTTTTTCTTCAGCGGGAGGCCCTGGCATCCGGCTTGCTGTTGCGCCGAAACGTGGCGTGCGCGGCCAGGATCCGCTCCGCGCTGATCGAGGCCAATGCCTGCTTGGCCTGCGCTTCGGCATTTGCAGCATCCCCCGCCGCCCAGAGCAGCACGGCCGTCCCGGCCATGACGGACGCCTTTTCCTTGGCGCTCGGCAGGGGTGGCAGTGCGCGCCTTCCGGGGGGCGGCCTGGTCGGCCGCGTTGGCCGAGAACACGTTCTCGAGGAAGCCCTGGACGGCGAGTGCGGCCTGCGCCTCGGTGGGCGCGCGTTGGACGTGTGCAGGCGCCTCGCGCGCCCGTCGGATCGCCACCGACGCACCCGCCACCAGCGCGATGGCCACCTGCGCGAGGCGTCGCTTTCGGCCATCGCCTCGGGCAATTCGATCTGGACCGGGACCATCATCGACTACATCACCAGGCTGGCCGGGCCGACCAACGTCCTGGTGCCCGTCCACATCACGGCCCATGGCGACGCGGAGGGGCGCCGCGTGGCAGCGAAGGGGCGACCGCCGCCGCTTCGTCTCAGATCCCGATCAGCGCCCCCATCCAGCGCGCCAGCCTGCTGTCGTGCACCAGCCGCCCCTCGACCGAGGCCAGGCAGATGCACTCGCTGCTCGCCTGGACCACGGGTTGGTGGCGGATGCTCGCGTCGGCGGCATCGAAGTCGCCCGGCCCGAAGACGGCGCGGCCGTCGTCGAACGCGCCGTGCAGCACCTGGGTCAATTCTTCGCCAGCGTGGGTATGCGGCGGCAGGCAGCTGCCCGCTGCGATGCGCAGCAGGAACACGTTCGCCTTCGGATCGTGCGGCAATGTCACCCGGCTCCAGCGCATGCCGGGCCCGAGCAGGCGCCAGCGCGACACGCGGCAGTGCCGCAGGTTGCGGGGCCAGTCCATGCCGTTGGGCAGTGGTGGACGCGGCGAGACGATCGGCACGATCGGCGGCGTCGGGGGCGCATCGAGGCGCGCCAGCGTCGCGGCGAAGGCATCAGGCGCCAGTGCGGCGGCGGGCTCGTCCAGCATCAGCGTCGTGCCGACGTGTTCGAAGCGTCTCAGGGCCGTGCGGCAGGGCGCGCAATGTTCAAGGTGGGTGGCCACTAGCAGGGCGGGGCCGCTGGCCAGCGTTCCTCCTGCGTGGGCGATCAGCAGTGCGTCGTCCGGGTGGTGTCGGGTCACGGGCGGTCCTCTTCTAGAAGCTGGCGCAGGCGAGTGGCTGCGGCGCGCAGGCGGGTCTTGACCGTTCCGAGCGGCAGCTGCATTTCGCTTGCAATGGTTGAATGAGACTTGTCGTCGTAGAAGGCGAGTTGCACCAGCGTGCGTTGGTCGGAAGACAGCTGCGTCAAGGCCTGGCGGACGCGGTTCTGGGATTGCCCGGCGTCCAGGCGCGCGTCGAATCCGGCGCCGGGATCCGGCACCTGGTCCGCATCGGCCTTGTCCAGCGCCAGCCACGTTTCGCACCAGCCGCGCTGGCGGTCGACGCGCAGGTTGCGCGCGATGGTGAACAGCCAGGCGGCGACCCGTGCTCGCGACGGGTCGAACTGGGCCGCCTTGCGCCAGAGCAGGACGAACGTGTCCTGCACCAGGTCATCGGCCTGCGCTGCCGCGCTTCCTGTGCGCATCAGCCATGACTTGAGACGCGGCGCGAAATGCGCGAAAAGTCGCGCCAGGGCTTGCCGGTCCTGGTGCTGCGCAATCGCGAGCATCCACGCGTCCAGCGTCTCCAGGCTCGTGGTGGCGGAGGGATCGTCCGGCACGACGAGTTTCAGCTCGCCCCCCCGTTGGCCGGCTGGCTTGAGCGGGACGGCATCGTCCGGGCCGGTCGAATGGGAGTTCATGTCAGGGTTACGAATCGCACCGGAATTCGGATTGGCCCACCGGCGATTTCGCACAAGCCAAGCCTCCGGTAGCCCCTGGAGTGTGCGACAAGTCGCGCCGCGGCGCAGACCGGAGCGCCCCGGACGATCCTGCACGACCGGGGGGCGCTATTTGATCGACGCCTGCAGCGCGCCCGTATCGAGCGCAAGGCGCCCTGGTGGCAGCTCGCGCAGTTGACCTTGGCGACGTCGCCCGCCGGACCCTTTCGCGTGGCCGGAAAGGTCGCTGCCAACGGGATCAGGTAGGCCGCGTTGAGATCGCGGGCCACGCCGATGGCGGGAGCGTTCTGTCCGGCCTTGTTGCCGACCATGCCGTAAGGATGCGGATCGACGGCCTGGAACCAGGTCGCCGCGGGGATGTTGTTGCCGCGGTGGCAGGTGTAGCAGGTCACGCCGGTCGATGCGACGTGCGACTTCCAGTCGGCGTTCACGTGACGCGTCATCTCCAGCATGCGACGCGCCACGACCTTGGTGTAGACGCTGTCGGAGGCGAAGTCCTGAGGGTTGTGGCGGTAGGAGCGCGGGCAGCGCGACAGTGCGCTGCCCGCCCGTCCGGCGCGACTGGGCATCGATTCGCTGAGGGCCTGCAGCCTGGCGTTGCGGGTGGCCCGTGCCGCAGCCGCGTTGCGCGGCAGCGTGGCGGTCCAAGCTGAAGATGCAGCATGGGCCGGCTGCTTCGTGCTGGGCCCGCGCGCGCTGTCCTGGCCCGCCGGCCAGGCTCCGATGGCGGTCGGCGACGACGTCGCTCCGGTCGCGCCCGATGTCGCGGAAGAGGGCGGCCAGCCGAGCGGGGACCCCATGTCTGAACAGGCCACAGCTTCATCCGCGCGACCCGATGCGACGCAGGCTTCGCCAGATGGCAATGTCGAATCGCGTCCTCCCGGCGCGGTACCGATGGATCAGGCCGTCGTCGCGGCCGCCGCCGCCACGCTGCCGCCCGCTTTGCTGGCGGCCGTTGCCGCGTCGATGGCGAGGAACGGGCTGCTTCGCAGCGGCGGGGGCATGGCGATATCGGGGCAGTCGCGCCTGTCTGCGCTGCGCCGTCGCGAACGTGCGCTCGCCCGGGCTGCGGCCGAAGGTGCCGCTGGGTAGCTGCCGAGCCCGCGATCCTGGTGCGGCGCGGCGACTTCCATGTGCGGCGCTTTCGCATGCGCGAGGAAAGCATCACGATCTTCAGCGTCGACGCATCCGGGTCGCAGGCCTTGCATCGGCTCGCGGAAGCCAAGAGGGCCGCAGAGCTTTTGCTGGCAGATTGCGATGTGCGACGCGACCGCGTGGCAGTGCTGGCCTTCCGCGGCAGCGCGGCAACCGTGTTGCTGCCGCCCACACGCTCGCTGGTGCGTGCCAAGCGTTGCCTGGCCGGACTGCCGGGCGGCGGCGCCACGCCACTCGCGGCAGGCATTGACGTGGCGCGCCAACTTGCGCAAGGCATCGTGCAGCAAGGCGGAACGCCACTGCTCGTGCTGCTGATAGACGGCAAGGCCAACATGACGCGCGATGGCCGACCGGGTCGAAGCGCGGCTCAAGCCGAGGCGCTGGCGAAGGCGATCGAGCGTCAACGCCAACGGTCAGCGTGATTGCGGCGCATGCGCGCCGCCGCTGTCGTGTTGCAGGTGCTTGCCAAGCGGCGCGTGGTGCAACAACGCGACCCGCACAACGCCGACCAAGATGTTGGCGATCTGCGTTGGTAGCTGGGAGGACATTGACCACGCCCTGGCGACATGTCGCTGGGCGGCTGCGATCCAGTGGGGAGCCGCAGCCGTCCAAACGCCATTTCCGCAACCAAGCGCATCATGGGCGTGTCGCAGACCCGATCTCGAAGTCCGCTACCCCGAAGGCCTTGAAGTTTGCAAGACAGAGTGGGCGACTCCGGCAGCGAACGACTCCCATCTCACGTCCTCATTCGAGGTCGGGCCAGTGGCGCATCGATTTCTCCAAACCCCTTTGAATCGGGAGATTGAAAGTGATCTGCTCAGTCGTCAATGTCGCCCGCTTGATCGTTCTCATCGCGGTGGTGCTCGCCATGCAAGGCTGTGCGACGCTCGGCGAATCGAAGAAGTCGGAGAGCTTCGCGATTGCGCCCACGATGGACGAGGAGTTGTCGCGCTTCGTGCCCGACGACCTCAAAGTCGATGGCGATTCCGCATTCCGGCCGCTTCCTTTCAGTGGCTTTTCGATGGATGCGCGCCTCACGCTGGCACGCCACGCAAGCAAGTCACTGGACATCCAGTACTACCTGCTCCAGAACGACGCCACAGGAAGACTTCTGCTGCGCGCGGTGCGCGATGCCGCGCTGCGAGGCGTGCGTGTGCGCATCCTCGTCGACGATCTCTACACCGCCAGCAGCGACGCCATGCTCCAAGGCATTTCCGCGTACCCGAATGTGGAGGTACGGCTGTTCAACCCGTTTCCCGTCGGCCGATCGACGAGCCTCACCCGCTGGGGGTTTTCGCTGCTGGACGTGGCGCGGCTCAACCATCGCATGCACAACAAGCTCTTCATCGCGGATGGCGTGATGGCCGTCGCAGGCGGGCGCAACATCGCCGATGAGTATTTCTTCCGCAGCGACGGCGGCAATTTCATCGACTTCGATTTGCTGGTCATGGGCGACGTCGTGCCAAGGCTCGAACGGGTGTTCGACGACTATTGGAACAGCCGTCGGATCTACACGCTGCACGCCATCGAGCCCGACTTCGAAGATGCGGGAAAGCGCAGGACGGACTTCGAGCGACTCGTCACAGGTGACGACATGCCGATGGTGATGCAGATGATGCTGAAGATGGAAAAGCGCGATGTTCTCGGCTACGCGCCGTTGAGCGCGGATATGCAGCACCCGCCCTTGAAGCTTCTCAGAGGAAAGATCCGCGTGCTGGCCGACGATCCAGAAAAGGTCAGCGGAAAGGCGGAGAGCGGCAACGACCCGACCACGGTGGCGGCCCAGGTCATCGATGCCGTGGACCATGCGAACGAGGACGTCCTGCTCGTGTCGCCGTACTTCGTTCCAGGGCGCGCCGTCATCGATTGCTTCGAGAACGTTCGCCAACGCTCCATTCCCGTCAGCCTGGTCACGAACACGATGGCTGCCAACGATGAGCCCTTCGTCAGTGCTGCTTATGCGCGCTATCGCAAGCCGATGCTCAACATGGGTGTACAGATCTACGAAGTGAGCCCTGCGATCCTGCGCATGGACGAACAGTTCAACGAGATGTGGGGCAGCGAACTGGGCAAGGGCGTTGGGCGACTCCACGCCAAGGCGTTGGTTCTGGATCACCACATCACCTTCGTCGGATCCATGAACCTTGACTTCCGTTCGGCCAGGTCCAATACCGAGATCGGACTGCTCGTCGACTCCCCGGCGTTGGCCAAGGACGTGACCTTCCTCATCTCGCAACTGCGGTCGGTCGGAACCTATCACCTCCGCCTCGACCCGACTCGCGATGTCGTTCAATGGGTCGATTCCGAAAAGGACGGAGACAAGGTTTTTGAAAATGAGCCCGAGGTCGACTTCTGGACCAGGACGAAAGTGTTCTTGTTCTCACCTTTCATTGCTGAAGGTCTGTTGTGAGTCGCTGCAAGCCAGGACCTGCTGTCGCAGGCGCAACTCGTCACCGATAGCCAGCTCGGCGAACCCGCTCTCGAATCGAATTCGCGATTGCTTGTAAGGAATCGTCGATCGAACGCGACAGACGTCAGCGCCAGGCGCATTGCTTGTCGCCATCAACGATGTTTGCGCGGCAAGCGCTCGTTCCAATGCGCCGGAACTCGCATGAAGAAAGACGGGTCGCCAGGGCCGGGGCTTGCGCCTGGGCGTTGATTTCAGCCCGCAAGTGACCCACTGAACCCGTGAGCTCCGATGAGAGCCGCCCGAGGAGAGATCGATGTTGTTGCACCGTTGCTTGCTTGTTGCGGCGCTGTCGGCTGTGAACTGCCTGGCCCATGCCCAAACCACGGCCGCCGCGCCGATTGCGGTGCTCGTGGGCAAGACCGCAAGCGGCGCCACGGTTGATCTGACCCAGTTCAAGGGCAAAGTCGTGTTGCTGTTCTTCTGGTCCACCGATTGCGCCGTGTGCCTCGACACACTGCCCGAGATGAGACGCAACCTCAACGGCTGGCGTGGCAAGGACTTCGTCATCGTCACCGTCAATCAGGACCGCGCGGTGGCAGATCTGAAATTCTATGAGCAGGTGCTCGACAAGGCGGCACCGCCGATTTCGCAGATGAAGCTTGTCTGGCGCCACGACCCGGCTCACCGTGACAGCTTTGGCGAACTGCCGATCAAGACGCCCACCACAGTGGTCATCGACCGCAGGGGCGCGGTGTTCAAAAGCGTCACCGGACGCGCCGCGCCGGAGCTCTGGGACGATATTGCCGAGCTCGTCCTGAACTGCGGATCGTGTCAATGATCTCCAGCTCGCTTCGGGCATGCGGCCTCTGAAACCGGATGGGATTTTGGGCGGCTTTGCCAAGGTCGAGGCAACTGGCTTCAACGCAAAAAGCCGCACTAGGCGGCTTTTCTTGATCTTGCCAACTGCTTGATTCAGCAGGTAGTTTTGGTGGAGACGAGGAGGATCGAACTCCTGACCTTCGCATTGCGAACGCGACGCTCTCCCAGCTGAGCTACGCCCCCAACAACCCGTGACTATAGCAGTCTGAGCGCGATCGAAAGAATTTCTGTGGGGGCAGCGTCTGCGTTCGGCCCAGTGTCAAACGCACCTTGGAACAAGGTGCTTCGGTGTTCGTAGCGTGGCGCGAGTCGACTTCGGGCGCTTCGTCGAGCGCTGGCTACGCCGACTTCGCGCAAGCTGGCGTCGGCAGGTCATCGCGCGGAGGTGGCGCGCGCGCAGGATCGATCATGAAATCCGTGTTGCCAACGCCAACTTGTCGTTGCTCGATGTGGGCGCTGGCAGGTTCCGACAGCTTTTCACGCAGCGGTGCCGACCAGAACCTCGGAGTGACGCCGACTCAGCCATCGATGGGCAGGCCATTGCACTGCCATTGCTGCCGAATCGCAGGGTTCGGCAGCGAGGAGCGGATTCAGTTGCCGGTGTTGTTCGCGTCGTAGTCGAACGCCTGTCGACCCGTGCGCGGCACGCCGTCGTCGGCAATGCGCAGCGCATGGAGGGCGCAGGAAACCGAGGCGCCGACGACGAGGGCCAGCCACGCTGCAACTGCCCACCATGCACCCTGGCGCCCGTCCATCGCGTACCCGATCGCCGCAAGACCGGGTGTCAACAGCAACGGGGCGACGTTCAGACGGGGCCTGAATTGGCCAAACACCCTGACATTGGACATGAAGAAGATTCCTTCCCGGTGCGATTCACCGAGTGTGCAGTCGGAGGCAATCGATATGCCGGGGACATGTGTCGACATGTATCAATCAACAGCCTTGGATGACGGCCAAAATGGCATCGGCGCGCAGTCATTCACCTGGCAACAAGCAGATCTGCCAAGACGGGTCGGTGCTCGGAACCATCGCGTCCACCGGGCGCGCAGTCGAGCACGCCGATGTCTTGGCTGACGAGCACATGATCGATCCGCAGGAAGCTGAAACCCGGACGCAGATCGTGTCCGAGCGTGTAGCCGTAGCCAACCGCCGCACTCGAGAAGGCGTCCCGCAGGCCGGTCGCCAGCAGGCGGCGAACGACCGGCGAGCGTTCGTCGGCGTTCAGGTCGCCCGCGACGATCACCGGCCGCGTGGCCCGGCTCACGGCCGCCGAGAGCTGGATGGACTGGGCCAGCCGGTCCTGGAAATTCGTCTCCCATTCGTGCAGGCCGCCGGCAGCCTTGCCGCGAGCGGCGTTCAGCCCGTCTCGCGGCGAGACGAAATGTGCAGTGAAAAGGTCGATCTCACGGCCGCCCACGGTCAGCGTGCAATGCGCGAAGTTGTCTTCGTCGCCGGAGTAGGACATGTTGCCGGGCGCGCAGCGCGACAGCGGGTAGCGGCTGGCGATGATGTACTGATCCTGCACGTAGATCTGACGGCCCTTCAGCGCAGCCTGCATGGGCAGCGGAAGTTCGTCCGCGCTCTCGATGGACTGGCTGTCCTGCATCACGATGACGTCGGGGTCCTGGCTGGCGATCTCCCAGGCGAGCTTGGCGAAACCGTCCGGCGTCCTTTTGGCGAGGTAGGCCTTGATGTTGTAGGTCATGAAGCGCAGGTGTCCGCTGCCTTCGTCAGGCGAGCCGACGGCCAGCCCCATCAACTCTGTAGCCACGATCAGTGGCGCCAGCAGCGCGGCGACGCGCCAGGCCGCCCCCAACTGCCACGCGCACGCCACCAGCAACAGCGCCGGTACGAGGTAGACCGGGAACGGTACGTAGCGGGCGATCTCCAGCCACCACATCGACTCGGTGCCGTAGCGGAAACCGAGTGCGAGCGCAACGACGATGGCCAGGCCGGTGGTGACGAGGCCGGCAAGCAGGCGATGGAAGCGCGGGCGTGGCGCCGGGGCGGGAGCAGGGCGGCGATGGCGTCGTCGGCGGTGGATTTCGGACACGTCTCGGAATTGCGGGCTGGAATCGAACTGCAATTTAGGGGGGTCACCGCGCCCCGGCGGCGGCCGTGCATTTGTACCGCAACCCCCCATGAGGGCGAATTGCCCACCAAAGTAACGGCTCGTATCATGCAATTCCGAAGCCCTTCTGAGGCCCCCGCACTGTACCGCCAGAATCCGAGGCGTTTCTAGAACGCTGGCTGACTGTGACAGGCGCGGCGCAAAACTATTGGAGGAACCCCATGGAAACGACGTCTTCGCCGGCACCGACGTTCGCCGAACTATTGACCGCAGTACGGTCGCTCGCAAGGGAAGTGGCGGCCGTGTACGCGGCATCCGTAGACAAGGAAGCACGTTTTCCGCACGAAGCCCTGCAAGCGCTGAAAAACGTCGGCGCCTTGTCTGCGGCGGTGCCCCGGCAACTGGGCGGATTGGGTTGTTCGATGCGCGAATTGGCGCAGCTTTGTGCCGCCGTCTCCGGCGCATGCGCTTCGAGCGGCATGGTACTGGCCATGCACTACATCCAGGTGGCCTGCCTGGCCAGGCACGGCGAGGGCAGTCCGTTCTTCGACGGCTATCTGCGCGACCTGGTGCGGCATCAATGGCTCATCGCCTCCATGACCTCCGAGGTCGGCACCTTCGGCGAAACCCGCACCAGCGTTTGCGCCGTGCAGCGCGACGGCGACCGCTTCACGCTGGCCAAGGACGCCACGACGGGTTCCTATTGCGCCCATGCGGACGCCATCCTCGTGACCTGCCGCCGCGATGCCGATTCGCCGCCCAGCGATCAGGTGCTGGTGCTGGTGCGCAAGTCGGACTACCAACTGGAGCAAACCAGCACCTGGGACACGATGGGCATGCGGGGCACCTGCAGCCCGGGCTTCCGGCTGGAATCGCGCGGGCCGGTCGAGCAGATCGTTCCCGGCTCGTTCGCGGACAGCTCGGCGCAGTCGATGGTGCCGTATTCGCACATCCTGTGGGCAGCGTTGTGGTGGGGAATTGCGGCCGACGCCTTCGGCAAGGCCGCCGCCTTCGTCCGGGCGGGTGCACGCAAATCGGCCGGCACGATCCCGCCCAATGCGGCCCGCCTTGCGGAAGCTTCGATGGAGCTTCAGGCCCAGCGGCACAACTGGATGGTGCTGGCCGATGAATTCGACACCATCGACGCCCGGCCGGGTGGCCGCCAGGAACTGCTCGGCATGGGCTGGGCGCTGAAGATGAACCACCTCAAGATCAGCGCATCCGAAGCCACGCCGAAGGCGGTGCACAGTGCGCTCCAGATCATCGGCATCCTCGCCTACAAGAACGACTGCCCCTACAGCCTGAGCCGCCACTATCGCGATGCGCTGTCGGGCGCCTTGATGATCTCCAACGACCGCATCGCAGCCAAGAGCGCCTCCATGCTCATGGTTCTCAAGGACGACTGAGCCGCAGGCACACCATGGAAGAAACTGTTTACGACATCGAGAGTTTCCATGCCGGCCTGGTGCGTCACGGGCTGATCGTGCCGGCAGGCGTGCAAGGCGTCTTCGGTCGCGGCGCCGTGTTCGAGGACGTGCTGGAGCGTTTCAATGCGCTGGTGACGGAGGTGGGCCGCGACGACGACGCGGAGAAGATGGCCTTCCCGCCGGTGATCGATCGCACCATCCTCGAAAAGGTGCACTACCTCGATTCGTTTCCTCATCTGTGCGGCGCGGTGCACAGCTTCTTCGGCAACGCGATCGAGGCGCTCGCGCTGGCCGAACGTGCGAAGGAAGGCGGCAACTGGGGCGAACTGCTGGGCCAGTCCAGCGTGGTGATGAACCCCGCTGCCTGCTATCCCGTCTATCCGATGTTGACCGGTACGCTGCCGGAAGGCGGCCGGTTGATCACGATGACCAATTGGGTGTTCCGCCACGAGCCGTCGCCGGAACCGACCCGGATGCAGTCGTTCCGGGTTCGTGAATGGGTATTGGCGGGCACGCCGTCGCAGGTGGTCGAGTGGCGCGACATGTGGCTGCAGCGCGGGCTGTCGCTGCTGCGCTCGCTGGGCCTGCCGGCGGAGTCAGATGTGGCGACCGATCCGTTTTTCGGTCGTGGGGGCAAGTTCCTCGCGCAGGCCCAGAAGGCGCAGCAACTGAAGTTCGAAGTACTGGTGCCGGTGATCTCGCGCGAGAACCCGACGGCAGTCTGTTCCTTCAATTTCCACCAGGATCACTTCTCCAGCACGTTCGGCATTCGCACGGCCGACGGCGAGGTCGCCAACACGGCCTGCCTGGGCTTCGGCCTGGAGCGCGTGACGATGGCGCTGTTCAAGACGCACGGCTTCGTGCCGGCCGACTGGCCGCAGGAAGTTCGCGCACGTCTGTGGCCTTGAAGCGGCCATGCGGAACTTGAGCATGGAGGCGCAGCGCTGGTGCGCGCGCCCTGATTTTTCACCGGCCTCGTTGCAGGGCTGCACCCTGCATGCGGAAACGCGGATTTGGCAGGAGAAGAACTGCTACGCCGACATCTGGATCAGCGTGCTGCAGGCCGCCGGGCTTGAGCCGCATGCCTGCCTCGGGCATGTGCTGTGCGTGGACTTCGACGGCGATCAATGGACTTTCTTCAAACCCTCGCACGACGACCTGTATGACCTTTACGGCATCGAGGTGCAGGAACTCACGGTCTGGCGCCCACTGCTGGAGCACGCGGCCGAGCACCTGAAAGCCGGCCGCCTCATCAGCACCGAGTCCGACGCCTGGTGGCTGCCCGACACGCTGGGCACCGACTACCGGCGGCAGCACACGAAGTCCACCATCGTGCTGAACGAACTGGACCTGGGTGCACGTCGCCTGGGCTATTTCCACAATACCGGTTATCACTTCCTCGAAGGTGAAGACTTCGACCGCACCTTCAACCTCGTCGAGCCGCCTGACCCGGCTTTCATGCCGTTGTTCGCCGAACTGGTGAAGCTCGATCGACTGCGCCAGCGTCCCGGGGCCGAATTGCGAGCAATCGCGCGCGATCGGCTGCATGCGCACGTCGAGCGGCGGCCCGTGTCCAATCCGTTCCTGCGGTTTCGCGATCGCTTCCTGATCGAACTGCCGTACCTGCAGGAGCAGGGACTCGACCATTACCATGCCTGGGCGTTCGCCAACACGCGGCAGGCCGGAGCGGCGTTCGAGGTGGCGGCGCAGCATCTGCGCTGGCTCGATGGCGAGTCTCGACCCGGTGTTGCCGAAGCGGCTGCCGCCTTCGAGCGCGTCGCTGTCTTGATGAAGTCGTTCATCCTCAAGGGCGCGCGCCTGGTGCGTTCCGGCAAGCCCGCTGAAGAAACCGACATGCTGGAACAGGCTGCCGCAAACTGGCAGGCTGGCATGCAGGCGCTGGCCAGCGTTTGAGCGTCGGCCACCGATGGCGTGGCCAGGTTGTCAAGCGTGCCCGTGCGACGCCTGCATCGCTACATCGCGCCGTCCGTATCGTCTCGCTGTTTCATCGGACATGTGCTTTGAGCGCAAGGAATCGCTGCTCGAACAGATGGTAGGAAAGGGCGGCCAGGGCCAGGCTGGTCGCCAGCCCGACGACGAAATAGGTGGCGTTGGCTGCCGTCGATTGCTGCACGCGGGCGCCGAACGATTGCATCAGCGGCGTTCCGATGCCTTGCTGCAACGGCTTGTGGATGATGTAGATGCCGTAGCTGTAGCGGGCCAGCACACGCAGCGGCGCTGCACGCCATAGTCTTGGGCCGAGTTGTACGTCGCCCGCCAGGTCAGCGCAGGCCAGTGCAAGCACCAGCAACGAAAAGCTGATGGCCAGCAGGCAATAGCCCAGCGTCTGCATGGCGAACGTCGTGCGCGGCAGGCCATGGATGGCCAGCACACACAGGGTGAACACGGCAACGGCGGCCACCAGCAACTGCCGCCTGCGAGCCATGAGACGGGACGCCAGCCTCGGCATGCGCAGCGCGGCTGCCACGCTGCCGCCAAGCGCCAATGCATCCATCCGGCAGGGCGACCAGACATAGGCCATGTCCGGCGTGCCTCCTCCCAGCAGCAGGCCAGCGCGCACCAGCAGCGACACCACGGCCAGCGCCAGGCCCCAGTACAAGACCGCGCGCGGACTGCGGCGCCAGGTCAGCAGCGGCCACAGCAGGTAGAACTGCTCCTCGACTGCCAGCGACCAGAAGTGCGGGAAGCTGTGGCCGGCCATGCCGAAGGGCTGCACCCAGTTCGACAGGTAGGTCCACAGCCAGAGTTGCTGCGGCGCGTCGGCCCGCACCGACTCCGGGGCGGCGCCGACCAGCGGCAACACGACGAAGGTGACCAGCAGCACGGCGTAGTAAAGCGGTGCGATGCGCAGCGTGCGCCGCAGATAAAAGCGCCGGAAGTGGCCGGGTTCGTGCTGCGTGTCCAGCAGGATCCCGGTGATCAGGAATCCGCTCAGTACGAAGAACAGCGTCACGCCGATCCAGCCGCCGCCGATACCCAGGTGCAGCAGGCGACCCATCGGGCCGGACAGGTTGGCGTCGTCGAACGAGAAGTTGTGCAGCACCACCATCAAGATGGCCAGACCGCGAACGCCGTCCAGCGTGGGGTAGTGCGCACGGCGCAGGGCAGTCTGGGCAAAGGACATGGGGTCGGTGGAAAAGCAGCGAAGGCCGACCTGGAGGACGTGCGCGCCGTCGCTGCTCCGGTGGATATTCCGCTTGCGACCGCGCAGGGCTGTGCAGCGCCGTGCAAGTTAGTGATTGATGTGATGATAACGTTTGCGCATCATGCAGCAGCGTCTTCGCGCGTGCGAAGGGCTTGCCCGTACCCATTGTTTGCCTGGCTCCAAGGAAACCGACTCGATGCCACCACCGCCTGCGGCGCAGCCGGTCTATTTTGGCGATGAAGCCCTGCCGGCGTTCGGATGGTGGCATGTGGCCGTTCGCGAACGCAACGGCGAATCACGACTGCCCGTCCTGATCTGTCCGCCGTTCGGCCGGGAGGACGAAAGCGCACACCGCACGCTGCGCCTGATGGCCGAGCAACTGGCCGCTGCCGGGCATCCGGTGCTGCGATTCGACTATCCCGGCACCGGGGACGCCGCCGGCCATGCGCACACGCCGGATCTGGTGCTTGCCTGGACGCGTTGCGTTGCCGCGGCACTGGAATGCCTGAAGGCGCAGGCCGGCTGTGGCAAGGCCGCGATCGTGGGCTTGCGGCTGGGCGCCGTGCTTGCGGCGGGTGTGGCGGCTGCGCGTGACGATGTCGCGGCATTCGTGGCGATCGCACCGCCGGTCAGCGGGCGTGCCTTCGTGCGGGAGCTGAAAGCCTTCCAGGCCGCATCCGCGCCGGTGGGCCGTGCCGACGCGTCGGCCGGCTTGCTGGAAGCCGGGGGCCATGCCCTGGCTGCCGCATCGCGCGACTCCTTGTCGCGCCTCGACCCTGCGGCACTCGAGCGGCCTCCGGCACCACGCATGCTGGTGATCGACCGTGTCGACATGCCGTCCGCCACAGCGTGGGCGTCCCGCTTCACGGCGCTCGGTGCCGCGGTGGACTACCAATGCCACGACGGTTTCGCCGACATGATGCTCGACCCGCAGAGCAGCCAGGCGCCGCAGTCCATGCTGGATGCCACGGCCGCCTGGCTCGGCAGCCTGCCATCGCTCGAGCGTGTGTCGCCGTCCGATTTCTTTGTCCGCACGTCGGCGCTGGTGGCCGATGGCGTGATCGAGGAGCCGGTCTGGATCCCGGTCGTCCAGGCGCGGATGTTCGCCCTCCTGAGCCAGGGATCGCCGAACGTGGCGCCGAGCCGCGTGGTGCTGATACTGAATTCCGGTGCGCAGCGTCGTGCAGGCCCGGGCCGGCTGCATGTGATGCTGGCGCGTCGATGGGCGGCCAAGGGCATGGTCGTGCTCAGGCTCGACCTGCCTGGCCTGGGCGATGCCGCCGCGCGCGCCGGCGAGCGCGACAACCTTGTCTATCCGCCCAGCGTCGTGGCGGACCTGCAAGCCCTGATGCATTACGTGCGCGAACGTTGGCCGGGCGTCGCCTGCCATGTCCTGGGCGTTTGCTCGGGCGGCTACCACGGCCTGCAGATGGCGCGTGAACGCATGGGCATCGACAGCGTGGTGGTGCTGAACACGTTGACCTTCGACTGGCCGGGCGAACGACCGTTGGTCGAGCCGCTCCCGGCGCACAAGGTGGCCCAGGAAATGGCGCGTTACCGACGCAACCTGTTCGCGCTTGAGCCATGGCGCAAGCTGTTGCGCGGCGAGGTCGACCTGCATCTCATCGCGGGCCTGCTGGTGCGTCGGGTGCGACAGCGCCTTGCCAACTCGGGCCGCGACCTGGCGCGGCTGCTGAACCTGCCGTTGCGCAATGACCTCGCAGGCGAGCTGACACGCGCCACGGCCGATGGCGGCGTGGTGCACTTCGTGTTTTCGGAAAACGAACCCGGCGAGGACCTGCTGCGCGGCCTGGCCGGCCGGGCGGTCGGCCGGCTGGTGCGCCAGCGCCGGCTGCATCTGCATCGGCTGGACGATGCAGATCACACGTTCACCGGCGAGGCGGCCCGCGAGCGCGTGGCTGTGTTGATGGATACGCTGTTCGAGACCACGGCGGTACCGGCTGGCAGGGCCAAGTTACACACGAGCATCGATGGGGCCTTGACCATTGCGACGGCCGCCGACCCCCGGCAAAGCGCGGGTTACGATTAGCCGCCTCACGGTCAGCCCGGCATCGAATGCGTGTAGCGGCGCGCAGCCCGGAGGCAGTCGAAAATGCGGTTTTCCCAGTCCGGTTGGTAGCGCCGCATCGCCCCAGGAACCATCCAGCGCAGTTGAATGACGCCCGACTCCAACGCCGACATCTGCCCGTTGCCATCTGCTTGCGGCCCGCTTGGCCTGCGCGTGGGCCTGGACATGATGCGAGTCGAGGACGTGAAGGCTTCGCTCGACGAATTCGGCGAACGCTTCGTCGACCGGCTGTTTTCCGCCGCGGAACAGGCTTATACCTCGTCGGTGCCTGCGCTGAAGGCCGAACGGCTGGCCGCGCGTTTCGCCGCCAAGGAAGCCGCCATCAAGGCTTTCGGCCTGTCGGAGGCCGGCGTGTCGTGGCGGGAGCTGGAAGTGCGTTGTGACGACCGTGGCGCCTGCCGCCTGCATTTGCATGGCAAGGCTGCCGCGCTGGCAGGCGTGCAGGAAGCTGCGCTCAGCTTCAGCCATCGACGTGGCCATGTGATCGCCATCGTGATCGCCTGAGGGCACCGAGAACCCGAACTAAGACACGCGCTTGAGGACATCGCATCGAAGACCGGCTGGATATCGTTGTTCCTTGCGCCAGAATCCGCAGTCGCCGATTCGACGTTTTTTTGAATTTTCTTTTTTCTTTCTTGCGGAGCCAACATGTCATTGTCCAACGTCAATACCGACGCATTCGAGCCGCGCGTGCGTGCCGTTCTCGCTCAACACGCGCGCCTCTCGGGCGACGTGTCAGCCATGGACGCTCAGGCCGATCTCTACCAGGCGGGCATGACCTCGCACGCCAGCGTGAACGTGATGCTGGCGCTCGAAGGCGAGTTCGACGTGGAGTTTCCGGACGAGATGCTCAATCGAAGTGGGTTCGCCAGCATCCAGGCGATCTGCCAGGCGGTCGCCTCCGTCGTCGCCCAGGCCTGACACGGCCCATGCAAGGCATGCTGCTCGCGGCGTCGGCCTCTCGTCGCCAGCCACTCGACTCCGGATGGGCGATCTGCCATACCGCGGCGGGCACGGTGGTCGATCCGCAGCAATTGCAGGGCGTCGTGGCGCTGTCCTGGCGGACGGTCGGGGCGCCATCCACGGTGGCGCGGGCGCTGCTGGCGCTGGGCTGCCTGGACGCCGAGGCTCGACGAATCGACGCCGACGACTGGTGGTTCCGCCTGCGTTTCGATGCCGGGTCGGTGCCGTCCGGCGCGCGTCGCTGGCTGCACTTCGCTGGCTTGGCCACACTTGCCCAGGGCTGGTTCAACGGCGAGCGGTTGCTTGACAGCCGAAACATGCACCTGGCCCACGACTGCGAAGTGCCCGCGCTGCGGCCCGAGGGCAACGAACTGCTGCTGCGCTTCGCTTCATTGGAGCAGGCGTTGGGCGAGCGGCGGCCGCGACCCCGCTGGCGCACGCCGATGGTGGCGCACCAGCAGTTGCGCTGGATCCGCACGACGCTGCTCGGGCGCACGCCCGGCTGGTCGCCGCCGTGGCCGGCGGTCGGGCCGTGGCGCGGCATCGAACTGCTCGATTTCCACGATGCGGCCGTGCGCGGGCTGCGGCTGTCCAGCCGCGTGGTGGATGGTCGTGGCGAACTGACCGCGCGATTGACCCTGGACGGCGCGTCGATGCCAGGCGTCGGGCCGGTCCGACTGGAACTGGAACGCGACGGCCAGGTTCATGCTGTCACGCTGGCGGCGCTGTCCGACACTGGCGAGCATGCCGGCACCCTCGTCGTGCCCGACGCCGCCTTGTGGTGGCCGCACACCCATGGCGAGCCGGCGTTGTACGAGGCGCGGTTGCTGCTGTCTTCGGCTGGCCGATCCGATTGTCGTAGCGTGCCGCTGGCGCCAGTGGGTTTCAGAACGCTCTCGGTCGACACGGCGGACGGCGGCTTTGCACTGTCGGTCAACGGCATTCCCGTGTTTTGCCGCGGCGCGAACTGGATGCCGCTGGATGCCGCCAGCCTGGATTCGGACCCCGCGGCCTGCGAAGCGCTGCTGCAGCGCGTACGCGATGCCGGCCTGAACATGTTGCGCGTCAATGGCGCGACGGTCTACGAATCCGACCATTTCCACAACGCCTGCGACCGGCTGGGCTTGCTGCTGTGGCAGGACTTCATGTTCGCCAACATGGACTACCCGGTCGACGACCCGCAGTTCGCCGAATCGGCGCGCAACGAGGTGGTCCAGCAACTCGCGCGCTGGCAGGCGCGACCCTCGATCGCCGTGCTGTGCGGCAACAGCGAAGCGAGCCAGCAGGCGGCGATGTGGGGCGCTCCCCGCGGTCAATGGCTACCGTCGTGGTTCGAGCATGATCTGGCCGCGTTGTGCGCCCACTGGTGCCCTGACGTGCCGTATTGGCCGTCGAGCGCGCATGGCGGCGCGTTTCCGCACCAGAACGATCGCGGTACCACGTCGTACTACGGGGTGGGCGCCTACCTGCGACCGCTGGAGGATGCTCGGCGCAGCAGCGTGAAATTTGCGACCGAGTGCCTCGCGCTGGCCAACGTGCCGTCGGACGCCGCGCTGGCCCGCATGCCCGGCGGCGCGTCGGTTCGCACGCACCAGGCGGCCTGGCGCGAACGCGCGCCGCGCGACCTGGGCGCTGGGTGGGACTTCGACGATGTGCGCGACCACTACCTGAGGCGGTTGTTCGGTGTGGAGCCGGCGGCGCTGCGGGCACGCGACCATGATCGTTACCTGGCCTTGAGCCGTGCAGTCAGTGCCGAACTGATGCGCGCCACCTTCGCCGAATGGCGGCGGCCGGATTCCGCCTGTAGCGGCGGCCTGGTGCTGTTCCTGCACGACCTGTGGGCGGGTGCAGGTTGGGGCCTGCTCGACGAACTGGGGCACCCGAAGGCCGCGTTCTACGGATTGCGTGAAGCGTCCGCGTCCCAGGCGCTGTTCCTGAGCGACGAGGGCACCAACGGGCTGGGCGTGCATCTGCTCAACGAACGACCTGAAGCGCTGCAGGCCCGGATCGAACTGGCGCTGTACCGCGGCGACGGCCACCGCATCGAGGACGGCGTGCAGCACGTGGCGTTGCCGGCACGTGGTGGCGTTTCGCTGGTGGCCGTGCAGTGGTTCGACCGGTGGATCGACCTCAACGATGCCTACGGATTCGGGCTGCCGGCCCATGCGCTGGTGGTCGCGACGCTGCGCGAAGAGTCGGGCAAGCTGCTGGGCCAGGCGTTCCACGTGCTGGGCGGCCTGCCTGCCGAGCGCGATGCGGCGGTGCTGCCGCAAGGCGTGTTCCGTGTGTGCGACGACGGCGCAGTGGACGTGGCGCTGCGCTGCGACCGCTTTGCCGCATCGGTGCATTTCGACGTGCCGGGTTTCGTTGCCGACGCGGCGTATTTCCATCTGGCGCCCGGCGTGGAGCGCACGGTGCGTTTCGTTCCCGTCGCCACACCGGCCCCCGCATTCGGCGGCCGCGTGATGGCGCTCAACGGCACTTATCCTGGCGTTTTGAAGCCGGCGTCCTGAGGCGATCGGATCCAGTCGCACGGCCCCCAACTCGCCCTGCCAGATGCGCGCCCTGCGCGTTCAGCCCGAGCCACAGCGACGAGCTCGCTCTCAGCGCGCTGGCCGATGGCGGCGACATCGGCGTCGCTCTCGAGCGCGTGCGGCCGCTGCTCGATATCGAGGCGTTGGCGCGCCAGTGCCTGACCGAAGGCGAGTGGTGGCACGCCCCAAAAGGGGATGTCGCGCAGTGTCGCCTGCCTGTAAAGTGTGTCATGAGAAATGAGGGCGAGTGGGCACCACGCGACCCTTGCCGCTGGGGAGGCGCGTTGAGCGTGACGCGAGGCCTCGGCGATTTCAATCGTCTTGTCGCCTCCGGAAGCAAATCTTGAGCAACTGGCTCCAGCGTCTCGCCCCTCGACCCGTTGCCCCGCAGCGGTTGTTCTGCATCCTCCATTCAGGAGGCGGTGCTGCAACGTTGCACCCGAGGCCTGAGCGCTTGCGGGCGTTGGGCACGGATCATCTGCAGCCCTGGCAGGTCTTGACCAGGCATGCGCTGCGCATCCGGCGACTGCCCGGCGGCCGTTTCTGCTGCGGTCCCCGGCTAGTCGAGGGCCAGCGCGTGTTTCGCGCGGCATGCGGCAGGACCGCCGCCATCGCGCTGGCGGGTGACCTTGAATGATCCTTGCGCGCCAGATCCAATCCTTCGCGTTCGCCACCGGGTTGTCGACCTGGATCGCGCGACGCCGCCATGCTTTCCGCGTGATCATGTTCCATGGCGTCGGCGACGCGCACATGCCGGTCGATGCCTTCGAGACCAACCTGCGCTGGCTGGCCGAACGCTTTCGCATCGTGCCGCTCTCCGACGTGGTCGACGGCATCCAGCAAGGCCGCACGCCGGATTCACGCAGCGAGGTCGCGCTGACCTTCGACGACGGGCTGGCCAACCATTTCGAGCTCGCGTATCCGGTGTTGAAACGCCTGCGACTGCCGGCTGCGTTCTTCGTCTGCGCCGACCTGATCGAGAGCCGGCGCTGGATCTGGAACCAGGAAGCGCGCACCCGGTTGCAGGCGATGACCGCGCAAGCGCGCCTCGAGTTCGCGCAGGCGTCCGTTGGATTGACCACCGACTCGGTCGAGCTGCTGGTGCAGCGGATGAAGAACCTGCCGCTCGCCGATCGCCAGCGCGCCGAAATCGACCTGCAGCGGCGCACCCCGGGGTTTGCGGCATCGGCGCAGGAGCACGAGCGCTATGACCCGATGACATGGGAGCAGGTGGCGCAACTCGATCCGTCGCTGATCACGATCGGCTCGCATTCGCTGAGTCATCCGATCCTGCCTTCGATCGGCGACGCTGCGCTCGAGCGCGAGGTGAAGGAGAGCCGGCGCTTGCTCGAAGAGCGCCTGGGTCGCCCTGTGGACCTGTTCTGCTACCCGAACGGGTCGCAGGACGACCGGGTGTATGCCTGCGTGTCGAGGTGCTATCGCGCCGCGCTCACCACCCGATACGGATTCGTCCGGCCTTCCAGCGACCTGCACCGGATGATGCGCATCCCCGCCTCCGCGAACCTGCCGCTCATGGCCTGGCGCATGCATTGGCCCAACGCCTGAAAGAGTGCCCTTGCACACTGTTCTCCTGCTGGACGCCGACAGCCGCGTCGGCATCGCCTGCCTGCAATCCCTCGGTCCGCGCGGCCATCGCGTGCATGTGGGCGTACGTCGCCTGGGCTCGGCCGCCGAAAGCTCGCGCTGGTGCCATCGCGTCCATGTGCAGCCGCCGGCCGAACCGACTGAATCCGGCCTCGCCTGGCTCGCGGAGCTCGACGGCCGCTTCGGCTTCGCATTGGTCGTGCCCACCACCGAGGCGTCGCTGCGCTGGGTGCGTGCCCTCCCCGAGCATCACCCGGTGCGGCTCAAGGCCGTGCTGCCGTCGAACGCCGCGCTCGACGCCGCGCTCGACAAGTCGATGACCTCGCGCATTGCGCGCGATCTGGGCCTGCCGCTTCCGGCCACGCGCGAGTTCGCGCAATGCGCCAGGGATGGCCCGTTGCCGGACGACGTGCTCGAAGCGCCGGCGATCTGGCCCGTGGTGCTCAAGCCTGTTCGAAGCAAGGTGATCCGGGGCGGTCGCCTGATGTCGCTCGCGGTCGCGGTGGTCCACGACGTCGAGACCCGCGCCCTGACGTTGGCTTCGTGGCTGCCCGACACGCCGGTGCAGGAGCAGGCCTGGGTGCCGGGACGCGGCATCGGGGTCGAGGTGTTGTACGAGCACGGGCGAATGGCGTGGCACTTCGTCCACGAACGCTTGCACGAGTGGCCGTTGACCGGCGGCGCGAGCACGTTGCGGCGCGCCGCGGGCCCCGAGCCCGAACTGGTCGAGATGACGAAACGTCTGCTGGACCGCCTGCAATGGCACGGTGTCGCGATGGTCGAATGGCGCCGCGATCGCCGCGGCGCCGTGCATCTGATGGAGATCAATCCGCGCCTCTGGGGCTCGCTGCCGCTGACCATCGCCGCTGGTGTCGACATGCCGTGCGGGCTGCTGGCGCTCGCCGGCGGCGAGCCGTTGCCGGCAGCACGGGGATGGCGCGTCGGCATGACCGCGCGCAACCTGTCCAACGACCTCCAGTGGTGCATCGACAACCTGCGCGCGGACCGCACCGATCCGCTGCTGCTCACGGCGCCACCTTGGCGCGTCGCGCTCGGCTGGCTACGCGTGCTGGGTGGTCGCGAGGTCTGGGACGGCTGGTCTTGGCGCGATACGGCGATTGCACGCGAGGAAGTGGCTCAGCTGCTGCACAAGCGCTTCACCGAACTCGGCAAGCGCGTCGACAAGCGTGCCGCACAGGCGCGCGCGCGCCGGCATCACGCGGCGCTGCAATGCCATCCAGGGGTGCTGGCGCGACCCGTTGGCACGGTGCTGTTCCTGTGCCTGGGCAATCTCTGCCGCAGCCCGTTCGCGGAGATGGCGGCGGTCGATCGCCTGGCGGGGGTGACGTTCGCGAGCGCAGGTTTCCTCTCGCACGACGGTCGTCCGAGTCCGCCGCACGTGGTGCAGGCGGCGCAATCGCTGGGCATCGACGTTTCGGCCGCGCGCGCGCATCGGGTCAGCGCGGCGCAGGTCGCGGCGGCCGACTTGATCGTCTGCATGGACGTGAGCCACCTTGATCGCATGGCCGCGGAATTTCCGCAGGCCTTGTCGAAGACGACGTTGCTGGGCTTGTTCAACCCGGACGGTCCCATCGAGATCCGCGATCCCTACGACCTGTCGCCCGCGGCCACGCGCGTGGTGTTCCTGGAGATGTTGCAGTCCGTCGATGCGCTCGCCCGCGCCGTGCGTTGCCCCACGGTGAGCGCCACGCCGGCTTGATGCACGGCCGCGCGGACGCCGCGGCTCAGCCCGCCCGCGGGCGCCAGGTGGCCATGGTCTGGCCGCGCATGAAGCGCCAGCTCGCGACCGCGAAAGCCCAGTAGCTCACCAGCAGGTAGGCCGGCGCGACACTGACGATGCCCAACTGCCTGCGACCGATGCCCAGCAAGCCGCAGCCGGCCAGGCCGTAACACGCCAGGTGCAGTACGAACAACAACTGGTAGAACGGCTGGCTCGCGGCGAGGACGAGGTTGGACACAAAAGCGGTGACCAGGAAGACATAGGCCAGGTAGCGCACCACCTTGTGCGAGATCAGGCAATAGCTGGCGGCCGGAAAGCGCAGCGGGTTGAGCAGGCGGCGCATGTGAACCAGCCCCTGGAGCGCACGCAGCGCGACGCGAACCCGCATCGAGAATTCGGCCTGAAGCTCGGTGTTGGCCGTCTCGCGCGATTTCGCGTCGGCGTCGAGGACGACGCGATGGCCGCCGGCGATCACGCGCAGCGGCAGCACGAAGTCGGTGATCAGCTCGCGCGGGATATCCGAATAGAGCTCGCGACGAATCGCGTCGCAGCCGCCGTTGACGCCGATCACGGAGGCAACGGCGCTCTCGCAGGCGCGCAGCCACTCCTCGAAGCGCAGGTAGGCACCACCGCCGGCGATGAGGTCGCTGGCCGACTCGAGTTCGAGCTGCCCCGTGACATAGCCCACCGACGGGTCGGCGAAGTTCTGCGCGAAGCTGCGCACCGCACCTGGCGCGAAGCGCGCATTGGCATCGCAGAAGATCACGATGTCGCCGCTTGCCTGGCGCACGGCCGCGTTCAGTCCGAGTGCCTTGCCACCGCGTTCGGCCTGGCGCAGCAGCGTCACGCCGCGATCGGCATATCCGCGCACGACGTCGTCCGTGCCGTCGTCCGAGCAATCGGACACGACCAGGATCTGCAGTCTGTCCTTCGGGTAGTCCTGGGCGATCAGCGCGTCCAGCGTGCCGGCAATGACCTCGACCTCGTTGAACGCCGGGATCAGCACGCTGACCGAAGGCTCCTGCGGCGCCCGCAGGACGGGTCGCGGCCGCAACACGCCCCAGACGCGCAGCGTGAGTGGGTACGTCACGTAGGGGTGGATGATCAGCAGCAGCGAAGCCCAGAAGATGATGGCCATGCGAGAGTTTCCTGTCAGACGGACGCGGTGGTCAGGACGCGACGGTCACGCGTTCGCGAAAACGGAGTCGGGTCAGGCCCGGGATCGACGCGGGGAAGCGCCACAGGGTGCCTGATGCGTCCATGGGGATGGGGAGGGCGCCGTCGCCCGTGTTCTCGAGTTCGATCGGGCGCGCGAATTTCAGGCGCAAATCTCCCGCGCAGCGCAGGTCGGCCGCGATCGAGCCGCGCATCGCAGCGCCGGCGATGTCGGTGTCGATGCCGATATCGATGTCGATACCGACGAAGGCGCCGTGCACCTCGCGCAGCGCGCCGACCGTGGTGGCCAGCGTCGCGTCGCCGTCCCCTTCGACATTGGTGATGCGCAGCCGCTTCGCCGTGCACACGGCCAGGTCGTGCTGCGCCGCGAGCGCGTAGTACGCGGTGGCGGGCGGACCGACGACCAGGTCCATCCACTGGCGCGGATCACCGCCCAGGCCGCGTTCGGCCGCCTTGGCGATGTTGTAGGCCTGGCGCGCCGTGACGTAGTGCAACTGATAGTCGCGCCCGTCGTTGCACAGTTCGTTGAGCGCCTCGTGCATCTTGAAGGCGGTCTCGCCGAACAACGCATCGAAGTCGCGCTCGACCGCACCGTGCGTGTGCAGCTTGATGAACAGCCAGTCGGGGCGACCCTGCACGTGCACGCCGCAATCGAGCCAGGTGCGCACGCGGTCGGGACGACCCCAGTTGCTGGTGGTCAGGCTGGCGTTCTCGATGCGCGGGTAGCCCGGCGCGCGCCAGTTGACGGCCAGCGGGCCCTGCATCAGGAAGAAGCCGGGTGGGTCGACGCGACCCACCGCGGCGTCGACGCCGCGATCGTGCGACTTGTGGCGCGCCGGATCGTCGACCGCGTAGTAGATCGAGTTGATCTTGCGTGTCTGCGCCTCGTTGGCGGACGGCATCGTGAAGTCCGCCCAGCAGCCCAGGCCCTGCAGCAGACTCAGCTCGCCGTTGACGCCGCAATAGGCACCGTTGCAGGCGTTGTCCAGCGTCCAGTCGCCGTGCACGAAACCGAACGACGTGCGCGGCGGTTCCCCGGACTCCAGCAGGAGACCATGTCGGTGGTAGAGCGCCAGCGTGGCTTTGAGGTCGCGGGTCAGCGACTCGGCCGTGTCGTCGCGATGGTGATAGTGCAGTTCCACCTCGCCGCCGCCTGCGTGCGCCATCGCGGACAGCTGGGGCAGGTGCTCGGCGCCATGGTGCGGCGGAAAGAACCAGCTGTGCAGTGGAGCCTGCCCGAAGCTGTCGAGGCAGCGCTTCTGGAACGCCGGGTAGTCACGCCGCCATGTCTCGACGCGTTCCCAGGCCTGCCCTTCATGCGTTGCCTTGTGGCGCGGCTCGTAGTGGTCGCAGATCAGGAAGAAGACGTGGGTCAGCTTGTCGCTGCGAGCTCGCCGGGCGCGCCTTCGCGCAGCAGCTTCGAGCACGTAGCTCGGCAACCAGAGATCGAGGCGACGGGCCATCAGGGACGGGCTTTCAAGGGCGATCTTCCGAAGTCTTCAGCCAGGGCCGAATGCGCTGCCACGATCTGTTCCGCGTTGTTTCGCCAGGTATGGCTGGCCGTCGCGCAGGCGCGTCCTGCTGCGCCGAGGCGCGCGCGCAAGGCGGGGTCCGAAGCCAGCTCGACGATGCGATCGGCGAGTTGCGCGGCGTTGCCCGGCTCGATCAGCAATCCGGTCTCGCGGTCACGCATCACCTCGAGCACCGGGGCCACGCTGGGAGCGACCACCGGCTTGCCCATGCCCCAGTACTCGAAGATCTTCATCGGCGAACCATACGCATTGGAATCGAGCAGCACTGCGATGTCCATCGCGGCGACGAAGGCCGGCACCTTGTCGTGCGGCTGGCGCCCGACGAAGACCACGCGATCGGACATTCCACCGGCGCGGCACAAGTCCTCCAGTTCACGGCGGAACTCGCCGTCGCCCACGAACAGGAAGCTGGCCTGTGGATAGCGCTCCAGCACGTTGGGGATGACTTCGGCGAACTTGGGAATGCCCTGCCAGCGATTCATGGTTCCGACGAAGCCGATCACGAGGCCCTTCAGGCCGAGACGCTCGCGCAGCGTCGGATCGTCCTGGCGCTCCTGGCTGAACCACTCGGGGTCGATCGCGTTGTGGGATACCGTCAGGCGTTCCGGCCGCACGCCTACCTGCTGCAGCAGCTTGCCCTGCGCATGCGTCACCGTGATGACATGGTCGGATGATCGCAGCGTGCCCGCCTCCAGCCAGCGCGCCAGGCGCGGCAGGTGCAGTCCGTAGTACTTGGCCCAGGCCTGTGCGTAGGGCGTGTTGCACTCGAGGATCAGCGGCACGCCGTGGCGGCGCGCGACCATGCCGCCCGCGAACGCATACAGCGCGTAGCGTTCGTAGATGAAGTCGGGCTTGAACTCGCGCACGGCCCGATCGAGCCGCCGCCACGCGACTGCGTTGTACGCGATCTGCAGCAGCTCGAAGACGCTGCGAGGGACCGATTCCTTGATGCGCACGAGCCGGCTCGCCTTGCGTGCCGTCGGGGCTGTTGCGGCAGGAGCGCGATGCTCGATATCGACCGGCCCGACGATGCGCACTTCGTGTCCCAGCGCCCGCAGAGCGGCCACGATGGATTCGATGTGGATCGACTCCGGCTCTTCGCCCTGGGTGCGGTGGTGATACAGGATTCTCATGGATGCCCGGATTCAAGCGTCCGGAGTTTTGCACGAATGCGCTGGCGCCAATGTCGAAATGGCACGCGTTGTTGGCTTTGCACGCGGCAATCCGTGCGAACTTTGCGCTGGAACGCCGGATCGTCGACCGGCTTGCGCGTGGGAACCCTCCAAGCATCCTCGCAGAGACCGCGCAGCCCTCGCCAGGGCGTTCTTGCTTGGCACTCGGTGCGCGATGCGTGGACCGAGGCACCTCGAATGTTCGAAATCATAGCAGCGCACCCCCTCCGGATCCGTCCCCAATTCGGGGGGAGGTGGGTCGGCGCCAACACTTCGAAGGTACAGTTCGCTTGGCTCGCCGGTGTCCACCTCGAGCCCCTCCGCCCACCGCACCCATCCTCCCCGACGAATGTCCTCGCTCGCCGACAAGGCCGGAATCCTGGTCGCATCCAACCTGGTCAAGTACGCCGTCGGTTTCCTGATGCCCATGGTGCTGGTCCGGATGCTGAGTCGCAGCGACTACGGCACATACCAGCAACTCGCGCTGCTGGCCACCTTCGCCACGGCGATTCTCACGTTGGGGCTGCCCGCGTCGGTCTACTACTTCTACGACCGGGCGAACAAGTTGCGCGACAAGGCCCTGACGCTGCAGACCAGCACGATGATGGCCATCAGCGGTGTCGTCACCATGGCCGGGGTCGTCTTCGGTGCGCCGTTGATCGTGGCGCTGACGAAGAACGCGGCGCTCGCGCCGCTGCTGGGGTGGTACGGCGCGGCGCTGGGCCTCTTGATCTCGAGCGAGCATTTCGTGCAGTTCATGATCGCCCAGGATCGCTATCGCATCGCCGTGTTCGTGGAGACCTCCGAGACGATCGTGCGCGTGCTGATCCTCGTGCTGCCGCTGCTCGCGGGCTTCGGCCTGATGGGGCTTGTCGTGGCCAACATCGCGTACGCCGTGCTGCGCTTCTCCCTGCGCAGCGCCTGGCTGCTGATACCGCTGCGGCCGCTGGGCGAAGGCCTGCGCGAGCCTTGGAACTGCAAGACCCAGCTTGCCTACAGCATCCCCCTGTGCCTGATGTCGCTCGTCGGGGTGATCGGCGCCATGCTTGATCGAGGCATCGTCGCCACGCGCTTCACAGCCGCGGACTACGCGATCTACTCCGTCGGTGCGCTGGAGATCCCGCTCGATTCGATCTTCCAGGCTTCGGTGGCCACGGTATTGCGCGTGGCCTTGCCGGCGCTCATCCGTGCGGAACGGCACGACGAGGTCGTGCGCCTGATGCACGAAGGCGTGCGCAAGCTGTCGATGATCGTGCTGCCGTGCTTCGTCTTCCTGCTGGCGTATTCGCACGAGTTCATCACCACGCTGTTCACGACCGAATACGAGCGCAGCGTGAGCGTGTTCCGCATCTACGTCTTCCTGATGCCGCTGAACATGTTCCTTCTGAGTCCGATCCCGCCCGCGTACGGCCGCACCCGGATCAACCTGCATGTGGTGGCCGTCGTCACGGCTGTCCACGTGGTGCTCAGCTTCGTGCTGCTGCACTGGATCGGCTTCTACGGGCCGGCGATCTCGGCGATCTCCACGCAGTACCTGCTGTCGACGTTCTATTTCGTCTATGCACGCCGCCTCACGCGCGGCACCGTGGCGCAGTTGCTGCCGCTGAAGACGTTCGCGAAGGTCCTGTGCGCCGCGGGCGTGGCCGCCACGGCCTCGAAGTTCGTGCTATCCGGCCACCTGCAAGGGCTGGCCGGGCTCGTCGCGGCCGGTGCGTGCTACTCGGTCGGGTTCGTGCTGATGTGCTTTGCCGTGCGCGTTTTTTCAGATTCCGATCGCGCGCTGGTGAGGCGCTGGATAGCGCGCGCGCGCAGCGTCGGAGGGCGCGCATGACTGTCGGTTGCGGCCGCTTCACAGGCTGATGCGGCGCTGTTGCGTGCGTTGCGCGGCCGACGCTCGCCTGCGAAGCCCATAGCGCTCAACGACGCAGGTGGTTCGTCGCTGGCAGAGTGGCAACGTCAGCTGCGGGGGGCGTTTCCGCGGACGATACCGACTCGGGCGCGAGGGCGCCCGCCGCGCGTCGGGATTTCATCATCGCCCCGCTCACGGCGGCCAGAGTCACGAGGACGTAGAAACTCCAGTCGAGCGTCTTCGCATCGAAGTTGGCCCTGAAGCAGATCGTCAGGATGGCTATCAGGATGGCAGTGCGCGTGTTGCGTTCCCAGTCGGAGGCGAGGCCGATCACGGGCCGGCGCAGTTCGCGTATCGTGCTGATCAGCATGGCGCAGAACGCCACGAAACCGAACAGGCCTGTCGTCGCCACTGTCTCGATGAAGGTGTTGTGCGCATTCTTGCCGCGGTTGTCGTGGCTGATCTCGGCGTACTCTGGCGCGTGTTCGCCGAAGCTGCGGCTGCCCACCCCCAGCAACGGATGCGTATAGAAGATCGCTTCGCCCGCTCGCCAGAGCTCCTCGCGGGAAGTCTCCGCGTCTTCAGCGGTATAGTTTTCGCCCTGGTTGGCGGCACGAGCGATGTACTGGTAGGCCACTGCGCCCGCGCCGAGCGCCAGCACCAGCGGCAGCATGATGAGGCGCGTGCGCGGTTTCATCGTGTAGACGACGAACAGCAGGATCTGGAGCACGAGCGCGATCATGCCTCCGCGCGACAGGGACAGCACGACGCCCACCATGCACGCCAGGGTCGCGCCCAGCAGCAGCGTGCGACGCAGCCAGCCGCTCTCGGTGCGCCAGTAGACGTAGTAGAAGGGCAGCGTCTGCAGGACGATGAACGTGTAGTCGTTATGGTTCTCATACATCCCGTAGGCGCCGGCGCGACCGCCGTTGGTCACGTCTTCGAGGCCGGTCAGGACGGCGTAGATGCCCCATAAGATGATCCAGGCGCTTCCCCACATCATTCCCGCAATATAGCGGCGCAACGCCTGCGGACTGTCGATGATGCGCACCGACACCGCCACGAACAGCAGGTAGACGAGCCAGAAATTGAACTCCGCGAACATGCCGGAGAGGCCCGTGCGGTAGACCGACAGCGGCTGCATGAAAAGGTAGAACAGGAGCCATTTCGCTGCGGGATGACGCAACGCATCCATGCGGTTGTAGGTGGCCTTGCCACCGAGGCTGGCCAGCAGCACGAGGACCGCGATGATCTGCAGCGGGCGGAAGTCAGCGATCTGCGGCCAGAAGACGCCCGGCTGGAAGAAGATCGTGAAGGGAAAAATGAAGCTGCTGAGCACCGGGACACTCGGGAAAGGCCACGTCCATACGCGGGCGTGTCATCGTATTACACGGGGCCGGCTTTGGAGGCATCGACCCGCCTGATCCTCAGAAAGAGGGCACGCGACCGCCAGATTCCAGGTGTGTGAGGAGTCGCCCTCTGGAACGATGGCGTGACGCAAGCTTGCGCCAACCATCCATGCTGGGGCGTTCGCATACACTTCTCTCGCCCCGCGAGCCTCGCGAAAATGCGGCGCAATTCATTCTGATACACATAGCCCGGGACTGGGGATACAACGATGATTCGACACGACCTGATGACCCTTGTCGCCGCGCTGACCGGCGCCCTGCCGCTGGCAGCTTGCGGCGGTGGTGGTGGTGGCGATAGCCCGAGCTCGGTTTCGACCGGCAAAACGCCGGTTGTCCTGTTCACGGATCTCCCGAGCGGCCCGGTCAACGGCGGCGAGAACGGCCTCGGCGCCTACCTGTCGATCTTCGGCCGCGACTTCGGCGACCCGGCGGGCCTGGGTTCGACGACCAAGGTCACCATCGGCGGCGTGGCGGTCGCGAACTATCGCTACCTTGGGGCGTCCAAGGTCGGTGGTCGAGAGGGCTTGCAGCAACTGATCGTGCAGGTCGGCGCGCTGGCCGGCGATGCACTGGGCACGGCACAGCCGGTCGTCGTGTCGGTCGGTGGAAACCCCAGCCATTCGAGTGTCACGTTTACCCCGAACCCCGGCCATGTGCTGTTCGTTTCGCTGACCGGCAGCGACAGCACCGGCGCGCTCGACGACATCAAGCATCCTTACCGGTACCTGCAGAACAATTCCGCCGGTACCGGTGCCTACGCCAACGTGCACGCGGGCGACCAGATCGTCGTGCGCGGCGGCATGTGGTCGGACATCAAGGGTATCGATGGCACCTGGCTCCGCTTCGGTTCCACCACGGGCACCGCGCCGACAGGGGCCGCGCACACCGGCTGGATCCACGTCACGTCCTATCCCGGCCCGGTGAACGGCAACGCGCCAGAGGACGTGCACTACGTGACGCCGGCCAACAGCACCGGCGGCATCCAAGGCCCCTGGTCGGCCATGCATAGCTACGGCAACTACCTGGCGATCTCGAACTTGCACCTGGAATCGAGTGCGACCGCGAACACCGACGCCGCGCCGATCAACATGCAGTACAGCTCGGGGCCGTGGCGCCTCGCCAACAACGAACTCGGCCCCTGGCCGTCGACGCTGGCCTCGCCTAACAACGCGAAGGCCGGGGGCGTCAGCGGCGAAGGCAAGGGCGCCGAGATCCTCGGTAACTACATCCACGACATCGCGTGCGCGGAAGGCCAGGCGAGCAACCCGCTCGAGAACCACGGCATCTACATCGATGACGATGGCTCGTACAACATCGGCTGGAACGTGATCTCCAACATCACCGGCGGCAACGGGTTCCAGGTCTACACCAATGGCGGCTTCTCGACCGTCACCAACAACATCAACTTCCACCACAACATCGTGGACGGCGTCGGCAAGCACGGCGTCAATCTGGCCGATGGCACGGGCAACAACGTCCAGGTGTACGACAACCTGATCGCCAACACCCAGTACTCGGGGCTGCGCTTCAACACCACCAACCTGTCCAACGCCAAGGTGTGGTCCAACACGTTCTACAACACGGTACTGAACTCGCGCGCGAAGCAGGGCGGCAACTACGGCGTCATCTCGAATGACTGGAACCTGTCCGCGGGTTCGGTGAGCTTCGTTGGCAATATCTTCTATGCCAGCGCGGGGACCCAGTTTCTGGGCGGTTCGGTCGGCCTCGGCGGCAACTTGGGCAGTTGGGCCAACGACATCTGGTTCAACGGGACGGACGCCGTGCCGAGCTTCGCGACGGCGGCTGTGGATGCCGATCCGCTGTTCGTGAGCGCTGGGTCGGACTATCACCTGGGCATCGGCAGCCCGGCGATCGGCGCCGGCAGTTCGACCGCCAGTGCCCTCGTCACGGACGACCTTTACGGCACGGCCCGCACCAGCACCGTCGACGTTGGCGCGATCGCCAATACGGCCAGCACGAAGTGAGAGCGCGCGCGCCGTGGCGCGCATTCTGCGATGTCGAACAGGGGGCGTCGCCGACGGCGGCCAGATAGACAGCGACGCGGCCGCTCAGGGGCTAGCCGCCGTCCTGCTGGGTGCGTGAGTCCCTGTGGTGCCAGCCAGCGAGTCGAGGACGGCGCCGGACAACAGCGCTCCCATCTGCTCGGCGCCTGCGTTGGTGAAGTGGACGTGATCCGCGAAGTAAGCCGGATTGCCGCTCAGAGCCGCTTGCGCGTCCACCATCGTCACGCGTTCCTGAGCAGCCACGGCCTTGATGTGCGCGTTGGCGCGGTCCTCGAGGTCGATGAAGCCGCCCTGGCGCATCTCGGGATACTGCGCGCGCCAGCCGGTCAGGAAATACGCGTCGTCGTCGTGGCGGACATGCCCGAAGCGATTGGCGTGAGTGACCAGCACGGGAGTCGCACCGATGTCGCGTGACGCCTTGATGGCGCAACGCAAATCGATATCGAGCGCCTCGAGACTCTGTGGAGCGACCCGTTCGAGACTCTCGCCATGACGCGAGGCCCAGGCGATGCCGGCCTCGCGCATCATCGTCAGGCCTGACGCCGGCAGTGCTTGCTTGACGCGATCCTTGATCTTTTCGGCGATACGCACCTGCGGCAGCGTGACGGCCGAGGGGGTCGGCATGACCATCGGCCGGCCGCAGTAGGGGTGGCTCACTCCGATGTAGTGCGTCGGGCTGGGATAGATGACGACGACCTTCGGATGGAACACCTTGCCGATGTCGTAGATATAGGTGATGCCGGAGCCCACCCGCATCCCGGGCATGCCGGCGTTGATGACTTCGAACAGCGCCGGCGCGCCATGCGCGTTCAGTTCGCGCTCGAGGGCGCGCGGAAATTCGTGGCCGTTGTCTTCGTAGATCCCGAACGTCTCCGACGCTCCGTAGGCGAGGACACGGATCTGCCCGGTATCTGGCCGGACCTCCGGTCCCCGGAAGCCGAAGGCGTCGAGCCCCCACTTCACGTAGCTCTTGTGGGCGACACCGCGGTAGCCGGCGGGCGTCGCCTGCCACAGTTCTTCCATGTCGTAAGAACCGAAGACCGGTGCGCCGTAGGTCAGCGAGTCGTCGATACGGGCGGCCATCTCCATGGTGACGCCGAACACCAAGGCAACGACCGCCCAGGAGAAGACGCTCCGCCGCACCTCTCGGCCCTTTGCCGTTGTGTCAGCCATTGGCGCGTGATCCCCTCATCATCAGTCTAGAACTGGAAATACACGAACGCCTGTGGCACCGCGCTGTGGAACAAAGTGCAATAGACCAGCACCGAATAGGCCGCGGCCCGCCCGGCGGCCGGCACCCATGGCAGGCGCAGGAATTCTAGCTGCCCGCTCCGGTATTGAATGATCTGCACGACGATGATCGGCAGGCACAGCACTGCGGCGGCGTGGGCGACCTCCATCGGCACGCCAGTCAGCGGGTGCAGCAAAGCACGCGTCATCGTCGCGATCTGCGCGAACGACTTGGCGCGGAACAGCAACCAGCCGTAGCAGGTGAGCTGGAACATCACGAACAGACGCAGCAGGAACCAGGGCGTCGTCCAGATCCCTTGTGCGATCTTCGCAATGCGCTCGAGGGGCGGCCGCAACAAGCGGTGCACGACGAGCAACGACCCGTGATAGAAGCCCCACGCCACGAAGGTCCAGGAGGCTCCGTGCCAGAGCCCGCCCAGGATCATGGTCAGCATGAGATTGCGGTAGGTGAACCAGGTACCGCCCTGGTTGCCGCCTAGCGAGATGTACAGGTAGTCGCGCAGCCACGTGGACAGGCTGATGTGCCAGCGTCGCCAGAACTCCGCTGGATTCAGTGAGAAATACGGCAGGTTGAAGTTCAGCACGAACTCGAAACCCATGAGCTTCGCGACGCCGCGCGCGATGTCGGTGTAGCCGGAGAAGTCGCAGTAGATCTGGAACGCGAAGGCATACACGGCGACCAGGGTCTCGCCACCGGTCGCGCTCCGCGCGTCGAAGATCTGGTTGACCATGGGCGCGAGCCCGTCGGCAACCACGACCTTCTTGAAGAAGCCCCACACGATCAGATGCAGGCCATCTACCACCTGTGTGCGGGTGACGTGGCGCGGATTGACGACCTGCGTGATCAGGTTGGCCGCGCGCTGGATCGGGCCCGCCACGAGATGCGGAAAGAAGAGCACCGCCAGAAAGAAGTCCCAGAACGAACGGGTGGCGTGCAGTTTTCCCTCGTAAACGTCGATCGTGTAGCTCAGCGCCTGGAACGTGTAGAAGGAGATGCCGATCGGCAGAATGACTCGCAGCGCGGGCATCGGCACGTTCACGCCGAACAGCCACGCGAAATCATGGAACGAATCGACGAAGAAGTTGCAGTACTTGAAGAAGCCGAGCAGCCCGAGATTGGTGATGAGGCTGATGCGCAGATATCGCTTGCGCGTCGCGCGTGGCAGACCTTGCGCCAGCGAGGCCTCCATGCGATCGGCGCAGTAGTAGTCGATCGTGGTCGAGAACAACAGCGGAAACAGGAAGCGCCAGTCCCAGCTCGCATAGAAGAAGCAGCTCGCCAGGACGAGAAACGCATTCTGCCGCCGATGCGGCAACAGGTAGTAGACGATCAGGACGATCGGCAGAAAGATGAAGAATGCGAGCGAATTGAATAGCACGGCTCAAGCGCTCCGCGCTCGCCAAATGGCCGTGGCATTGCCGTGCAGGAGCCGCCAGGGCACCAAAGGGACGGTAGTCATGAGCACTTGAATCTTGGATCTGTCGGGAAGGTTCGGAGCGGTCCGCCAAACCTCTCAAAGCGGTTCAACTGCGTCGCGGTCGTGATGGTAATGGAGATCCACCTCGCCCAGACCCCCCGAAAACCAAAGCCTGCCCAAGCCGCCCCGGCATCGTTGAGGCGTGTGCGTCGCTCGCGCGCAACGCGGGCCTGTCCGACCCCATCGAGCATTTGGCCCGAACCGGTACCCGCCAATGAAGAAGCCCTTCGCCGCGGTGCGCGGCGAAGGGCTGGAGGGATGGCGCAGGAGCCCGAGCGTTCCTGTCAAGCACGGCCAGGCGACTGGCCGCGTGTCTTCACTTCGTGTTGGTGATGGCGCCGATGTCGACGCTGCTGGTGCGGGCCGTGCCGTACAAGTCGTCCTTCACCACGGTGCTCACGGTGGTGCTACCGGCACGGATCGCCGGGCTGGTGGCGCCGAGGTGATAGTCCGACCCAGCGCTCACGAACATCGGATTGGCATTCACCGAGGCCGTCGCGAAGCTCGGCACGGCGTCCGTCCCGTTGAACCAGAGATTGTTGGCCCAAGTGCCTTCCTTGCCGCTGAAGCCGTTCGCACCGCCCAGGAGGCGGCCTCCCGTGCCAGCATAGAAGATGTTGCCAACGAAACTCAGCGAGCCAGCGGGCAGGCCCCAGTCATTCGAGATGACACCGTAGCTGCCCTGCTTCGCGTTCGGGTTGAGAGTCGTGTTGTAGAACGTGTTCGACCAGACCTTGGCGGCGGACAGGGTGGTCGTGTTGAAGCGCAGCCCCGAGTACTGCGTGTTGGCGATCACGTTGTCGTCGACCTGGACGTTGCTGCCCGTGCCGTCGGCCAGATTGACGCCGTGCTTGCCGACGCCGTCGACGATGTTGTGGTGGAAGTTGATGTTGTTGGTGACCGTCGAGAAGCCGCCGTTGGTGTAGACCTGGAAGCCGTTGCCGCCGGTGATGTTGGAGATCACGTTCCAGCCGATGTTGTACGAACCGTTGTCATCGATGTAGATGCCATGGTTCTCGAGTGGGTTGCTGGACTGCCCCAGCGCGCACGCGATGTCGTGGATGTAGTTGCCGAAGATCTCGGCACCCATGCCCTCGCCGCTGATGCCGCCCGCCTTCGCGTTGTTCGGCGAGGCCAGCGTCGACGGCCACGGGCCGAGTTCGTTGTTGGCGATGCGCCAAGGTCCGGTGGCGTACTGCATGTTGATCGGTGCGGCGTCGCGCGCAGCGGTCGCGCTCGATTCCAGGTGAAGGTTCGAGATCGCCAGGTAGTTGCCGTAGGCGTGCATCGCCGACCACGGGCCCTGGATGCCGCCGGTGCTGTTGGCGGGCGTCACGTAGTGCACGTCCTCGGGCGCGTTGCCGTTCACCGGGCCAGGATAGGCCGTGACGTGGATCCAGCCGGTGTGCGCGGCCCCCGTCGGTGCGGTGCCCGTGGTGGAACCGAAGCGCAGCCAGGTGCCATCGATGCCGTTGGTGTCCGCCCACGTACCGCCGCGCACGACGATCTGGTCGCCGGCGTGCACGTTGGCGTAGGCACCGGTGCCGGTGGAGTTGTTCTGCAGGTAGCGATAGGGATGGGCGACGTCGTCGAGCGCACCGGTGCTGTCGTTGCCGGAAAGCGAGACGAACAGCACGTGGCCCGGGTTCGGGGTGAACGTGACAGTCGAATTGCTGGCGGTGCCACCGACCGAGACGACGACTGGCTGCGCGGTGCCCAGCGGATCGCCGGCGAGTGTGCCGACCTGGACGATCAGTTCCTGCAAGCCCTCGCGACCGCCGACCTTGGAGGCCCCGAGGTAACGATAGTTCGCGACCGGCACGCCGCCGATCGTGACCTTCGTGGTCGAACCCATGCCCGACTTGTCACCGAAGTTGCGGCCGAAGATCGTCAGATAGGCGCCTTGACCGTTCTCGCCGCCGCTGACCGGGCCGCTGGGGACATCCGTGAACAGGATGACCGGACTGCCGCTGGGCGCGACCGGCGTAGGAGCGGGTGCCGGCGCAGGTGCCGGTGCCGGTGCCGGTGCCGGTGCCGGTGCCGGTGCGGGTGCGGGTGCGGGTGCGGGTGCGGGTGCGGGTGCGGGTGCGGGTGCGGGTGCGGGTGCGGGTGCAGGAGCCGGAGCCGGAGCCGGAGCCGGAGCCGGAGCCGGAGCCGGAGCCGGAGCCGGAGCCGGAGCCGGAGCCGGAGCCGGAGCCGGAGCCGGAGCCGGAGCCGTTCCGGTGCCGACCAGCTTGAACAGGGCACCGATGGACTTGGCGCTCGTCATCGACGTCGTGCAGGTCGTGGCTGTGCCCGAGCAGCTTCCGCTCCAGCCAGTGAATTGATAGCCCGCCAGCGGCGTCTCGGTCAGGGCGACGGCCGTGCCGGCCGCGAAGCTGCGCGTGCAGTATGAAGAAGATGGATCCGACGTGCAGTCGATGCCGCTCGGGGTGCTGCGGACATAGCCGCCAGTAGCCGAAGTGATGCTCAGCGTCATGGAAGTGCCGCTGATACTGCCGCGATGGGCCTGGATGGTGGCCGTGTCGCCGGTTTCCGCGGCGACGGCTGTCGGGTCGTTTCCTTGACCGCCGCCGCAGGCGGTGAGGGCGGCCAGCGTGGCCAATTCGACTGCCGTCATCGCGGCGAACTTCATCTTCGTTTTCATCAGTGGAGATCCGGAAAAGCTTTTGACACAGGCTTCCGCCCGCCTTGGCGGCGTGCGACGCGACTAGATGCAAAGTGCGAGGGACTTCAGGCGGCTAGGCTGAATAGGTGGCTAACCGCGAAGAACCCGTAAGGCTTTGCCGGACTGGCGTCCGGGCGTTGTCAGCCTGTGGCTCGTTGCTATGTATGCAGCCTATCGGCAGGCTGCGCGACTGGAGTAAGCCGCGATTGCGCGTTCGTTACATCCCGTCGAGTGCCTGTTGCGGGACAGCAAACACGCGTCGAGCAGTCCATGGGGTACCCGAGGGGGTACCCTGGTAACTACCCTATGTTCTCCCCAAAAAGGGGGATTGCGAATCGTCGAATTCGCGAGAATCTCATAGGGCGGAGGAGCGCGAAATAAGGTCAAAGCGACCCCCTGCGACGCACCGCTCGGTCGCACCGCGTCGATTCCGTCCGAGGTCGTTGCTTGAGGGCAACAATCAGACGTTCCGGCCGAAATCGTGAAGGGTTCGGCAGAATCTCAAGTTACAGAGCATTACGAAGTCCAGCCAAAGAACGCCGTCCGGTCTGCTCGACAGGACGTTGGAGCGGGCCGAAATGGAAGCCGGCTGACTGACATTGCAGCAATCTGGAGGCCGGCGCCTGCACGATCAGGGCGTTGTGGTCGAAAAATGGCAACACATCCGCTCTGGATTGTTTGGGGGCGCGTCGATGCTTTGGTCTCCCCTGCCGACACCGTCCGCCTGCAGTCACTGCAGGTGCGCGTCCAGTGCATCGTCGTGGAAAGGGTGCGGCGCACGGTTCGAATAGAGCGAAGGCTTACTTCACCCTTCGCTCAGTCTCGCGCTGCCCTTTTCACGGCTTGTACGAGAACCACGACGACTGCACCTTCATCATCGTCCAGGCGTTGCTCTTTGACACGAGCCTCGAAGCCAAGACGGTGGACAGGAACATCCGGGCGCTGCGAGGCGCCAGCTTGCGCGAGCGTGTCGCACGCCGAGTGGCGGCGCGGCCGTTGTCCGCGCAAGAAATGCTCAATCGGCCTGCGCGATGTGAATGCCGCTGGCGCGACACATTCAGGGGCCGACCGATGGCTGCGCCACCTCGCCGGTTTGCCGCCCGGCCCGGCGACGATCGCGCCACAGACGGAAACGCCGCTGCGCCGGTCGCTCGATCACGAAGGTCAGCGCCGTGGCCATGGCCAGCGACACGCCGAGCGCGATCACGACCGCCCATCCGTAGCCGACGCCGTGTGAGCGCACGCTATGGATGATCACATAGCCGATGTTCTGGTGCAGGAGATACAGCGGATAGGACACGACACCGACGAACACCAGCAGGGGCGTGTCCAGGAAACGCGCACGGCGCCAGATCAGCAGCGAAAACACCACGACCATCGCGGTGGCGACGATCAGGCCTTGCAGGCCGGCGCCCAACCAGGCGCTGCCCATGGCCAGCACGAAAAGCGCCCAGGTCGCAGGCGAGACTCGACGTTCCTTGAAGTCGAGATACGCCGCGGCGCCGATGGCGAAAAAGGCGCTGTATTCGACGAGCAGGAATCGATTGGCGATCAAGGGCACAGACCTCCGCAGGAGCAGCGCCGCGAGCAGCGTCGCGATCGACAGCACGAGCCAGAGGCCGAGCAGGCGGCGGGCATGTCGCATCCAGCCTGCCGCGAAAATGACCAGCATCCAGGCATAGAAGACCAGTTCGACTTCGAGGCTCCAGTACACGCCGTCGACATGCGGTACGTTGAAGAATTCCTGCAACATCGTCAGATTGACGAGCCCCTGCTGCAAACTCGGCATGCGCCCTGCGAGCGGAAACAGTACCAGCACCGCAAAGGTCGCCAGCAGGGCCGTCCAGTAGGCTGGGTACAACCTCGACGCCCGCGCGATCACGAAATCGGATGGGGTTTTGCAGCGCTCCAGTGTCATGAGGATCACGAATCCGCTGACGCCGAAGAAGACCTGGACACCCAGGAAGCCAAACGTGGCGTGAAACGGCGCACTCGTGTCGCCATAGAGCGCCGCATAGCGCACGGTGTAGTGGAACAGCACCACCATCAGCGCCGCGATGCCGCGCACGGCGTCGAGTTCGCGGCTGCGTTGCGTCTCGGCGCTCATCGCGCGATGCTGCGTCGCGTAACGGCGCCGTCCGTCAGAGCAGAAATGTGAAAAAGGACGGGCATGGCGTATGCAACGCGTTGAGAATCCGGTGTGGATTATCGCGCTCGCAGCAGCCGCGAAGTGCCTTGCGCTGCGTTTCTAGGGGGCGATGCGTCATCAGGTTGTCGATCCGGCCGCCTTTGGCGAGCAGGGTCGTCCCGTCTAATCGACAGGTCGATGGAGTGGGCTGAAAGCGAGGCCAGCCGACTGCCATTCCAGCAATCTGGAGGCCAGAGCCTGGACGGTGAAGGCATTGTGGTCGTGGAACAGCAGCACGTCGCCCGGGATCGGCGGGTGGGCGTCGATGCGGCGGATCAGGGCGTCAACTCCGTCCTGCTGGTAGTCGCTGTAAGTCCGCGTCCAATGCACCATCGTGTACCCGGCACGACAGACGGTGCGGATCGAGCGAAGACTGACTTCGCCCTTTGGCGGCCGGAACAACCCGGTGTCCAGACCGGTAGCGTCGCGGATGACGCGGCGGCAATGCCCCAGGTCGTCCACCAGTCCCGCCACGTCCAGCGACGTGATGACCGTGTGGTCGTAGCTGTGGCCGCCGATCCCGTGGCCTTCGGCGACGATGCGACGCGCGACCTCGGGATACTTCTCGACCTCCCGTCCAACCACGAAGAATGTAGCGCGCACGCCCGAGCGCGCGAGGGCATCGAGCATGGCCGGGGTGTGTTCGGGGTGCGGGCCATCGTCGAACGTGAGGGCGATGGCCGGCTTGGGCATGCGCCACAGGAACCTGCCGGGGAAGACGACCTGCTGCAGCAGGTCCTTGGACAGGGTTCTAGCGAGCGCCAGCATGCGCGGTCTCCATGGCGACGTCGGCGAGGACGCCGTGGTTGCGCCGGCCCAGGGCCGACCAGGTCAGGTGCGCGATGGACGACGAGATCCGGGCCGGATCCCAGTCGCGGTCCAACGCCGCGCCGAGTGCGGCGGCCAGCGCGGCCGGATCGGCGGCCGGCACCAGCAGGCCGTTGACGCCGTCGTCCACCAGGTCGGGAATTCCGCCGACCCGACTGGCCACGACCGGCGTGCCGCTGGCCAGCGCCTCGACCACCACGTTGGGCGAACCCTCGGCGTGGCTGGGCAGGCACAGCACGTCGGCGGCGGCGATCCAGTCGGCCACCGCCGGGTGCAGAAGCGGGCCGAGGAACTCGACGCGGTCCACGATGCCTTCCTGTCGCGCCAGACGTTCCAGGGCGTCGCGTTGGGCGCCCTCGCCAATCAATATCAGGCGCGCCGACGCGCCAGCGGTGGCGTCGCGCAGCAGCAGTGCCCAGGCGCGCAGCAGCACGTCCAGCGCCTTCACGGGGACCAGATGACCGACGAACAGGACCACGCGCGAGCGCGCCGCGACACCCAGCACCTGGCGCAGCGCGGCGCGTTCGTCGCGCGAGCGGGGATGGAACACCGCGGGCGAGAAGCCGGCACACGGAATGCAGGCAATGCGGGACGCTGGCAGGTCAGCCAACTCCGCCACGGCGCGCGCCAGCGGAGCGCTGACGGCGATGACGCGCTCCGCCGAGCGCAAGGCGGCGCGGATCTGCGGGCGCAGCAAGCGTTGCCGGCCGGACAGGTTGATGTCGCTGCCGTGGGTCGTCGCCACCAGCGGTATCCCGAGCATGCGCGCAGCGAGCGCGGCGCCCACGACGTCCGGATAGGCGCAATGCGCGTGCAGCACGAAACGGCCGTGGCTGCGCTTGAGCGCGCGCAGCGTGCGCCAGACGCCCGCGAAGTAGGTCAAACCCGACAGCCAGTGCAGGCCTGGCATCGCCAGGTAGCGTGGATGGAGCAGCGTCCAGCCCGCGTGGGTCTCGCTGGCCGGCACCGGCACGACATCGCGCCACGGACCGATCTGCGGGCGGCGCGGCACGGGGATGACCAGGTCGATGTCGCAGTCGCTGGCGAGCGCGTCGACCAGGTTGCGCAGGAACGGCGTGCGAAACGGGTCGCGCGGACTCGGAAAGAAGGTGGTCAGGACGACGACGTGCAGCCTCGTCGAGCGCATCTGCGCACCGGCGGCGTCGGCGCACCCGTGTTCCGGACGCACTGGTGCGGCCGGGACCGCCTGCGGCCGCAGTGGCTCGCCGCCGGTCGCACTCATCGCGCGGTGCGTGCGTGGACGCGCTCGTAGAGTTGCTCGTAGCGCTCGACCATGTGGCGGATGTCGAACGCCGATTGCACGCGTTCACGCGCTGCTGCGGCGAAGCGGGCCCGCTCGCCGTCGTCGAGGCACAGGGCAACCAGGCAGGCCACGAGTCCGGCCTCGTCCTCGTTGGCGAACAGTTTGCCGTCGACGCCGTCGCGCACGATCTCGGCGTTGCCGCCAACGGCGCTGGCGACGGGCGGCACGCCCGCGGCCATCGCCTCGAGCAGCGTGTTGGACATGCCTTCGCTGATCGATGGCAGCACGAAGACGTCGAAGGCGCGAAGCAGGCGATCGACGTCGTTGGAGTGGCCGAGGAGGTGCACGCGCGACGTGATACCCAGCGAGGTGCCGAGCGCCGTCAACGCCGCGCGCTCCGGCCCTTCGCCGACCAGCACCAGGTGGACGGGCAGTCCGCTGGACGCCACGGCGCGCAGGAGCAGCCCGTAGTTCTTGACTGCGACGAGCCTGCCGACGCTGCCGACGACCAGGGCGCCGTCCGGCACGCCCCATTCGCGCCGCAGCGCGTCGCGCGCGGCGGCCTGCGAGTGGTCGTGCGAAAGCGCGCGATTGCTGACGTCGAAGCGGCTCAGGTCGACGCCGTTGTGCAGGACTTCGACGGCGGACTCCGGCAGGCCGATGTGCTTGACCAGGTCCGTCTTGAGCTGGCCCGAGACGGCGAAGATGGCGTCGGTATGGCGGCTCATCCAGCGCTGCACGGCGAAGCGCGCCGGGCGGTCGTCGAACTTGCGGCCGTGTTCGCTGTGCACCAGCGCCTGCGCGAGGGCGAGCTTCGCGCCCGCGAAGCCGTAGAAGAAGGGCTCCGCGTTGCGGGTGTGCACGATGTGCGGCCGCGTGCGACGCAGCAGCCCGGCCAGGCGCAGCGCCAGGCGGGGATCGTTGCCGCCGCGCCAGTCCATCTCGTGGATGACGACGCGCGGATCGTCGATACGGCGCGCGAACTCGCCTGCGCGCTTGAGGCAGCACACCGACGACTCGAAGCGCTGGCGGTCGAGCCGGTTGATGACGTTGACGACGCCGTTCTCAAGGCCGCCGGGCTCCAGGCTGAGCAGCACGTGGAGAATCCGGATCGGTGTCTTGTTTGCGCTCACGCCGCGAGCGCGGCGGGGCGCGCTTCGACGTCGAATACGCGGTCCACGCGGTCCCAGCGGAAGTCCGTCAGCAGTCGCTCGAGGCGACCTTCGGTGCGATGCAGGCTCACGTAGTGGCGGAACCGCGACTTCGCGTCGACGCCGGCCACGCGCGGCTGCTGCGGATCGATCTCCCACGGGTGGATGTAGAAGATGGCCGGCCGGCCCTCCTGGCGATTGAAGCGCGCGATCGCGTAGCGCGACGCGACGTAGGGCAGTAGCCGGAAATAGCCGCCGCCGCCGATCGGGATGTTGCGATTGCCCGCGCGGACGGTCGAGATCGGGATCTCGGTCAGGCCGGGCGTAGAACTGTAGGGAAAGCGCGGCGCGTCCGGCATGCCGTAGTGGTCGTGGTGAACCGGATAGACGCTGGAACTGTAGACATAGCCGGCGTCGCGCAGGCTGTCGAACGCCCACAGGTTGCGCTTGTCGATCGAGAAGCTGGGTGCGCGGTAGCCGCGCACGGCGACGCCGCCGATGTCTTCCAAGAGACCCTTGGCGCGCGTGATGTCGCCTTCGAACTCTTCACGCGACAGGTCGCTGGCGCGCTGGTGGCCGTAGCCATGGCTGGCCAGTTCGTGGCCGCCGGCGACGATGCGGCGGATCAGCGCAGGATAGCGCTCGGCGACCCAGCCGAGCGTGAAGAACGTCGCGTGCGCGCCGTGCTTGTCGAAGCGCGCCAACATCCGATCGACGTTGTTCTCGACACGGCATTCAATCGTGTCCCACGCGCTGCGGGCGATGTAGGGCGCCATTGCGGAGACCTGGAAGTAGTCCTCCACGTCGACCGTCAGCGCGTTCACGATGGCGGTACGCGAAGGCGCGTCGGCGGCACCGGGGGGAGCTGACGTCATCCGATGGCCTCCACGCCGCGGCGGCTGGTGCGGTACTTGTAGCCGAGCCAGTGAGCCAGCCATTTGGTCACGCGCGCGGTGGCGCCGCCGTCCCAGACGTCCGGACTGAACCCCTTCCCGTCGAGGTGGTTGTCGTTCGAATTGACGACGCGCACGGCACGCTGCGCCAGTTGCGGGTCGAGACCGACGGCCACGTCGCAGCGCCCGGCGAGTTCGTCGTCGTCGCCCGCTTCAGCGCCGACCGCGATGGTGGTGATGCCCAGGGCGGCGGCCTCCTCGAGCAACTGGCCGTCGGATCCGGTCGCCAGGCAGCGGGCGTGGCGCAGCAGCGCCAGCGCATCGACGTAGCCGCGATCGCGCACGATCGTGACGCCCGCCTGCTCGATCAGGTGGTCGCAGCCGGCGACGATCACGGCGCGCCGTTCGGCCGAACGCAGCGGCCAGACCAGCGGTATTTCGTTGGTGATGTGGCGCAGGACGGTGGCGACCTGCGCGACGACTTGCTGCGAATCGGCGATGGCCGGAAAGCGCCACGCCAGCACGCCGTAGCGGCCGCGCAGCGACTCGGGCAGGTCGAATTCGGCCAGGATCTTGTCGGCGGAGTGCAGCTGAGGAAACACGATGCCGATGAACTTTGCCGCCAGGCTGCCCATGAAATGCACATGCTCGGATGGCTTGCCTTCACGCACGAGCCGGTTCGAATCGCCGATGTCCTGCGTCAGGCACTCGGTGGCGAGGCGATCGAGCAGTGCGCTGTTCAATGTCGCTTCGGTGCCCGAGCCGTGCAGTCGGCCCGCGTCCATCTGCAGGACGGAGAAGCCGCGCTTGCGCGCCAGCAGTGCACAGGCCAGCGTCGCATTCCCGGTGCCGGTGACGAGCACGGCGGCCGGCGCCTGCTCTTCGAGCACGGCGTCGAAACGGGCGGTCGCCGCCGACACCACCCGACCGTAGTCGCCTGTTTCAAGCGCCAGGTGGATGGCTGTGTAGGCGGACGCCAGCTTCGCATCGACCACCTTGCCCACCGCGCGCTCGCTGCCGGTGTGCACGATCGTGGGCGCCGGCACGGTCGACGAGCCGGCGAGAACCTGGGCCAGCGACGCGAATTTCCAGAAACCCGACGCCGAGTCGCAGACGCAAAGCAGGGTGCGTGCGACTGGGCGAGTCGGTGGCGCGGCGACGGGCGGACGCCAGGACGGGACAGCCGCGGAGCCGGCTACGGCCTTGCTGCCGTCCGAGCTCTCGGCCGTCTCGATGTCCAGGTCGAGATCGATGTCGCCCCCAAGAGCTTCGTCGGTCGCCGCGGCGCTCACCGGCGCAAGGTCGCTCAAGCCGCCGATTTCGGAGCGCAGCTCGCCGGCTGTATCGACGACCATCGCTTCGGTGATGCCGTTTCGTTCCTGCAGGTAGGCGGCCAGGAGCAGTCGGTTGCACAGCCGATTGATGCGTCGCGGCACGCCCGCGGTCCAGGCGTGGATCTTTTCGTAGGCCGCGACCGAGAACTCCGGGTTGCCGGCCCAGCCGACGTGGTGCAATCGATGTTCGATGTACTTGCGCGTGTCGTCGCAGTCGAGCGGCGTCAGGTGGCACGACGCGGTCACGCGCTGGCGCAGTTGCTCCATCGCCTTGGACTTCAGCAGGTTGCGCAACTCGGGCTGGCCCACCAGGAAGCTTTGCAGCAGCGAGTGGGTGCCGATCTGGAAGTTCGACAACATGCGCAGCTCTTCGATCGACTCGCGTCCCAGGTTCTGGGCCTCGTCGACGATCAGCAACGCGCGCTTGCCCTGGACGGCCAACGAGGTGAGGTACGCCTCGAGCGTGGAGATGAGGTGGGCTTTCGAGTCGCCCGCCATCGGCACGCCGAACGCGATGAGGATGGCGCGCAGCAGTTCACCGGCGGCCAGTTGCGTGCTCACGATCTGCGCCGCGACGACGTTGCTCGTGTCGAGCTCCTCGAGCAGCGCACGCACGATGGTCGTCTTGCCGGCGCCGATTTCACCGGTCACGACGATGAAGCCCTCGCCCTGGTGCGCCCCGAACTTCAGGTACGAGAGTGCATGGCTGTGCCCCCGGCTGTCATAGAAGAAGGCGGGATCCGGGTTGAGCTGGAACGGGGAACCGGTGAGGCCGAAATGCGACTCGTACATGAATTCAGTATTGCACTCGCAACCCGGCAAAGGCCTGGTTCTCGCGCACATCAGTGGTGGTCGACGTCGAATTCAGCACGACGTGCGAAGCAAAATGCCGCACGCCGCACGAGAGGCTGGTTCGCGGCCCCAGTCTTTGCGTCAGGCTCAGCGTGCCGGTGACCTGGCGCGCAGAGTCGCCGGCACGGGTGCCGAGGGCGTCGATGACGCTCCAATCGATCTCGGCCGCGGCCGAGACGGTCGGCATCAGGCGGTGGTACAGGCCCAGCGAGCCGCCCCACTGCCGGCTGTCGAAAGTGGTGGCCACCGCCGTGGCCTGGGCGCCGGGCAGTGCTGCGGCCTTCTGGTACCAGGCCGACGCGTAGACGGCGTCGCGCAATCCGTTGTAGATCAGGTTCAACTGCGCCCGCGTGGCGAGTTGCGCCGATTCGGAAGTGATCTGCAGCGGCTGGGAGAAGGTACCAGGCAGATCGCGGCTCTGCACCAGTTCGTCGACGGCGCCGTCGTTGTTGCCGGCCTCGGGCGTGCGGCTGCTCAGGAGCGCGCCGAGCAGGACCGCCGGGTCGCTGTCAGGCGCCGTCACGCCGAACGTGGACGCACTGGCGGACGCGCTGCGCCTGAGCGACATGTCGAGCGTGGTACGCGGGAGGCGATCGCGGAAATGCAGGTTCCAGCCGGTGCCGAAATAGTGGTGTTCGGCGTTGGCGTCGAACGCCGTGCGCTTGGACGGATGCCATTGCAGCACGCCCCCGTAGGTGGTGTCGTCCTGCGATGCACCGGTATAGACCGCGTGTTCGCGGCCGGCGATGACGCCGACGATGAGTTCGCTGTTGATCGCCGTGTTCAGCGTGGCCTGCAGCGAATCGGTGCGCAGCACCGGCGTGCTGTCGTTCTGGTAGCTCGTCTCCTCGTGCAGCGCGTCGATCCAGACGCCGAACGGCGTAGGCTTTCGCACGATGCTCACGACGTCGTGCTGGTACGTGGAGCCATTGGGGGCGCTCAGACCCGTGGAATCAGCAGACCTGTTGCGCGTGACCGTCGTGTCGCTGCGCGCAGCGGCGCTCAGCGTGGGCGTGAACTCGTGCGCGAAATAGGGGCTGGCACGCGCGCTCACCGTCGAGACGGTATTGGCCGTGGAGGCCGTGTCGGACTGCGCTGCGAGCGGATTGCTGCGCGTGCGCATGGCGGACAACTCGCCGTCGAAGAACAGGGCGCGTTCGAGCAGGATCGCGTTCAGGTCGAGGTAGCCGCGCGGCAGGACGCGGTCGGGCTCGGTGTGGCGCGCGTAGCCAATGAACTCCAGGCCGGCATCGCCAGTGACCGTCACACGCGCGCCGCGGCTGCGCACGCGAACGCCGGCGTTCAGGTCGCCGATCAGGTCGCTGCGACGCAACGCAGCAGTGGTCAGTTCGGCGTTGTCGGTGCCGACGGCGCTGAAGGCCAGGCTCGGCTGCACCGGCGGCGATGTCGCGGCATTCGCCACGGCACCGAGCGACAACAACGCCATCCCGGACGCGGTCGAGCGGGCAAACCGCGTCGCCGCGCGGGCGTCACGTTTCGTAGTAGCCATACGCGCCCGGATCCGGCAATGAAGATCGGTTCATGACGGTCGACACCAACGGGCACGCATCGACGGCGGCGAACGCCTGCGCCACGGCGCGCGAATCGGCGTGGTCGGCCTGGACGACCATGACGACCTGGCCCACACGCGAGGCGAGGTGGCGCGTGCCGCTCGACACGAGGATAGGCGGCGCGTCGAAGATCACCAGGCGATCGGCGTAGCGCTCAGACAGCTCCGTCAGGAGGCGATCGATGTAGCTGCTCGACAGCAACTCGGAGGATTTGCGGGTCTCCGTGCCGGCGGGCAGCAGCGTCAACTTGGGCACGTTGGTGCGCAGCAGGACGTCGGAGACATCGAGCTGGGAATCGGACGCCAGGTCCAGCAAGCCCGCACTGCTTTCGATGCCGTAGCGCTCCAGCACGGACGGACGCAGCACGTCGGCGTCGACCAGCAGTGCATGGTGGTCGACCTCCATCGCCAGGCTCATGGCGAGGTTCATCGAGAAGAAGGTCTTGCCTTCGCCGGCCGTGGCGCTGGTGACCAGGATCAGGTTGCGCCGCAGCCCGCGCGCCGCGGCGTCCTCGACGTTCTTGAGCAGCGCCTGCTTGATGATGCGGATCTGCTCGGCCAGGACGCGATCGGAGAGCATGGGCGTGAGGTAACCCTGCGACGCCAGCTGGTCGATGTCGATCGTGACCTCGCGCGACCGCATGCCGACCGAGCGGTCGACCGAGGGCTGCGGTGCGACCTCGAGGACAACGTCGGGCGCGGGCGCCACTGCGGCTGCATTCGCGGCCACGGCCCCGGCTTCGTACGCTGCGGGCAGGGTGCGCAGTCCCACCGCCCCGGAGGGCGTGGCCTCCGGAACGTGGATCCCGGCTCGGCGCAGTTCCTCGAGCCGGCGCGTGGCTTGTTCGATGATGTTCATGACCGCGCGCGCTTCAAAGGATGTGACCGAGCCGCTTGGTGACCAGGGCGATCCAGATCCCCTGCGTCACGAAGAAGGCGGCCATGACGAGTACCACCCGCTGCAGGTCGCTGCGGCGCGCGGAGACGATCGCGGCGGTCGTGACGCTGCTGATCATGCCGATCACAGGTCGCCTGGAAACGGCCTCGAGCTGCTTGGGTGTGGAAAAGGTCGGATAAGCGAGGTTCAAGGCGTAGGCGAGCCCGATGCCGACGCCCAGCGAGGCGAGCATGAACAAGAAGGCCAGTGCCTTGCGGTCCGGGAACACGGCCTTGGGCGTGACATGTGGAGGCTCGATCACGCGGAAGTCCGCCAGTTGAGCGGATTCGTCCATCTTGACGCCCAGCGAAGCCGCCTCGCGGCGCGAGACCAGCAGTTCGTAGTTGTGACGGATCACGTCGTAGTCGCGATTGAGCTGCGCCAGTTCGGCCTCGGCCTGCGGCACCTTGCTGGCCGTCCCCCGCAGGTCCGTGAGGCGGGTGCGTTGCGCGGCCAATTGCGAACCGAGCGAGGCGACATTGGCCTCGGCGTCCGCCAGCGAGACGCGGATCCGCTGGAACACCGGACTGGTGGCGGCCGAGCCGGCTCGGCGACCCTTCGCCTTGGCCGCTGCGAGCTCCGCCGTGCGCTGTACTTCGAGCTGGCGGATCGTCTGGCGCGCGCTGATGACGTCGGGGTGGGCTTCGGTGTAGCGGCGCAGCAACTCGTCGAGTTGTTTTTTCTGGGCGTCGATGCGGGCATCCAGTTCGGTCGGGACGGGTGCGACAACCGGATTGGCAGCATCGGCGGGCAGATGCGGATCTTCGCTCGCCAGTTCGCGCCTGAGCGCGTCGCGCGCTTGTTCGGCGGCGGCGTACGCAATCTGCAGGCGTGTCACCTCGTCGGCGATGGTGGACGTGCGCGAGAAGTAGTCCTGCGTCGACACGCCCGTGACGCCGAAATTGCGGATCTTGAAGTCCTTGAGCCGGCCCTCGGCCTCGGACAGTTTGGTCTCGTAGGCCTTGATCTGGTCGTCGATGAAGCTGCCGGCTTCTGACGAATCGCGCTGCTTGGCCTCGGTGCCGTTGCCGACGAACAGGTCGACCAGCGCGGCCACCACGGCCTTCGCCGCAGCCGGGTCGGTGTCGCGCACGCTGATCACATACAGGTTGCCGCCGCTGGGGTCGACCTTGATGCGCTCGATCAGGCGGTCGATCGCCTGCTCATGGGCGAGTCCGGTGGTCACCGGGGTCGCATGCGTGACCTTGAGGATGTGATCGACATTGGGTCGCGACACGAGCGTGCGCGCAAGCATCTTGACTTGCTGGTCCGTGTCGGGCTGAAACGCCAGGCCGGACATCAGCGGCTTGAGCACAGTCTGCGTGTCGACGTAGACACGTGCGTTTGCTTCGTAGCGATTGGGCACCAGCCACACGATCGCCATGCCCAGCACCGCGGTGGACCACATGACGCCGATGGCGAGCCAGCGCCGCCGCCAGACAGCGCGCAGCGCAATCAGGAGTTCTTCGACGATCTGGTTCACGAACGGTCACCCGACGCAGCTCGCACATGCATCACCTGGGCCCCTAGAACCAGCTTTGCGGAACGATGATCACGTCGCCCGGCGCCATCGCGGCGTTGGCGGTGATGTCGCCGCGCTTGAGGAGGTCCTTCAGCCGCACGGTATACGAGGTGTTGTTTCGTATCAACACGGCGCTGTTGCCGTCGGCGAAATCGGTCAATCCGCCGGCCTGGATCATGACGTCGAGCAGGGTCATGTTCTGGCGGTAGGCGATGGCTTGCGGCTTGGCGGCTTCGCCGACGATGCGGATCTGCTCGGAGAACGTGCCCTGGAACGACGTCACCAGCACGGTCACGTTCGGGTCACGCACGTACTTGCCCAACACCTTTTCGATGTCGCGCGCGATTTCGGGCGGCGTCTTTCCGGCGACGACGAGATCCTGGACGAGCGGCGTCGAGATGCGGCCGTCCGGACGAACCGCGACGGCGCCCGAAAGATCCGCGTTGCGCCAGACGACGATGTTGAGCGAATCGAGCGGGCCGACCTTATAGACCTCGTCCGCCGCAGGCGTCGACGAAGGCGCAGGCGGATGGGTGCCGGCGCAGCCGGCGAGACCCGCAGCAATGCAGGCCAGAACGAAAAGCGCCCGGAGGTGCCGGGCGACAGTTGCGGAAGCTGTCATGGTCATTGCCCTTCGCGGAAGACGACAACGCTGACGGTTTCGATCAGGACGAGCAGGTCGAGTACCAGCGAGTTGTTCTTCACGTAGTAAAGATCGAATTGATGCTTGCGGCGTGCGTCCTCTATCGAGGCGCCGTAGCCGGAACGGACCTGGGCCCAGCCAGTCAGGCCGGGTTTGATGCTGTGACGCAGATCATAGAACGGGATGTGCTTGCGCAGTTCGGCCACGAAGGTCGGCCGTTCCGGCCGCGGGCCGATCAGGCTCATCTCGCCGTTCAGGACGCTGAACAGCTGTGGAAGTTCGTCGATGCGCGTCTTGCGCATGAAGGCGCCGACGGGCGTCACGCGGCTGTCGTTCTTGGCCGCCCAACGCGCCACGCCATCCTTCTCGGCGTCGCTGCGCATGCTGCGAAACTTCAAGCACATGAAGATCTTGCCGCCGAAGCCGACGCGCTCCTGGCGATACAGGATCGTGCCCGGGCTGGTGAGGTGCACGGCGATGGCGGCCGCTGCCATGACCGGCGCGGTGAGCGCGAGCAGCACGGTGGCGCCGAGGATGTCGACCAGGCGCTTGACCGCGTGGCGCACCTTGCCCTGCTCGAAGCCCTTGCCGTAGACGAGCCAACTGGCCTTCAGGCTGTCAAGCGGCACTTCGGCGCGCGCCCGTTCGAAGCAGCCGGCCAGGTCGAGTACGGGGATGCCGCGGATGCGGCATGCCAGCAGTTGATCCATGGGGACATTGCCGCCGCGCTGGTCGCGCACGGCCACGACGATCTCGTCGATGCCATGGCGGAACACCAGGTCGACGATCGACGATGAGCCGTCGAACACCTGCGCCTTGCCAGGCTCGATGGACGTGCCAGTCGCCTCCTGCGGCGTCGCGACATAGCCGATGACGTTGCGCTGCATCGTCTTCGATTCGTTGAAGTCGCGCGCCACCATCGCCGCGTCGGGGCCTGTGCCCACGATCAGCACCCGCGGCACGCGCAGCGCCTTGCGCAGGCGCCGGCCGGCGTACTTGCCAACGAGCAGGCAGCCCGCCAGGCACCACACTGCACGCGGCAGGAACAACGACGCGAAGTTGGAGCCGAGCGTGGCTTCGAAGATGGGATAGGCAACGCAACCGGCCAGCGCGGTGGCGGTCAGCATGCGCCAGAACGCGGCGGAGAAGCGCAGGCGCACAGGGCGGTAGAGTCCCAGGCACGCGAACATGAAGACCGCCGTCAGCGAGAACGCGGAGGCGAGCGCCAGCAGCCAGTTGACCGACAGCAGGTGCTCGGCGCCTACGGGGCTCGGCGTCGACACCGATGCCAGGACGACGGCCAGGAAGCACAGCGAAACATCGACGAACAGCGACGAAAGCGGTACGTTGCGAAATGCAGCAAACATGGATTACACCCTCCTCCGCGGACGGAGACGGGCAACGGATCTGGGTCCGTCGTTCCTCGTCACGTCAACGTTAATGATACGAATGAAACAACAAATATCGGCGATCTGCACTCATGAGCAAGGCACCAGACGACACCCGTCGAGGCAATCCGACTGTTGGATGAGTCGGTTTCTTGGGCGCTGCCGAATCTGTTGCATCCAGTATCGATTGAGTTGCCCGTAGTTCACATCCCCGCATTTGGGGGGGGGGGGCTCGAGCGGATTTGAAGAGCTGCACGCTCCGCGAGGGGGGCTGCCCTGAACAAAATTGGTTGGAAAGCGTGTTTCCCCGTACCGGTGCGGTCATAAGTCACGTTTTTGTCGAAATCAGATTGCGCAGCAGTGTTAGCAAATGAAACCTGAAAAAAGTAGACGTTCAGCGACAAGTCCCCCAAAAGTGGTGGTGGCGAGGCGCGTGCGGTCGCGTAGACTTTCGGCGAAAGGTTGACGAATGAACAAGACATTGACGGTGGCCGTTGTAGGCCTTGGTTACGTTGGTCTGCCCCTGGCAGTCGCGTTTGGTAAAAAATTTCCGACGATCGGTTTCGATCTTTCGGTACAGAAGATCGAAAGCTACGGTCGCAACGTCGATCCGATGGGCGAAATCGACTCTGCCGATCTGCAAGCGGCAAAGCTCCGCCTGTCCGTGGATCCAGCCGTCCTGCGCGACGCCGACTTCGTCGTCATCGCAGTGCCTACACCGGTCGACGAAGCCCACATTCCCGATTTCACGCCGTTGATCGGTGCCAGCACCATGGCTGGCAAGAATCTCAAGCCCGGCGCGATCGTCGTCTTCGAATCGACCGTCTACCCGGGCGCGACGGAAGAGATCTGCATCCCGCTGCTGGAGAAGCACTCCGGCCTGAAATGGAAGAAGGATTTCTTCGTCGGCTACTCGCCGGAGCGCATCAACCCCGGTGACCGCGAACATACGCTGACACGCATCGTCAAGGTCGTCGCGGCTGACCTGCCGTCCACGCTCGACATCGTGGCCGACACGTACGGCGCCATCATCGAGGCGGGCGTCCACCGCGCCACCAGCATCAAGGTGGCCGAGGCGGCCAAGGTGATCGAGAACACGCAGCGAGACCTGAACATCGCGCTGGTCAACGAACTGGCGCTGATCTTCCACCGGATCGGCATCGACACCACCGAGGTGCTGGAAGCCGCCGGCACAAAGTGGAACTTCCTGCCGTTCCGTCCGGGCCTGGTCGGCGGTCACTGCATCGGCGTCGACCCGTACTACCTCACGCACAAGGCAGAAATCCTGGGCCTGCATCCCGAGGTCATCCTCGCCGGCCGCCGCATCAATGACGGCATGGGTCGCTACATCGCGGAACAGACGGTCAAGTGCATGATCCGTCGGGGTTCCGCCATCAAGGACGCCGACGTGATCGTGCTCGGCCTGACCTTCAAGGAAAACTGCGCGGACCTGCGCAATTCCAAGGTCATCGATGTCATCCGCGAGCTCCAGAGCTATGGAGCCCGGGTGCACGTGCACGATCCGATCGCTGCGCCGGAAGAGGCCATGCATGAATACGGCGTCGAACTGGTGAGCTGGGACGCGCTGCCGAAGGCGGGTGCCATCGTCGCCGCTGTCGCGCACGAAGGCCTGGTCAAGATGTCGGTGTCCGACCAGGTCGCCAAGCTGCTGCCCAACGGCGTCTACATCGACGTCAAATGCAAGGCTGACCAAGTGGCGCTGAAGGAACTCGGCGTGGAAGTCTGGCGTTTGTGACAGCACCTGTGAGTTCGCCTGCACACGACCAGATCCTTGCCGACGTCGCCGCCGCTCCCCGTCGCTGGCTGGTGACGGGCGCGGCCGGCTTCATCGGCTCGCACTTGCTCGAAACGTTGCTGGCCACCGGCCAGTTCGTCACGACACTGGACAACTTCTCCACCGGCCACCAACACAACTACGACAAGGTGCGCGCGGCGGTGGGCGAGGACCGTTGGCGCAACCACTTGGCGATCACCGGCGACATCGCTGACGAGGCCACCTGCCGCGCTGCCTGCGACGGCGTGGACATCGTGCTTCACGAGGCAGCGCTCGGCTCGGTGCCGCGTTCACTCTCCGATCCGCTCACGACGCACCGTTCGAATGCCACCGGCTTCCTGACCATGTTGCTCGCGGCGCGCGATGCGAAGGTACAACGCTTCGTCTACGCAGCGTCGAGTTCGACCTACGGCGATTCGCCCAGCTTGCCCAAGGTCGAGGACGTGATAGGCCGCCCGCTGTCGCCTTACGCAGTCACCAAGTACCTCGACGAGTTGTACGCCGACGTGTTCGGTCGTGCCTACGGCATGCCGACCATCGGCCTGCGCTACTTCAATGTCTTCGGGCCGCGCCAGGATCCTGACGGCGCGTACGCGGCCGTGATCCCGCGCTGGATTGCAACCATGCTCGAAGGCCGCGAGTGCGTCATCAACGGCGACGGCGAGACCTCGCGCGACTTCTGCTACGTGCGCAACGTCGTGCAGGCGAACCTGCGCGCTGCGCTCACGTCCGACGCGGATGCCATCGGCCGTGTCTACAACGTGGCCGTGGGACAGCGTACGAGCCTCAACGAACTCCACGCCGCGCTCGCCGCTGCCGTCGAGGCCAGGCGGCCGGACCTGCATGTGCCGACGCCGCAGCACGCGCCGTTGCGCGCGGGCGACGTGCGCCACTCGCTGGCCGATATCTCGCTGGCACGCCGACTCTTGGGCTACGAGCCGTCGCACACGATCGCCGCAGGCATGATCGAGACGGTCGCGTCCTACTGAGTGGCCGCCGCCCGGCTCAGGCCGCGGTCGGCAGTGTCTGCGTGTCCTGCCCTGGCCGCACCGCGTAGCTCCTGACGTAGTCCGCGTGCGCGGGCAGCTGCGCAAGCGTGCGTTCCAGGCGCATGCGGATCTCGTCCAGGAACCCATTGAGCTCGCGGTCGTGCATCAGGTCGGCGATGGGATGGTGCTGGCTGGGCGTGATGCCCTGGCCCAGCATCACCTGGATCCACGAGTTCTCGCCAAACAGTTCGTTGGGGATGCGGAAGACGCGGCCGGACTCGCGGAACAGGTCGATGCGATGTTGCAGCGACGCGGGCACGCTCATCGTGCGGCAGGTGCGCCAGAACTCGCAGTCGTCGCGGTTGGTGACGTGGTAGTGCAGGATGATGAAGTCGCGGATGTGCTCCATCTCGTTGCGCGTCTGGTTGTTGTACTCGTCGATGTCGACTTGCTTGACGCCGTTGTTGGGGAAGCACTGGAGCAGGCGGATGATGCCGCGTTGGATCAGGTGGATGCTGGTGGACTCGAGCGGCTCGAGGAAGCCGCTGGACAGCCCGATGGCCACGCAGTTGCGCTCCCAGACTGTCTCGCGCTGGCCCGGTGTGAACGGGATGACGCGTGGCTTGGTGAGCACCTCGCCTTCGACATTCTTGAGCAGCGCGGCCAGCGCTTCGTCATCGCTGACGTGGCGGCTGCTGTAGACCATGCCGTTGCCGACGCGATGCTGCAGCGGGATGCGCCATTGCCAGCCGAACTGGTGCGCGATCGAGCGCGTGTAGGGAATCGCCGGCGCGACCGACTGGGTCTGCACGGCCACCGCGCGGTTGCACGGCAGCCACTCGCTCCAGTCCTGGAACTTCACGCCCAGCGTCTCGCCGAGCAGCAGCGAGCGCATGCCGGTGCAGTCGATGAACAGGTCGCCCTCCAGCACCGAGCCGTCGCCCAGGCGCAGTGCGCTGATGTCGCCATCGGGGTGGCGCAGCACCTCGGCGATCTTGCCTTCGATGCGCTGCACGCCGTGCCGCGTGCTGAGCTTGCGCAGGTATTTGGCGTACAGCGAGGCGTCGAGGTGAAACGCGTAGTTCAGGCCGGCGCGCGGCAGGTGCGCGAACTTGCCCTCCTCGGCGGCGCGCAGTTCGAGGCAGTACGCACCGTAGTCGCGCGCCAGCTTGCGCTCGCGGCCCTTGAGCCAGAAGTGCTGGAAGCCGGCCGTCCAGTGATCCTGGCCGGTGAGGCCGAAGCTGTGGAAGTAGTCCTCGCCGACGTTGCGCCAGCCCTCGAAACTGATGCCCAGCTTGAACGTGGCCTGGGTCTCGGCCATGAACTCCTGCTCGTTGATGCCGGTGAGCTCGTTGTAGGTGAGCAGCGTCGGGATCGTGGCCTCGCCGACACCGACGGTGCCGATCTCGTCGGACTCCACGAGCTTGATGTCCAGCCCCTTGCCCAAGGTCTTGGACAGGCACGCGGCCGTCATCCAGCCGGCGGTGCCGCCGCCGGCGATGACGACGCGGCGCACGGGTTGGGTGGAGTGTTCGGCGGTTCGTTGGTTCATGTCGGCCTCAGCGCTTGAAGCGATTGAGCAGCGCCTGGCGCAGGTGGCGGGCGCCGCTGTCGGTGATGGGGGCCAGCACGCTGCGGGCGTCGGGCGGAATGTGCGCAGCCGTGCTTTCGTCCGTGTTGAAGACGTAGTGGTCGAACAGGTTGCGCCAGATCGCGCGTTGCGCCGGCGGCAGGTCGCGCATGGTCAGCAGCGCGGCCATCAGCGCGCCGATGGGCGAGTCCATGTAATCGGGCGACTGGCGCCACCAGTAGTTCACCAGCACGTTGAACGGCGTCAGCGATTCGACGTGGTGCCACCACATGCTGGGGATGAAGATGGCGTCGCCTGGCTCAAGCTCGACCACCTGGGCTTGCTCCAGTGCCTGCGCGAAGCGTGGAAAGCGTTCGAAATCGGGCTGGGCGAAGTCGACGAGGCTGACCGCCTGTCCGGCGGGCGTGACGTCCAGCGGCCCAACGTAGAGGTTGGCCACCTGCTCGGGTGGGAACAGCGTGAAGCGGCGGCGGCCGGCGACGACGCAGGCGAGGTTGTCAGGCAGGTCGAAGTGCGCGGCGATGCGGCTGCGGTTGCCCAGCCACACGCTGACCAGTGGATCACGCTCGCCGAAGGGCAGATCGTTGGCGGCGCGGAAGCCAGGCAGGCAGGTGTCGACCGTGGTGGAGCCGACGTAGAGGCTGGGCGCCTCGGGATTGCCGTCCATCTGCGCCAGCGCGTCCAGCACCACGTCCAGTGGCGCCTTCTCGCGGCTGTAGTTCATGCCGGTGAGCGTGTCGTCGTAGAAGAAACGGCCCTGCAACTCGGGCCGCGCGAGGAACATCCCCACCACCTCGCCGCGCCAGGTGCTCTTGAGATAGGCCATGGCGTCGGCGGCCGAGCTTCGGCCGGCCTGGGCCATCGGCCAGTGCGCCACCAGGCCGCGTTGCACCCAGGGTTGCGTGGCGCGCAGCCGCTCGTCGGACATCGCGACGTCCAGGGGGCCGGTGAGCTCGCGAATCGGTGTCATGGCGTCCCTGGGCTCAGGCGGCGCGCGCGAGGCGCATGTTGTGGCGCTCGATCAGGTCGCGGAAGTGTGCGGTCGAGGCCAGCGTCATGTAGATCGGCGCGAGAAAGCCCTGCGCGTGCAGGTCGGCGATGGCCTGCGCATCGAGCTTGGCGAGGCGCTCCTCGTTGACGGTGTAGAAGCCGGCCAGCCGGTTCTGCGAGCCGTCGCCGGCCTCGACGTCGAGCACGAAGGACTCCAGCAGTTCGTGCTGCGCCAGCGCGTCAATGAAGGCGGGCATCGCCTCGACGCCCTGGTGGATGGCCGCGAGCACGGAGTTCACGCGCTCCAGGTACTCGCTGGTCGCGCCGTGCGGCATGAACACCGGCTCGCCTTCGCCGCGGCCGATGCGCGCGCTGTCGAGGTCGACGTGGATCATCAGTTGCTCGCCGGCGCGCCCGATCATGAAGGGGCCCCGTTGCATCGCCAGCGGGATGTAGTGGGCGTCCCATCCTCGCGGCTCGAGGAACAGGTTCTCGCCGAGGCGCAGGCCGAACAGCGCCATCGGCTGCATGCCGCCGCCGTCGGTCGGCTGGAACACGATCGGGTAGTGCGACTGCACGCTGCGGAATTCGGACAGGAAGACGGGCGTGGCCATCAGGTCGTCGCCCCAGGCCGCGCCGCGGGTGGTGACGATGCGCAGGTCGCGGTGGGTGTTGTTGTCGAGAAGCACGGAGTTCATGGAAATGCCTTGGATAGTCAGCCGCGCGGCATGCCGTGCGCGCGGATGTGGTCGATCAGCGGACGCTGCAATGGCAGGGCGCCGAGCATGCGTCGCGCCAAGTGGGCGGTCTCGCGGAAAAACGGTTCGGCCGCGTCGCCCACGCTCGGGTGGCGCAGCCTCGCGGAAGGCTCGGGCCGCATGCCCATGCCGTGCAGCACGTACTGGTAGCTGGCGGCCGGAAACACCTCTTCGATGCGGAAGAAATCCTGGCGATAGGGCGCGCGATGGCGCCACAGCGTCAGGAGGTCGGCCAGCCGGCTGGGCACCGACGCGGGGTCGCGGTGGTCGCGCCAGTAGGCGGTGTCGTCGCGCCGACTCAGGACGTAGTGCAGCTTGAGGAAGTCGATCACGCGTTCCCAGCGGTAGGTGAACGCGTCGTTGAAGCGGCGCTCGACCAGCGCCATCTCGGCGCGCGTGGCGGGCATCTCGTCGCTGATCATCGCCGCGGACAGCTCCACCAGCGCCAGCGCCGACGCCTCCAGCGGCTCGACGAAGCCGGCGGACAGGCCGACGGCCACGCAGTTTCGATGCCAGAAGCGCTCGCGGTAGCCGGGGTCGAATGCGATGCGGCGCGGATCGCTCAGATCCTGCGGGCCGCCGGTGCGGCGGATGTACGCGTGCAGGTGGCTCGTGGCCTCGTCCTGCGACATGTGCGCGCTGGAGTAGACGTGGCCGATGCCGCGCCGCGTCGGCAGGCCGATGTCCCAGGTCCAGCCGGCCGGCTGCGCGGTGGAGATCGTCTCGGTGGCGATGGGGGCGTCGGGCGTCGCGTAGGGCACCTGCAGCGCCAGCGCGGTGTCGTTGAACAGCAGATGTTTCTGCGACTGCAGGCCGATGCCGAAGTGCTGGCCGATGAGCACGGCCGCGAGGCCGGAGCAGTCGATGAACAGGTCACCGGCGATGTCGCCGTTGTGCCGGGTGCGCAAGGCGGCGATGTCGCCGTCTTCGTGCGAGACGACCTCGTCGACGTCGTCCAGCACATGACGCACATGCAGGTTGGCGACCGCATGCGCACGCAGCTGCACGCCGAACTTGGCGGCATCGAAGTGGTAGCCGTAGTTGACGACGGCGGCATATTCGGGCGTGGTCGCCTGCTTGGGCGCGTGCCCGGCCGCGCACACATGCGGCTGCGCACTGACGACTTCGGCGAACGGCCGGTCGGCGTGGCGTTGCAGCCATGCCGCGACGAGGTCGACGTCGCCGAAGCCCAGTGGCAGCGTGAACGGATGGCGGTAGTGGTCGCCTCCGGACGCGCTCCCACCACGCATCCAGCCGTGGAAATGGGAGCCTTGCTTGAAGGACGCGTCGCAGTCGCGGAACAGCGTGGTCTCGCTCAACCCGATACGGCGCAGGGTGTCGCGCATCGACGGCCAGGTGCCTTCGCCGACGCCGATGGGCGGGGTGCCCGGGGATTCGATCAGGGTGACGGACAAGCCGCCGGGGTCGCCCGCGTGGTGCGCGCGGGCGAGGAGGGCGGCGGTCAGCCAGCCGGCCGAGCCGCCTCCGAGGATCACGACGTGTCGCACGTCTTCGTTCTGGCGCATCATCATCTCCGGCCATCATGCCGGGCTGCAAAAAAGACGCCACCCGGCGATTCCCAGGGGAACCAGCGGATGGCGACGATGCGTGCCCTGCGGCACGCGTTCACGCTCAGAACTTGTAGCGTGCGCCGACCATGTAGCGCGGGCCGGTCTGCACGATGGACTCCAGCGCCTCCTTCGTGCGGCTGTGCTGGCGGATCACGCCGTCATTGAGGTTGATGGCGTCGAACTGCAGCGACAGGTGCTTGTCGATGTTGTAGCCCAGCGTCAGGTCGATCTGGCCGTAGGGCTCGGTGTAGACCGGATTCGGGCCCGCACCGTCCTGCGTGCTCGCCAGGAACTTGCCGCGCCAGTTGTAGGCGACGCGCGCGTTGACCTTCTCGTTCTCGTAGAAGGCGACGAGGTTGGCGGAGTTGCTGAGTCCCACCAGCGCGAACTGGTCTGCCAGGTTGGCGTCGTCGTACTTCAAGGCCGACATCACCAGCGTGTAGTTCGCACTCACGCCGAAGCCCGAGTTGCCGAAGGCGTTCTGGACGTTGAACTCCCATCCGCGCAGGCTGGCGAAGTGCTGGTTGACCGGCTGCTTGACGGAGAACGACAGCTGCGGGTCGCCCGGCTGCGCGGTGATGATGCCGTTCGGATGGCCGTTGGCATCGGCCTTGCGCACCACGCCGGGCTGGCCGTCGAAGTGCGTGAAGATGTAGTCGCGGATGCACTGCGTGTCGATCGTCGTGCAACCGCCGGCGCCGATGGCCGCGTTCCAGTAGGCGCCACCCACCGGCGTGGTCAAGCCACCCGGGACGTAGGCGACCTGACCCTGGCCGATGAAGTTCTGCACGTTCTTGTGGAAGAAGCCGATCGAGGCGTAGCTCGACTTGCCGTAGTACCACTCCACCGAGCCGTCGATGTTGTGCGACAGCAGCGGCTTCAGCGCGGGGTTGCCTTGCGAGCCGGTGCCGCCGTTGACGCGGAAGCCCTGGTCGAGCGAGCGGCCACCCTGGATCTGATCCCAGCCCGGACGCGCGATGGTGTCACCGTAGCTCACGCGCAGCTTCACGTTTTTCGTGACGTTGGCATCGAAGTCAATGCTGGGCAGGAAGTACTTGTAGCTGCCGGTCTGCGTGGTGGCGGCCTTGCCGTCGTAGGTCAGGTCGAACTCGTTGTTGGCGCGCCATTCGGAGCCCGTGGGGGTCGGCACGACCGCCGCGGCGGTCACGTCCGTCCTCTCGTAGCGCACGCCGGCCGACAGGTTCATCGGCATGTGGAAGAGTTCCCACTCGCGGTTGTACTGGCCGTAGACGCTCAGCGTCTTTTCCGTCGTGCGGCGATCGGTGCCACCCGGGCCGTCGAAGTCGGCCGAGGCATGGTAGGTGGCCGGATTTCCGACGCTGGCGGCGATGTCACGCACCGTGTTGAAGTCGCCATAGAGCCACTGGTTGTAGAGCGCAGGATCGTTGTGGCCGCTCATGCGGCTGAAGTACTTGCTGAGCGTGTCCGCGTGCCAGATGCTGTCCGGGTAGTCGCCGGGGTTGGTGGCACCGCCCCAGGTGTCCTGCTGGACGTTGGTATAGGCGGTGCGGTTCTTCACGTGCGTGATGTCCAGCCCGAAGTCAACCGACGACTGATCCGATGCCTCCCAGGCGCCGCTGAGCTGCAGCTGCTCGACCTTGGACTTCATGTAGCTGTTGCGGAACGACGAGCCGGTGACCTGCTGCAGCGAGGGGTCGAGCGGCGCGTTGGCGATGCTCAGGACCGGGAAGTCGTGCGAGAAGTCGACCGAGGTCGTGCCGCGGTTGAACGAGGCGCCGCCGATCACGTTGTTCGTGCCGTAGGGGTTGTCGGATCCCGAGGTGGAGTTCGACGAGTGCGCGTCCAGCGTCATCTTGAGGGTGTCCGACGGCTTCCAGGCCAGGTTCAGGCCCAGCGAGCGCAGCGTCGTCTGGACGCCGAACTTGGCCGTGCCCATGGCGACGTCGGAGTTGGTGACGTTCTCCGAATAGAACAGCGGTGACGCGGCCGGGCCGTTGGTCCAGCTGCTGGTCGACGGGCCGAAGTTGAACCACGACGAGATGTCGTTGCGCTTGGTGTCGAGGCGGTTTTGCGAGTAGGTGTAGTCCAGCGTGCTGGTGAACGATTTCGCCGGCTGCCATTGCAGGGTCATCTGGCCGTTCAGGCGCTCGCGGTGGACGCCCGAGACCGAGTAGTCCAGGTTCTGCGGCACCGAATAGACGCCCGTGCCCGTCGGTCGGTTGGTGATGCCCGGCCCCGATTGAGGGATGCCGCCCCAGCAGTTGGTGTTGTCCTGCGTGGCCAGGCAGTTGCGCCAGCCGTTGCCAACGTTGACCGAGTTGTAGCCGCCGTTGTGGACCTCGTAGTTGCCGGTCAAGGCGACGCCCACCGTGTGGTCGGCGAAGGTCTCGCTGTAGATGCCGGAGACCTCGGGCGTGAGCTGGTCGCCCCGGTCGGGCGAGGGCAGCCGCTTGTTGGCCTGGTCCCACTGGCCTTCGAGGCCGATGGAGGCGATGCGACCGCTGTAGTTGTCCAGCGGGCGCGCCGTCTTGATGTTGATCGTGGCGCCGATGCCGCCGGCCGGCTGCGCGGCGTGGCTGGTCTTCCAGACTTCCAGGCCGGAGATCGATTCCGCGGCCAGGTTGGCGAAGTCGAATGCGCGCGAGCCCGACGGGCCGGTGTCCAGCACCGTGCTCGCCGGCATCTGGCGGCCGTTCAACAGGATCATGTTGTAGTCCGGGCCGAAACCGCGCACCGTGACCTTGGAGCCTTCGCCCGCGACGCGGTCGATCGACACGCCGCTGATGCGCTGCATGGCTTCGGCCAGGTTCGTGTCGGGAAACTTGCCCACGTCCTCGGCGGTGATGCCGTCGACGATGCCGTGGGCGTCGCGCTTGAGCGCCAACGAGGTCTCGAGACTGGCCCGGATGCCGGTGACGGTGACGCTCTGCGTGTCCGACTTGTCAGCGGCGCTCGCCGCGGGAGCGGCGGGAGCCGCGCCTTGTGCGTGAACCGTCGTGACCCCGGCCAGCAGCAGTGCACAGGCCGACGCGAGACGGGTACGCCGGAACGACGGCGCTTGGGTGATCTTCATTGACTTGTCTCCGAATGTTTTGGTGAGCCGAGTCGCGGGTGGGAACCTGCGCCCATTTCCTGCCCGTCGTTGATCGCGGGGTAATGAAAGCGCTTTCAGAGGTTGGTGTGCCGTCCCCTGAAAGCGGTTTCAAATGTAGGGCAGTTGTTCGGCGTGTGATCTAGGGAACTCCCGCATACGGTCGCGTTTTGACTTATCCGGGCAACGTTTCTTCAGGTTTTGCGGGTTTGTCCCAGGGTGCGACCCGGCATCCGGCGATTTCAGGCGCTGCGCGTCGGCCTCGCGATGCGTCTCGTTTGTAGTTTCAGGCGCAGCGTGCCAGCAGCTCGACCGGTCGCGCGTCGAAGCGCCAGATTCGATTGTGAGCAGGCGTTATGGTGGTTGAGCGCGACTAAAGTAGAAAGCGCTTTCATAGTGAAGATCCAGCGCGTTTGTGGCACCCCACGCGGCCGGCTCTTCGTCTAGGATGCGTCAGCTTTCCGCAGCAGGAGTCCGACGTGAGCCTGACCACCGCACCGCGCGCCGCGCGCCTCGAACCGACCTGGCTCGATGCCGAGTACAACCAGCGCGCGCGCCACCCGGAGCACGTGGCGATCGGCGCGCGCTGGCGGACCGCGTCGTCGCTGGTGCAGCGCATCGAGTCGTGGCGCAGCGACGTTCGCTACGGCTCGGGCGACGGCGAAACGCTGGACATCTACCCGACGCCCGCCGCCAACGCGCCGGTGCTCGTCTTCATCCACGGCGGCTATTGGCGCTCGTCCGACAAGTCCGTCCACGGCTTCCTCGCGCCGTCGTTCACGGCCGACGGCGCGCTGGTGATGGTTCCCAACTATGCGCTTTGCCCCGCGGTGGGCATCGAGCACATCGTGCTGCAGATGACGCGCTGCCTGGCCTGGGTGCACCAGCACGCGGCGCTGTATGGCGGCGACCCTGCGCGCATCGTCGTGGTGGGGCATTCGGCCGGCGGACACCTGGCGTCGATGTTGCTCAGTTGCCGGTGGAAGGAGGTCGACGCGTCACTGCCGGCGCAACTGATCAGCGGCGCGCTGGCGATCTCCGGCGTGTTCGACCTCGAGCCCTTGCGCCACGCACCGTTCCTGAAGGACGACGTCAAGCTGACCCCGTCCGGCGTCAAGCGGCTGAGTTCGGCGTTCTTCCCGCGCCCGCGCAGGCCCTTGTTCACCGCGGTGGGCGGCGAGGAGAGCACGGAGTTCAAGCGCCAGATGGCGCTGATCCGGGATCAGTGGGGGCCGACGACGGTGCCGGTGTCCGAGACGATTCCCAACGTCAACCACTTCACGATCCTGCACAACCTGGCGGATCCGAACGGCCGGCTGCATCGGCACGTACTGGGGTTGCTGGGCCTCAAGCGCTGACGCGTCGGGCGATCAGGGCGACCCGGCCTCGTCGTCCTTGGCCTGGCCGGTGGCGCAACCCTTGCACGGGCCGCAGCTGCCGCAGCCGCCCGCGTTCGCGGCGGCATGCAGCGCCTTGATCTCGATGCGCCGCGCCGTTGCCGCAGACGCACCCGTCGCGCGCGCGAGCGTGCCCGACTGCGCGGCCAGCTTGTGGCGAAACGCGGCAGGGGCGAGCTTCCACACGCTGTAGCCAGCGGCGCCGAGAACGATGAGAAGAGTGATGAGCGTCTGCATGGAATCAGGCTCCAAAAAAATACCGAACGCTGTAATAGGTCAGGCCCGAAGCGATGTACGCCAGTGCGAACAGGTAGCTGGCCATGATGATGGGCTGGCGCCATCCGCCGGTCTCGCGCCGGGTGACCGACAGCGTGGCCACGCACTGCGGCGCGAACACATACCAGGCCAGCAGCGCGCACGCGGTGGGCAGCGACCAGGTGTGCTGGATCAACGGCGACAGTTGTTCCGGCAGCGCGTCGCCCGTGGCTGACAGCGCGTAGACGGTACCGAGTGCGGCGACGGCCACTTCGCGTGCGGCCAGGCCCGGCACCAGCGCGATCGCGATCTGCCAGTTGAAGCCGATCGGCGCGAAGATGTATTCGAGCAGGTGGCCCAGGCGGCCGGCCAGGCTGTATTCGATGGCGGGACCAGTGGCACCCGGCGGCGGCCCGGGGAAGGTCGACAGGAACCACAGCACGATCATCAGCGACAGGATGATGGTGCCCACGCGAGTGACGAAGATGCGCGCGCGCTCCCACAACCCGATGGCGAGGTTGCGCAGGTGGGGCCAGCGGTAGGCCGGCAGCTCCATCATCAGCGTGTGGTGCGCAGGGCCGGAGCGGCGGCCGAGGCGTTGCAGCACCCAGGCCACGGCCATCGCGCTGACGATGCCGGCCATGTACAGGACGAACAGCACCAGGCCCTGCAGGTTGACGCCGAGCGCCAGCGTGCGCGCGGGGATGAACGCGCCGATCAGCAAAGCGTAGACGGGCAGGCGGGCCGAGCAGGTCATCAGCGGCGCGATGAGGATCGTCGCCAGCCGGTCGCGCGGATCGGCGATGGTGCGCGTGGCCATGATGCCGGGGATCGCGCACGCGAAGCTCGACAGCAGAGGGATGAAGCTGCGGCCCGTCAGGCCGACGCCGGCCATCACGCGATCCAGCAGGAACGCCGCGCGCGGCAGATAACCGGAGTCTTCGAGCGCCAGGATGAACAGGAACAGGATCAGGATCTGCGGCAGGAAGACGAGCACGCTGCCGGCGCCGGCGACTACGCCGTCTACCAGCAGGCTGCGCAACAGGCCGTCGTCCATGTGGCGCGACAGCAGTTGGCCGGCGCCGTTCATGCCGGCCTGGATCTGCTCCATCGGCCACTTGGCCCAGCTGAACACCGCCTGGAACATCAGGAACAGCACGAAGGTGAGGATGGCCATGCCCCAGACCGGGTGCAGCAGCACGCGGTCGAGGCGGTCGTCCACGTGCGAGATGCTGGCCACGGGCTCGGTGAGCGTGGCGTCGAGCAGGCGGTGCACCTCGTGGTGGTCGCGCATCACGGCGTCGATCGCGGCCTGGCCGACGTGGCCGTGCGGCGGCTCGGCATCGCGGTGCACGCCGGGGCCGGACGCAATGGCCGCGGCGGGGTCGTGCGAGCGCGCGAGCCAGGCGTCGATCGTGGCCACCAGCGACTCGGCGCCGCCGGCCTTGACGGCGACGGTCTCGACCACTGGCACGCCCAGCTCGGCCGCCAGCTTGTCCAGGTCGACGTGGATGCCGCGCTTGCGGGCCACGTCGGCCAGGTTCAGTGCGACCAGCATCGGCCGCCCGAGGCGGCGCGCCTCGATCACGAGGCGCAAGGTCAGGCGCAGGTTGGTGGCGTCGGTGACGCACACCAGCAGGTCGGGCGGCGCCTCGCCGGCCCGCTTGCCGTGGACGACGTCGCGCGTGACGGTCTCGTCGGCGCTGGTCGCGTTGAGGCTGTAGGCGCCGGGCAGGTCCAGCACGCGCACCTGCTTGCCCGACGGCAGCGTCAGCAGGCCTTCCTTGCGCTCGACGGTGACCCCGGCGTAGTTGGCCACCTTCTGGCGGCTGCCGGTGAGCAGGTTGAAGAGGGCGGTCTTGCCGCAGTTCGGGTTGCCCAGCAACGCGATCTGGCGGCTGTCCAAGGCGTGCGCGCTCATGGCTTGGCGTCCGGCCACACCCAGACGCACGCGGCCTCCAGGCGGCGCAGCGCGAACGTGCTGACGCCGCCGCGGCCGCCGACGCGCACACCGATCGGGTCGTCTCCCGGCTGCCCGAACGCGATCACGCGCAAGGGGGTGCCCTGCACGAAGCCAATCTCGATCAGGCGCAGCGCCATGCGTTCGTCCGCCGGGTCCACCTCGGTGGTGCCGGCGGGCATCGCGACGCGCACGCCCGCGACGATGCCGGTGGCGTTGCGCGCCAGCGTGGTCAGTTGCACCATCGTCCGCGTCTGCACGACGGGCGTTCCGGCGACGGACACGCGCGGCGCAGTGGCGACATCGGCGGCATTCAGCGAGGTGGAGTCACCGAAGCGGGCTAGCACTTGAGCGGACATGGGAGACGATTGTTGAATGGCGATGAAGTTCTAAAGGAGAACTATTCTCATTCATTGTAGGCGTCTGTTCCAACCCTGTCATCCTGCGGGCCCGCCAGGGCACCCGATCGTCTGTGGCTATCGTCCCGATAGCTTCTATCGAAAACGTGGGAATCGTTGATTTGCAATAGTGCGTGCCCGGGTCGGCCGCGCTTCCCGCGCTGCCCTATCGCCGTGATAGCTATTGTAGATGTATGTTTGATAGTCAATAGCTTATAGTTGACCCCAATGCAGCACTTACCAACCAACGAGGAAACAAGATGTCCCTGATCAATACCCAAGTCCAGCCGTTCAAGACCGAAGCCTTCCACAACGGCAAGTTCATCACCGTCAGCGACGAGACGCTCAAGGGCCACTGGTCCGTTCTGATCTTCATGCCGGCTGCCTTCACGTTCAACTGCCCGACCGAAGTGGAAGACGCCGCCGACAACTACGCCGAGTTCCAGAAGCTCGGTGCCGAGGTCTACATCGTCACCACCGACACGCACTTCTCGCACAAGGTTTGGCACGAGACCTCGCCGGCGGTGGGCAAGGCCAAGTTCCCGCTGGTCGGCGACCCGACGCACACGCTGACCAACGCCTTCGGCGTGCACATCCCGGAAGAAGGCCTGGCGCTGCGTGGCACCTTCGTCATCAACCCCGAAGGCATCATCAAGACGGCCGAGGTGCACAGCAACGAGATCGCCCGCGACGTGAAGGAAACGCTGCGCAAGGTCAAGGCCGCCAAGTACACCGCCGAGCACCCGGGCGAAGTCTGCCCCGCCAAGTGGAACGACGGCGCCTCGACCATCACCCCGTCGCTCGACCTGGTCGGAAAAATCTGAGCTAGCTAGTTAGAGAGAGAAGGAGCTTCACATGCTTGATACCAACCTGAAGACACAACTCAAGGCCTACCTAGAGCGCGTGAAGCTGCCCTTCGTGATCACCGCCTCGCTGGACGACAGCGCCGGCGCGAAGGAGATGCATGGCCTGCTGCAGGACATCGTCTCGCTGACCGACAAGATCACGCTGAAGACGGACGGCAGCGACGCGCGCAAGCCGTCGTTCACGCTGGGCCGTCCCGGCGAGACGGCGCGCATCCGTTTCGCCGCGGTGCCGATGGGCCACGAGTTCACGTCGCTGGTGCTCGCCCTGCTGCAGGTCGGCGGCCATCCGCCCAAGATCGAGCAGGAGCTCATCGAACAGATCAAGAACCTCGAAGGTGAGTTGCGCTTCGAGACCTACATGTCCCTGACGTGCCACAACTGCCCGGACGTCGTCCAGGCGTTGAACCTGCTGGCCGTGCTCAACCCGCGCATCCAGAGCGTGGTGATCGACGGCGGCCTGTACCAGCAGGAAGTGGCCGATCGTCAGGTGCTGGCGGTGCCGATGATCTTCCTCAACGGCGAGCATTTCGGCCAAGGCCGGATGGACGTCGAGGAGATCGTCAAGAAGCTCGACACCGGCGCCGCCGCGCGTGACGCCGTCAAGCTCAACGCCAAGGAGGCGTATGACGTGCTGATCGTCGGCGGCGGCCCCGCTGGCGCTGCGGCCGCGGTGTACGCGGCGCGCAAGGGCATTCGCACCGGCCTGCTGGCCGAGCGCATGGGCGGCCAGACCATGGACACGATGAGCATCGAGAACTTCATTTCGGTGCTCGAGACCGACGGCCCCAAGTTCGCGGCGGCGCTGGAGCAACACGCCAAGCGCTACGAGGTCGACATCCTGAACCTGCAACGCGCCGACAAGCTGGTTCCCGCGGGCGAGGACGGGCTGGTCAGCGTCCACCTGAGCAACGGTGCCACGCTCAAGAGCAAGACCGTGATCGTGTCGACCGGCGCGCGCTGGCGCGAGGTCAACGTGCCGGGCGAGCAGGAATACAAGAACAAGGGCGTGGCCTACTGCCCGCACTGCGACGGCCCGCTGTTCAAGGGCAAGCGCGTGGCGGTGATCGGCGGCGGCAACTCGGGCGTCGAGGCGGCCATCGACCTGGCCGGCATCGTCGGCCACGTGACGCTGCTCGAGTTCGGCGCCGAACTGCGCGCCGACGCGGTGCTGGTCAACAAGTTGAATAGCCTGACGAACGTGGACGTCCACACGCAGGCTCAAACCACGGAGATCACCGGCGCAGACGGCAAGGTCAACGGACTGACCTACACCGACCGCTCCAACGGCGAGACCAGGAAGGTCGAGCTCGAAGGCGTGTTCGTGCAGATCGGCCTCGTGCCCAACTCCGAATGGCTCAAGGGCACGATGGAGCTCACGAAGCACGGCGAGATCGTGGTCGACGCGCGCGGCCAGACCTCGCTGCCGGGCGTGTTCGCCGCTGGCGACGTCACCACGGTGCCGTTCAAGCAGATCATCATCGCGACGGGCGACGGCGCCAAAGCGGCGCTCGGCGCGTTCGACCACCTGATACGCCTGGCCGTACCGGCCTGAAGGTTCGCCCGTTGCTCACGGCGCGGAAGAAAGCTTCCGCCCGTTGTGAACGCAGACGCCCGCCGCGCCGCGGGCGTCGTCGTCTGCGGCCTCTACACTCGCTGCCAATGCGTAGAGGAAAGACGACGTGAAAAGAAAAAGCAAATTTGCGATTGGCGTGGCGGTGGTGTTGGGCGCTGGCGCATTTGTCGCGGCCACGCATGGTTGGGCCAATTTCGGCGGCGCGATCAACGCGCGCCACGTCGACCTGGCGGCCCCCGACGCCTACATCTCCACGCCGGCGTTGTCGCGCCTGCCACGCGATCTCGTCAAGGCGCCGCTCGCGCGCGACGTGCTCACGCAGGACTTCGCGTTCTACTACGAGGACAACGAGGAACGTCTCGCGCTTGCCGGCACGCTCAAGCGACTCGCGTTCGAGCACGACACCACGCTGGCCGACAAGCTGCTTCAACTGGTGCTCGACGAGCCTGCCGAGGTCGCGCTGTGGAAGGACGACAAGGGCGCGCCACGCTACTGGCTCATCGCGATGACGCGCGGGTCGCTGGCCAAGATCGCGCAGAACGCCGGCCCGCTGCTGGCGGGCGATCGCCAGTTGACCGAGATAGGCGTCCTGCCGGGGGCGCGTGGTGCCACGCAGGTGATGGCGCTGACGCTGTCGTCGCGCCGCACGTACGCGATCGTCGCGCGTGGCGACCGCGTCGTGATTCTCAGCGACCCCGGCCTGCTGTTCGACAACAACCGCCAGATCGACAGCGAGTCGGCCAAGACCGTCGCCGCGCTGCTGTCGGCCAAGCCCGCCGACCAAGCGCTCTACCGACGTCACTTCGGCCTCGGCGCGCCGGGCACCGACCACGTGTTGCTGGCCGATTCAAGCTTGCTGGCCTTCGGCTATCGCCACTTCTTCCCGGGCCTGCAGGCGGTGCAGCTCGACGTCGCACCCGGCGGCGCCTCGGTGCGCACGCAAATGCGCGTGTCGGATGCGAAGACGCTGCCGACCGAGCCGGTGTCCACCACGCTTTGGTCCGGCGTGCCCATGGGTGCGGCCGCCTGCAGTTGGCTGCCGGCCGACTGGAGCCAGGCGCGCGCGCTGCTCGATAGCGCCGCCGACACGGCTGCCGAACCCCAGGTCCAGGCCGCCAGCGAGCCGGCGTCCGCTGCGTCGTCTGCCAAGAAGCCGGCCAAGCCGAGGGCTGCCCCGAAGCCCGGCGCGGACCCCAAGGCCGTCTGGGAGAAGCTGGTGTCCAACCTTGATGGCCCGGCCGCCGTGTGCTGGTATGCGCGCTCGCAGATGCACACGCCGCTGCTGGTGGCGCGCCTGCGTGCCGGCGCGCCGCCGGCTGCCATCGACCAAGGTCTGGAGCAACTGGCCGACTGGATCATGCCCGGCGACGAGGTGACGCAGCCGCGCGCCAAGTCGCCGACGGCGCCGCGCCGCTGGCAGCGCGACGTCAACGGCCGCTACGGCTTCGTCGGCCGTGAGAGCGACTACCGCCCGACGCTGGCTCGCGCTGGTGCCTGGGTCAGCTTCTCGCCGGACGACAAGCTGGTCGAGTTGGCGCTGTCGACGCAGGACCGGCGCTATCCCAGCATTGGCGACACGCTGCCGGCGGGCGCGCCGACGCTCGCGGTGATCGCGCCGAAGCAGGTGGCAGACCTGCTGCAGCGCGAGGCCTTCGCGGTGCTGCCGGCGCAACAGGAGCTGTTCCACCAGGCCGCCGTCTCGCACCTGGTGCCGCGCCTGGACGCGCTGCGTCGCTGGCCCGACGTGCACGCCGCGCCGGTCGGCACGCCGTCGGCGCAGGGCTGGGTGGAGGTGGTCTGGACGTCGGTGGTCGAGCCGGCGCCCGCCGCCCCGGCCGCCACGCCTGCCGCGTCGAAGCCGCCTGCCAAGGCAAAGGCGAAGTGATGAACGCCGCTTCCATTTCGCGCCGCGGCTTCTGTGCCGGCGCGGCCCTGATGGCCGCCGGCCTCGCGCACGCGGGCGACGCGCCCGAGACGGCACCCCCGCGATTCGATCGCGAACAGTCGCAGCGCTTCCGCGACTGGATGACGCTGCTCGTGCGCGCACAGATCGAACATGGCCCGACGCCGCGCTGGACGCATCGCGACTGCGCCGGCCTTGTGCGCTTTTGCGTCGATGAAGCGCTGCGCCCGCACGACGCTGACTGGAAGCGCGCCAACGGCTTTCGCGGCGTGCGCGTGCCGGCCGACGTCACGCCCGGCGAGACCATGCTGCGCGCATTGCGCCAGTCGTGGCGACGTGTCGACGGCAGCCGAGGCGCGTTCGTGCCGGCCATCGACCTGGTGCAGGAGAACACCCGCTTCGTGTCGCGCGACCTGATGCGCGCGCAGCAGGGCGACCTGATGTTCTTCGACATGGGCGACGAGCAGCACCTGATGGTCTGGATGGGCCACTACATCGCCTACCACACGGGCCGCAACGATCCCGGCGACAACGGCTTGCGCGCGCTGCGCCCCGAGCAGCTCGCCGGCTGGAAGGACACCCGCTGGCGCCCGACCTCCGACAACCCGAACTTCGCCGGCATCTATTGCCTGGATTTCCTCGCGTGAAGGCCCCGATCTTGACCGCCCACTTCGCCAAATACAGACCGCTCGTCATCGCCGCCGCGCTCGCCGCCGCCGCGCTGTCGCCCGTCTCCACCCCCGCCGCGGGCAAGCCCATGGCCGACAAGAAGGCAGCTCCCGCGACCACGGCCCGGCCCGTCGTCAGTACCGAGCCGCAGCCGCTCGCCAATGCCTGGACGCCGTTCGTCGGTGAGCCGTTCTTCCTGCTCACCGACGCGACGTTCGGCAGTGCCGAGGTGGCCAAGGTGCGCATCGAGGTGAACTCGCCCGGCGCGCTCGCGCAGATGGGCGGCATCGACGTGCGCGTCTACCGCGTGCCCGACGCACTCGGCTTCCTGCAGAAGCAGAAGAACCTCCACCGCGTGCAGATCGACGCCGCGACTGCCGACACCGGGGTGTCCAACACGCTGACGCACCTGTGGGACAGCTGGCAGGTCAAGGCCCGCCTCGCCTGGCAGGACTTGTTCACCGGCCAGGCGCGCCGGGACGTGGTCGCCCAGGTGCCCGTGCTCAAGACGCCGCCCGACCTCAAGTCGGCGTCGACGTTCGAGGAGCCGACGCAGTTCAAGCCGATCGCCGGCCTGGCACTGCTCGACCACTTCCGCTACCCGATCCAGGACGCCAAGCCCATCGGTCTGCCCAAGGATGTCGCGCTGCAGGGCAGCAGCTCCAACTTCGTGTCGCCCACCGAAGGCAACGTGTTCGTGCCGCTGGGCAAGCGCGCGCCGGGCCTGTACCTGGTGGAGGCGCTGGCCGGCAACTTCCGCGCGACGACGCTGATGTTCGTGTCCGACTCGGTGGCCATCACCAAGATCTCGGGCGACCAGATGCTGGTGTGGGCTGCGGGTCGCGGCGACGGCGCGCCGGTGCCCGGCACGCGCGTGGTGTGGACCGACGGCGTCGGCGCGCTCAAGAGCGGCGTCACCGACGCGGCCGGCGTCGCGCTGCTGGATCGCAAGAGCCCCGAGCAAAGCTATGTCTTCGGCGCCGATCCGAAGGGCGGCGTGTTCGTCTCGGAGAACTTCTACTACGACAGCGAGATCTACGCGGCCAAGGTCTACGCCGTCACCGACCGCCCGCTGTATCGCCCGGGCGATACGGTCAACGTGCACGTCACCGGTCGCGAGTTCCGCAGCGCGCGCGAATCCGTCGCGTTGCAGGACGCCGACCTGACGCTGGCCGTCGTGGACCCGCTCGGCCAGGTGGTCGTGCGCCAGCAGCAGCACTTCTCGGGCACGCTGGGCGCCGACGCGCGCTTCGCGCTGGCCGACGGCGCACCGGGTGGCGGCTACGAGCTGCGCATGACGATGGGCACCGACACCTACACGGCCGCCTTCCGCGTTTCCGAGTACCAGAAACCGCACTTCGAGATCGGCGTGCTGCCGGCCAAGCCGGACTTCAAGACGGGTGAGGCGGTCGAGGGCAAGCTTCAGCTGAACTACCCCGATGGCAAGCCGGTGGTCAATGCGCGCGTCAGCCTGACGGCGCGCGCGCAGCAGCTCACGATGGTGGAGGGCGACCTCGACTACGGCGGCCAGTTCCCGCTCAAGCTCACGCAGGCCGAGCTCACTACCGATGCCAAGGGCGTGGCCGCGTTCTCGCTGCCGGCCGCTGATCAGCCGAGCCGCTACGTCATCACCGCGCTGGCCACCGACGGCGCAGCTTACCGCGTGCGTGCGTCACGCGAGTTGCTCGTCGAACGCGGCAGCACCAGCTACCGGCTGCTGCCGGACCGCCAGTTCTCGCGCGCCGCCGAGAACGTCAACTACCGCATCGCCGCCAGCCAGCGCAGCACCGCGATCGCCGGTGCCGGCACGCAGGCCGCCGCTCTCGGCGCCGCCGACGGCGCGCCGCGCCCGTCCACCTGGGAGTGGCTGCGCCTGGAGAACCGCGCCACCGCCTCGGGCGCGCTCGGTGCCGGCGATACCTTCGACATCGCCTATCCGCAGCCGGGTTCTTACACGTTGCGCCTGCGCGACGGCCACGGCCGCATCGTGGCCGCGGCCAGCCACTGGGTCAGCGGCGACGGCCTGAAGGCGCCGGTCGGCTCCATCGGCATCGTGTTCGACCGCGCGCAGTACCACGCGGGCGACACGGCCGATGCGCTGGTGAGCTTCCCCGAGCCCGTCGACCACGCGCTGCTCACGCTCGAGCGCGACCACGTCGAAGGCACCGCGCAACTCGGCGACTCGGCAAGCTGGGTGCGCAGCGAGCGCATCTCGGCCACGCAGTGGAAGCTGCATGTGCCGGTGCGCGACGAGATGAGCCCCAACATCACGCTGTCGATCGCCTACGTCAAGAACGGCGACTACGTGTTCCAGAACCAGGGCCTGCTGGTGGAGCAGCCGCGCATCGCGCTCGGCTTCCACACCGCCAAGGCCGTCTACGCGCCGGGCGAGCGCGTGGAGGTCGACGTGCAGGCCACGCTGGCCGGCAAGCCGGTGAGCGCCGACGTCAACGTGGGCGTGGTCGACGAGATGATCTACGTGCTGCAGCCCGAGATCGCGCCGCGCATCGAAGACTTCTTCTTCCACCCGCGCCGCGACAACGTGCGCACCAGCGCCAGCCTGTCGTTCATCGGCTACGACCTCGCCACCTCCAAGCTGGGCGACGCCCCGCGCCGCGGCCAGGTCAACGAGCGCGCCGTCAAGGTGCTGGAGCGGCCGCGCCGCGACAACATCGACACCGCCGCCTGGCTGCCTCGCCTGACCACAAATTCAAGCGGACACGCGCACTTCAGCTTCGTCATGCCCGACTCGCTGACGCGCTGGCGCGTCACCGGCCGAGCGATCGACGCCGACGGCAACGTCGGCCAGCAGATCGCCTGGGTGCGTTCGGACAAGCCGTTCTACGCCAAATGGACCAGTCCCGACTGGCAGCGCGAGGGCGACAAGGCCACTGCGGCTGTGGCGCTGTTCAACCAGACCGGGGCAGACGCGACGGTCGAGTGGCAGGCCAGCGCGCCGGGCTTCGAGCGCAAGGACAAGGTCACGTTGAAGCCGGGCGTCAACTTCATCGACGTGCCGTTGGTCGCCGACAAGACGGGAGCGCTGCCGCTGCAGCTGACGATCCGTCGCGACGCCCAGGTGGTGGACCAGCTCGCGCTGGACCTGCAACGCCTGCCCGTGGGCTGGCGCGCGCCGCGCGAGCTGCAGCTGAGCCTGGCCGCCGGCGCGCCCGCGCTGCCACTGCCGGCCGACGCGACGCATGTGCGCGTGGCGTTCGCTCAGGATGCCGCTGCCGGCGAGTTCCGGCGCTGGATGGACTCGCTGATCGAGTTTCCGTACGGCTGCGTGGAGCAGACCTCCAGCCGCATGCTGCCGCTGTCGATGGCGCTCGAGTCGCTGGCACCGGCACAGCAGGGCGCCGCGCCGCAACTCGCGCAACGCCTGGCGAGCGCGCGCACGTCGCTGATCGCGATGGCCGGCCCGAACGCCCGCTTCGGCTGGTGGGGCCGCGGCATGCACGACGACACTTTCCTCACCACCTACGCTTACTACGCCGACTGGCGCGCCACGCAGGCGCTGCACCTGAGCCTGCCGCCCGAGCATTGGCAAGGCCTGCTCGAGGCCTATGCCGCGAGCGACGCTTCGTCGATGACGTCGCTGCAGCGGGCGATGGCGCTGGCATGGATGCAGGAGATGGGCCTGCCGGTGTCCTCGATGGTGCAGGCGCGTCTCGATGACAGCGCCGCCCCCACGACGGCCAAGCCGGCGTCCGGGCGCACCAGCGGCAGCCTCGTGATCCGCGAACTGGGCTCGGAGGCGATCGACGACATGGCGCTCGTTCTGAACGTCGCCACGGCCGTTCGCGCTCACGCGACGATCGGTGCCGACGCGAAAGCCCGGGCGGATTCTGCAGCCGCGCGCCTGGCGTCCAGCGACCAACCGTTCGTCCGCGCGCTGCTGATGGCCAGCCAGCGCACCAGCAGCGCCGCCGCCCCGGAACTTCTGGCCGAGGTCAGCGCTCGCGTGCCGACGATCGATCGTGCGCAGACACTTGTCTGGCTGCAGCGCGCGCTGGGCCACCGCGTCGACGCCGTCGCGCTGGATGCCGCCGCGCTGGCGTTGCCCGCGCCGTGGCAACGCGCCACCGGCCCCAGTGGCGAGCCCGTGTGGACGTGGCCGGCCGACCAGCCGCGTCCGACCACGCTGGCGCTGCCCATGGGCGGCAAGCCTGGCTTCGCCTACGTCGACTTCGAGAGCGTGGAGGCGTCGGCACCGACGTTGCCGGTGCACCTGGTGCGCAAGCTGTGGAAGCTGGTGCCGCAGAAGGAGTCCGCCAAGCCGGCGGCAGGCGCTGCGCCGTCGGTGCCTACCGACAACGGCCGCCTGGTCGTGCGCCTGGAGCTCGTCGCGCCGGGCACGCCGCTGTCCACCGACACGCTGTACCTGGACGAGGTTGCGGTCAGCGGCAACGTCGCGCTGCGTCATGCGCTGGTCGAAGCCGGGCTGCCCCCGGGTGCCTCGGTGGAGGCCAGCACCTGGGGCATCGACATCGAGACGGGTGCCGACAAAGTGGTGTCGCTCGAACGCGCGACGCAGCAGGACATCGCGCAGGGCTATGCGATCCCGATCGACGCGCTCAACGCCGGCGAGTCGCTCAGCATCCGCCACCTGGTGCGCTTCGCCCAGCGCGGCCAGTTCAACGTGCCGGGGCTGCGCCTGCACCGCATGTACGACCCCGAGGCCAAGGCGATCGACACCAGCGGCGCCTGGGCGAAGTGGACGGTGCAGTGAACCTCCGGCACCTTCCCTGGCTCGTCGGCGGCGCGGTCGCGCTGGCCGTGACCACCGCCACCGCTGGCGCGCCCGCGCCGCAACTGTGGTGGGTGGGCGCGGACGGCGTGCACCGGGCATTGGAGAGCTCGCCGGACGGGACGCCGGCCGCGCTCGTCGCGCCCGTGCCCGCCGCGGATGCGCTCGCCGCTTCGGGTGACGCACACCAGCGCGTGCCGCTGGGCAGCACATGGAAGCTGTTTGCCTACGCGTGGCTGCAGACGCACGGCGCGCGCGAGCCGGCCTACGTCTGCACGGCCGCCCGGCCGGCTGCGGACGACGAGTATTGCTGCGAGCCCGGCGCACAGATCGGCCGCGACGCGGCGCTGGCGCAGTCCTGCGGCCCGTACTTCTCGGCGCGACGCCTGCACGTCGATCCGGTCGAATGGCGTCGCTTCTGGCGTGAGCGCCACGCGCCCGAGTGGGTGGGCACGCCGGCTGCGTTCGATCCAGCCACCGAGGTCGATGTCGTGTCGCTGCTGGCCGCGCTTGCCGACATCCCCTTGCCGGCACGCCAGGCCGCACGCGGCGCGCTGCTGCCGCTGACGCTGAAGCTGGACGGCGTCGTGCCGGCCATCGGCGCGGGCCCGCGCTTCAAGACCTGGTCGTGGACGCTGGACGGCCAGCACGCCGGCGGCGCCGCCGGCTGGCTCGCCGACGGCACGCCGTTCTGGTTCGGCGCGCCCGGCACCAGTCGCACGGCGCTGCGTGCGCACGCCGCGTGGATCGGCCGTACCTGGGCCGCGGCGGGGCTGCGCGACGTCGCGCCGGAGCTGGTGGCCGACGCCGCCGAGCCGTGCGTGGCCGTGGCGCTGTTCAACCGTTACCGAATCGCGTCGGTGGTGGGCACCGATGGCCGGCCTGCGCTGGCCGGCACGATTTCCGGCGCGTATCGCGTGAGCTTCACCAACGGCAACGTGCTGCCCATCGACGCCTCGCCGGGGTTGCAGTTGCTGTCCGGCGCCGGTGCGTTGCGCCTGGAGGGCCGCTGGTCGATGGAGGACTATGTGGCCCGCGTCGTCGACCGCGAGGGCGACGCCACGCAGGTCGCCGCGGCGCGCGCGCTGGCCATCGCCGCGCGCAGCTACCTGGTGCAGAACGCCACCGAAGAGGACGGCTGCCGCCGCATCGCCGACGACAGCCACGCGCAGCGCGCGAGCCCGAACGCGCCCTCGCGCGCGGCACGCGACGCGGCCGCGTTCACGCGCGGCGTGGTGCTCGATGGCCCGTCGGTGCGTTACCACGGCACCCAGGCGAGCGCCGGCCAGATGTCGTGGCGCGACGCGGTCGCGTCATCGCGTGCAGGCGCGCCTTTCGACGCGATCCTGCACACGGCTTATCCGCAGTCCCGGCTGGTGGCCCTCGATGCCGACGCCGATTGCGTGCCGCTGCCCGAGGCGCGCGACTGGCTGCTGGCCCGCCAGCGCCGCTGGCGCGAGGCCCTGGGCCGCGAAGCCGGCTTCGAGCCGCTGCCCGAGACACTGCAGGTGTGCCGCCTGGCCATGGGCGTGCCGCACTCCGACCAGCGCTTGCTGCAGATCCGCGTGCGCGAATGGTTCACGCAGGACGGCCGCGTGACGCTCGTGCACGAATACCTCCACCTCGCCTTCCGCCATCACCCCCGCGGCCAGGACGACGATTTCGTCGAACGCCTGGCCCGTCACCTGGTCGAATCATGATGCGACTTTCATTTGCCCAACGCCCCTGGCTCGCCACGCTGCTGGCGTTTTTCGCCGGCGCCGCGTGCGCCCAGGCCACCATCGATACGCCGTCCGGCGGCTGGCGCGCCACGCCCGCGAAGCAGAACGACTTCGTGCAGGAGGTGCACTACCCGGCCGCCAGCGTCAACGTCAACGGCAAGGACCCGAGTGCGCAGATCCGCGGCCAGATCACCGCGCAGCCCAAGCCGCGCGCGGACGGCGCCGCCCGGCCGGCGCGGCTGATCGTCGACGGCATCGCGCTGCCGCTGTCCGTCGAAGCCGACGGCTCGTTCGCGCGGCCGTGGTCGTTTGGCGCCGGCAGCCACGGCGTGGAGGTGCGCACCCCCGACGGCGAGGTCAAGCGGCGCCAGTTCTACGAGGCCGCGGCCGGCCGCACGGCGCCGCGCCTTCGCGTGGTGCTGAGCTGGGACTCGGACCACACCGACCTCGACCTGCACGTCGTCGGCCCCGACGGCTCGCACGTCTTCTACGGCGACCGCGTCGCCGCCAACGGAGGCGCGCTGGACGTCGACGTCACTACCGGCTTCGGACCGGAGATCTTCGCCACCCAGGCTCCGCTGGTGGGCACCTACCACGTGTACGTCAACTACTACGGCGCGGGCGAGCGCCAGGACGTGATCACCACGGCCCAGGTCGCCATCATCCAGGACGAGGGCACGCCGCGCGAGAAGCAACAGGTGTTCCGCGTGCCGATGCGCAAGCCAGGTGAGCTGACGCTGGTGCGCTCGTTCCTGGTCGGCAACTAGAGCGCCTTCGCGAAGCCGGTCAAGCCGCTTCGCGTCCCGTGAACCCCGCGGGCGGTCGGCGGCGTCTCTGGCATCCTGCGCAGACTCAGGATCTCGAAGACTGCAGTGACTCTCCAGCGCACCGGCCGCCGCTACCGCGACGTCGCCACCGGCAAGACGATCGACGTGTGGTTCCCCCGTCCCGGCGTGGCCTGCCGCCGCGGCTGCCTGGCCGAGAAGCTGGGGCTGATCGCGGACGACGTCGTCGAAGTGGCCATCGAGTCGCTGGACGCGCCGCCGCTGTCCACCGAGGACGCCTGGCTGCGCCTGCACCTGCTGTCCGAACTGGCGGTCAAGCCCAACGAGATCAACCTCGAAGGCCTCTTCGGCCTGCTGCAAGACATCGCGTGGACGTCCGCGGGCCCGGTGCTGCCGGCCCACGTCGACGAGCTGCGGGCGCGCGTGGGCGACGAATGGCACCACCTCGCGGTGCCGTCGATCGACAAGTTCCCGCGCATGACCGACGACGTCGTGCCGGCCGGCGTGCGCATCGCCGACGCTGACCGCGTGCGCCTGGGCGCGTACCTGTCGCCGGGCACCACGGTGATGCACGAGGGCTTCGTCAACTTCAACGCCGGCACGCTGGGCGACGAGTGCATCGTCGAGGCGGGGCTCTACGTGACGGCGGGGACCAAGGTCAAGCTGCCTGACGGCTCCGTCGTCGCGGCCCGCACGCTGTCCGGCCGTCCCGGACTGCTGTTCCGCCGCAACAGCCAGAGCGGCGCGGTGGAGGTGCTGGAGACGAATTCGGTGCGTTGGGGCGGGTTGAACACCACGCTGCATTCCAACGACTGAGGCTCACGCCCGGGCCGCCGTCACCCCGAATGCTCACGTTTGTGGCGGTGTTGGCGCCGCTCTTGTCGATGGTGAATTTCTCGAGTCCTCGACCTGAAGTCCGTGCCGAATCGCAGTCGGCGCGGCGACCAAGGCCCCCTTTGAAATAAGTGTTTGCGGATTTGTCCCAGCGTCGACCTCTGGATGAGTTCCAACTCGACGTGCATCGAAATCCGCAACGAGTTGTAATTCAAGAATCGGCCGTAGCTTTCGAAAGATGTTGGGGCTAGGATGCGTCGCGAAGGCTACTGAAATTCACCGCGAGGCAGGTAAAAATTGACCCCTCACATTGAAAGCAAATCCCTGACAAATTGCGAAAATGCTTGCGCTTTGAATCCTGAATGTAATATTTTTGCGAATTTAATGACAACGCTGTCAAATAAATAATAATAACCGCTCCATCTCAAGTGTTTTATCGATCTGATTTTTTCAACCGCACAAATGGGCTTGCAGGCGTCACGCCGTGAACTGATGCTGCTGTCTCCTTAAGTTGGAATCCGTTTGCATTTCTTGCTCCTGGTAGATCCTGTCGGGCAAGCAGAATTTGTATATAAGAAAGAATGGATCGTAGTCTGGTGGGTGACTGATCTGTCTGTTTGATTGCTGAATGTTATTCGGCCATAGAAAATAGTCAAAATTCAGAGGAAGTAAATCATGCACTCACTAAAAGTTTGGTTGGCAGCGCGCCTGCGTCACAGCCAGAGTTCGCAGCACAATGTGTGGCTGATGGTCGCTGCCCTGTTCGCCGTGCTTGCGCCGAATGCTTTCGCGCAGCATGTGGCTAATCCATTTGTTGGCGCGACGCAGTATGTCAATCCGGATTACGCCACCAAAATAAACAGTGTCATCGCCCAGACCACCGATGTGACGCTGATCAGTCAAATGAAGACGGTGCAAGGCTACCCGACGGCGGTTTGGCTGGATAGCATGAAGGCTATTACAGGTGGATCAGCAAATGATGGCCGATTGAGTCTTGCGCAACATATCAACGCCGCGCTGCAACAGCAAGGCGGTGGTTCGCAACCCATCGTGCTGACGTTGGTAATTTATGATCTGCCGGATCGCGACTGTGCAGCACTGGCCTCCAACGGCGAGATCAGCATCGCAGCGAATCCACCTGCGCAGCCGCTCAGTGGTATTGATACTTACAAGCAAAATTACATCACGCCGATTGTCAACACGCTCCAATCCTACGCGACCAATCCCCGCATCCGCTTCGTGCTGGTGGTCGAATCGGATTCGATTCCCAACCTGATCACCAATGGCGCTGGCGCCACGCCCATTCCCAACTGCGTGGCTGCACAGAGCAGCGGCGTGTATGTGGCGGGGATCACGTATGCAATTACACGGTTCCATACGCTGCAGAATGTGTATCAGTACCTTGACATCGGGCAGTCGGCATGGTTGGGTTGGCCTACCAATTTCGCCCCTGCCGTGTCGCTGTACCACGATCTGGTGGCCGCCACGCCCAGCGGGCTTTCAACCATAGATGGGTTCATCAGCAATACTGCCAACTACGCACCTGCCAAAGAACCGTTCATGACCGCGACTGAGCAATTGGGCAGTGGTCAAGTGGAATCTGCCGACTTCTACCAATATGATCCGTATATTGATGAGGGAAGCTATGAGGCGGCGGCTTACACGGCGTTTGTCAATGCCGGTTTCCCGGCGGCGATTGGCATCTTGATGGATACGTCGCGCAATGGCTGGGGCGGCGCGAGTCGGCCGACTGTTGCCAGCAGCAGCACAGATCTGAATACTTTTGTGAATGCGACAAGGATTGACCGGCGCAACCATCGGGGTCAATGGTGCAATCAGTCGGGTGCCGGCATGGGAATCCCGCCGACGACCAATCCACCGGGATTCTTCCCGCAGTTGCAGGCTTTTGTCTGGATCAAGCCGCCTGGCGAGTCGGATGGAACCTATGTGACGAGCACGGCCTATGTGAGTGGCAATGCGGATGAAAACTGCAATCCGGCACATCACAACGCTTTGGCCGGGAGCACGCTGACCGGTGCGCTTCCCAATGCACCCGCGGCAGGGGTGTTCTTTCCGGCCCAATTCACTCAGTTGATTCGGGATGCCTATCCGGCGATACCGACCAGCGGCGGCGGCGCACCGAGTTTCACGTTGGCAACTGCGGCGTCATCACTCTCGGTGGTGCGTGGCGACAGCAGTACCGACAGCATCACGGTGGGTCCGCTGGGCGGTTTCACTGGCAACGTCACGCTGGCGATCTCGGGTTTGCCCAGCGGCGTGACAGCCGTATTCGGTACGAACCCCACCCGTGGTGGCAGCGTACTCACCCTGAATGCCAGCGCCAGCGCAGCCACGGGGACGTCCACGCTGACCATCGTCGGCACCTCGGGCACCTTGAGTGCAAGCACGACGGT
>JBDSDD010000007.1:0-19488 GCA_039920745.1 Burkholderiaceae bacterium | reverse complement strand
TACTACCTGCGCGAGCGCTCGGGCAAGTCGGCTCGGATCAAGGAAAAGCTGGCCTGAGTTTCCGGCGTCCTTCGTGGGCGCCAGGAACCAGACACGAAAGCCCGGCTGTGCCGGGCTTTTTCGTTTTTGCGACCGCAATGCCTGAGACACTCCGGCATTGATGCGCATCCCTTCTCCCGACCTCTACCGCGTCCTGGTCATCGGCGGCTACGGCTTATTCGGCCGCCGCCTCGTCGAGCGGCTGTCGCTGCAACCCGGCCTGCACGTGATCGTCGCAGGGCGCTCCTGGCCGCAGGCCGCGGCGCTGGTCGATGCGCTCTCGCCGTGCGCGGTGTCCAGCCTCGAGGCCGTCGCGCTGGATGCGTTGTCCGACCAATTGCCGGCCTGGCTCGACCGCCTCGAGGTGCGCCTGGTGGTCTACGCGAGCGGGCCGTTCCAGGGCCAGGACTACCGCGTCGCGCTGGCCTGCAGCGCGGCCGGCGTGCACTACATCGACCTTGCCGACGGCAGCGCCTTCGTCGCGGGCATCACGGCGGTGGACGTCGCCGCGACGGCCGCCGGCGTCAGCGTGCTGAGCGGGGCGAGTTCGGTGCCGGCGCTGTCGGCGGCCGCGGTCGACGCGATGGTCGCCGGCTGGCAGCGTGTCGACGCGATCGACATCGGCATCAGCCCCGGCAACCGCACGGAGCGCGGGCTGTCGACGATCCAGGCGGCGTTGAGCTACTGCGGCCGGCCCGTGAAGCAATCGGACGGCGGCACGCGCACGGGCTGGCTGGCGTCGCGGCTGCGGCGCTACCCGGCGCCGGTGGGCTGGCGGCTGCTGTCGCCCTGCGACGTGCCGGACCTGACGCTGCTGCCACCGCACTACCCCGGCCGCCCGGTGGTGCGCTTCGGTGCCGGTGCCGAGCTGATCTGGCAGCAACTGGGCATGAACGCGCTGGCGCTGCTGGTGCGCCTGGGCGTGCTGCGCGACCCGCTGGCGCACGCGCGCTGGCTCAAGGCCGCGTCCGACCGGTTCAAGGACTGGGGCTCGGACGATGGCGCGATGCACGTAGCCGTGCGCGGGCTCGACGCCCAAGGGCGGCGTGCGCGGCGCAGCTGGACGCTGCTCGCCACGCGCGGCGACGGCCCGTACGTGCCGACGCTGGCCGCCGCCGCGCTGGTGCGCCGCCTGGCCACCGGCGCACCGATGCCCAGCGGCGCCCGGCCGTGCATCGGCGTGCTGGCGCTGGACGAGTTCGCGCGCGAGACTGCCGGCTTGAACGTGAGCTGGCGCATCGCATGAGCGACGTGTCGCTGTTCGAGCGCGTGCTGGGCCAGCGCTATGGCGAGCTCGCGCCGGCGTTGCAGCGCTTCCATCGCCTCGCCGGGCGCCACGAGTTGCACGGCGTCGTCGAGACCGATCCACCCGGTTCGGCCCTTGGCCGGGTGCTCGCAGGCCTGCTGGGCAGCCCGCGCCGTGCGACCAAAGGGCCTATCCGTTTCGAGCTCGATGCCGCGCCCGGGCGCGAGACCTGGACGCGGCACTTTCCGGGCCGCACGATGGGCTCGCAGATGCATGTCGTCGGCGGTCGGGTGGTGGAACGCATGGGTGCCGCGGCGCTGACGTTCGCGCTCGAGGCGGACGGCGGTCGCTTGCGGATGCGGCTCGAGCGCATGCGCTTGCTGGGCATACCCTGCCCGGCATGGCTGCGCCCGCGCATCGTCGCCGAGGAAACGGGCGTGGGCGAGCGCCTGCACTTCCGGATCGAGGCCCATGTCATCGTCATCGGCCAGGTGGTCGGCTACCGCGGCTGGTTGAGCCTGGCGCAGGCGACGCCGGCAGACCGCCGCGACGATTCCCATGCCGCGAGGGGTGATGCGCAGCAGGGCGTGCAATGTGCCGTCCCAGGTCTGACAATCCGGCGTTGATGCCCGCTTCCACACCCTGCTGCATGTCTGCCTCCGACGTCCCCGCCGCGCCCGCCGCCGCACCCCGCTCGCTGATCCGCGAGCCGCGCCTGGCGCCGGTCATCGGCACGGATGCGCACCTGCCGGCCATCCCCGCCGATCGCCTCGCGGCTGATGCGCTGCGCGCGCGTTTCGCGCCCACGTTGCGCGCTCACGCGGGCGCGGGCGAGTCCGCGGACGGCGAGAGCGCCTGGATGCCCGAGTTCACCGGCGACGGCCAGCGCCTGTCCGAGCGGCCGATGCGGCGCGCCGCCGTGCTGGTGGCGCTGGTGCGTCGACCCGAAGGTCTCGCCGTGCTGCTCACCAAGCGCACCGAGCACCTGAACGACCATGCGGGCCAGGTCAGCTTCCCGGGCGGGCGCACCGATCCGGAGGACATCGACGCGGTCGCCACCGCGCTGCGCGAGGCGCGCGAAGAGGTGGGGCTGTGGCCCGACGAGGTCGAGGTGATCGGCGTGCTGCCCACCTACACCACGGTGACGGCGTACGAAGTCACGCCGGTGGTCGGGCTGCTCGATCCGCCGCGCGATCTCACGCTCGATGCGTTCGAAGTCGCGGAGGTGTTCGAGGTGCCGCTGGCCTTCCTGATGGACCCGGCCAACCACCAGCGCCACGCGGTGGAGTTCCAGGGCATCGCGCGCCAGTTCATCTCGATGCCGTGGGGAGCCGACGCCGGTGGCGAACCGTACTTCGTCTGGGGCGCGACGGCCGCGATGCTGCGCAACCTGTACCGCTTCCTGGCGCGCTGAACCCGGCTGGTCGTGCACGGCCGGGCATGCCGTCCGCGGTCGCGCTGCGGCTATCATTCGCATCAATGAGTTTCGTCGCCGTCCTCCTCGCCTTGTTGCTCGAGCAGATCAAGCCGCTGCCGCGCAACAACGTCGTGCATTACTCGCTCGCGTCCTGGGTCGGCTGGACCGGCCGCAACTTCGACGCCGGCAAGCCGCAGCACGCCAAGATCGTGTGGATCGTCACCGTGATCGCGCCGGCGCTGGTGGCTGCGCTGGTCTACGTTGGCATCGCCCACTACAACGCGATCGGCGCGCTGCTGTTCGACGTCGCGATCCTGTACCTCACGCTGGGCTTTCGCCAGTTCAGCCATTACTTCACCGACATCCGCACCGCGCTCGAAGGCGGCGACGAGCCCGAGGCACGGCGGCTGCTGGCCGAGTGGCGCCACCTGGACGCGTCTGAGCTGCCGCGCACCGAGTTGCTGCGCCACATGATCGAGCACTCGCTGCTGGCTGCGCATCGCCACGTGTTCGGCGTGTTCTTCAGCTTCGTCGTTTTCTCCACCATCGGCCTGGGGCCCGCCGGTGCGGTGCTGTACCGGATGGCGGAGTTCGCGTCGCGCTACTGGGCGTTTCGCAGCAAGTCGCTGGACACGCCGATCAACGAAAACCTGATGGCGCTGTCGCAGCGCCTGTTCAGCCTGATCGACCACTTCCCTGCGCGCCTGACGGCGTTCGGCTTCGCCGTCGTCGGCAACTTCCAGGACGCGATCGACGGCTGGAAGCGCGACGCCGGCCTGTGGAAGCACGCCAATGAGGGCATCATCCTGGCCGCCGCGGCGGGTGCCGTCGGCGTGCAACTGGGCGGCGCCACGGCGCCAGGCGTCACGCCGGACCGCTCCAAGACCTTCACCAGCGGCGAGGCAGCGTTCGAGTCCGAGGGCAGCACGACGCAGGGCATGCCGCCGCAATTGGGGCACCTGGGCATCGTCGTCGGCCTCGTGTGGCGCTCGGTCGTGCTGTGGATGCTGCTGGTGGCGCTTCTCAAGTTGGCCAACCTGTTGCCTTGACGCGCATGCGCGTGCCCCCGTCGTTGCTGCTGTTCGCCGTCTGCGCCGCGGCCGGGCTGCCGGCGCAGGCGCAGCTCGCCGACAAGCCCTCGGCCTATGCCGCGGCGCGGCGCGGGATGGCGATGCCGGCGGCGTCCGGTGCGACGGCCGGGCACCGCAACGCCGCCCCGTTCCTCGAGCGCATCCCCGATCGCGCCGGCTTCGCCTCGCTGGCCCGTGTCTACGAACCCGGCACGCCCTACGCGATCGAGCACCTGCTGTTCGCCATCGAGCTCGGGCGGGGCGGCAAGGCGGATCGCGTGTTCTTCATCAACACGCAACGCTACGCGCTGCATGAGGACTTCCTGCGCAGCCAGTACCTGGTGGCCAACCTCGACAGCGCGGCCCTGCGCAAGCTCTACACGTCGCCCGACCGCCGCTTCGTGCTCGGTACCCTGGGCTGGCACGCGGAGTCGGGCCAGTGGCTCTACGAGTTCTGGGAAGGCGACGCGATCGCGCCGGCCATGCTGGGTGCGGTGCAGGCCGACCTGGCCGCGGCGTTCTTCACGCCGGTCGCGTTCAAGGCCAACTCGTCGGCGCAGGAGATCGCCGCGCGCGTCGCCAGCGTGGCCGTGGTGACCGAGGAGCAGATCCTGGGCGCGCGCGACTACCTGCCGCTCAACGTCGGCGTCGCGCTGGGGCGCCTGCGCATCGTCGACGACATCGAGGCCGAAGACCTCGAGGACATCCTGCCCACCGACATCGTCGTTCTGCGCGAGGTGCCGCTCGCGTTGCCGCCGGTGGCCGGCGTGATCACCGACCGGCCGTCGACGGTGCTGTCGCACGTCAACCTGCTGGCCAAGGGCTGGGGCGTCCCCAACGCCTACCTGAAGGACGCCAGCACCCGGCTGCGCGCCCTGGACGGCCACTGGGTGCGGCTGGCGGTCACGCCCACCGGCTGGACGGCCGACGCCCGCCCCGCGCCCGCGAGCCTGCCCGCACGTGTGGCGACCGCGCGCGTGAAGGCGCCCAACCTGCAGATCAACGGCTTGCTGCCGCTTGCGCAACTGAGCAACGCGCGCATCGACGCCTGCGGCGGCAAGGCGGCGCGGCTCGGCCAGATCGAAGCGCAGCGACGCGCCGGGCGCCTGGCCGACACCGCGCCGGTGCCTGACGGGTTCTGCATTCCCTACGCGTCGTACCAGCGTTTCATCACGCAGCCGGTCATCGCAGCGCGCATCGAGGCGGCGTACGCGACGCCGGACTTCGACCGCAGTCGAGCCGTGCGTCGCCGGGCCCTGGATGCGCTGCGGCACGACCTGATCGAACAGCCCGAGCCCGCCGGCCTGGGCGAGGCGTGGCGCGCGCAATGGACGACGCAGTTGCAGGGCGTTGGCGTGTTCGTGCGCAGTTCGTCCAACTCCGAGGATCTGGCCGGCTTCAGCGGTGCAGGCCTGTACACGACCGTGCCCAACGTGACGCGCGCCGAGGATCTGGCTCGCGCCGTGCGCACCGTGTGGGCGTCGGTGTTCAACTTCGAGGCGGTCGAGGCCCGGCGCCAGGCGCACATCCTCGACACGGCCGTCGTGATGGCGGTGTTCGTGCAACGCGCGATAGCCTCCGCCAGCGCCGGCGTGCTGATCACGCGCGACCCGTTCGACGCGACGCACCGCGACGTCGTCTACGTGTCGGCCAAGCGCGGCATCGGCATCAAGGTGGTCGAGGGCAGGCGCGTCGCCGAGCAGTCGATGTGGGAGGCGCGCAGCGGCGCGGTGCGGCGGCTGTCGCGCTCGGCCGAGGACACCGAGCTGAAACTCGATCGCGCGGGCGGCGTCACCGAGCAGGCCTTGCCGGCCGCGCGCGACGTGCTGTCAGACGACATGGTGCGCCGCCTGGGCCGCGTCGGACTGCGGCTGCGCGCGTTGCTGGGCGGCGAGCAGGACGTCGAGTGGGCCATCGACCCGCAGGGCCGCATCGTGGTGCTGCAGGCGCGGCCGTTCGTGGAGCGGCAGGCGCCTTAGGTGCGGCGCTTGCGGCGGGCTTCGATCAGTTCGAACAAGCCCATCCCGGCGAGCATCGCGACGACGAACACGATCGCCTTGGACTCGCCCATGCCCAACGCGACCAGTGCCGGCCCCGGGCAGAAGCCGGCCAGGCCCCAGCCGGCGCCGAACAGCAGGCTGCCGGCGACGAGGCGACGGTCGATGCTGGTCTTGGTGGGCAGTTGCATCGCGTCGCCCAGCAGCGAGCGCGTGCGCCGTCGGGCGAGCGCGAACGCCAGCACGCCCGCGGCGATCGCCCCGGCCATCACGAACGCGAGCGACGGATCCCACGCGCCGGCGAGGTCGAGAAACCCCAGCACCTTGGCCGGATCGGCCATGCCGGACAGCAGCAGGCCGAGGCCGAACACGAGGCCTGCGAGGAAGGCGAGGAGGGTGCGCATCGGTCAATGCCCCAGCAGGTGGCGGACGACGAAGACGACGACGAAACCCGCTGCCATGAACGAGGCAGTGGCCGCGAGCGAGCGCAGCGAGCCGCGCGACAGCCCGCACACGCCGTGTCCGCTGGTGCAGCCCGAGCCATAGCGCGTGCCGATGCCCACCAGCAGGCCGGCGACGACCAGGGTGGGCGTGTCGGCAGCCACGTGCAGTCGCGGCAACGCGGCCACCACCAGCCACACGAGCGGCGCTGCGACGAGCCCGGCGACGAACGCCGCGCGCCAGGTGACGTCGCCGCGCACCGGCCGCAGCAGTCCGCCGACGATGCCGCTGATGCCCGCGATGCGGCCGTTGAACAGCAGCAACAGTGCGACGCCAAGGCCGATCAACAGGCCGCCGGCAAGCGAGGCCCACGGCGTGAAGGAAGTCCAGGCGATGCTCACGTCAGACCGCGGTCAATGCCGCGATGCGGCGCGCTCGAGCTCGTCCATCAGCTCTTCGTAGATGCGTTCGCGCGACGGCGAGATGTCGCCGCGAGCGATCGCGGCGCGCACGCCGCACGCGGGCTCATGGCGGTGCGTGCAGTTGGCGAACTTGCAGTCGCCCAGGTACGTGCCGTAGTCCAGCATCAGCGAGCCGAGGTCGGCCGACTTGATGTGGTGGATGCCGAACTCCTGGAAGCCCGGCGAGTCGATCAGCGCGCTCTGGCGGCTGTCGTCGAGCCAGTACCAGGTGGTGGTGGTCGTCGTGTGCTTGCCGGACTTCAGCGCCTTGGAGATCTCGCCCACCTGCGCGTCGGCGTGCGGCACCAGCAGGTTCACGAGCGTGCTCTTGCCCATGCCGCTGGGGCCCAGCACCAGCGTCGTCTTGCCTTTGAGCAGCGGCTCGAAGATCGCCTGGGTGCCTGCTGGATCGGTCTTGACCGCCACCTCCAGCACGTCGTAGCCCATCTTGCGGTACGGCGCGAGGCGTTCGCGCGCGGCGGTGGCCTCGGGCAGGTCGATCTTGTTGAGGACGATCTTGACCGCGATGCGGCCGTCCTCCGCGGCGATCAGCGCGCGCGTCAGCTGCGACTCGCTGTACGGCGGATCGGTGGCCACCATGATCAGCAGCAGGTCGATGTTGGCCGCGAAATTCTTGCTGCGCCACTCGTCCTGGCGCTTGAGCAGGCTGGTGCGCGGCTCGAACGACTCGATCACGCCTTCGTCGCCCGACACCTGCCAGCGCACATGGTCGCCGACGATCACGTCGCTCTTCTTGCCGCGGCCGTGCGCCAGCATGCGCGTGCCGTCCGCCGTTTCGATGACCGAGTGGCGGCCGTGCACGCCGACGACGCGCGCCAGCGCCAGCTTGGAGGGCGGCGGGGCGCCGCGCGACGAGGCGGCGCTCAAGCGACCGCTCCCTGCAGGTCGGCGGTGGACACGCCCAACGCCTCGATGCGTTGAAGCGTTGGCGGGTGCGAGTAGTGGAAGCGCACATACAGCGGATCGGACGTGAGCGTGCCGGCGTTGCCGTCGACCAGCTTGACCAGCGCGCGCACCAGGTCGGTGGCGCTCGACATGCTGCGCGCGTAGGCGTCGGCCTCGTACTCATTGCGGCGCGACATCATCGAGAACAGCGGCCCGACGAAGAACGCGAACGGCGGGATCGCCAGCATGAACATCAGCAGCACCAGTGCGTTGTTGGGCGTCGCCATGTTGGGCACCACGTTGAGCCCCGCATAGAAGCCCCACTGGTTGGCGAGCCAGCCCAGCAGCGCCAGGGAGGCCAGGCTGAGCACGCTCATCGTGGCGACCATCTTGAACAGGTGCCGGTGCTTGAAGTGGCCCAGTTCGTGCGCGAGGACGGCCTCCATTTCAGGCACTGTCAGCTTGGTGACGAGCGTGTCGTAGAACACCACGCGCTTGGCGGCGCCCAGGCCGGTGAAGTAGGCATTGGAGTGCGCGCTGCGCTTGCTGCCGTCCATCACGAAGAAGCCCTTGGCCTGAAAGCCGCAGCGCGCCATCAGTGCGCTGACCTGGCCGATCAGCGACTCGTCGGTGAAAGGCTCGAACTTGTTGAACAACGGTGCGATCCACAGCGGGATGATGATCATCATGAGGAGCTGGAAGCCGATCCAGGCGGCCCAGACCCACAGCCACCACGTCGCGCCGGCGGCCTGCATCAGCCACAGCACCAGCGCGACGAACGGGCCGCCGATCGCGATGGACAGGCCGATGACCTTGAGTGCGTCCTTGACGTACAGGCCCGGTGTCATCTTGTTGAACCCGAAGCGCTGTTCCAGCTTGAACGTGCTGTACAGCGACAGCGGCAGGCCCAGCAGCGTGTCGATGCCCACGTAGGCGCCGATCAGGGCCAGCTGGTAGCCCATGTTGCCCAGGTGCGGCTGCACCAGCTCGCGCATGGCCACGTTGAGCCAGGACAGCCCGCCCAGCAGCGTCCAGCCGATCAGCACGGCGCTGCCGAAGGCGTCCGAGACGATGCCCAGCCGCCCCTTGGCCAGCGCGTAGTCGGCGGCCTTCTGGTGCGACTCCAGCGAGATCACGCCGACGAAGGCCGGCGGCACGGCGCCACGGTGCGCTGCCACGTGCCGCATCTGGCGCGTGGCCAACCAGAAATTGACGAGCAGCGAGGCCAGGATAGCGGCAGAAAACGCCAGGGAAAGCAACACAGGATTCATACCCTCGAGTGTAGGTGAGACCGGTGAACCCTTGCTCGTTGCAACCTGAGGTCGGCCCCGGCGTTGCCGCTCGCGCGCTCGAGTAGAAATTCCAGGGAGCGGCGGAACCGGCTTGGCCGGGCCGCTCGGGGGCAGGGAGCGCCAGCGACCGTGGGGCCGTCATGCTGACAGGTTGTTACGGGTAACTGGAGTCCGACCGCTTCCGTCGGCGGCGGCCGGGCTACCATTCTCCGAGGCGGGGCGACAACCGGATGGAGAGTGGCACGTGAGCAATCAGGACATCGAGGGCAACCTCCCGGCTGGCGAGGCGCCCGGTGCACCCGTGGGCACGCCGGAGTACTTCGAGCAGCAACTGGCCAAGGAGCGCGAGGCCAAGGCCCTGATGCGCGACCGCCTGCGCCACACCGAGGCGCTGGCCGCCGAATCGCACGCGCTGCGCTCGCGCATGTCCCAGGAGCTGGAGCGCGTGACGGCCGATCGCGACCGCCTGCGCGCCGCGGCCACGTCGACGGCGCCCGCCGCCGCCCCGCCGATGACGCCGCGTGCCGACGCCTGGCCGTTGCGCCCGCCGGAGCCGCCGCGCCGCAACGGCCCCTGGCGCTCGTTGGCGATGCTCGGCGGCCTGGCGGCTGCGGTCGGTGCGCTGGCCTGGTTCACCGGGTCGCAGCCGGGCGAGAGGCTCACGGTCGCGGCCAACTCGGCGCAAGTGGTCGCCGCGCCCGTCGTGGCCTCGGCGCCGGCGCTCACGCCGGCAGCGCGCGCGGCACCACCGGTCGCGTCGACCGCGGTCGCCAGCACGGCACCTGCGTTCCCCGCGCCCAGCGGCGCCGTCGCGCTGCCGCCGCTGACGCCCGAGCAGCAACTCGCCGCTGCCCCTACCGCAACCGGCTCGGCGCCCGCGGCCTTGCCCGCTGGCCTGTCCGCCCGCCTGCGCAAGGCTCTGGACGGCGAAGGTATCTCCGCGCCCGTGGAGGTCGACCCGTCCTCGGGCCATGTGACGGTGGCCGACCCGCAGTCGGACTACGGGTTGCGCGACCGTATCGACATGCTGGTGCGTGCGGTCTACGCCGGCGCCAGCCTGCCCGAACCGCAGATCGAACACCGCTGGCTGTCGCCCAAGCGGGGCGCGCTGGCGACGCCTGTCGCCACGACACCGCCGGTGGCCGCGCCTGCCCCGGCAGCCACCCTGTCGCCCGCTGCCGCGTATGCCGCGCGCCATGCAACCACGGAACACCACAAGAAGTCCGCCGCCACGTCGGTGGATGACCCTGTCGAGCTGCGGGCCGTGCTGCCGGAAGGCCGCGTGACGACGAGCTGTCGCGCCAGCCTGACCGGCAAGACGGCGCATCGCGCGGACATGACGGCGTGCATGAAGCACAGCTGCTGCAGCACGGCCAATCGCCAGGCCGAGGACTGCCGCGCCTACGAGAAGGCGTACCCGTTCACCTGCAGCGCGGGCTGAGACCACCTTCCAGCTCGACCCGGCGCGCGATTTGCCACGAAGTCGACGGCGGGGTTGCACCACGCGGCCCCATCCCTCGTCTTCATTCGCAAAAGGAGTCCACCATGGACACGCTCAACGAAACCCTCAGCCATGACGTCATCTCTTCGGATCGCGTGGAGGGCACGACCGTCTACAACGATGGCGGCGACAAGCTCGGCTCCATCGATTACCTGGTGATCGACAAACGTTCCGGCAAGGTGCGCTACGCCGCGCTCGAGTTCGGCGGCTTCCTGGGCATGGGCACCAACCGCTACCCGGTGCCGTGGAGCCTGCTCGAGTACAACACCAGCCGCGGTGGCTACGTGGTGCCCATCGACAAGGACACACTGGACGGTGCCCCGCGCTACGCGGACAACCGCCGTCCGGACTACGACGACGACTACGGCCGCACCGTCTACGACTACTACGGCGTGGGCTGGTAAGCCCGCTCGGGCAACCCGGCGCGCTCGCGCACCTGCAAGCCCTCGCGCGTCACGCCATGCGCGTGGCGCGCGTTTGCGCGCCGGCGCCCGTCGATCAGTTGACGCACATTGTCTGGCGCGTCAAAGGTCAGTGACCGGGGACACCGTCGACCATGACGTCCGCGATCGACGCCACGCGCGATCCGTTGTCGAGATCGACGAAGCGCACGACGAAGCGCACGCCGTGCGCCTGCTCGTCGCCGCCGTCGCAGCTCATGCCATGCACGACGTGGCGGATACCGTGGAAGGCGCGCGGCGAATCGGATTGCGGCGCGACGTCGAAGACGTGGTGGCCCTGCACCTTGAAGGTCACCGTGATGGCGGAGGGCTTTTCCACGTCGTCCCAGACCGTGGAGAGCTCGTCGGCCAGTTCCTCGTCGTCGAGATCGGGGCAGGCCTGGTGCAGCGGCATCTGGCCGACCACATTGACGTTGGCGACGTCGTCGTCGCGCGTGTCGGCCTGGGCGCAGACGCCGTGCACGACGGCGAGCATCGCGACGACGGCCACCAGGGCCTTGAAGGGATGGCGGGGGCTGGCGGGTGAGTTCATCGTGATCTCCTGGGTGGTGTGCGTTGAAGCGGTGGAGCAACCATATTCAGGCGTGGGAAACGGTTCCAACGACCTGCGCCGAAGTGCAGCGCGAAGGCGATGAGACGTCGTTTCGAGCGACAGTCCGCAACGCGATGGGCCGCTCCTGGCGCGACGGCCGACCGCAAAGCCGTCGCGTCGACGGGTCGTTCGGGTCGCCGCGCCGGCTGGCTGCGCGAGAATGGGCACGATCGGCGTCGCCGCGACGCCCGCCCCACTCACCCTCCGGGAGACTCCGATGACCGACACCCTGCTGAAGAAGTCCGAACAAAACCTGATCTGGGTCGACATGGAGATGACCGGCCTGTTTCCCGACACCGACCGCATCATCGAGGTTGCCGTGGTCATCACCGACCCGCAGCTGACGATCCGCATCGAAGGGCCGGTCTTCGCGATCCACCAGAGCGACGCCACGCTCGACGGCATGGACGCCTGGAACAAGGGCACGCACGGGCGCAGCGGCCTGATCGATCGCGTGAAGGCTTCCACGGTCACCGAAGAGCAGGCCGAGGGCGCGTTGATCGAATGGATGAGCCAATACGTGCCCAAGGGCAAGAGCCCGATGTGCGGCAACTCCATCTGCCAGGATCGCCGCTTCATGGCACGCACGATGCCCAAGCTGGAAGAGTTCTTCCACTACCGCAACCTCGACGTCAGCACGCTCAAGGAGCTGGCCAAGCGCTGGAAGCCGGCGGCGCTGGAAGGCCTGAAGAAGGCCGGCAACCACACGGCGCTGGCCGATGTGCAGGAGTCCATCGACGAGCTGGTGCACTACCGGGCGACGTTGCTGAACGTCTGAGCCGCGCAGCGCCCGACGGCGTGGGCGGGTGGGCGCTCAGCCGCCGGCACGCGTTGGCGCGGGCTGGCTCATCGGCGCCAGTCGCTGGCCGATCTGCCGCCGCACCAGCACGACGCTCACGATCGCCTGCAGGAACACGCTGGCGACTGAAAGGTGCCAGACATCCAGCAACCGGAACCCGGCCCGCTGGCTGAGCCAGAACGCGGGCAGTACGAACGTCAACAGCCGTGTCACTGAGCTGATCAATGCCGGCAGCGTGTTGCCCATCGCCTGGAACATGCCGGAGCAGGTGAAGACGATGCCCATGCCGAAGAAGTTCCACGAGACGACCTTGAGCACCGTGACGCCGGCCTCGATCGCCTGTGGATCGGTGGTGAACCAGGCCACGGGAATCGGCGCCCACAACTGGCACGTCGCGACGACGAAGGCCATCAGCACCATCTCCAGCGCCAAGGCCTGCTTGAGCGTGTCGACGACGCGCTCAGGATGGCGTCCGCCGAAGTTCTGGCCCGCGACGGCGGGGATCGCGAACGAGATCGCCATCGACGGCATCGCCAGCGCCTGCATCACGCGACCGGCGATGCCGAAGCCGGCCTGCGCGCTGGCGCCGAAGTCGCGGATCAGCGCGTAGATCGCGGTGTTCAGCAACACCATGATCGCGAACTCGCCGCCCGACGGCAGCCCGATGCGAAGCATCCGGCCCAGCAGCGCGCGCTCCGGCTTGGCCAGACCGCTGGGCAGCGACACCACGTCGCCCAGCTGGCGCAGATAGCGCGAAAGGATCAACACGCCTGCGGCCACCGAGAGGCTGGTGGCCAGCCCCGCGCCGGCGACGCCGAGCGGATGGTGCGTGCCCCAGCCGGCGATCAGTACTGGCGCCAGGACGATGTTGAGGCCGACGGTGGCCATCTGCACCACCATGCCGGGCTTGACGATCCCCGCGCCGCGCAGCAGCGACCCGGCGACCGCCAGCACGAACTGCAAGGCCAGGCCCGGCAGAGACCACAGGATGAACGTGACGCCGGCCTGCGCGATGGCCGCGTCGGCCGACACGCCGCGCATGTAGAGCGGGCCGACCACGATGCCCAGCACGATCGTCGCGCCCATGCAGGCCAGGCCCAGCAACATCGACTGCTCGAACACGCGAGTCGCCATCGGCTTGTCCTTGGCGCCCAGCGCGTGGGCCACCAGCGAGACGGTGCCCACGCCCAGCACCTGCGTCAGCGCGAGCACCAGCATCGAGACGTTGCCGGCCGCGGCCACGCCGGCCACGGCCTCCTTGCCCATGCCGGAGACGAAGTACAGGTCGACCATCAGGTACAGCGTCTGCACCAGCATGCCGATCGTGATGGGCAGCGCCATGGCGATGAGGTGGCCCCGGATGGAGCCTTGGGTCAGGTCACGCATCGCGGGTCTCCTCGTCGGCCACCTTCGGCAGCACACGCGGCGGCCGGTTTGATCGCTTCGCGGCGGTCTTGCGCGCGGGCGAGCGCAAGGCCTGCAGCAGCGAGCGCACCTCGTCGTCGGGCTCGAGTGGAAGCTTGCGGTACTCGCTGCAGTCGCTCTTGCGGGTCAGCAACTCGTGGTTGATCAACTCGCGCCGCAGCGTGGCGTGGTCGCCGTACAGGTGCCAGGCCTTGAGCACGTGGTTGACCTGCGCTTCGGTGTAGACGCGGCGCGCGTCGAATCGGGTCCACAGCACCCACATGGCCAAGGTCTGCACCGAGAGCTTCTGCGGCCAGCGCTCGAGGCGGCCGGCGGCGTCGAAATGCGCCAGCGCCTTCTTGGCATGGATCGACAGCGCGGGCGCCGCGGGCGCTGGGCCGGCCGCGGGCGTGTCGATGACGGGGGCGTCGAACCAGGCATCGGCGCAGGCCGGTGTCGCGGCGACGGGCGCATGCGCGACGCTAGCCTGGTAGTCCTGCAGGTTGCGCCGGCCGGCGCCGCGCGCCAACAAGTTCATCATCTCGACGTGGCCGGGCAGGCGGCCGTGCGTGATCTGGTGGTCGGCGAGCGCGCGTTCGAGCAAGCGCGCGAGCGCGGAGAGGTCGGATGCCGCATAGGGCACGACGGTTCGGGTCATGGCAAAGCCTCACGTGAAGCGTGTGCTCGAACACTGCGCAGGAACGCAGCACCGGGGGTTGCCCTTGCCAGAATCGAGCTCACGCGAGGTGAGACAGGCCTGAACGAAGAAAGCGTCCGACGATTCGAGAGAACCGGAACGCGGCAGGTTTAGCGACGCTGGGGATGCCAGCGCGGCAACGCCTGGGTGAACTGCCGACCGAAGGCGCCAGTGTAGCGCGAGGCGGTGATGGTGCTCGCCTGAAGCAGACTTGCGGTGACTGCTCGCAGTGGCATTGCAGACGTTCGCGACTTGCGGCTGGACGTGAGCAATCGACCCATAGCGGTCGTAGGCCTGAGCAGTTTGCTTGCCGCAGAGCTGCCAATCAAAGGAATGTTCGATGGCTGTCGACGGTGAAGCGGTGCAGCGCGAGCCGGGCCCGGCCCGGCCCGGTAGTGTCAAACGCGCCCCACAGCAGCGTCCAGTACTGCTCCGCCGAGTCGGATGGCAGGCTGCCGAGCGAGTCGGGATACTGCGCTCCTTCGCTCAGCAACGCGCGGACGCACGCGCCCAGTCTCATGAACTCGCTCACTGCCTCCCTGTGTACCAAGCCGGTCATCGGCATTGCGCTGTACTTCATGTCACTCTGCGCGAATAACCAGGCATTGCGGGACGTGACGATCGACCTGCGTCAGGCGGGATCGGTCGTGACGCAAGAGGTACGGGCGCCGATGGACGAGGACTACCGCTTCATGCTCGGGCGGGGCGCGAAGGCTGCGGACGGCAGAGAGGATACGACCATCGCGTTCGTCTGCAAGCACTCGTCAGTGATTTCGCTCACGCTGACTCTCACGCACGAAGGCGAGTCAACGGGCGACGCGAAGACCTTCGTCGCGAGCTGCCCCTTTGGCGAGGGCCGCGACCCTTCAGTGCTTCTGCTGGGGCAAGTCCATATGAAGAAGGGCGTGTCCCGGCTGAAGATTGTGAACAACGGGCCTCTGGCTCTGCCCGCCGCCGGCCGAGTGGAGGTGCTGCTGGTAGGCAACGGCGTCTCCAGGTAGCCGCGATCAGGAGTTTGCCTTCCTGGAAGCAGCCCTTCGCGACCGTCCGCACCTGGCCGGCAGCTCTCGTTCACCAACGGACATCCTATGTCGGCTGAAGCCCAGAAAGACGCCTTTCGGCGTCGATGGCCAACTGTGAGTTCGCTACCTGGCAGCAAGTTGGCCGGTCAAAAAGACTCCCACGCGTCACCGGCTAGGGCCGGTTGTGCAGGGGCGGTTTTCGGGGAGGTCGCGCTGGCCGACGTTGTGAGTCGAGTAGCTGTTTTAGGAATGGGCTTCGACGTCGGCTTGGCCATCAACTTGGCGCTCGTGCGGGCCTTCCCGAAAGACGCCACGAGTTCGCCCTGGCCGAGGTTGAATACACCGACCGCTTCGACCAGCTTGGCTGCTTGCTCGCTCAGGCTTTCGGCTGCCGCCGAACTCTCTTCCACCAGCGCTGCGTTCTGCTGGGTCACCTGATCGAGCTGGTTGACGGCATCGCCCACCTGACCGATGCCCTGGGTCTGCTCCTTGGTGGCTGCGCTGATCTCGTTGATCAGGTCGTTGACTCGCTTGACTTGCGAAACGATGTCGCTCATCGTGCGGCCCGCTTCGCCGACTTGCGCACTCCCGGCCTCGACTTTCTCGACGCTGTCGGAAATCAGCACCTTGATTTCCTTGGCCGCCGCCGCCGAGCGCTGGGCCAAGCTTCTGACCTCGCTTGCCACGACCGCAAAGCCGCGCCCCTGCTCGCCAGCGCGTGCCGCCTCTACCGCGGCGTTTAGTGCCAGGATATTCGTCTGGAATGCGATGCCGTCGATCACGCCGATGATGTCGATGATCTTTTTGCTCGACGCGGCAATAGCTTCCATGGTGGCAACCACCTGGCCCACCACGACACCGCCCTGGGCGGCCGCCGTGCTAGCTGAACTCGCCAGCTGAGTCGCCTGCTGTGCAGTGTCAGCGTTGGTCCTGACGGTTGCCGTGAGCTCTTCCATTGATGCGGCAGTCTGTTCCAGGTTGGCCGCCTGCTCTTCCGTGCGCTGGCTCAGGTCGGCGTTGCCTGAGGCAATCTGGCCCGACCCGGTGGCGATGCTTTCGCTGCTTTGCCGAACCTGGCCAACGATATGGGCGAGGCTGTCGCGCATGGCTTTCATCCCGGCAAGCAGGCTCGATTCGTCGCCCGCACGGATCTGCACATCGACGGAGAGGTTGCCTGCGGCGATTTCCCGAACCACGTTTGAGGCGTAGCCGGGCTCCCCGCCGAGCTGGCTGGTAATCGTGCGGGTCAGCCACCATGCGACTCCAGCACCCACGAGCAGTCCAACCAGACCGACGGCAAGCATCAACGTCCGGGCAGATTCGATGTCTTGCTTGATGCTTGCGCCGCTGGCCTCAACCAGCTTCTTCTGCAAGGCAACCAGTTCCGAGACGTGCACTTGCAGTACATCGAGCGATGGCAGCGTTTCGGCGAACATCAGTTTCGACGCTTCGTCGCGGTTGCCGTCTGCTACCAGCTTGCCGACCTTGGTGAACGACGCGAGGTAGTTGGCTCGCGCGTCCTTGATGCCCGCGAGGAGTGCCTTGCCTTCGGGCGCATACACCAACTTCTCCAGAGTCGCCATCGCGTCGTTGATCAGGATTTTGTTTCCATCGATGCGCTGGTGAATCTTGTCGACTTCCAACTTGTCAGTGACAAGAAGCAGTTCCAACGTGTTGCGCGCGTTCGCCCGTGTGGTGGCGTTGATGGTGGCGGCAGCGTCCGCCTTGACCCAATCCTTGGCGATGATCTTGTCGCTGGATTCGCCCACGCTGTTGAAACTTGCGAAGGCCAACGCGACCAAGACCGCCATCAGCGCGAGGACTGCAGAAAACCCAACCACGAGACGGGTTCCGATTGTCAGATTCTTCAGGGAATTCATGGTGCTTCCTACCAAACCCGCTGGTCGGGTTGACCTCAACGCGGCCCCGATTGAGGTGGGGGTCGGAACCTGCATGGCGCAAGCGCGCCAATCCCTCACTATCGTCAGGCTTGACATCCGACCGTCGGGATTTCTTGACGGCTTGCGCTGCGCCCTGACAGCTGACTCGATCTGAACGCTAGAGCGCAATCGCCGCTGGTTCTACGTTGTCGGCACTTTCAGCGCCAGCAGGAGGGACGAAAGTACTCCGCTTGTCCATCGTTCGTTCCATTTCGACTGCACGCGCTGATTGTGGGCATCCAGAGTGGCCTGTCGAGCTGGGGTCGGTCACAGCGACCAAACGAAGCGCAAGTCAACGTGAAGGCGGCCCCGGAAGTCGATGCCAACGACCACACGTGCGAACAGTTCGAGAACTTGCACGGGAGCCTACTTCCGGAGTGACGCGAACTGAGTAACCGTCTCCGAAGTCAGGCCTGTTGATGGTCAGGATTCGTGCGCCTGGGTCAGGACGCTGCCGCGGCTCGCACTGGCAGAACGCTCTCATAGCCCGCGCCTGAGGCCCGAAAAGCCGAACCGGCCAAGAGGACTTCGAGGCGCATGGCGCCCGCTCGAGCGGGAAGTCGCCTGAGGGACGAGTGGCCGCTCAGGGGCGGCTGGCCGGGTACTCGTGGCAGTATTCCCGCGCATCCGCGTCGGGATAGCGCCAGGCGGCGATCAAGCCGGTCTTCAGATCGACGACGAACTGCCAGCGGCAATGCGACCTCCGCGCGAGCAGCAGGTCGACGATGGTGTTGCCGCCCTCCGCATGCTCGCCTTCCCGCACCGTATATTCGGGCAACTGGACGTTCGAATAGCGCTGGCCGACATAGGCAGCGAGCAGGCGATCGTAGCCGAGCCGTTCCGCGCACGACGCCATCGCGAGCAGCGACGCCAGCAAGGCGGTGTGCGCGATCTTCATGTTCGCTTCTCGCGCGTCGGTGGCAGCATCGTCGTCATCTCGCGCATCAGTGGTGACGCTCCTGGTTGGCGACCGGAGACCCAGAGGTCGAGCGCGTCCTTGATGTTGCGCATATCAGTCAGCCTACCTGAAAGCTGCCCCTGGCGAGCGTCCGGTCCTAGCCGGCAGCGGTACCAGCCGATCAAAGGCCCGAAACGGTTCTGTCCCTCACCTATGTCGGCGGCGTCGCGGTTGTGTGTCATTCCATCTGTTCGGCGACGAACCGATCTCCGTCCAATCGGCATGCCACGCGACTCACGTCCTCTTCCAAACACAACGCGACATCCACCGCGAAGCCGCGCTCGGTAAGCTCCAGGGCCGAGCTGCAGGCCTCCAGCGCACTGCGGCGCTGCGTTCCCAGTCCATCGTATGCCAGCGCGGCGGCGCGAGCTTCGGGCGAAGCGTCCCTCCTGTCCAACGCAGACGCAATGCCGCCGGCGGCGAGATAATCCTCGAAGCTTGGACGCAGCCCGTCGTCACCGGGCCATCGCTCGCCGCATGGAACAACGAGGATGCGGCGGTAGCGGCGACACGCTGCCGCCGTTGCCCGTAGGTTTCGGAAGCTGGCGCAGTAAACGACCTTGCTCAAGCCTTTGGCTTGATAGCTGCAAGCTGAGCCGTTGGGCGATGGCAACACGAGCTTCAGGCCGACCGGCACCTGAAGCATTGACTGGGGCGACAACGACCAGCTCTCTGCAAAATGACGCTTGCTGTTCGCCACCAGAGCGCCGCGCTCAGCGCCGTATTGCAGACTTGTCTCGTCGCGCCACGGATACGGGTACACGTCGGCGCCTCGTTCCACAGCGATGCTCACGCAAGTGGAAAACGACATGATATCGATGACGATGACGCAATCCACGTCCGGCGCAAGATGACGTATTGCTGCTGCACCCCATTCCAGACGGACAGAGAAATCGTTCTGCGAGAAGTAGCTCATGGGGGATGATTGATGCCGAGACCAGTTCAACGGCCTACCGCAAAGCGGTCGCTGGCGAGCGTCCGGTTGTGGCCGACAGCACGTGCTCGACGCACAACATCGTACGACAGCTCGTGGGCAGGAAGCCATCGGTCATCGCTCTGTGAGCCCCGGCTGGGGTTGACCCTGAGACAACATCCACCGTGTAGGATTGGGCGTCCGAATGCTGACGTTCGTCTTGACCAGCAGCGTGTCGCAGGTCTCGACCCATTTGCGATGTCAGTCGGGGTGTGCCATCCAAAGGTCGCTTCCGGGTAGAGCGATACGTAGCTCGGCACTGAGCGGTGCGA
>JBDSDD010000006.1:0-42561 GCA_039920745.1 Burkholderiaceae bacterium | reverse complement strand
TGCGCAACATCGCGGAAGTGACGACGGCCGTGGCCGCGGGCGACCTGTCCAAGAAGATCACCGTCGACGTCAAGGGCGAGATCTCCGAGCTGAAGAACACGATCAACACCATGGTCGACCAGCTCTCGTCGTTCGCCGCGGAAGTGACTCGGGTGGCGCGCGAGGTCGGCACCGAGGGCAAGCTCGGCGGCCAGGCTGATGTGCAGGGCGTGTCGGGTACCTGGAAGGACCTGACCGACTCGGTGAACTCGATGGCCGGCAACCTCACGTCCCAGGTGCGCAACATCGCCGACGTGACCAAGGCCGTGGCGCAGGGCGACCTTTCCAAGAAGATCACCGTCGACGTGAAAGGCGAGATCCTCGAGCTCAAGAACACCGTCAACACGATGGTGGACCAGCTCCGCTCGTTCGCCGCGGAAGTGACCCGGGTGGCGCGCGAGGTCGGTACCGAGGGCCGGCTGGGCGGCCAGGCGGACGTGCAAGGCGTGTCGGGCACCTGGAAGGACCTGACCGACAACGTGAATTTCATGGCCGGCAACCTGACGTCCCAGGTGCGCGGCATCGCCAAGGTCGTGACGGCCGTGGCCGACGGCGACCTGAAACTCAAGCTGACCGTGGAGGCCAAGGGCGAGATCGCCGCGCTGGCCGACACCATCAACGCGATGACCAGCACGCTGGCCACCTTCGCCGACCAGGTGACGACCGTGGCGCGCGAGGTGGGTGTCGAGGGCAAGCTGGGCGGCCAGGCCAAGGTGCCGGGCGCGTCGGGCACATGGAAGGCGCTGACCGAGAACGTCAACGAGCTGGCCGCCAACCTCACGACCCAGGTGCGGGCCATCGCCGAGGTGGCCACCGCGGTGACGCAGGGCGACCTGACGCGTTCCATCACCGTCGAGACCCAGGGCGAGGTCGCGTCGCTCAAGGACACGATCAACGAGATGATCCGCAACCTCAAGGACACCACGCAGAAGAACACCGAGCAGGACTGGCTCAAGACCAACCTGGCCAAGTTCAGCCGCATGCTGCAGGGCCAGAAGGATCTCGTCACGGTCGGCCACCTGATCCTGTCCGAGCTGGCGCCGGTGGTGGGCGCACAGCAGGCCGAGTTCTACGTGCTGCACGCGGCCACCGACACGCCGCGCCTGCGCTTGTTCGCCAGCTACGCGTCGGGCGGCCAGGCCACCCACGGCAAGGAAGTGCACCTGGGCGAAGGCCTGGTGGGGCAGTGCGCAGTCGACAAGCGCAAGCTGCTTCTGACCAACGTGCCGTCGAGTGCGTTCCGCATCGCGTCGGGGCTGTCCGAGAACACCGCGATGGACGTGCTGGTGCTGCCGGTGGTCTTCGAAGGCCAGTTGCGCGGCGTCGTCGAGCTCGCGTCGCTGGAGCGCTTCAACCCCGTGCACGAGGCCTTCCTCGATCAGCTGACCGAGTCGATCGGCATCGTGATCAACACCATCGAAGCCAACTCGCGCACCGAGGACCTGCTCAAGCAATCGCAGTCGCTCGCCGAGGAACTGGGTTCGCGCCAGGAGGAACTGCAGCAGACCAACCAGGAGCTGCAGGACAAGGCCCGCCTGCTGGCGCACCAGAACCAGGAAGTGGAGCGCAAGAACCAGGAAGTGGAGCAGGCGCGCCAGGCGCTGGAAGAAAAGGCGGAGCAGCTCGCGCTGACGTCCAAGTACAAGTCCGAGTTCCTGGCCAACATGTCCCACGAGTTGCGCACGCCGCTCAACAGCCTGCTGATCCTGTCCGACCAGCTCTGCAAGAACCCCGACGGCAATCTCTCGGGCAAGCAGGTGGAGTTTTCCAAGACGATCCACTCGTCTGGCAACGACCTGCTGATGCTGATCAACGACATCCTCGACCTGTCCAAGATCGAGTCCGGCACGGTGGCGGTGGACGCCAGCGAGCTGCGCGTCGACGACCTGCATCGCTCGGTGGAGCGCAGCTTCCGCCACTTCGCGGAGTCCAAGCACGTGGACTTCGCTGTCGAGCTCAAGCACCCGCTGCCCAAGACGATGGTCACCGACGTCAAGCGCCTGCAGCAGATCATCAAGAACCTGCTCTCCAACGCGTTCAAGTTCACGCATGAGGGCACGGTGACCTTCAGCATCGCCACCGCCACCAGTGGCTGGTCGGTGGACAACGACGAGCTGCACCGCGCGGGCAGCGTGCTGGCGTTCTCGGTGCGCGACACCGGCATCGGGATTTCGCCCGACAAGCAGCAGATCATCTTCGAGGCCTTCCAGCAGGCCGACGGCTCGACCTCGCGCAAGTACGGCGGCACGGGCCTGGGCCTGGCGATCAGCCGTGAGCTCTCGCGCCTGCTCGGCGGCGAAATCCGGCTCGTCAGCACCCCCGGCAAGGGCAGCGAGTTCACGCTCTACCTGCCGCAGAGCTACAACCCCGCGCGCGGCGGGCGTCACGCGCGTGCGAGCGCGCCGGTGGCGGTGGCCGGCGGCACGCAAGCTCGCGCGATCGCGTCGAGCGCCGTGGCCGAGAGCCTGCGCGACTGGCGCCTCGAAGAGAGTGAGAAGCAGGCCAGCGACGCCGTCGTCTTCGCCAACGTGGCCGAAGACGACCGCGATGACATCGCCACCGGCGACCGCGTGCTGTTGAGCATCGAGAACGACCTGGACTTCGCGCGAGTTCTGCTCGCCGGCGCGCGCCGGGCCGGCTTCAAGGGGCTGGTCGCAAGCACGGGAGCGAGCGCGCTGGCGATGGCGCGCGAATTCCACCCGTCGGTGATCACGCTCGACATCCATCTGCCCGACATGCCGGGCTGGCGCATTCTCGATCGCCTGAAAGGGGATCTCGTGACGCGGCACATCCCGATCTGCGTCGTCTCCACCGACGATGCCCGCGACCGCGCGCTGCAGTCCGGTGCACTCGGGTTCCTGGCCAAGCCGCTCCAGTCCGCCGACGAGGCCGACGCGGCGGTCGCGCAGTTGCACACCTATGCCGAGCGCAGCACCAAGCGCCTTGCGGTGGTGATGCCGCCATCCGCGCGCCGCAGCGCGTTCATCGCGACGCTGGACATCGACGTCGACGTGGTGCTCGCCGAAGACCGCGAGTCAGCTCGCCACGCGCTGGCCGGTGCCGATGCGCTGGTGGTCGAGGACACGCTGGCCGACTTCGGCCCCGAAGACGTGCTGGACGCCATCGCCGAGCGAGACGGCATCTGCCAGCTGCCCGTGGTGCTCTACCGGGCTGGCGCGGTCGAGACCGGCAACTGGAACCAGCGTCGCGCAGGCTTGACGATCGCCGAGGCCGCCACGCTGCCCGAGCTGCGCATGCAGGCGGCGCTGTGGCTGCACCGCAGCGCGTCGGCGCTTTCCGACGAGGACCGCGACGCGATCGAGGGCTTGATGGTCGATCACGACGCGCTCAAGGGCCGCAAGGCGCTGATCGTCGACGACGACATGCGCAACATCTTCGCGCTGGCCACCGTGCTGGACGAGGAGGGCATGATCATCGTGTCCGCCGACAACGGCCGCGAAGCGATCCGCCTGGTGCAGGAGGATCCCGAGATCGACATCGTGCTGATGGACATCATGATGCCGGAGATGGATGGCATCGCGACCATGCAGGAGATCCGCAAGCTGCCGCGCGGCCGCGAACTGCCGATGGTGGCTGTCACGGCCAAGGCCATGAAGGGCGACCGCCAGAAATGCATCGAAGCCGGGGCGTGGGACTACATCTCCAAGCCGGTCGATCCGCGCCACCTGATGTCGGTGCTGAGAGGATGGCTGTGCCGCTGACCCATATTTCATCGTCGAATCCCCCCGCCGTGCTGGCGCCGCCCTCCAGCGACTTCGGCGGGTTGGACGACCCGGCCGATCGCGCCGACATCCTGATCGTCGACGACCTGCCCGAGAAGCTGCTCGTGTTCGAGACGGTGCTGGGCGACCTGAACCAGAACCTCGTCTTCGCGCGCTCCGGCGCGGACGCGCTGCGCCAGATCCTGCGGCGCGACTTCGCCGTGATCCTGCTGGACGTCAACATGCCGGACATGGACGGCTTCGAGACGGCCACGCTGATCCGCCGCTACAAGCGCGCGGCGCACACGCCCATCATCTTCATCACCTCGTATGCCGACGAGATGCAGACGGCGCGCGGCTACTCGCTGGGTGCCGTCGACTACATCCCGTCGCCGGTGGTGCCGGAGGTGCTGCGCTCGAAGATCCGCGTGTTCGTCGAACTGCACATCCTGCAGCGCCGCATCGCGCGCCAGGCCGAGGAGCGCGTCGCGCTGGCCGCGTCGGAAGCGGCGCTGCGCGTGGCCGAGGAGTCCACGCGACGCTCCAGCCTGCTGGCGGGCCTCAGCCACGCGCTCAGCGGCGTGCTGGACCTGCGCGACGGCATCCACGCACTGCTGGGCCACGTGGTGCCGGCGCTCGCGTCGAACGCCACCGTCGCGCTGGTCGACGAGCGCGGCGTCATCACACACGCTGCCACGCGCTCCAGCCTGTTCGACAACGACGCCGCCAGCCTCGACCTGGCGCCGGCTGGCCTGCCCAGCGCGCACTTCGCCCTGCTGCGCGGCGCGCTGGCCGTGCCGGCGCACGCGCGGGCGACCGCGCCGACTCCGGTGGACGGCGCGTTGCAGATGCTGCCCCTGATCCACGGCGACCGCTTCCTGGGCGGCCTGTGGATCGACGGCGAACTCACGCCGCTATGCGCCGCGCTGCTCGACGAGGTCGCGGCGCGCGCGGCGATCGCGTTCGCCACGGCCAGCCTCTACGGCGCGTTGCAGCTCGAGATCGCCGAACGCCGCCAGGCCGAGGCGCGTCTCGAGGAGGCCAGCCGCCGCAAGGACGAGTTCCTGGCGATGCTCGCGCACGAGCTGCGCAACCCGCTGGCGCCGATCCGCAACGCGGTCGAACTGATCCGGCTGGCCTCGCCCACCGACGCCAAGGTGCGCTGGGCCGCCGACGTCACCGATCGCCAGGTGCGCCAACTGACGCGGCTGGTCGACGAGTTGCTGGACGTCGCCCGTATCAGCCAGGGCAAGGTCGTGCTGCAGACCCAGTGCCTTGACCTGGTGACGGTGGTGTCGCAGTGCGTCGATGCGCAGCGCGACCTGCTGGCCAAGCGCCACCAGTCGCTGGCGTTGTCGCTGCCGAATGAGCCCCTCAACCTCAACGGCGACTCCACGCGCCTGGCGCAGATCGTCAACAACCTGCTGTCCAACGCGATCAAGTACACGCCCGAGGGCGGGGCGATCTCGGTCGGCGTGTCGCACTCCGAGCGGGACGCCGGCGAGTTCGCGGTGCTCGAGGTCTCGGACAACGGCATCGGCATCGACGCCGACCTGCTGCCCCACGTCTTCGAGCTGTTCGAGCAAGGCAAGCGGGCACTCGATCGCACGCAGGGCGGCCTGGGCGTGGGCCTGACGCTGGTGCAGCGGCTGGTGCAACTGCATGGCGGGGACGTCGTGGCCAGCAGCGCCGGGGCGGGACAGGGCGCTCAGTTCCGCGTCACGCTGCCGTGCCTGGGAGAGGTCCACGATGCGAGCGTGCTGGATGCGCAAAGCGACCGCCTGCCGACGGCCACGGTGGGCCGGCGCATCCTGGTCGTGGACGACAACGTGGACGTCGTCGAGACCACCACCATGCTGCTGTCGCTGTCGGGCCACCAGGTGCGCAGCGCCAAGGATGGCCTGCAGGCGCTGCACGCGGCCAGCGAGTTCCGGCCGGAGGTCGTGCTGCTGGACATCGGCCTGCCGCTCATGGACGGCTACGAGGTCGCGCGCCGCCTGCGCCAGATGCCCGAAACCGCGGGCGCATTGCTGGTCGCGCTGACCGGCTACGGCCAACAGGGCGATCGCGAGCGCGGCAAGGACGCTGGTTTTGACGGGCACATGCTCAAGCCGGTCGACCCGCACGCGCTGGCGCGGCTGATCGCGCGTTGAGCCCGCTCAGGTTGCGAATGTCGTTCGCGTGAACATCGACGGCCGGCGCAACGTGACCGAGTCGTCGGGTCGGGTCTTGGGCGCGATGACGCGGTCGAGCCGGGTCAGCAGCGTCGGGACACGCAACGGCTTGTGCCAGACGTCGCAGAAGCTGGTGCCCGCAGGCATGAACTCGGCCTCGGCGGTGACGGCGATGGCGGGGATGTCCTGCCAGCCAGGCACGCGCCGCATGCGCTCCAGCAACTCGGTGCCGTGGCAGTCCGGCAAGCGCAGGTCCAGCAACAGCAACGAGGGCTTCAGCCTGGACGTCTCCACCATCGCCGATTGGCCGTCGACCGCGACGACCAGGTCCAGCTCCGGCCTCAGCTCGAACACCGTCTGCATCAGCAGCACGTTGACCGGGTGATCCTCGACGTACAGCACCACTTCACGCATCACGTTCCCCTGGAGTTTGGCTGGCTTGGCCAGTCCGTTGCGTTCGTCGTCCCGAGCGGCTGAATAGCAATCGACGTGCCTGAAACATGGATAGATTTCATCGTGAACTGCGCGCCGACCGACACGGCGCTCGTCAACTCCTGCACGCTCGTGGCTTGCCTCACCAAGACTTCGTGCAGGCGATCCGCGCCCTCCCGAGGGGCACATCATGAACCCGATTCGCGGCGCCGCCCGGATTGACGGCCTTGCCGTCGTGGCCACCTCGGAGCCGTGCTGGCCAGGCGCCGGCGGCATGGGCGCCGGGGCGGGCAGCCAGGTCAAGCGCTGTGGCTGCGCGCCAATGAAAACGGCGCCCGCGGGCGCCGTTGCTTCACCCCAGAAGCGGGTTCATTCGGGCACGACGTCGACCTTGTCCGCCGCGTATTCCTTCAGGCGGTTGTAGAGCGTCTTCAGGCTGACGCCCAGCGCCGCAGCCGTGCGTTCCTTCTGCTGGTTGAAGTGCTCCAGCGTGGCCAGGATCAGCTGGCGCTCGGCGTCCGCCATCGAGGTACCAATGGAAATCGAGATGCTCGGGCCGCCGCTGGCCACCACGACCGGCGCCGCGGGCACCGGTGCCGCCGCGCTGCCCTTGGCCGAATAGAGCGACGACGCATAGGCGCTGTTGGGGCCGTGCGGGTCGTCGGGCAGCCATTCCTCGTTGATCGTGCCGCCGGCGGCCATCACGTAGGCGCGCTGGACGACGTTGCGCAGCTCGCGCACGTTGCCGGGCCAGCGGTAGGCCGTCAGGCGTTGCGTGGCGGCCGGCGTGAAGGTCTTGGACGTGCCTTCGCGCTCGCAGATGGCGGTCAGGAAGTGCTGGGCCAACAGCGGCACGTCGTCCGAGCGGTCGCGCAGCGGCGGCAGCTCGATCGGGAACACGTTCAGACGGTACAGCAGGTCTTCGCGCAGCCGCCCCGACGACACGGCCAGTTCGGGCGGGCGATTGGTGGCGGCGATCACGCGGACGTCGGTCTCCTGCGCGACCGTGGAGCCGACGCGCATGAACGTGCCGGTCTCGAGCACGCGCAGCAGCTTGACCTGCAGCTCCAGCGGCATCTCGGTGATTTCGTCCAGGAACAGCGTGCCGCCGTGGGCGCGCTCGAAAAAGCCCTGGTGCTGTCGATCGGCGCCGGTAAAGCTGCCTTTTTCGTGACCGAAAATTTCGCTCTCGATCAGGTTGGGTGAGATCGCCCCGCAGTTGACGGCCAGGAACGGGTTCTTGCGGCGGCGGCTGAGGTCGTGGACGGTTTGCGCCACCACCTCCTTGCCGGTGCCGCTTTCGCCAGTGATGAACACCGACACGGCCGTGACGGCAACGCGCGAGATCTGTTCATAGATGCGGCGCATCGGGGCCGAACGACCCCAGAGATGCCCGAAATGGCCAGCGGTCTCCCACTCGGCGGTGAGCGAGGCGAGCTCGGCCTGGATCGCCGACGGCCGCATGACGCGCGACAGGATACCCTGCAACTGCTTCATGTTGATCGGCTTGACCAGGTAGTCGGCGGCGCCCATGCGCAGCGCCTGGATCGAGCTTTCGAGGCTGGCGTGGCCGGTGATCAGGACGATCTCTGAGTTGGCGACGAGCTGGGTGTCCTGGAACAGGTCCATGCCGCTGCCGTCCGGCAGTTGCAGGTCGAGCAGCACCAGGTCGGGCAGTTGCAGCACGATCTGACGGCGGGCGTCCCGCATCGTCCGGGCGATCGCGACGGTGAAGCCCTGGGCAGAGATCAGGGCTGCCATCGTCTCGGCGGAGTCGGCGTCGTCTTCGACGATCAGCGCATGGGTCATGGTCGTATGGTTCTTCAGGCAGTCGGTAGGCTCGCCGGGCGGCGCAGGGCAAGGTCGGCTACGGAGGCACCCGTTTCGGGCGCGGGCGCCATCCGTCTCGGCGGCAATCCAGCTCAAAGGATACGCCGAGTCAGGATTGATTTTGCCCACGGTCGAGCGTCCTTGGTGTCAGACGATAGCTCGACCGGGCGGTGGTCTCCACCTACGGTCGCGGGGCAGCGGGACCGGGGATTGCCGTCGAGTTCCAGCTCGACTGTCCCATCCATCGTTCCCGTCTCGCTTCAGGATCCCCGCAACATGTTCCATATCGTCATCTGGCTCGTCGTCGGCGCCTTGATCGGCTGGGTCGCCGGGATGTTGATGCGCAACAACGACGACCAGGGTGTGTTCGTCAACGTGCTGGTGGGCGTGCTGGGAGCGCTGGTGGCCGGTTGGGTCGTGGCGCCGTACTTCGGCCTGCACGCGGGCGACCCCAAGGTGCTGGACTTCGGTGCGCTGTCCGTCGCGCTCATCGGTGCGGTGATCGCGCTGGCTCTGCTGAGCTTCGTGCGGAGCCAGCGCCGTCGACCCTAGGGACGGTGGCATGGCGGTTGCCGCACGGGACGAGCAGCAACCGCATTCCACAGGAGACTTCCATGCCCGCACCCTCCATCCGACCTGCCGCCGACCCCCTGGACGACATCGACCGCCAATCCGCAGGCGTCGACACCCTCATGGAGCGACAGGACCGGGCCGACCTGCCCGGTGAGAGATCCGACCAGCCGCACGCCGACGGCGGCGACATCTACACCGACGCCGCGCGCGACGTTTCGCGCCGCTCGGTCAACCCCAACCAGGACGCGCTGAACGCCGATCGCGAAGCCGACCGCGAGGCGGGGCGGGTGCTCAGTGGCGACCTCGACATCGACCTGATCCCCGCCGAACGTGCCTCGGGCATCGATGACGACGATACGATCGACGAGACCGAACGCGCCGGGGACGATTCGATCCGCTGATGCGCATGGGGCGACGCGGCGCCTGATCAGCGCCCGAGCGTGGCCCGTCCTGCGACGGGCCGGGCCGCTTCTCGTTCAGGCCGTCGCGATCATGCCGACGACACAGGCGGCCATCACGGCCGTCGTCAACCAGCCCATCGCGCGCAGCTTGCCGGAGATCGCGAACTGTCCCATCGCCGTCTGCTTCGCAGCCACCAGCATCACGGCCGCCAGCATCGGAACCGCGATCACGCCATTGATCACCGCCGTCCAGAACAGGGCCTTGATCGGATTGATGTGGACGAAGTTCATCGCGGTGCCAGCCAGCGTGGCGATCGCGATGACCGCGTAGAAGCCGCGCGCCTGCTTCGGCTTGCTCTCGAGGCTGCTGTTCCAATGCATCGTCTCGGCAACGGCGTAGGCCGCGCTGCCGGCCAGCACCGGCACCGCCAGCAGGCCGGTACCGACGATGCCGAGGGCGAACAGCGCGAACGCGAAGGGGCCGGCCACCGGTTTGAGCGCCTGTGCGGTCTGCGCTGCGCTCTCGATGTCGTGCACCCCATGGGCGTGCAGCGTGGCCGCGGCGGTCAGGATGATGAAGAACGCGACGATGTTGGACGCGCCCATGCCCAGGTAGGTATCCACGTCGATGCGGTGCAACTGCTCGCCGGCCTGGCTCGGTGACTCGATGAGGGGCTTGTCCTCGGCGCAGGCGTCGAGATCCTCGACCTCCTGCGACGCCTGCCAGAAGAACAAGTAGGGGCTGATCGTGGTGCCCAAGATCGCGACGATTGCGGTCACCGCGTCCTTGGAGAGCGTCAGCCTGGGCAGCAGCGTGTCATGCAAAACCTGGCCCCAGTCGATCTTCACGACGAACACCGTGGCCACATAGGCGAACAGCGCCAGCGTCAGCCACTTCAGCACGCTGACGTAGCGGTGATAGGGCACCAGCACCTCGAGGATGACGGAGATCAGGCCGAAGGCGACCGTGTACCAGCCGGCCGCTCCGGGCAGCAGCAGGTGGATGCCTTCGCCCATCGCGCCGAGGTCGGCACCGATGTTGATCGTGTTGGCCACCAGCAGCAGCAACACCAGTGGGTACAGCGCCCAGCGCGGGTAGAACTCGCGCAGGTTGCCGGCCAGGCCCTTGCCAGTGACGCGCCCGATGCGGGCGCAGATGAGTTGCGCCGCGACCATCAACGGGTACGAGAACAACATCGTCCACAGCATGCCGGTGCCGAACTGCGCGCCGACCTGGGAGTAGGTGCCGATGCCGCTCGGGTCGTCGTCCGATGCGCCGGTGAGCAGGCCGGGGCCGATCAAGCCATCCAGGCCCGTCTTCTTGGCCTTGAGCGCGGGCTCCTGCACGCGTGGGCGCGAGGCGCCTACGTGGGCGGGGGTGCGGGTGCTCGTCATGCCGCGCATTGGCAAAGGTCGTGCCGGGCACATGAGATTGGCGCGTCAGGTCGACTCGGAGCCTGTTCAAAGGCGACCACCGAGGCAAGCTGCTGGTGCAGGTCTGACCGCGGAATACCCGCAGGGGTGTCGACTCCCTCGCCATGGGTAGCAGCCCCGACTCGCCGGATGCAACTATCGGCGCTATCCTGAGGCTACAACTCCGGCCTCCTGGATGGACTCCGCCCGAACCGCCGACGACACCCGCCGCCTCGACCTGCTTCGGACGCTAGCCCTGCTGTCGTCGGATCCAGAGCCCGCGCTCGACCGACTGAGCCGGATCGCCGCGGTCGTCACCGGCGCCGAGATCGCGATGATCACGTTCATCGCCGGCGACCGCCAGTTCATCCGCTCGCGCGTGGGAACCTTGGCCACCGAGGCCTCCTTGCGGGAGAGCTTCTGCATCTGCACGCTGGAGGATCCGAAGCTCATCGAGATCAGCGACGCGACGCAGGACGAGCGCTTCGCCGACAACCCCTTCGTCCTGGGCCCGCGCACGATCCGTTCGTACGTCGGCGTGCCGGTGATGTTCGACGGCCTCGTGCTGGGCACCGTGTGCGTGCTCGATTCGCGCGCGCGCACGCTGTCCGACGACCAGCGCGCCATCCTCTGCGACCTGGGCGGCATGGTGGAAAGCGTGCTGCAGTCGCGCCACAAGCAGGTGCAGCTCAACGAGGAACGCCAGCATGCGGTGGCGCTGGCGCAGGCCCTGGGCGAGTCCGAAGCCATGCTGGACCAGGCCCAGCGGCTCGCGCGACTGGGCAGTTGGGAGCTGGATGTCGAGAGCGGGCTGTTCGCGTGGTCCCAGGCGCTCTACGACCTGTTCGACCGTGATCCACGCCACGGCCCGATCACCGCCGTCGAGTTGCGCCCCAACGTGAGCCCGCTGGACAGCGCGCAATACGACGCCAGCGTGCAGCGCGCGTTCCACCGGCACCTGCCCACCGACATCGAGTTCCGCTACCTGCCGCCGGATGGCCGCACGCGCTGGATCAGCGCGGTCAGCGCACCGGTGCACGACGCCGGCGGCCGGGTGATCCGGCTGCGCGGCACGATGCAGGACATCACCGAGCGCCGTCTCAGCGAGCAGCTCGTGCGCGACAGCGCGGAGCGCGACCGCCTGCTGTGGCAGACCACGACCGACGTCGTGATGATGGTCAGCGAGGACAACCTGATCCGTTTCTGCAACCCCGCCATCCTGCGCGTGCTGGGCTACATGCCCGACGAGGTGGTCGGTCAGCAACTGACGATGCTGCAGCCCGAGCGCATGCGCGCCGGCCACCGCCAGGGCTTCGCGCGCTACCTGGCCACCGGCGAGCGCCATCTCGACTGGCGCGCCATCGAGATCGTGGCGCTGCATCGCGACGGCCGCGAGATCCCGGTCGAGATCTCGTTCAGCGACATGCAGATCGACGGCCACCGCATCTTCGGCGCCTTCATGCGCGACGTCACGCCGCGCATCCAGCAGCGCCAGGCCCTGCAACGCAGCGAGGAACGCTACCGGCGCATCGTCCAGACGGCCGAGGAGGGCATCTGGATGATCAGCGCCGACAGCGTCACCACCTTCGTCAACCCGAAGATGGCCAGCATGCTGGGCTACACGGTCGACGAGATGCTGGGCCGCTCGATGTACGACTTCATGGACGAACGTTCGAAGGTCGACGCCCGCGAAAACGTGCGCCGGCGCGAGCTGGGCATCTCCGAGCAGCACGACTTCCGGCTGACGCGCAAGGACGGCAGCGACCAGTGGACCGCCATGAGCACCAGCGCGTCGTTCGACGACGATGGCCACTACAACGGCGCGCTGGCGATGGTCACCGACATCACCGAACGCCGCCGCGCCGAGCAGGCCTTGCGCGAGAGCGAGGAGCGCTTCCGCTCGTTGACGGTGCTGTCGTCGGACTGGTACTGGGAGCGCGACGAGGAGTTCCGGCTCACCAAGGTGGTTGGCGGGCGCGCCTACGACATGAACGTCGGGCTGGGCCGCATCGTGGGCCAGCGGCCCTGGGAGGACGAGAGCGCGCTGCACGCCGCCGAATGGGACGGCCATCGGCGCCAGTTGGAGGCACACGAACCGTTCCGCGACTTCGAGATCACGCACCAGGGCCTGGACGGCACGTTTCACTCGATCAGCGTGAGCGGCGAGCCGGTGTTCGACGCCACTGGCCGATTCACCGGCTACCGCGGCGTCGGACGCGACATGACGGAGCAGCGCCGCGGCCAGACGCTGCGGCGCGAACTGGAGGCGCAGTTGCGAGAGTCGCAGAAGATGGAGGCGATCGGCGTGCTGGCGGGCGGCATCGCGCACGACTTCAACAACGTGCTCGCGGGCATCCTGGGCAACGTGGCGCTGGCCATCCAGGACCTGCCGTCAGAGCACGCCGCCGCGCAAAGTCTGCAGCAGATCCGCAAGGCCGGGCTGCGCGGACGCGGCCTCGTGCAGCAGATCCTCGCGTTCGCGCGCCGCCAGCCGCGCGAGGTCGTCAGCTGCGAGCTGCGTCCGCTGGCCCAGGAATGCCTGGCCCTGCTGCGCTCGACGCTGCCGGCCGGCGTCACGCTCGAAACCGCGCTCAGCGACGAGCCGCTGTTCGTGATGGCCGACGCCACCCAGATGGAGCAGGTGCTGATGAACTTGTGCACCAACGCCTGGCACTCGCTCGGCGGCAAGCCGGGGCGCATCTCCGTCACGCTCGCCGGCATCGACGTGGACGGCGCTGCGGCCCGCCAACTCGGCGCCGGCCTGGCGCCGGGTGCCTACGCCTGCCTCACCGTCGCGGACACCGGCCTCGGCATGGACGCCGAGACGCGAGCACGCATCTTCGAGCCGTTCTTCACGACCAAGCCGGTGGGCGAAGGCACCGGGCTCGGACTGGCGGTGGCGCACGGCATCGTCTCGGCGCACGGCGGCGTCATCCGCGTGCAGACCGCGCTGGGCGAGGGCAGCCGCTTCGAGATCTACCTGCCGCGTTCGGTGAGCGCGGGGGTCGGCGCCGATCGGCCGCAGCCGCTGGCCGTCGCCCATCGAGGGCATGGCGAGAACGTGCTCTACATCGATGACGACGACGTGATGATCATCATGGTGGAGCGGCTCCTGCAGCGCCTGGGCTATGTCGTCACCTGCCTGCCCGACCCGGCGCGCGCGATCGAGGTCGTGCGCGCCGCACCCCAGGCATTCGACGTGGTGGTCACCGACCTCAACATGCCGGAGCTGTCCGGACTGGACGTCGCCCGGTCGCTGCACCGCATCCGCGCGGACCTGCCGGTGATCATCAGCTCGGGCAACCTGCCCGACCAACTGCAGAACGAGGCGCGCCAGGCCGGCGTGCGCGCGTTGGTGCACAAGCAGTACACGCTGGAGGAGCTCGGTGCCGTCATCCACTGGGTGCTGGCGGGCGGCCAGCGGCTCGGCCTCGAGCCCCTGCAGATGTCCTAGGCGGCTGCACGCCGGTGCGCGCCTAGCCTTCGCGGCGGAAGTGTCCCGTGGCGAGCAGCGGCTCGACATCCGCGCGCTGCACCGCCATCACGGGTTGCTGCGCAGAGAAGCGGTATGCGGCCCCCGAGCGCGCGCCGCGCACCAGGATCGCGGAGCGGGCGAGGTAGCGCAGGCGCACCAGGCCGGCCGCCTGGGCCGACGCCGGTGACACCGGCGGCGAGATCAGCGTCGGTGGCCGCGCCGGGGTGGGCACCGTCGTCCGGTCCTCAAAGGCGGGGCGGCCCGCCGCGAAGGGGCGTGACGTTGCCGTCGCCGGGAGGGGCTTTCGATCCACCAGGCTCGATCGTTTCATTCCGCAGCAGCTCATCGTGGTCTCCTTGTTCGTCCCAGGGTTCGATCGTCAGGACCGGCGCCGGCGGACGTTGCCAGCGCTCGATCAGGCAGGCGGCGCCGGACAGCGCCGGCCAGGCGAGCCCGACCTCGAGCGCGTCGCGCCCGATGGCCCAGGCCAGGGGCGCGGCGACCCACAAGCTGACGCAGTGGAAGCAGTCCAGCAGGCGCCCCCACTGCCCGTCGCCCAACGCTTCGCGCAGACGCGCGATCGCGTCCCACGGCCCGTCGTCGCGCGCGAGCAGCACCGACAGGCGCCATGTCGCGAGCACGGCCAGCACGAGGTGCATCCAGGGCGCGTCCATGGCGTCAGGTCGGCTGCAGGTCGTTGCAGATCTTGACCGGCCAGTCGTCCGTCCTCCAGTTGGCGTCGCAGGGCCGCGACGTGCGGTCGTACACCACCAGGTGGAAGATGTAGACGCAGCACTGGCCGCGCGGCGTCGCGAAGCCTTCCGGCACCAGGTAGGGCAGGCTGGACTGGCAGGTCGGGTCGATCGCACGCAGGTCGAAGGTCGTCAGCGTGCCAATGAGTTCAGCGACGTTCGGTGGGGTGCAGCGCGTGCCCGGATCGCCGACGCGCGAGGTGCCGAAGTAGCAGCCGCCGCCCGGCCCGGGGATCGGGATCTGCAGCGTCGGGCCGCCTTGCTTCTCGATCGAGACCTGGTAGTAGTCGAAGTTGTCGTTGGGCCGCGTGGGGGGCAGCATCTCGTCGATGTACTCGTCGTAGGCGATGCCCGAGACCGGCAGGTTCCACGGGATCGAGCAATCGGGCGGCGTCGCGAACTGGCTGATGAACAGGTCGGCGCACTTGGGCACCGCGTCGATCAGGATGCGCGCGGTGATCGGCTTGTTGTCCAGCCAGATGCGTTGCGTGTCGCAGTAGGTGCCCAGCAGCGTGTCGGTGACCATCAGGCGCAACGTGACCCGGCCACTGATGTTGCAGCCGCTGACTCGGGTGTCCCACGAGCTCGGATAGAGCCGGCCGGTGGGGTCGTTCAGCGCGCAGCCGCCCGGCGGCCAGGGCAGGGGCACCAGGCAATCCGGGCCCCAGGAGGCCGTGAGGACGTCGGTGTCCGTGCGCATGTTCACCAGGCGCTTCTGCGCGGGTGTTGTGAAGTCCACGGCGCAGATGTTGGTCCAGCCGATGGTGTTGCAGTCGTCCTCTTCGCCGGCCTTCCAGTCCAGCGTGTAGCCCTTGGTCTGCAGGTTGTCGCAGCCGCCGACGTAGGCCGAGCCGAGGATCTGCAGGCAGCGGCCGCCGAACGATGCTTCGAAGATGCCGGGCGGGCGCGTGCACAGCACGGGCACGTTGTCGAGAAGGGCGGCGGCGGGGTCGCTCCACGGTCGATCCAGCGCCGTGTTGCCTCCGACGCCGAGGATGCGCACGTCCTGCTTGAACACCGAGAAGATGATCGAGCACGTGGTCGTGGCGTTGCTGCCGGAGACCGTCATGCGCACGAAATAGGTGCCGGCGTCGAGCAGCGTGGTGTTGAGGTACGCGAGCAGCGACGCCACCACCGGCGCAGTGCCTTGCACTGTATTGCCGGGCGGGACGGGCGGGTAGACGAAGTCGGACGCGTGCCACGTGAAGCTGTCCTTCGACCACTCGAGCACGTAGTGGCTGAAGCCCAGGCCCGCCGCGGTGCCGGTGATGGGGACGACCAGGGCCGGGATGTCCGTGTTGACCTGCTCGGGCACGCAGCCCTCCGGGCCGGTGAGTGCGCAGGTCAGCGGGCGGAAGCACTCGCGGATGCAGATCCAGTAGAAGCGCAGGCACTTCAGCACGTCGACCAGCGAGCGGGCACGGGCGAGGCAGCAACCGAAGCGGATCGAGCACAGGCACCAGCAGCGGCAGAACCAGAACCAGGGCTGGGCGCTGTTTTCCTTGAACGCGGCGGCGCCCAGCAGCGCCTGGGTAGTCTCGACGGTCATCAGGCGCTCGAAGATGGCGGCCGTCTCGTCCTCGCCGGCCTCGCAGTCGATGGCCCCGTCGTCGAGATCCTGCGGTAGTCCTGCGGTGAAGTCGACCGTCGCCAGTTCGTCGGCCAGATACGGACGATAGGCCTTGGCGAGCGCGTTGACGAGCGTTGCCAGGTCCCTGCGTTCCGGGTCGGTGAGCTTGCCCGGTGTCACCGGCGTGCCCAGAGTCTGGCGAACGCAGAGCCAATACCGGTACAGGTAATAGGCCGACAGGCGGAAGCTGCGTGGACGCCGGCACAGCAGCCAGCCGAAGATGATGCAGCAACGCACATGCAGCAAGCAGCCGCGCCAGTTGTCCGTCTGCCCCAGGAGCTCGCGCGCCTGCGCGGGCAGCAGCGCAAGGGCCATCTTCTCGGTCACGAAGGGCGTGAACAGGCGCTCGGCGGCGGCGATCTCGGCCTCGCAATCGGGCGGCGCTGCATCGGCTTCCTTGACCAGCGCATCGAGGTCCGCCGCGCGCTTCAGATCCTCTTCGAGGATGGGGCGGTACGCGTCCACCAGGGTTTCGAGCACCAGGCGGAAGTCGGGGTCGTCAGATTCTGGCGAGCGCGCAGCGACGCCACCGCCGTTGAGGATGGTCGGGGACATGGAGAGCCTTTCGAAGAGGTGAACGTCCGGGGTGGAGGCCACGGATGCGTCCTTCCTGTCGAGGGCCTCGACAGGTGGGCGCAGCTCAATGTAGGAACAGTGCTTCCCGCTCGCAAGGCTGAAACTTGGGGCCTCCCCCTGCTCAAAGTAGGGAGCGTCGCACCATGAAAAACGCCTCGCGTGCGGCGAGGCGTCAGGGAGCGGCCAGGCGCGACGAGCGCGCGCCAGGCACTCAGTTCGGCACGACGAACACCACCGCGGTGCGCGCGGGAATCGTGAACGTTCCCGTCGACGCGTCGTAGGTCGCCTGCGCCGCGCGCGCATCAGCGGCGGTGCCGGCCAGGTGCACCGGATGGAGCACGAAGTTGCGCGCGGCCAGTGCCGGAATCGCGATCGGATGCGCCTGCTTGTCGACGTTGATGAAGTAGGTCACTTCCTGGAAGTTCGCGCCGGCGTAGCCGCCGCTGCCATCGAGATCGCCCACGATCACCGTTGGCACCTGGGTCGATCCGGTGTTCCAGAACTTCAGGCGCGCCTTGATGTCGTCCGGGTTGCTCATGTGCAGCAGCGACGTGCTCTTGCGGATGCGCAGGAGGTCGCGGAACTGGTCGCGCGTCCACGCGATCTGCGTCGAGGTCGGCTTGATCAGCGCGTTGGCCAGCAGCGGGCCCTGGATGGCCCAGTCGCCGCCGTTGACGTTCTGGATCGGCAGGCCGACGCCGAAGTTGTTGTCGGCGTAGCTCCAGTCGATGCGGTTGAACCAGTCGCCCGAGTCGTAGGTGTTCTTGTCGAGCGACTTGCTGCGCAACGTGTCGACGCCCGCATGGAAGTACGCCACGCCCTGGCTGAACGACACGATCGCGGCGCCGAGCATCTGCACGCGGGCCCGGTCGTCCTGCGTGGTCGTCGTCGGCAGCTTGTAGACGCTGGTGTCGAACAGCGTCTGGCTGTCGTGGTTCTCGACGTAGCTGACGGCCTCCGACGGATTGGTGACGAAGCCCAGCGGGTTGCCGCCGATGTCGATCTGCTCGAGTGGCAGTGTCGCGTCCCAGCTCGTCTTGAGCACGTAGCTGCGCAGCGAGCCAGCCATCCCGGCCTTGATCACGTCGCCGGCCCACAGCAGGTCGCCGGCCACGTGGCCGCCGCCCAGTGCGTTCGGGTCGTAGACCAGGCCGTTGATGTAGCCCTGGTTCGAGACCATCGCGTTGCCGGAGTCGAAACTGCTGCCGCCGCGCACCGAATCGCGGATATACGGGTTGAACGAGCCGATGCCAGTGCCGTTCAGGCTGAACATCGAGGCCTGAACGAAGCGGGCGCCATTGGCGACCGCGCCGAAGTTCCAGCCTTCACCCAGCATCTCGACGTGGCGGCCCACCGTGGTGTCGACCTTGGCCTGCAGCGCCAGGAGGACGTCGCGCGGCAGCATCCCCATGATGTCGTAGCGGAACGAGCTGACGTGATAGTCGCGCGCCCAGACGACGACGGAGTCGGTCATCAGCTTGCCCATCATGTGGTTCTCGGGCGCGGTGTCCGAGCAGCACGAGTCGGTGAGCAGGTTGCCCAGGGCGGTATAGCGGTAGTAGTAGCCCGGCACGATCTCGTCGAGCACCGAGTGGTCGTTCTGGCCCGAGGACGTCGTGTGGTTGAAAACGACGTCCATGCCCACGCGCAGGCCCGCTGCGTTGAGCGACTGGACCATGGCGCGGAACTCCAGCACGCGGGTGGCGCCGTCCGCGATCGACGTCGCGTAGCTGCCTTCGGGCGCGTTGAAGTGGTACGGGTCGTAGCCCCAGTTGAAGCAGTCGGTGCCCTGTGTCGCCGCGACGAGCGCCTGCTGCGATTGGCCGTCCGGCGCGCCGCTCGGGCTCGGCGTCACGCAGCCCGTCTCCGGCACGCTGGAGAAGTCGAACATGGGCATCAGGTGGACATCGGTGAGCCCGGCGCCGGCCAGGGCCGTCAGGTGCTTCATGCCGTTGGACGTCGCGTCCGTGAAAGCCAGGTACTTGCCGCGGTGCTCGGCCGGCACGGTGGAGTCGCTGGCCGAGAAGTCACGCACGTGCAGTTCGTAGATGGCCTGGTCGGTCGGCGTCGCCACCGTGGCTGGCGGCATGCTCGCGTCCCAGCCCGCGGGCTTGGTGCTCGCGGCGTCCAGGCTGATCACCTCGCTGCGCAGGCTGTCGGCGGCCAGCGTCAACGAGTACGGATCGGTGACGAGGTTGCGCACGAGGCCGACGCCGCGCACGAACACCTTGACGCCGAACTTGTAGAAGGTGCCCGTCGTGTCGGAGGACACCGTGGCGCTCCAGATGCCTGTGGCGGCATCGAAGGTCATCAGGTCGGCGTTCGTCGTCTTGCCGGTGCTCGTCGCATAGCGATAGAGCATCACGCTCTGCGCGCTCGGCGCCCACAGCTTGTAGGTGGTGCTGCCAGCCGCGACAGACGCGCCCAGCGAAGCCGTCGTCGCAGCGCTGTAGAGGTCGTCCAGCGCGCCGGCGACCTGCAGCGTGGTGGCGTTCTGTACCTTGCCGTCGACGTCTTCCTGCACCAGCACGACCTGCGCCTTGTGCAGGTTGTTCAACGCGGCGAGGTCGGCGTCGCGCACGGTGTACATGCTGCCGGCGGCGACCCACTTGAAGCGCGTGGCGACGTCGCTGGGCAACGCGCCGGTGTAGTCGTCGAGCGTGATCGAGCCGTCGGCGCCGGCGATCGCCGCGTCCAGCGTGGCGGCGACCTGGCCGGTGCTCGACCAGTACAGCTTGACCGTGTTGCCGCTGGAGACCGCGGGCCATTGCAGCACCTTGCTGGTGAGCCAGACGGCGCGCGCGTCCGTCGTCGACACGTTGCGCAGGTCGGGCGGGCTCGTGAAGACGGTGGTGTTCTGCTGCACCATCCAGATTTCGCCGACGTGGTTGGCAACCGTCAGTCCCGCATAGCTGACGATGATGTTGTTGTCGCGCCCGTCCTTGTCGTTCTGGTTCGGCGACAGGCCGTGGATGATGAACTGCAGCGCCGTCGCACCGCTGTTGGACACAGGGTTCAGCACCGGCACGTCGAACGTGACCTCGGACGCCCCCAGGACGTAGTTGGGCATGGCGGAGAACGCCGTCGGGTTGTTCCAGTCACCGTAGCTGATGCTGCCCATGCGACTCGTGTCGAGCCCGTTGCTGCCCCACAGGTGCAGGCCCCACGTGGAGTAGTCGTTGGCGTAGCGCAGGTAGTGCACGCGCACGGTGTCGATGTCGACCGGGCTCGCGCCGAGCGGATTGCCGTTGTAGGTCGTCAGGTCGTCCTGGATGCGCCAGATCTCGTTGGCGCCGTCATGCATCGTGTACGACTGGTCCAGGCCGTTGTCGTCCTTGTTGTCGCCGATGTGGAAGATGTAGCCGACGACGCCCGTCGACTGAGCCAGTTGCACGTTGAAGTAGACCCCGAAAGCGTCCGTGCCATCGGGAACGAAACCCTCGTTCCACACCGGCGCGGTGGCGGCGCCGTAGGTGTGGATCATCACGCCCGTGTAGTCGCTGTTGGTGCGGCGGTAGTGGATCTTCAGCGTCGTGATGGTGGTGCCGGGCGACGATGGCGTCGCCGAGGGCGGGACCGCGTTGAGAACCATGCGCGCGTTGGTGGAGTCGCCGTCAGCGAGCTTCGGGTCGGTGGCGGGCGGCGTCACCGGCGACGTGGTGCTGCCGCCACCGCCGCCTCCGCAGGCGACCAGGGTGAGGGCCACGGCAGTACCGACAAGGACGTGGCGCAGGCGCTGCCACGTTGTCATCCAACTTTGCTTCATGAGGTCTCCGATGTACTTCCGGAGCCTTGTGCAGCAGGCACCACCCCGGTATTTCCTCATCGTAGTGAAGTAAAACTACATTCACCAGTTAGCAATTTCCCTGGTTAAAACTGGTAACTACATTGCCGTTGTAGTTCTACTCCACAGACAGAAGTCGTGCGGGTGTGACGAGGCATCGTGCCCGGGGAAGCAAGGTTGCCGCACCACGAACGGCGGGGACCGAACCACCCGGCGGGTTCAGGCGGCCCGCTCGCCCGTCGCCCGCGGCGTCTCGTGCGCGTTGGCGGCGAGCATGTGCGCGAACGCGGGCTGGCGTTCGCGCAGGTCGGCCAGTGGGCCGATGTCGACCAGACGTCCGTTCTCCATCAGCGCGACGCGGTCGAAATGCGCCAGCAGGCTCATGCGGTGGACGGATGCAACGATGCACGCGCCGGGAAAGGTGGTCGCGAGCCGATCGTGGATCCGGGCTTCGGTCACCGGGTCGAGCGCGCCGGTCGGCTCGTCCAGGAACACGAGGGAGCGCTGCGCCGCCGCCAGCGCGCCGCGCGCGAGGCACAAGCGCTGGCGTTGTCCGCCCGAAAGGTTGCTGCCGCGCTCGGCCACCGCGAATTCGAGCCCGCCGTCCAGACCCGACAGCACCGCATCGAACGCGCTGCCATGCAGCGCGGCGGACAAGGTCTCGGCGGGCATCTTGGTGCCGAAGTCCAGGTTCTCGCGCACGCTGCCCTCGAACACGTCGGCCTCCTGCGGGATCAGCGTCGACATCGCGGCCAGGTCGTGCACGCCGGGCCGCAGTTGCCCGTCGATCTCGATGACGACGCCCGGCGCCGAGTAGAGCCCGGCCAGCACGCGCATCAACGTGCTCTTGCCGGCGCCGCTGCCGCCCACCAGCGCGATGCGTTCGCCCCGCTGCAGCGTCAGCGAGTCGAGCCCCAGTGGCGGCGACTCCGGAGCGGCCGCGGCGTGGCGGAACGCGATGTCGCGCACGACGATGCGCCGCCAGTCGTGCGGGAGCGGCGCTTCGGGCGCGCTGGCCGGCGCGTCGAAGATCGGGGCGGCGCTGGCGAAGTCGGCACGGGTGCGCGACAGGCCCTGCATCCGCCCCGTCATGTCGGTGGCCACCGCCGCCGTGCGGCCCGCGTACTGCTGCACCATGAACACCGCGCCGATCGCGATGCCTGGGCCGCCGCTGCGCGAGAGCATGTACACGTAGGCAACGACAAGGGCCCAGGTGGTCAGCGTGCTGAAGAGGTCGACCATGCACCACTTGAATTCGTTGATCACGATGGTGCGACCCAGCGGCACGAAGACGCGCGCCAGCCGCAGTTGCAGCAGGCGTCGCGATGCGTCCTGCAGGCGCAGGCTCAGCACGGTGCCGATGTGGCCCAGGAAGTCGACCAGCCCAGCGCCATAACGCCGTTCGGCCTCCATCTCCTGCACAGCCAGCTTCATCAGCACGCGGTCGATGCGCATGCTCAGCAACGCCAGCGTGCCGAAGGCGATGAACGCAGCCAGGCCGATGCCCGACGACAGCACGAAAAGCGCCACCAGCGGTCCGACGAGGCCGACCAGGCTTTGCAGGTAGATGAACTGGTTGGCCGAGAACTCGTAGAGCGCCTGGGTCGATTGCCGCACGCGTTGCTGCATGTCGCTCGAATGGTGGCGCTCGTGCCAGCCAAGCGGGGCGGCCATCAGCCGGGTGTAGAGCTCGTCGGAGAGCGACTCGCGCACGCGCATGCCCACGCGGCGCTCGAGTACGCGCCCGGGCCCGTGCAGCAGCCACGCGCCGACCGACGCGCCCATCACGCAGCCGACCCACTCGAGGGCGCGCATGAGGCTGGCCGTGCCGCCTTTTTGCAGCGCGTCGATGGCCTGCGCAGCAAGCCACGGCACGGCCAGGCGCACCAGTTGCGAGGCCATCAGCAGCAGCATCGAAGCCAACATGGCCACGCGGGCCCCTTGGGCGTAGCGCCAGACGCCGCGATACAGGCCGGCGGCGATCGGATTCTGGGGGGAGGCGAGGGCGACGGGCAAGTGGGGCGTCCGGATGATGCGTCAGCGGACACCATACGGCAAAGCAGCCGCGAGCGGCGTCATGCAAGGCGGCCAGACGAGCCGACCTCGGGTGGCACCGTCAACGGGCTGCAGGCCCGGCGCCTCAGTTGGTGTAGTTCTCCACCGTGCCGATGTCGCGTGGCGTGGCTGTCTCCGGGTCAGCACCGAACTCGCGCTTGGCCCGGCGCTGGCGCAGCAGGTCCCAGCACTGGTCGAGTTGTTCGGCGACGCTCTTGAGGCGGGGCGCGTTGGCTTCTGGCGCGACGGCGTCCTCGCGCAATCGGTGCTCTTCGTCGACAAGCGCGGTGATGTGATCGAGGATGGTCTGGTCTTCCATTGGCGGCTCCTGGAGGGCTGGCGACCGCGAGGGCGGACGCATCGGTCGGCGCAGGCAATTGGCGCACCCTGGCGCCGTCCGGCCGCTCCGAGGATGCTCCTTGGCGAGCCAGCGTCCCGCCGACAGGGTCATCCGCGGAACCGGTGGCATGCCGCCTGCTCGCCGCGTGACCGATTGATGACGATGAGCCCTAGGGTTTTCACGTGGACTCGGCGCGCGATTCGACACCGTGGGCGGTGGACAGCCTGCCGCCTCCAACGCATACTGCCAGCTGGTGTTCGAGCTTCGAACCCGATGAGTCTTGGCCGATGGCTGCGTGAGCGGACACGAGTGCAGACCGTATGTCGCGCGCTTCGGCACGAGGGAAATTCCATGGTGGCAGCTGCACAGCGGATCGAGCGCCTCGATCGGCTCGAACGCATTATCCAGACGCAATCGCTGCTGGTTCAGGCCGATCTGGCGCTGAACCCGTTCATGCAACTGGTCATCGACAAGCTGCGCGAGCTCACGCAGGCGCACGGTGCCTCGGTCGACTTCGTCGATGGCGACTGCACCGTCGTGCGTCGGGCCAGCGGCGCGATGGCCAGCCACCTGGGCCTGCGCATCTCCAACGACACCAGCCTGTCCGGCCTATGCGTGCGCACCGCCACCGTCCAGCGCTGCGACGATTCCGAGACCGACGAGCGCGTCGACCGCGCCACCTGCCGCGTGCTCGGCGTTCGTTCGATGATCTTCTCGCCGCTGCGCCAGGGCCATGCCGCCGTCGGTGTGCTCAAGGTCTTCTCCGAACATCCGAACGCCTTCGACGACGGCGATGTGCAGATGCTGCAACTGATGGCCAGCGCCATCGTCGCAGCACTCGCCAAGAAGGCGGCGCTGGATGCCCGCAACGAGGCCGAGGCACGCCTGCGCACCAGCGAGGAACGCATGCGCGCTCTGCTCGAGCACGCGCACGATGCGGTGATCTCCATCGATGCGCAGGGCTGTGTCTCGCAATGGAACCGCGCCGCCGAGCGGCTGTTCGGCTGGTCACCGATCGAGACCGTCGGCCAGCCCGTCGCCGACCTGGTGGTGCCGCCCTCGATGCGCGGCGAGGTGGCCAAGTTGGTTGCTCGCTACGCCGCCGCCGAGCGCCTGGAGGACGCCCACCAGCGCGTGACGCTTCAGGCAATCGACCGCGCAGGCCGGCTCCTGTCGGTGGAGGTGAGCCTCACCGCCACGCGCGTCGCGGGTCGTTGGGAGCTGACGGCGTTCGGCCACGACGTGTCCGAGCGCCGCGAGTTCGAGGCCAGGCTGCGCGCGATGGCGCTCAGCGACGGCCTGACCGGCCTGGCGAACCGCCGCGGCTTCATGGAGGTGCTCGAGAAGGCCGTGTCGCGCCACGCACGCGGCGGGCCGCCGTTGGCGCTGCTGTTCCTCGATCTCGATGGCTTCAAGGCGATCAACGACCACCATGGCCACCACATCGGCGACCTCGCGCTGCAGACCTTCGCGCGCCGCCTGGAGAGCTGCGTGCGCAAGGGCGACACCATCGCGCGCCTGGGCGGCGACGAGTTCACCGTGCTGGCCGAAGGCATCGTCACGCTGGAGCAGGCGCGGGCGATCGCCGACAAGATCATCGAGGCGATGAAGCCGCCGCTGGACGGCCACAAGGTGCGCCTGCGCGCCAGCATCGGCATCAGCCTGTACCAGCCGCCGGCCGATGCGTCGCGCTTCCTGCGCGAGGCGGACCATGCGATGTACCACGCCAAGCACCACCACGACGAGGTCGAAGGGGTGTCGGCGTTCATGTCCGGCGCCGAACTGCTGGACTGAGTTCGGTTGCAGAATGGGGCGACGACATTCCTTCGTGGAGCCCTGCGTGAGCGACCTGCCTCCCCACCTGCACGCCGACCCGTCGGCGCCCGCCTGGAAGTTCGACGGCGTGCGCGTCGTGCCGGCCGACAAGCTCGACGCCAACACGGCGCAGACCCCCGGCATGGACCGCCAGGCCGCCATCACCTTCGCGCGCACCGGCGCGAGCAAGCTGTGGGCCGGCACCGTCCACATCCACCCGAACGCCAAGACCGGCGCCCATCACCACGGTCCGCTCGAGAGCGTGATCTACGTGGTCAAGGGCCGCGCCCGCATGCGCTGGGGCGAGCGCCTGGAGTTCACCGCTGAGGCCGGCCCGGGCGACTTCATCTACGTGCCGCCGTTCGTGCCGCACCAGGAGATCAATGCGAGCGCCACCGAGACGCTGGAGTGCGTGCTGGTGCGCAGCGACGGGCAGGCCGTCGCGGTCAACCTCGACATCGAGCCGGCGGAGCCGCCGCAGGACGTGGCCTGGGTCGATCCGACGCATCCGGCGCCCTGATCACTCCGCGAAGAACTGCCCCCGCGCCGAGCTCGTGACCGCCGCCACGCAAGGGTGCGTGATGCGGCGCTCGGTGGAGATCGCGTGGAACTCCTCGACCAGCTCGTCGCTGCGCCCGACGACGCGCACGCCGTACTGCGCGGCCGTCTCGGACTCCAGCACGGCCGGCGTCATGAACACGCCACGACCCTCGCCGCCGAAGGCTTTCATCAGCGCGGCGTCGTCGAACTCGCCAACGACGCGCGGGCGGATCTTGTGCGCGGCCAGCCACAGGTCGAAGCGCTGGCGCATCGCCGACGCGTTGCCGGGCAGCAGCATTGGCGCGTCGTCCAGGCACTGTGGAAACGGCCCCTTGATGGAGCGTTTCAACTCGGGCGTCGCGAAGAAGCTCATTGCCGTGGAACCGAGCGAATGGTTGAACGCCTTCATGCCGGTCTGGCGGCCGAGCGGCTCGTCGGCCAGCACCATGTCCAGTCGCTGCACGGCCAGTTGGCCCAGCAGGTCCGTGAACTTGCCTTCGTGGCAGATCAGGCGCACGTTGGCGGCGGCGGCCAGCGCAGGCTCAAGCAGTCGGTAGGCGATCGACTTGGGCACGGAGTCCGACAGGCCGACGCGGAACTCGAGCGCGGCCGAGGCGCCGCTGGTCTTGCCGATGCGGCCCTCCAGCTCCGCGCCGAGCGCGAAGATCTGGTCGGCGTAGCCTACGGCGAGGTGGCCCTCGTCGGTGAGCTCCAGCCCGCGGCCGGCCTTGCGAAACAACGCGCAGCCGAGGCGGTCCTCCAGCAGCTTGATCTGGCCCGACAGCGTCTGCGGCGAGATGCTGAGCTGCTGGCCGGCGCGCACGACGCCGCCGGCCTTGGCCGCGGCCCAGAAGTAGTGCAGGTGCTTGTAGTTCATCGCTGGATCCTCATGATGCGGTTTTCTCGAATCGACATCGCCATCCTTTCGACTTTACGCTGAAAGTCGCGTTGCCTACAGTGCGCTGTCCACCCGCCACCGGAAGTCCGCCATGGAACTGCTGCTCGACCCTTCGCTGTGGGTCGCCTTCGGGATGCTCACGACCCTCGAGATCGTGCTGGGCATCGACAACATCATCTTCCTGACCATCCTGGTGGGCCGGCTCCCCGCTGCACAACGCGACAAGGCGCGCCGCGCCGGCCTGGCGTTCGCGATGATCACGCGCATCGCGCTGCTGCTGTCGCTCAGCTGGGTCATGGGCCTGACGACCGAGTTGTTCACGGTCGCCGGCCACGCCCTCAGCGGGCGCGACCTGGTGCTGCTGGGCGGCGGGCTGTTCCTGCTCTACAAGGCATCGCGCGAGATCTTCGAGGCCGTCGAGAAGGGCGAGGAGGGCGAGGAGGGCGCGGCCGAGCCCGCACGCGGCGGCACGAGCCGGTTCTGGAGCGTCATCGCCCAGATCGCCGTCGTCGACATCGTGTTCTCACTCGACTCCGTCATCACGGCGGTAGGCATGGTCGACCGCGTTGGCGTGATGATCGCTGCCGTGGTGGCCTCGGTCGCGCTGATGATGTTCGCCGCCAGGCCGATCGGCGACTTCGTCGATCGCCACCCGTCGATCAAGGTGCTCGCGCTGGCCTTCCTGGTGATGGTGGGGATGACGCTGGCCGCCGAGGCGTTCGGCGTGCACGTGCCCAAGGCCGTGATCTACGCCGCCATCGGCTTCTCGCTTGGCGTGGAGCTGCTCAACATCCGCGCCCGGGGCAAGCGCGTCGCGGCGCGCCTCGGCACGTCGCTGGAACGCCTCGGTCAGGAGGCGGCGCCGACGACCTGAGCATCATCGATGCGCTTTATTCGATTCCTCGGTTCGATTCAATCGTATTTACGCGAAGTATCGAAAGGAGGACAGTGAGCATATTCCAAACGCAAGGAGTCTTGCCGTGAACCTGCAACCCAACACCAACAACTCGAATCGCCCGGCTGACGCGGAAGACGCCCGCGTCAGCTCCGCGGGCGGCCCGGCCCGCGTGCTGCGCAACACCTACGCGCTGCTGGCCCTGTCGATGATCCCCACCGTGGCGGGGGCATGGATCGGCCTGGCCAGCGGACTGGCCGCCTCGATGGGCTCAATGGCGGGGCTGATCGTCCTGATGGTCGTCGCCTTCGGCATGATCTTCGCGATCGGCAAGTACCAGAACACGCGCGCCGCCGTGCCGCTGCTGCTGGGCTTCACGTTCTTCATGGGCCTGATGCTGTCGCGCATGCTCGGCGTCGTTCTGGGCATGAGCAATGGCACCGGCCTGGTGATGATGGCCTTCGCCGGCACCGCGACGATCTTCTTCGGCATGGCCACCTTGTCCACCATCATCAAGCGCGACCTGTCGACGATGGGCAAGTGGCTGTTCATCGGCGCGGTGATGTTGATGGTGGCAGGCATCGCCAACGTGTTCCTGCAGTCGAGCGCATTGATGATCACGCTGTCCGTGATGGCCATCGGCATCTTCTCGGCCTTCGTGCTGCATGACCTCAAGCGCGTCCAGGACGGCCAGGAAACCAACTACGTCATCGCCACGCTGGGCATCTACCTGAGCCTCTACAACGTATTCCAGAACCTTCTGGCGCTGCTGGGCATCTTCGGCGGCCGCGACGAGTAATCCGGCCGCGGCGCACGAAACCGATGCGGGGACGGGCAACGAGCCTGTCCCCGCATCGTCGTTCCTGCTCCTGAAAGAAGGAGGCCACCATCAGCCCGAACTGATGGTGGCCAAAGGCGCCTTGCTTTGCCCGACCCCAACCAGAGTCGCTTGCCAAGGTGCCCGTGCGCCCGCGTCACGCCCCCGCGAGGACGTGCGCTGGCAAAGAAGGATCAGAACGCGAAGCCGACGCCAAGGTTCAGCGAGTTGCCAAGCGTGAAGTGCTCGTCGGTGTCTGGCAGCTTGTGCTGGTGGTAGTCGCGGTAGTCTGCCTTGAGCACGATGCCTTCGCCGATGAACAGGCTGGCGCCGACAGTCAGGATCTTCTCGTCGGGCTGCTTGATGCCGCCGGCCGAGACGGGCAGCGAGCCGAAGCCGGCGGCCGTGTTCAGCACTTCGTAGCGCGCGAACGGCGCCAGCTTGTAGTCACCCGACAGCGCGAAGTTGTACGCGGCCTGGACATAGCCGCCGTAGAACAGGTGGGGCACCAGCGTCGGCGATTCGAAGTCGCCGGTGGACAGCGCCTGGTTGAAGCGTGTCGCGCCATTGATCTGGCCGCGGACGGCCTCGGCCGCCAGGTCCAGACCGCCGACCTGGTAGCGGGCGTGGCCTTCGATCATGAACAGCTTGGCGCCATTGCCGACGAAGGCGGACTGGCTCTGGCCGATGTTGTCGAACACGGCCGAGCCCCCGAGCCACAGGCCGGGGATGCCGCGCCAGTTCAGGGCGGCGACCGTGCCGAAGGTGCGCGCGGCGGCGAACTGGCCTTCGCCGTGGATCGATTGCAACGGGCCGCGCTCGCGCGCCTCGGTGGAGCCGGCGTCCCAGTGGGCCAGGTTCGGGGCGGTGGTGAGCGCGACGTCCCAGTTCAGACCGTTGCCGAGGTCGCCGTTGGCGCCCAACCCCACTTCCCGCCAGGTGCTGGGGATGATCTTGGTGTCGGTGTCAGGACGATAGACGCCGTAGTAGGCCGTCGGCTCGTGGGTCTGGTTGAGCAGGCCCACGGGCATCAGGAACAGGCCCGCGCGGCCCTTGACGCCGTTGTCGAACTCGCGTTCGACCCACAGTTGTTCGACTTCGGACTCGCCCGAGTCGTCGGCCGAGGTGATGGCGTGTTCCCATTCCCATTCGGCCACCATCTTCGTCTTGTCGTCGAAGCGGTGCTGCATGCCGATCACGGCGCGCTGCACGTCGGTGGTGGACGCGCTGACGTCCTTCGTCGGGCGGGTGTAGCCGATCTCGCCGTAGCTCGACACGGTGGTGTTGGCGGCCCAGCCAGTACGCTGCGTGGCGGCCGTGTTGGCGGCGATCGACTGCTGCATGGCGGCCAAGGTGGCGGCGTCGACCTTCACGGTGGCTGGCGCCTGGGCGGCGACGGCGGCCTGCTGCTGGATCTGGGCCAACGGTTGCTGTGGCGCGGCGGCCGGCTGCGCGACTTGCGTCGCCTGCGCGGCCTCGAGCTTGGCGACCTTGTCGGCCAGTGCCTTGTTTTGCGCGTCCAGCGCGTCGAGCTTCTTTTCGAGAGCAGCCAGCGTCGCGGCCTCCTCGGTGATCTTCTTCTTCGGCGCGGCGGCGGCAGTGCCGCTGGAGAGCAGCATGCAGACCAGGCCGGCGGAGGCGAGGGCGGTCGTCAGGGGGCGGAGTTTGAGTGCGTTCATCGTGCGTCTTGGGTGCGGAGCTGCATTATGTCTTGGAAATGCAAACGCTAATCGTTCGCATTCAATATTAATGCAGGTCTTCAGGCGAGTCCGCGTTCGAGCCATATTCGTCCAACGAACAGGGCGCCGTGGACCCGCCACTCAGTCCACGTCGGCCGCCGCCGCCTGACGCAGTGCCTCGAAGCGTGTGCGGTATTCGCTGCGCAGCACGCGCCGGAGCTCGGCAGTGGCGAAACGGCGGCGTTCTTCGGCGTTGCGTGGCACCAGCACCGGCACGGCCACCGACTTGCGGTCGTCGTCGAGCGCCACCATCGTGAAGAAGCAACTGTTGGCGTGGCGCACCTGCTGCGTCCGGATCTCTTCGGCCAGCACCTTGATGCCGACCTCCATCGAACTCGTGCCGGTGTGGTTGACCGAGGCCAGAAAGGTCACCAGTTCGCCGACGTGGATAGCCTCCCGAAACATCACCTGGTCGACCGACAACGTCACCACGTAGCGTCCTGCGTAACGCGCGGCGCAGGCGTACGCGACTTGGTCCAACAGCTTGAGGATCGTGCCGCCGTGCACGTTGCCGGAAAAGTTGGCCATGTCCGGCGTCATCAGCACCGTCATCGAGAGCTGGTGTTTCAGGGAGTCCATGCGCGTCTTTCGAAAAGGAATTCAGGGAGCGGCGGGCGCGACGGTGGCGCCCGCCACGGCGTGGCGGCGCATCGCGTCGGCGACGAAGCCGTTGGCCTTCACCTCCTCGACGAACGCCCGCAACGCCGCGTCGGCGTCCGCGCCACGCGAGCGCGCGAGGCCCATCGCCTGGCGGATCACCATGAAGCGGCCGGGCAGCACGCGCAGGCCCGGCGTGCGATCGGCGACCTCGACCAGCACCTGCCGGATGCCGCCCGCGACGTCGGCCCCGCCCGCACGCAACGTCTGGACGACTTCGGCCGCGCCCGGCACGCGCACGAACGCAGCCTGCTTGAGCTCGCGGGTCAGGAACAGGTCGTACGCGCTGCCCTTGCCGACGACCAGGGTCGTGCCGAATCGATCGACGTCCTCGTTGGCCTGGCACGGCGAGTCCGCGCGCACCAGGTACGCACCCTCGATCAGGAGGTACGCATCGGTGAACGCGATCTCGGCAGCGCGCAAAGGGTCGATCGCGAAGAAGCCGATGTCGGCGACGCCGCCGGTGACGGCGTCGACCGACTTCGTCGCGGCCGGGAACTCGAGCGTATCCAGCGGCACGCGCAGGCGATCGGCCAGCGCCTGCGCCAGGTCGACCGAAATGCCACGGGCGCGTCCGCAGGCCGGATCGGTGCCTGCCAGGATCGGGTTGCCCAGGTTGATCGAGGCGCGCAGTCGGCCGCTCGGCGCGAGAAGGGCGACGGTGGCGGCGTCGGGCTGGAATGGGATGCTCATCGGGACATTCTCCACCGCATCCGGTGGGCGTTCGCGCACGTATTGAACCTCGGGAGGCCGCCGTGGTCATAACGCTGCGGCCCCGCGCTTTGCTGGTGGACATTGCAAGATCGCAGTCCGCGAGCCTGTAAGGAATCGGCTGGTGCCGACGACAGACACTCAACCCCCAACGAAACCCGACCTCCGCCATGACCATCGCCCGTCGATCCGCTCTCCTGTCCGGTGCCCGCCTGTTGCTCGGCGGCAGCATCGCCACCCTGGCGTCCGCGTGCAACCGCGCCGGCGCCGCGCCCGCGGCCAAGGAGCACTTCGAAGTCGAGATGACCGACGACCAGTGGCGGGCCAAGCTGTCGCCGCGCGCCTACACCGTGCTGCGCCACGAAGGCACCGAGACGCCGTTCACCAGCCCGCTCAACGACGAGCACCACAAGGGCACGTTCACGTGCGCCGGATGTGCGCTGGCGCTGTTCGCGTCGGAGACCAAGTTCGACAGCGGCACCGGCTGGCCCAGCTTCTGGCAACCGCTTCCCAACGCCGTCAACAAGCGCGTCGACACCTCGCTGGGCATGTCGCGCGACGAGGTGCACTGCCGCCGCTGCGGCGGCCACCTCGGCCACGTGTTCGACGATGGTCCCAAGCCCACCGGACTGCGCTACTGCATGAACGGCGTGGCGATGGCTTTCACGCCCGCCTGATCTTCCTTTTCGTATCCTCCAGGACACCCTCATCATGAATCGCACTGCAACGGCCGCCCCCTCCAAGGCCACCCGTCACTTCCTCACTCTCGTGGGCAGCGCCTGCCTGCTGGCCATCGGCCTGCACTTCGGCATGGCCGGCGCCGCCGAGCCGGCGGTCGTCATCCCGGCCCCGGCCGTCGACGAGCCCGCCGCCGGCCGCCACACCGAGACCGCTGTGTTCGCGGGCGGCTGCTTCTGGGGCGTGCAGGGCGTGTTCCAGCACGTCAAGGGCGTCACCAACGCCGTCTCTGGCTATTCCGGCGGGGCCAAGGATTCGGCGCAGTACGAAACAGTCAGTGGCGGCAATACCGGCCACGCAGAATCGGTGCAGGTCACGTTCGACCCGTCGCAGGTGAGCTACGGCAAGCTGCTGCAGGTGTACTTCTCGGTGGCGCACAACCCGACCGAGCTGAACTACCAGGGCCCCGACCACGGCACGCAGTACCGCTCCGCGGTGTTTCCGCTGGACGAAGGCCAGCGCAAGGTCGCGGCCGCCTACATTGCGCAGCTCGACGCTGCCAAGGTGTTTCCCAAGCCCATCGTCACGCACGTCGAGACGTACAAGAGCTTCTACGCCGCCGAGGGCTACCACCAGAACTTCCTGACGCTCAATCCTGCGTACCCGTACATCGTCTACAACGACCTGCCCAAGGTGGCCGACCTGAAGAAGGTGTTCCCGTCGCAATACGCGGACAAGGCGGTGCTGGTGCCCAACGTCGTCGCCTCCAAATAAGGCGCCGGCGGGCTCGATAATCGACGCATGACCGCGTCGATGTCCGGGTCCTCTGCCTTTTCCTTCATCCTGCGCGACCTCGAACCGGCCTCGCAGGCCGATGTCGAATGGGTCGCGCGTGGCATGCACCTCACGCTGGTCGAGGTGGAGGGGGCCAAGGGTGGCGAGGCCTATCCGATAGCCAGGACGCGCCAGCGGCTGAGCGAACTGCTCGACCCGACGCGCCATGTGTCCCACGTGTTCCTGGCCGTCTCGCAGGATGATCCGTCTGCCATTGCCGGCCACACGATCGTACGCATCAACGCGATGCCCGACGGACGTCGTTACGGCCTCGTCTCGACCACCTGGGTCGATCCGGCGTACCGCCGCTCGGGCATCGCCGACGCGCTGCTGGATCGCGGCGAGGCCTGGATCCGCGCGCAAGGCATGACGGAGGCGGCCACGTGGACGTCCGCGACCAACCTGCGCCTGATCCGCCTGTACGAGAAGCACGGCTTCGCCTTGACCGAGACCGGGGAGAACGACGGGACGATGATGGTGCGGCTCACGAAGGCGTTAGGCGTCGGGCGCTGAAGCGAGCGCGCTGCGATGACTGCGTGCCTTGGTCGTTCGCGCCCAGCGTGTCGGCGGGTCGCACCCGATGCCCGTCCAGCCGGGTTCCGGCATGCTGCGCCGCACGCGCAGGCGTCACGCGATCACTTGGTGAGGAACCCCAGCATCGTCGTCGCGAACTTGCCGTACGGCGGGCCGATCAGCTTGAGCGCGCTGAAGCGGGCCTGGTAGAACACCGGGCGCAGCTTGGAGAAGGTGTCGAAGCCTTCGCGGCCATGGTAGTGGCCCATGCCGGACTCGCCGACACCGCCAAAGGGCAGGTCGTGCTGGGCGACGTGGAACAGCGCCTCGTTGACGGACACGCCGCCCGACATCACGCGATCGAGCAGCATCTGCACCTGGCGGCCGTTGTTGCTGAATGGGTAGATGGCCAACGGACGCGGGCCGGCGTTGATGGACTGGATCACCGTCTCGAGCGAGTCGTAGGCACGGATTGGCAGGATCGGGCCGAAGATCTCGCGCTGCAGCAGCACGCAGTCGGCAGGTGCATTGAGCACGATGTGCGGCGACATCTTGCGCGTCGCGCGGTCGTAGGGCTCGCCGGGGATCACCTGGATCACGGTGGCGCCGCGCGCCTTGGCGTCATCCAGCGCGCCGACCAGGCGGTCGAACGAGCGCTCGTCGATGACGGAGGTGTAGTCCGTGGACATGATGGACGGGTAGCGCGCGGTGACGATCTCGCGTGCGACCGCCACGAACTCGTCGACCTTGGCGCGCGGGATCCACGCGTGGTCGACCGTCGTGCAGATCTGGCCCGCGTTCATCAGCTTGGCGAAAAGGATGCGTTCGGCGGCCAGGCGGAGCGGGAAGTCGTCGCACAGGATGGCCGGCGCCTTGCCGCCCAGTTCCAGCGTGACGGGAACCAGGTTGGCGGCCGCGGCGGCCATCACCGAGCGGCCGGTCTGGCCCGAGCCGGTGAACAGCAGGTGGTCGTACGGCAGCTTGGAGAACTCGATGCCGACGCCGCCGGTCTCGTCGAAGAAGCGCAGTTTCTCGGGTGGGAAGTAGGCCGGCATCTTTTCGATCAGGAACGCGGCCAGGTGGCGCGAGTTCTCGCTCATCTTGATCATCGCGCGGTTGCCGGCGGCGAAAACATAGGTCAGCGGGATCAGGCTCAGGTGCAGCGGGAAGTTCCACGGCACGATGATGCCGACCACGCCCAGCGGCTGCGGGATCACGCGGTTGCTCGCGCCGATGAAATTGCGCAAGTCCACCGAACGGCGCTGCGGCCGCATCCACTTGCGCAGCGAGGAGGTGACGTGCGAGATGCCGTCCATCGCCGGGAACACCTCGGCCAGCAGCGTCTCGTGCTGCGAGCGGTGGCCGTAGTCGGCGCTGATCGCGTCGCACAACGCCTGCTTGTTCTCGCGGATGAAGCGCTGCAGCGTGCGCAGGTCGGCCTTGCGTTCAGCCAGCGTCGGCACCGGATGCGCGAAGTAGGCGGCGCGTTGCAGCGCGAGCGAGTCCTCGAGCGTGCGGGCGACCTCGGCGGGGGTCGGTGCGATGTTGGGCAGGTCGTTCTTCATCGGGTGCTCCTCGGAAAACTACAACGACGGCGCACGCGCGCGTCTCGTGCCCGATTGTCCGCCCATCCCACCCGCGCGGGCTCAGGGACGACCCCTGTCGCGAGGGTGACAAATTGGCCGCTGGAGTCAGTCTTACATGGGACCGCATGGTCAATCGGCGGCTGGACACGGGGCCGCCTCGTCAGACTTCGTGCACGAGCTCGGGTTCGGGCTTGCCCTGGGGCCTGTTTGCCGCGGGCCTGGCCTTGCGGATCAACAGCAGCAGCGGCAGCGACACCACGGTCAACGCCAGCATGAAGCGGAAATCATCGAGGTAGGCCAACATCGCGGCCTGCCGGCTCACTTCGGCGTTGATCGCGACCAGCCCGCTTGCGCTCAGCGGATTCATCACCGCGGGCAGCGACTGGAACGCGAGGTTGCCGGGCGTGATGTCGCTGGCGAGCTCGGCGTGCGCGCGCGCCGAACCCGAGGTCAGCATCGCCTGGACGATGGAGATGCCAACGCTGGAGCCGATGTTGCGCAGCAGGCTGAAGATCGGCGTGCCGTCGTTGCGCAGGTTGGGCGCCAGCGTGGCGAACGCCACCGCGCTGAGCGGCACGAACGTGAAGCCGATGCCCAGGCCCTGGATCACGCCGGAGACGATGATGATGTGGCTGTTCATGTCCAGCGTCATGCCGGTCATCATGTACAGCGCGATCGCGGTGAGCGAGAAGCCGACCGCCATGATCGCGCGGGCGTCGATGTGGTGCAGCAGCCGGCCCACCATCAGCATCGCCGCCATCGTGCCGATGCCGCGCGGCGCCATCACCATGCCGGTGTAGACCACCGGGTAGCCCAGCAGGCCCTGCAGCAGCGTAGGCAGAAGCGCCATCGTGGCGTACAGCACCAGGCCGACGATGAAGGCGAACAGCAGGCCGGTGACGAAGTTGCGGTCCTTGAGCAGGCGCCGATCGAAGAACGAGGTGCCGATGGCCGTGAACGTGTGGGCGATGAAGAACGCGAACGCGATCAGGCAGCCGATGGCCTCGGCACGGATCTCGCCGGAGTCGAACCAGTCGAGCTGTTCGCCGCGATCGAGGAACATCTGCAGCAGGCCGATGGCCAGGCTCAGCGTGGCGAAGCCGAAGATGTCGAGCTTGATGCCGCCTGGCCGGCTCTCGGGCAGGTAGCGCGCAATGCCGTAGAAAGCCAGAACGCCAACGGGCAGGTTGATGTAGAACACCCAGCGCCAGCTCGCGTTCTCGGTGAGCCAGCCGCCCAGCATCGGGCCGAGGATCGGGCCGATCATGATACCGGCGCCCCAGATGGCCATGGCCTGGCCGATCTTCTCCTTGGGGTTGATGTCGAGCAGCACGGCTTGCGACAGCGGCACCAGCGAGGCGCCGAACAGCCCTTGCAGCAGGCGTGCGGCAACGATCTCCACGATGTTGTCGGCCATGCCGCACAGCGCGGAGGCCACGGTGAAGCCGGCCACGGCGATCAGGAAGACGCGCCGGCGGCCAAAGGCCGAGCAGAGCCAGCCGGTGAGCGGCGTCGCGATGGCGGCGGCCACGATGTACGAGGTCAGCACCCAGGAGATCTGGTCCTGCGAGCTTTGCAGCGCGCCCTGCATATGGGGCAGCGCGACGTTGGCGATCGTGGTGTCGAGCGCCTGCATGATCGTCGCCAGCATGATCGAGACGGTGATCATCCCGCGGTGTGCGATGAGGCGGTGGTCGCCCAGGCTCAAGGCGCGCCACCCTCGGTGGTCGTGTCGCCTTGCAGGTTGGCGCGCACGCGCTGCAGCATCGAGACCAGCTGCTTGCGTTCAGCGGCGTTGAAGCCGGCGAGCGCACCTTCCTGCACGCGATCGCCGACGGCGATGGCCTTGTCAAGCGCAGCCACGGCGCTCGGCTGCAGCTCGATCGCATTGGCGCGTCGATCCGTCTGGCTGGGCCGACGCGTGATCCAGCCTGCGGCCTCCATGCGGTCGACCAGCGTGGCCACGGCCATCGGCGTCAGGTCGAGGTGCAAGGCGATCTCGGCTTGGGTCGGCGGCTGGCCGCTCTCGTTCCATGCCACCTGGCCGATGAGTCGGCATTGCGCGCGCGACAGGCCGAGCTCCTCGCGCGACAATTGATCGAACTGGCGCCCGTACAGGCGGCCGACCTCGTTGACGATGAATCCGAAGCGATTCGCGAATTCGGCAGGCTTTTTCATAAATGCATATATTATAAGCCCGTTTATTAATTCAATGCGAAGCCGCGCGACTGCCCGGGACATCTCGGAGCGCTCCAACACCCGGCCCCGGTCTCGGCGACCGCCCAGCGCAAAGCGTTTGAAGCCCCGCTAACATCGGGCCATCGCATCCGTCGAAATGGCTTCATGCCGATGTCGTCGAGCCCACCCGCCTCTCGCCCAAAACGCCTGCCGCAACCACATCGCTGGTGGCTGACGCTGCTGACCGCCGTCGTCGCCATCGGCCTGCGCGCGCTGCTCCAACCGCTGTTGGGCGACAGCCTGCCGTTCCTGCTCGCCTACCCGGCGGTCGTGCTGGCGTCCTCGCTGTGGGGCATCTCGTCGGGGCTGGCCGTCGCGGTGGCCTGCGCGCTGACCGCCGCAGCGCCCTACATCCCGCCATCGATCGCTGCAGCCGAACGCCCGATGCACACCGGCGCGTTCGTGCTGTCGGCCATCTTCATCAGCCTGCTGACCAACCTGCGGGCGCGCCGCGCGGGGTTGCCGGGCTCGCCCGACAACGCCACGCGTTTCGACTCCCCGCTGGCCACCTGGCTGCGCGCGGTGCTGTGGGGCGCACTGCTGATCCCGACGACGGCCTTCGTCGCCGCGTCCTGGTGGGGCTACGAACGCGCGGTCGGCGAGGCCGAGGCGGCGGCCGAGCGCACCGCCGTGCTGGTGCGCGGCCAGGCCGAGCGCACCTTCGAGATCGCACAGCGCATCGCACAGCGTGCCAACGAGGCTGCCGCAGGTGACGACGACGCCGTGCGCGTGCGCACCGCCGAGATCCATGAGCGACTCGCCGACATGGTGGCCGGCCTGCCGTCCGTGGTCAACCTCAACGTCTGGGACGCCGATGGCCGCCCGATCGCCCGCAGCGACCGTTATCCAACCGACCGCAGCGCCTCGGTGGCGGACCGGCCGTACTTCCTGCAGCAGAAAGCCGCACCCGTGCCATTGGGCATCAGCGACGTCCTCATCGGCCGCCAGACCGGTCTGGAGCTGCTGAACGCGACGATCCGGCGCAACCGACCCGACGGGCAGTTCGCCGGCGTCGTGGCGGTGTCGCTGGCGCCGGCGTTCTTCCGCGACTACTACGGCTCACTGGCCGCCGAGAACCCGACGCTGGCGCGCTTCGCGCTGGTGCGCACCGACGGCGCTGTGCTGGCGAGCTGGCCAAACCGCGAACCCGGCCAGACGCAGCGCGTGGCCTTGAACGACGACGTCTTCGCGCGCGTCAAGGCCGGCGATCGCGAGGGCCATCTGATGGTGCGCTCGCGCCGCGACGGTCAGATGCGTTTCGTCAGCTTCAAGCGCGTGGGCGACTATCCGCTGTACGTCGTCGCCGGCGTCAGCCGCTCGGCGATGCTGGCCGGCTGGCTGCGCTTCGTCGCCTTGCTGGCGGCGCTGCTGGTGCCGGTGACGGCCGGGTTGACTTACGTGTCGCTGGTCGCGCTGCGCAAGACATGGCGCGAGCAGGCGATCACCGCGGCCCTCAACGAGGCCGTCGCGCGCCGCACCGCAGCCGAGAAGGGGATGCTGGAGAGCCAGAAGCTCGAGACGCTGGCGCAGCTCACCGGCGGCGTCGCGCACGACTTCAACAACTTGTTGGCCATCGTCAGCAGCAGCCTGCACGTGCATCGTCACCTGCACCCGGAGCTGGGCGAGGAGCGCCACATCCAGGCGATGGCGCGCGCGGTGCAGTCGGGGACGCGGCTGACGCGCCAGTTGCTGTCGTTCTCGCGCAAGCAGGCGCTGCGGCCCGAGGTGATCGCGCTGCAGGACTGGCTGCCGGCCGCCGAGGGCTTGCTGCGCAGCACGCTGGGCTCGCGCATCGCAATGGACGTCGCCGCGGACGCCGACGTCTGCCCGATCAGCGTCGACGTGGCGGAGCTGGAACTCGCGCTGATCAACCTGTCGCTCAACGCCAAGCACGCGATGCCCGGCGGCGGGCGCCTGCGCATCACGGCGCGCAACGACGGCGCGTCCGAGGACGGCACGACGATGGTGGCGATCGCCGTGATCGACAGCGGAATCGGCATCGCGCCCGAGGTGCTGCCGCGCGTGTTCGAGCCGTTCTTCACCACACGCATGAACGAGGCCGGCTCGGGCCTGGGGCTGAGCCAGGTGCACGGCTTCTGCGCGCAGGCTGGCGGCCGGGCGCGCATCGCCAGCGAGCCGGGGCAGGGCACGACGGTCGAGATGCTGCTGCCGGCCGAGGCACCGCACGTGCTTGCACCGTCAGCGCCAGCCCCGACCGATCCCGGGCAGCTCGCCGGGCGGGTGATGCTGGTGGAGGACAACGACGACGTCGCGCAGTCGACGGCGGCGATCCTGCAGGCCGCCGGGCTCGAGGTGACGCACTACTGGAGCGCCGATACCGCCCTCGCGGCGCTGCAAGGCGGGGCGACGCTGCCCGACATCGTGCTGAGCGACATCGAGATGCCCGGCAAGCTGAGCGGGATGGACCTGGCGTTCCGCCTGCGCGAGCTGTGGCCGCGGCTGCCCGTGGTGCTGATCACCGGCTACGCGAAACAGCTCGACGACGCCGTGTCCGGCGGCTTGCATGTGTTGCCCAAGCCGACGCCGCCGCAGGAACTGCTGCGCGTGCTGCGCTCTGGCCTGGCGGCGCCGGCCACGGCCTGAACGGCATCGCGTCGCACGCGGGCGGCCCGTGCAGCGCCAGGCACCCGGTCAACGTGATACGGACGGGGGCGCACAGGCCTCGCATGGCAGATCTTCACGGCGGCGGATGACCGCGGCCGGTGCTGGACGCCGCAGTTCAGGCCTCCTGAGCGGCGCTCAGCCGCCCAGGTAGGCTTGCTGCACGCGCGGTTCATCCAGCAGCTCGCGTCCGCTGCCTTCCAGCACGACGTGGCCGTTCTCCAGCACGTAGGCGCGCTCGGCGATCTTGAGCGCCTGGCGCACGTTCTGTTCGACCAGGAAGATGGTCAGGCCGTCGGCGTTGATCTCGCGCAGCGTGCGGAAGATGCCCTGCACGACGATGGGCGCGAGGCCCATCGACGGCTCGTCCAGCAGCAGCAGGCGCGGCCTGGCCATCAGCGCGCGGCCGATCGCCAGCATCTGCTGCTCGCCGCCGGACAGGTTGCCGGCCAGGCCGCCCGCGCGCTCCTTCAGGCGCGGAAACAGCGTGAACATCTTCTCGAGGTCGCTGGCGCGCGCGGCGGCGCCGTCGCGTCGGGTGTAGGCGCCGAGCTCGAGGTTCTCGCGCACCGTCAACGTGGTCAGCGTCGCGCGGCCCTCGGCCACCTGCACCAGGCCGGCGGCCACGAGCTTGTGGGCGGGCAGGGCGGTCACGTCATGGCCATCGAACATCACCTTGCCGGCAGCCTTGGGTACCAGGGCGGACAGCGCCAGCAACGTCGACGACTTGCCCGCGCCATTGGCCCCGACCAGCGTCGTGATCTGGCCAGCCTGCAGCGACAGGTCGATGCCTCGCACGGCTTCGATGTGGCCGTAGTTGACGCTCAGGCCGGTGGCGGACAGCAGCTCGCCGCTCATTCGCCGACCCCGATGGATACCGCGACCTCGTCGTCCTCGCGGCCCAGGTAGGCCTCGATGACCTGCGGATCGTTGCGGATCTGCTCGGGCCCGCCCTGCGCGATGATCTTGCCGAAGTTCAGCACCGAGATCTGCTCGCACAGGCCCATGACGAAGCGCATGTCGTGCTCGATCATGAAGATCGTGTAGCCGCGGCCCTGGATGTTGACGATCTCGCGCATCAGCTCGGTCTTCTCGGTGCTGTTCATGCCGGCCACCGGCTCGTCGAGCAGCAGCAGCGTCGGCTCGGTGGCGAGCGCGCGCGCGATCTCGAGCTTGCGCTGCGCGCCGTACGACAGGTTGTCGGCCAGGTCGTCGGCCTTGTGATCGAGTTTCATCCACGACAGCAGCTCGCGCGCGCGGTCGCGGGCGCGAGCCTCCGCGGCGCGGAACTTGGGCAGGGCGAAGACGAGGTCCGCCACGCCGTAGTCGAGGTGGCGGTGCATGCCCACGATCACGTTCTCGAGCAGCGTCATCTCCTTGAAGACGCGGATGTTCTGGAACGTGCGCGCGATACCGCTGCGCGTGATCGCGTGCGGCTTGCGGCCCAGCAGGCTGGCGCCGTTGAGCGTGATGTCGCCGGTGGTCGGCGGCAGCAGGCCGGTGATCAGGTTGAACACGGTGGTCTTGCCGGCGCCGTTCGGGCCGATCAGGCCGGAGATCGTGCCGGGGCGCACCGCGAACGACACGTCCTGCAGTACCTTGAGCCCGCCGAAATGCCGCGACACGTTCGTCAGCTTCAGGAGATCGCTCATGGCGTGACTCCCTTCTTGCGCAGCCCGACCAGCCTGCGCATCCAGGCCGGATTCCACAGCCCCTTGGGCAGGAACAGCACGATGACGACGAGGATCAGGCCGTTGGCCACCGCGCGGTAGTCCTTGAAGCTGCGCAGCAGTTCCGGCAGCAGCGTGATGATCAGGGCGCCGATCACCGGGCCGAACAGGCTGTTGATGCCGCCGAGGATGGTCATGGTCAGGATCTCGACGCCGCGGTCGAAGCCGAACTCCTGCGGACCGATGAAAAACGTGAGGTGCGCATTGAGCACGCCCGCCAGGCCGGAGATGGCCGCGCCGAGCGCGAAGGCCAGCATCTTGTGGCCGTTGACGTCGATGCCCATCAGGCCGGCGGCGGTCTCGTCCTCCTTGATCGCCTCGAACGCCCGACCGATCTTCGAGCGCCGCAGTCGAGCCAGGAAGAACAGCACCAGTACGACGGCCAGCAGCACATGCCACCACATCGTCAGCTGCGGAATGCCGTTGAGGCCCAGCGCGCCGCCGGTGTAGTTCTCGGCGCGCAGGATGCACAGGCGCACGACCTCGCCGAATGCCAGCGTGGCCATCGCCAGGTAGACGCCCGACAGCCGCAGCGTCGGCCGGCCGATGATGAAGGCGACCAGCGCGGGCGCCGCCATGCCGGACGCGATCGCCGCAGGAAACGACCAGCCGTAGTTCGTCGTCAGGATGGACGCTGTGTACGCGCCGATGCCCATGAACGCCGCGTTGGCCATGGCCAGCATGCCGCACGACAGCGTCAGGTAGATGGACAGCGCCAGCAGCGCATTGGTGCCCAGCGTCAGCACCAGGTTGCTGTAGACGGCCCAGAAATTGTCGAGAGCTTCGAGCATCGTCTTGTTGTCAAACCTTGCGTTCTTGGACGCTGCCGAACAGACCCTTGGGGCGAACGAGCAGCACGAGGAACAACAGGCCGAAAGCCACCGCGTCGCGCATGTCGGAGCCGATGTAGGCCACCGACAGCACTTCCGCGAAGCCGAGGAACAGGCCGGCCATCATCGCGCCGCGGATGTCGCCCATGCCACCCAGGATGATCACCGCGATGCCCTTGTGCAGCATCGGCTGACCCATCAGCGGGAACACCGCGTTCGAGTACAGCGCGATCAACACGCCGCTGATGCCGCCGAGCGCGGC
>JBDSDD010000005.1:0-31894 GCA_039920745.1 Burkholderiaceae bacterium | reverse complement strand
GCATGACTTGAATTGACTCGATTCGGCACCCAAGTCAACGGCGACCGTCGTCGACCGGGCTGAAAGCGCCCGAACGGCAGCTTTACGGCCACCTATTCGAGAATCCCGATGTCCCCTATGGGTCGGGTCCTGTCGCTCACCGCCAACCTCCCAACGACAACAATCCGCCGCAAACCTGCCTGTCGTCGTCACGAGGGCCTCAAGGCCGGGTTGGCATTGCAGGCAATGCGGACCAGTGCGGCACCGCGCACACCTTTTCAATCATCTGGAGCGGCGACAAGCGAACGCGATGCGGTCGAGCCCATGCCAGCGACTCTCGATATTCGCAGCGCAACGACAGCGCCGGGGCTGTCGAGGCCCTCGATGGGCCGCGATACGCAACAACCCCTCCAAAAGCCAACGACGACTTCCAATCGCGGATGTTGTCGCCGGCACGCCCTGCGCGGCACGGCGACGAGGGGGTGTCTGTTCTATGAGGTAACACGAGGAGGCCGCAGGCCGGGGGACACGAACAATACAGGCACCCCAGACGAACCGGGCCTGCCCCAGAAGCCTCGAACACACGCAAAGCCTCAGGCCCCAGCAGCCCCGCCCGGTTCGAGGAACCCGGGCCCCTGCCCCTGCGACGGCGGCGCATCCTGCAGTTCTTCGGCACTCGCAGCAGGCTCCGACGACGTCGTCACCTTCGACGACTGCACAGCGGGAATCACGCCTTCGGCTTCGAGCCTGCCCTGCACTGGCAGGACACGCAGCACCCGCTGCGGAAACGGAATCTCGATCGAGTTCGCATTGAACAAGCGCAACAACGCCAGGTTCACGTCCGACTTGACGCTGCCCGTGCCGTTCTCCGGGTCCGCGATCCAGAACGTGATCGTCAGCTCCAGGCCATCGGACGCGAATGCGCTCAACTGCACGCCCGGATTCGGATCCGCGATCACGCGCTCGATGCCCGGCAGCATCGCCAGGATCTGCGGGATCAGCGCGTCGATGTCGGTGTCGTAGCCCACCTGCACCACCGTGTTGAGCGCCATGCGCGAGTCGGCCAGCGTCGCGCTCTCGACGCGTTGCGTGATCATCATTTCGTTGGGCACGATCGACTCGCGGCCGTTGAGGGCGCGCATCACGGTGTAGCGCGTGGTGATGTCGGTGATGCGGCCCTCGAAGCCGTCCACCTTGACCGTGTCGCCGATGCGCAGCGCGCGCTCCGCGAGGATCACGAAGCCGCTCACGTAATTGGCCGCGAGCTTCTGCAAACCCAGGCCCAGGCCGACGCCCAGCGCACCGCCCAGCACCGACAGCGCCGTAAGGTCGATGCCTACCGCCGACAGCGCCAGCAGCAGGCCGACGAACACGAGCACGGCACGCACGAGATTGGAGGCCGCCTTGCGCCACGACAACTGCTGCCCCACCGCGCCCTTGAGAAGCTTGCCCTCGATCGCAGCGGACACCCAAAGCGTCACCATCAGCACGACGCCGGCGACGATCACGCCCTTGAGGATCGTGGCCAGGCTCATCGTGCCGGAGCCCATCTTCCAGTGCACGTCGTCGAGCGCCTCGATGAACGACGGCAGCACGCCGGTGATCCACAGCACCACGCCGCCCCACGCCATCCACGAGACGGTCTTCTCGACCGCGCGCACCACCTGCGACTCCGGGAAGGCGACGCGCATCACGCGCACCGTCAGCCGGATCACCAGCAGCGACAGCAGGATCGGCACCACCACCTTGAAGACGGCCAGCGGCAGGTGCTGGCGCATGCAGAGCACGCGCGCCAGCCACACCAGGCCCAGCCACAACGCCGGAAACAGCACGCCGTCGAAGATGCGACCGCCGAAGATGATCGAGCCCTTGCGCGGCGTCGGGCCGCGGATCAGGCGCGGAATGGCCCAGGCGATCGGAAAGGCCGCGGCGATGAGCAGCAGCGCGATGTAGGCGTAGGGCTGCCGGGCCTCCTGGATGAGGGCGACAAGTTCGGGCGAAAACCAGTTTTCCATGCGGCGATTGTGCGGGAGCTCGACGGCGACGACCGCGAAGGTCGGCAAATGGGGTTCCTGGAGTCGCCAGCATCGGCACGAAACCCACGGGGATCATTTTGTCCCGGCCTGTCGAAACCGGGTCCGGTCGAACGTCGTTCAGATGAAGCCGCTGATCCGGATCCGGCTTTGATTCTCTTCACAGCAACCTCAGGAGCCCCCATGACCGAGACCGTCAATCCCATTCCGCACGGCATGCACACGATCACTCCGCACCTCGTGTGCGCGGGCGCCGCCGCCGCGATCGAGTTCTACAAGGAGGCGTTCGGCGCCGTGGAGGTGGACCGCCTGGCGGGCCCGGGCGGCAAGCTCATGCATGCAATGCTGCGCATCGGCGACTCGCCGCTGATGCTGGTCGACGAGTTCCCCGAGATGCAAGCCCTCGGTCCGAAAGCGCTCGGTGGTTCGCCGGTGACGATCCACTTGAGCGTGGTCGATGTCGACGCCGCGTTCAAGCGCGCCGTCGCGGCCGGCGCCAGCCCGCGCATGCCGGTCACCGACATGTTCTGGGGCGCGCGCTACGGCATGGTGCAGGATCCGTTCGGCCACCTCTGGTCGGTGGCGACCCAGGTGCGCAACCTCACGATCGAGCAGATCGGCGAAGCGATGAAGTCGCAGCCGCCGATGGACGGTTGCGGCCCGCAGGGCTGACGGGCCGCGTCACACCCGCTGCGTGACGCGTGACGCACGCCGACCGCTGCGTCAGCGCCCGCGCGCCTCGCGGGCGCGCTCGAGCAGCAAGGCCTTCTCGCGTTCGTTGGCCGTCATTGCGGCCGCGCGTTCGAACTCCAGGCGAGCCTCGTCGTTGCGATCCAGCCTGGACAGCAGGTCGCCGCGCGCGGCGTGCAGCAGGTGGTAACGCGCCAGGTGGCCGTCGGTGACGAGGCCGTCGACCAGCAGCAGCGCCGCAGCGGGTCCGGACGCCATGCTCACGGCGACCGCACGATTGAGCTCGACAACCGGCGACGGCGTGCACTGCATCAGGTCGCCGTACAACGCGACGATGAGAGGCCAGTCGGTGGCCTCGGGCGTGCGGGCGCGGGCGTGGCAGGCCGCGATGGCCGCCTGGAGTTGGTACGGGCCGATGTCGCCATCGAACTGCTCGGCTCGGGCCAGCCCGGCCAATCCGCGCCCAATCAGCAGCGGGTCCCAACGGCTGCGATCCTGGGCCATCAGCAAGATCGGCTTGCCCTGCGCGTCCAGGCGGGCGCCCATGCGCGAGGCCTGGATCTCCATCAAGGCGAGGAGCCCGTGCACCTCGGCGGTGTCGGGCGCCAGTTGCGCCAGGCTGCGGCCCAGCCGCAAGGCCTCGTCGCACAGCGCGGGACGCGTCCAGTCGTCGCCAGCGGTGGCCGAGTAGCCTTCGTTGAAGATCAGGTAGACCACTTCCAGCACCGAGGCCAGGCGGACTTCCAGAGCGGCGCCGCGCGGCACCTCGAAGGGCACGCGCGCGTCGCCCAGCGTTCGCTTGGCACGCACGATGCGCTGTGCGATCGTCGTCTCGGGTTGCAGGAAGGCGCGCGCGATCTCGGCGGTACTCATGCCGGCCAGCAGCTTGAGCGTCAGCGCCACCTGGGCCTCGCGCGACAGCACCGGATGGCAGGCGGTGAAGACCAGGCGCAGCAGGTCGTCACCGATGGCGTCGGCGTCGTCGAGCGAGTCGCTGAAGTCGGGCACGACGTGGTCGCCCCGCGCATCGGCATCGGCGCCCAGTTCCTGCTGCTTGACGCGATGCAGGTTCAACTGGCGCAGGCGGTCGAGCGCGCGGTTCTTGGCGGTGGCCATCAGCCAGGCACCCGGGTTGTCGGGGACGCCGTCCCGGGGCCAGTGCTCCAGCGCCGCGACGAGTGCGTCCTGCGCCATTTCCTCAGCCAGGCCGACGTCGCGCAGGCGGCGCGCCAGCGCGCCGATGATGCGCGCGGACTCCATGCGCCACACCGCGTCGATGGTGCGATGAACGTCACGCGCCATGGGTCAGGCTCCGGGGCGCTGCGCACGCGGACATCAGGCCTTGTTCGCCATCTCGTCGTGAAACTTCGCTCTCCGGTCGGACAACTCCTCGGCGACCTTCGGCGGCAGCAGCGCGGCGAAGTCTTCTTCCGAGAAGATCGGACGGATCTCGATGTCGCTGTCGCCAACGTGCGGATTGGGGCAGCGGCGCACCCACTCGATGGCTTCCTCCATGGATCGCACTTCCCACAACCAGTAGCCCGCGATGAGCTCCTTGGTCTCGGCGAACGGGCCGTCCGTCACGCTGCGGCTGGTGCCCGAGAAGTGGACGCGGACGCCGCGCGACGACGGATGCAGCCCGTCGGCCGCCAGCAGGATGCCGGCCTTGGCCAGCTCCTCGTTGTACTTGCCCATGTCCTCGAACAACTTGTCGGGGGGCATCACGCCCATTTCGGAACTCTCGTTCGCCTTGACGATGACCATGACGCGCATTTTCAATTCTCCTGTCGAGTCCTGGGACGCTGGCGGGGCAAGAACACCACCTCCTGCTTTCACGACGAACGACGCGGCCGGGATTCGACACCACCACGACCGAAACTTGAAAAAAGTGCGGGCCAACAGGCAGAATCACATCGCCGTTCCCGACCACCAACACGTCCGCCGCCATGCAATACCTGCTGCTTGTATACACCGACGCCGAACTGCTGGACAAGCTCCCGGCCGAGGATTTCAACACCGAGATGCGCGCGTGCCTGCAACAGGCCGACGCGCACAAGGAACAAGGCAAGGTGCTCGGATTCCAGCAACTCCAGCCTGCCGCCACCGCCCGCACCGTGCGCTCGCGCAACGGCCGAGCTGCGGTGCTCGACGGCCCGTTCGCCGAGACCAAGGAGATGCTGGCCGGCTTCACGCTCGTCGAGGCCGAGTCGATGGAGGACGCAGTGCGCATGGCCCAGGAGCTGCCGTGGATCAAGTACGGCTCGGTGGAAGTGCGGCCAGTGAGCGACATCGCGCAGATGCGCGCGCGCGTGGGCGCCTGACCTGGCGCGCGCAGGCGCTCAGACGCCCGCGAGCGCCCGCACGTGCGCAGCCGCGCTGCGCGCCAGCGCGTCGAGGTTGTAGCCACCTTCGAGGCAACTCACGACGCGGCCCTGGGCGTGGCGCCTGGCCACCTCGAGCAGCTTGGAGGTGATCCATTCGTAGTCGGCCTCGACCAGTCCCATGCGGCCCAGGTCGTCGTCGCGATGCGCGTCGAAACCGGCCGACACGAAGATCATCTCCGGCTTGAACTTGTCCAGCAGCGGCAGCCACTGGTACTCGACGATCTCGCGCACCTCGGCCCCCTTGGTGTAGGCGGGCACCGGCACGTTGAGCATGTTGTCGCCCGACGGAACGTTGCCCGTGAACGGATACAGCTGGTCCTGGAAGAAGCTCACCATCAGCATTCGGTCATCGTTGGCGATGATGTCCTCGGTGCCGTTGCCATGGTGGACGTCGAAGTCGACGATGGCCACGCGCTTGAGGCCGCGCACATCGAGTGCGTGGCGCGCGGCGATGGCGACGTTGTTGTAGAAGCAGAAGCCCATCGCGGCGTCGCGCGTGGCGTGGTGGCCCGGCGGGCGGATCGCGCAGAACGCGTTCTCGGCCCGGCCGTCCAGCACCAGGTCGGTGGCCGCCACCGCGGCGCCGGCGGCGCGCAGCGCAGCCTGGCGGGTGTGCGGGCACGCGGTGGTGTCGGGGTCGACAGCGGCCGGCTGGCCGTCCACGGCCACGCGCTCGAAGGTCTCGTCGAGCTCGCTCAGGTAGTTGCTGGCGTGCGCGTGGGCCAGGTCCTGGGGGCGGGCCGGCGGCGCGTCGTCGTGGCGCACCAGCACATCGGCCAGGCCGGTGGCCAGGAAGTGATCCTCGATCGCGGCCAGCCGGGCCGGCGATTCGGGGTGGCCCGGGCCCATGTCGTGGCGCCGGCAATCGGCGTGGATGAAGAACGCGGTCGTCATGAACGGACCTCCGCTGGTCCGTCCATCGCACCCGCTCGTCTCGAATCCTTGGTTCTCATCTCGTTCCAGCCCGCCCGCGTGTACGCGTTGTCTGCCGTTCGGCTATCGTCGGTGTCATGACCTCATCGTTGCAAGCGCGTCTGACAAGGCTGAAGAGCCAGATTAGCACGATCATCGTCGGCAAGCCGACCCAGATCGAAGACTCCATTGCCTGCCTGCTGGCCGGCGGCCACCTGCTGATCGAGGACGTGCCCGGCGTCGGCAAGACGACGCTGGCCCACGTGCTGGCCGTCTCGCTGGGCCTGTCGTTCTCGCGGGTGCAGTTCACGGCCGACCTGATGCCCAGCGATCTCGTGGGCGTCAGCGTCTACGAACGCACCAAGGAAGCGTTCACGTTCCACCCCGGGCCGGTGTTCGCCCAGGTGCTGCTGGCCGACGAGATCAACCGCGCCGGCCCCAAGACGCAGAGCGCGTTGCTGGAGGCGATGGAGGAGCAGCAGGTCAGCGTCGACGGGCAGACGCGCCCGCTGCCGCTGCCGTTCTTCGTGATCGCCACGCAGAACCCCGGCGACCAGCTGGGCACCTACGCGCTGCCGGAGTCGCAGCTCGATCGCTTCCTGATGTGCATCACGCTCGGCTACCCCGATGCCAAGTCCGAGCGCGAGCTGCTCGCCGGCCAGGATCGCCGCGAGGCGGTGGCCAGGCTGGCGCCCGTGATGACGCCGGCAGAGCTCGTCGAGCTGATGACCGCGGTGCGCCAGGTGCACGTGTCCGAATCTCTGCTCGACTACCTGCAGGCGCTGATCGCCGCCACCCGCTCGGGCCACTGGTTCAGCGAGGGCCTGTCGCCCCGCGCAGGCATTGGCGTGCTGCGCCTGGCGCGTGCACGCGCGTTGCTGGCCGAGCGTGATTTCGTCAGTCCCGACGACCTGCAGGCCATCCTGCCGCAGGCGATCGCCCACCGCCTGCTCCCGGTGCCCGGCGCGGGCCGTGGCCGGCGCGAGCAGGTGCGCGCGATGATCGAGTCCGTGGCCCTGCCCTGACCATGGCCGACGCCACCACGACGACTGCCGCGCCGCTCGCGCTCCTGGACCTGCGCGGGCGCATCCGCGCCTGGTGGAGCGCGCGCATGACGCCGCGCGAGAGCCAGACGCTCAACCAGCGCAACATCTACATCGTGCCCTCGCGCGCCGGGCTGGCGTTCTGCGCCACGCTGCTGTTGTTGCTGATCGTCTCGATCAACTACCAGCTGAGCCTGGGCTTCGCCCTCACCTTCTTGCTGGCCGGCAGCGCCGCCGCGTCGATGCAGATGACCCACGGCAGCCTGCGCGGCCTGACGCTGCACCTCAAGCCCCTGGTGCCCACCTTCGACGGCGAGGGCGCGTTGATGGAGATCGTCGTCACCAACCCCGGCAAGAGCCGGCTCGGGGTGGGCTTCGGCCTGGACCTGGGCACGCGCCCGACCCCGCTGGCCTACGTCGAGATCGCGGCCCTGGGCCAGACTTGCGTGCACCTCAGCTGGCTCGCGTCGGGCCGCGGCCTGCACGGCCTGCCGCTGGTACGCGCCGAGTCGCGCTATCCGTTCGGACTGTTCAGCGCCTGGACGATCTGGCGCCCCGCGGGCCGACAATGGGTCTATCCGCGGCCCGAGTCGCCGACGCCGCCGTGGCCGCAGACCGCAGCCGCGCAAGGCGACGACAAGCCCGCCGCGCACAGTGGCACGGGCACCGAGTTCGAAGGCGTGCGCGCCTACCGACGCGGCGACACGCTGCGCCAGGTGGTCTGGAAGAAGGCCGCGCGCACTGGCGAGCTGATCAGCCGCGAGACCGCCGGCGCCGTGCAGCGCGAGATGTGGCTCCAGTGGGGCCAGGCACAGGGGCTCGACATCGAGGCGCGGTTGTCGCGCCTGGCGGCCTGGGTCGTCGCCGCCGACGCCGCCGGCCACAGCTGGGGACTGATGCTGCCCAGTATCGAACTCGCGCCCGACAACGGTGCCGCGCATCGACACGCCGCGCTGCAGGCGCTGGCGCAATGCTGACGACCATGGCCGACGCCGCCTCGCCGCACGCCACGCCGAGCCCGCTCGCGCACACGCCCTGGCGCGTGCCCTCGCGTGAGGCGCGCGACACGCTGTTCATGGTCGCGCTGATCGGCTGGACGATCACGCCGCACCTGTTTCACCTGCCGCTGTGGGTGGCCGGCCTGACCGGCGTCGTGCTGGCCTGGCGCGGCTGGCTCGCGTGGCGCCAGGCGCCGCTGCCGGGCCGCCTCGCCGTGCTGGGTCTGCTGGGCCTGGCCGGGTTGCTGACGTTCACGGGGGAGAAGACACTGCTCAGCAAGGACGCCGGCGTCACGCTCCTGGTGGTGCTGATGGCGCTCAAGACGCTGGAGTTGCGCGCGCGCCGCGACGCGCTGGTGGTGTTCTTCCTCGGCTTTTTCCTCGTCCTCACGACGTTCCTGTATTCGCAGTCGTTCCTCACCGCGCTGGGCACCGGCGTGTCGGTGTGGGGCTGGCTCACGGCGCTGACGCTGGCCCACATCCCCGCGGGCCGGCCGACGATCCGCCAGGCCGCCGGGCTCGCTGGCCGGGCCGCATTGATCGGCACGCCGGTGATGATCGCGCTGTTCCTGCTGTTCCCGCGCATCGGCCCGCTGTGGCCAGCGTCCAATTCGGCCAACCGCACGGGGCTGTCCGACCACCTCGAACTGGGCAGCGTGGCGGACCTGGCCAGCGACGACAGCCTCGCGTTTCGCATCAGGTTCGATGGCCCCGCCCCGAACGCGGCGCAGATGTATTTCCGCGGGCCGGTGTTGATCGACACCGACGGCCACGAGTGGCGCGCACAGTCGCTGTTCGACGGCCGCTCGCGCCGCGCCACAGGGCTGCGGTCCTCGAGCGTCGAGGTGCGGGGCAAGACGATCGCCTACGAAATGGCGCTGGAGCCGACGGAGCTCACCTGGTTGTCGATGCTGGAGGTCACGCCGCCGCCAGCACCGGAGCATGCTGGCGACGCGGCGCAAGGCGTGCAGGTGCTGGACGGCGCGGACCTGCGCCCGCTGGTCGACCTCGACATGCAGTGGCGCACGCGCCGCCCGATCAGCCAGCGCGTGCGCCTGCGCGCCACGGCGGGCCTGGACTACCGTCTCGTCGGGGCGACCAGCGCCGACCTGCGCGAGAACCTGCGCCTGCCGCCGCAGTTCTTCCCGCGCACCAAGGCCTGGTCCCTGCAGTGGCTGCGCGACCACCCGGGGGCGGCGGCCCATCCCGACGCGGTGGTCGAGACGCTGTACCGCCACATCGGCAGCGCCGGCTTCACCTACACGCTGTCGCCCGGTGCGTACGAAGGCGATCCGGTGGACGAGTTCTGGCTCGATCGCCGCGTCGGCTTCTGCGAGCACTTCGCCACGTCGTTCGTCGTCGTGCTGCGAGCCATGGGCATTCCCGCGCGCGTGGTCACGGGTTACCAGGGCACAGACGCCACGCCCGAGGACGGCTGGTACGTCGTGCGCCAGAGCAACGCGCACGCGTGGGCCGAGTACTGGAACCCGGCACGCGGCTGGGTGCGCGCCGACCCGACCGCCGCCGTCGCGCCCGACCGCGTCGAGCGCGGCCACGCGATCCGCCCCGCCGCGGGCTTCGTCGGCAGCGCCATCAACTCACTGAGCCCTGGCATGCTCGACAGCCTGCGCGCATGGCGCGAGACGTTGGACAACCGCTGGAAGGACTGGGTGCTGGGCTACAACCGCAACGCCCAGTTCGACCTGCTCAAGAAGTTGGGGGTCAGCACGCCCGACTCCGAAGACCTGGGGCGCCTGCTGACCATCGTCATCAGCGCGGCCGCCGTGTTCGGCGCCGGCACCGCCTGGTGGGATTCGCATCGACGCACGCCCGGCCAGCGCCAGACGCGCCGCCTCGCGTCCGCGTTGCGCGCGCTGCAGCCCCACGGCGTCCGAGTGGCGGTACACGAGTCGCCCGGCGTGGTCGCCGCGGCCTTGCGGCAGCGCTTCGGCGGCGCGGCGGACGACGTGGCGCGGCGACTCGACGCGGTGGAGCGCCAGCGCTACGGGCCCGGCGCCGACGCCGCTGCCGCCGACTGGGCCGGCGTGAAGGCCGCCGCTCGCGCGCTGGCGGCCGCGCGGGCGCAGCTCGCGCGTGGTGCAGGCGTGACGCTCGCGCGCGCGAGCCCTTGATGGCGGACGCGGCGCGCGCGCGACACTGCGGCTTCGGCGAGCGCATTGATCGCTAAACTGAGTCGATGATTCCTGCGTCCGAGCTCCACCAGACTTCTCCCTCTTCGACCCGCGCGTGCGGGTCAGCCCTCGTCGCCGCGTTGATCGCCGGCGTCGCGCTGGCCAGCTTCGGCGACAGCGCGCATGCGCAGGCCAGCGCTTCCGCGGCGGCGGCCATTGCAAGCGCGCCAAGCGCCAGGCACGCGGCCAAGGCCAAGGGCGCGGCGAAGAAGAAAAAGCACGCCAGGCAGACGGCGGTGCGCGACGACGACGCGCCCGACAGCTTCGTCTACGGCCGCCGCGACGACGTGCTCGCGTTCGCGGCCCAGGTCGCCCAGGAGCGCGGGCTCGACCCGGCCTGGGTCGAGCAGCAACTGGCCAAGGCGCGCTATCAGCCCAGCGTCGCCAAGGCCATCATGCCGGGGCCGCCCGGCAGCGCGAAGAACTGGGCCGCGTACCGCGCGCGCTTCATCGAGCCCAGGCGCCTGGCCGCGGGCGTGCAGTGGTGGCAGGCCCACGCCGTCGCGCTGGACGACGCGCAGCAACGCTACGGCGTGCCGGCCGAACTGGTGGCGGGCGTCATCGGCGTCGAGTCGTTCTACGGCCGCATGACCGGCAACTACCGCGTGCTCGATTCGCTGGCCACGCTGGCATTCGACTTCCCCAAAGGGCGATCGGATCGCAGCACGTTCTACCGCAGCGAGCTGCGCGCCTACCTCGTCTGGTGCGCGCTGGAAGGCCGCGAAGCCGACAGCGCACGCGGCTCGTTCGCTGGCGCCATCGGTTGGCCGCAGTTCATGCCCAGCAGCCTGCTGAAGTACGCGGTGGACTTCGACCACGACGGCCACGTCGACATGTCCGCGGGAGGCGACGACGTCATCGGCAGCGTCGCCAGCTACCTCGCCACCTTCGGCTGGCAGCGCGACATGCCGATCTGGTTCGCGGTGCTGCCGCCGGTCGACACCGAGGCCCGTGCACGCCTGGTCGCCGCCGACATCGTCCCGAGCTTCAGCGTCGCGCAGCTCACGGCCGCCGGCGCGCAACTGCCCGATGCCGCGCGCGACTTCGCCGGCCCCCTCGCATTCGTCGAGCTTCAGAACGGTGACGGCCCGCCCAGCTACATCGCCGGCACGCAGAACTTCTACGTCGTGACGCGCTACAACTGGTCGAGCTACTACGCGATGGCGGTGATCGACCTGGGCGCGACGCTCAAGCGCGAGATGGCGCTGGCGCCCGCGGCGCGGACGCTCGCCAACTGAAGCGCAGAACGCGTCGGAAGCGGACGCGCAGGCGCGGTGTCGAAGGGGCCTGGCTTCCCCTCGAATCGCGCTGATTCGTGGCCGCAGTTCGACGCGCAGGCCGCGATTCGAGGGGCTGACCGACGCCGGCCGCGCTCACGATCGGGGTCAGGCACCTCCTTCCGACGCGATGGCCAGCATGGCGTTCGACGACGGCCCGGCGCGGAAGAAGGAGAAGCCAGACCCCGGGGTCGCCAGCCTTGCGCGATTTTCAGGCCGGCAGCCACGCCCCTTCGACGCTGCGCCACGGGCAGCCATAGGTCTGTTCCAACACGCTCGCGCTGAGGATCTCGTCCACCGGCCCGGCCTGCCAGCGCCCATCGCCGAACAGCGCCAGCACATGCGTGGCGACGCGACCGATCCAGCTCGGGTCATGCGCGCTCGCGACCCAGGACTGCCGCCCCTTGCGCGGCTGCACCGCGTCGACGAGCCAGCGGCCGACGACCTGCTGGTGCGCCGGGTCCTGGAACGACACCGGCTCGTCCAGCAGCATCAGCGCCGCGCCCTGCATCGCGCATTGCGCCAGTGCGACGCGTTGGCGCTCGCCACCTGAGAGCTGGTCGGCGCGGCGCGTGGCCAGCGGCGCGATGTCCAACGCAGTCATCAGTTCGATCACGCGCCGGGACGACGTGGTGGACGCCACTTCGCTCAACGCCAGCGTTCGCTCCACGGTCAGCGCGAAGCGGTCCTGCGCCTGCTGCGGCATCAGCGAGCGCAGCGTGGCCGCATCGCCGACCGGCCAGGCCTGCTGCGCGCGACCTTGCCACAGGACGTCGCCCGAACGCTGCGGCACGCTCAGGCCCGCCAGCGCGCGCAGCACCAGGCTCTTGCCGGCGCCGTTGCGCCCGATCACGCACCAGCGCTGGCCGGCGTCCACGCGCCAATTCAGGCGCTCGACCAGGGCCCGGCCCGCGGCGCTCACCGTCAGCGCCCGCGTCTCGAGCAACGGCGCACCGCCCACCGGGCCACCCTCCGTTCGAACGTCTGCTGGCGGCCGCACCACGCTCATTTGACACCCCGCGCCAGGAACCAGATGAAGCACGGCGCGCCGATCAGCGCCATCACCGCGCCGACGGGCAATTCGAGCGGCGCGGCGACCATGCGGGCCAGCAGGTCGGCCGCCATCAGCAGCGCGGCGCCCGACAAGGTGGTCAGCACCGCCAACTCGCGCGTGCGCAGCACGCCCGCCATGCGCCAGCCTTGCGCGACCACCAGCCCGACGAAGCCGATCGAGCCGGCGGTGGCCACCGACAGGCCGACCGCGAATGACGCCAGCAGCAGCAGTTCCAGGCGCAGCCGGCGCACCGGCTCGCCCAGCAGCCACGCGGCGTCGGCGCCCAGCATCAGGCGGTCGACCGAGCGGCCGCGCACCCACAGCCAGGCCGCGAACACCGCGGCGCCGGCCAGGTTCCACAGGCTCGCGTTGGCGCCCGACAGGTCGCCCACCATCCAGAAGATCGCGCCGCGCAGACGCTCGTCCGGCACCAGCGCCAGCAACAGCGTGGCGATGGCGCCGAACACGGCGGCCAGCATCGCGCCGAGAAGAATGAGGCGCGGCGAAGCGTCGTCGGCCACGGCCAGCGCGGAGCGCGCCAACCACAGCAACGCGAGCCCGGCCAGCAGCGCGCCGCCGGCCGCGCCGATCCACAGCTGCACGCCCAGCAGCAGCGCCAGCAGCGCGCCGACGGACGCGCCGGTGGAATGCCCCAGCACGTACGGGTCAGCCAGCGGATTGCGCAACAGCACCTGCAGGCCCAGGCCGGCCAGCGCGAGCAGGCTGCCCACGCCGGCGGCGGCTGCCACGCGCGGCGCGCGCAGCGTGACGATCAGCTGCCAATCCCAGCCCCCCGAGCCCAGTCCCAACGCCAGCACAGCCACCAGCGCCGTCGCAAGCGCCAGCAGGGCGATGCGAAAGAAGGCGGGGTCGCGTGACGGCATGGGTGGGTTCGAGCGTCCGGGGACGATCAGCCGATTATTGCCACTGGCCGCGCAGCGTGACCAGGATCGTGGTCGGCGGCGGCGTGTAGCCCAGAACTTCCGGCGTGTGCATGCCGGTCAGGTTCTCCGCCTTCACGCCGATGGACCAGTGCGGCGACAGCGCGTGCTGCGTCGACAGCCCCAGCGACGTGCGCGCCTTGGCCTGCACCGTGGCGAAGGTCGCCGGGTCGAGGTCGGGGCGCGCGCCGGTGTAGTGCAGCCAGACGCCCGTTTCCCAGCCGAAGACCGGCACGCGGTAGTTGATCGCGGCCACCGTGCGGGCACGGCGCACGAGCGCGGTGTTCTTGTCTTCGTCGCGCGGGTGCTGGAACGTCGCGTCCAGGCCCAGCTTGCCGTAGCCGGTGTCGCCGTCGGCAGTCAATTCGACGCCGCGGTTGGTCGCGTGGTCGATGTTGGTCGTCTGGAAGGTCGGCGTGAACGCGATCAGGTCGTGCTGGCGCTGCGAAAACACGGTCGCGCGGGCGAGCCAGCCGGCGTGCTGCCAGTGCAGGCCCAGCTCGAGGTCGCGCGAGTGCTCGGGCTTGAGCGGTTGGCCAGGAACTTCGTACTGGATGTTGGAGAAGCTCGGCGCCGAGAACGCCGTCGAGCCTTGTGCCACGAGCTTCCACTCGGGGCTGATGCGCCAGCCCAGCGACAGCAGCCCAGTGGTGGCGCTGCCGTAGTCGTCCGCCTTGTCATGGCGGACGTTGGCCTGCACCTCGAACGCCGAGCCGAAGGTGCCCAGGTAGCCGGCGCGCAGCGCATTGGTGTGGCGCTTCGTTTCGGGCGTGAAGCTGTCGCTGTAGCGCTCGGCCTGGTTGTCGTAGCCGAACTGCAGGCTCTGGCCATCGACGATGGTCCAGTCGGCGCCGATGCCCGCCAGGCGCGTGTGCGACTGGCCCTGGGGCGTGAAGCCGGTCGGATCGGCGTAGTTGTCGACGCTTTCGCCGGCGTTCACGTCGATGCTCAGCGCGCTGTTGACCGAGTGATGCGACTGCAGCGAGAACGAGTCGAGCTTGGACTTGAGGACGTCGTCCTTGAAGCCCTGTTCGTAGCCGTCATAGTGGGTGTCGGTGTCGCTGTGCATCACGCTGAAGCTGGTGCGCTGGCCCGGTGTCCAGGTCTTGGCGATGGCGAACGTGGCGCCGGACTGCGTGGACGGATCACGATCGGGGTTGGCCGAGGAGTCGGCCTTGGCGTCGCGTGCACTGAAGCCCGCCGTATGGGCGCTGGACAGGCTGGCGCTGATGTCGAGCGGCGTGGCGGCGTCGCCGAAGCGCTTGCCCACCGAGCCGCTGCCCTGGATCGTGCCGTGGCTGCCGGCGCCGAAGGCGACGCTGGAGCCCGCGCCGTGCTTGGTGAAGATCTGGACGACGCCGCCGACGGCCTGCGCGCCGTACAGGCTGGACAGGTTGCCGCGCACGATCTCGACGTGGTCGATCTGCGCCAGCGGCACCAGCTCCCACGGCGCCGAGGCGAAGTCGGCGCGCGACAGCGGCGCGCCGTCGATCAGCACAAGCACCTGATTGGAGTTGGCACCGCGCACGAAGATGCTGGTTTGCGAGCCCATCGGGCCGGTCTGCGCGATGTTGAAGCTGGTGAAGATGCGCAGCAGGTCGGGCAGGTCGAGGGCCGGCGCGGCCTCGATGTCCGAGCGGCTGATGACGGTGGTGCTGGGCAGCGTGTCGGGCAGTTTCTGCGCGACTCGGGCCGCGGTCACGACGACTTGTTGATCGGACGCATCGGACACGGCCTGGGCGAACGCGGACGACGCCGCGAGCAGGGGCATCGCCGCGGCGATGAGGGTGGAGAACGCCGCGACGCGGCTGTTCACGGGCGCGTTCGGCCCGGTGTGACGAGACTTCATGGGAGGACTTCGGATTGCAGCAAACGTGGCGGCCAGCGTCCCCGCAGGTGCCACTAAATGATCGTCCGACGCTCGCGCGCGGCCGACCCCGTGCCAATTGGCCGGTATCCGGGCTGGTGGAGAGCAAGCATGTCGAGGGCCTTCCCATGCGTTCTTGCGAAATGCACAGTGACCACGAGAGACGACAGCCGATGTCGGTGCCTGGACAGGCGACGACATCCTCCACGACCGTTGCGGGGGCAGCTCAGGTCGGGTCGGCGCTTCGCAAGTGAAGACGACCCTCCTGATTCCCGTTTGACTCGGACGGCACGACAGGCCATCCGGAGCACCAACTGAAGCGTGGATCGTACCATTCGACACTCTTTCGAAGCGCCTCGCGAGGCGCGCGCGCAACGCCGGCCGGGTGCGTGGCGCACGTCCTCGTTCAAGGGCTTGCGAGCGGGTGACGGGCCGGAATGCGCCCCTACAATGGCTCTTTGTCGTCCACAGCGTCCTCGCCACCCATGTCACGACTGCCGGATCTTGCCGAACGCATCGAACGACTCCTGCTGCGCCACGACGAGCAGAAGCGAACGAACACCTTGCTGGAGCAGCAGTTGCGCGTCGTCACCGACGAACGCGACAACCTGCGGTCGCGGCTCGCCGCGGCGCGCGCGCGCATCGACGCGCTGATCGACCGCCTGCCCGCCTCGGAAGGCGGTCACGCAGACGGCGCCGACACCCCCTCCAGCCCCCGGAGCGTGCAGCCATGAAGCAAGTCGAAGTGACCATCCTCGGCCAGAGCTACCTGCTGGCCTGCCCCGAAGGCGGCGAGGCGCTGCTGCAGGCCGCGGTGGCATCGGTCGACCGCGAGATGAGCGGCATCCGCGACGCCGGCAAGGTGAAGGCGCGCGAGCGCATCGCCGTGCTCGCCGCGCTGAACCTGGCCTACCGCCTCGCGGAAGCGCCGCGCGCCGTCGCGGCGCCGGTCGCCGCTGCCGAATCCGGTGGCGCGCAGGCGCATCTGGAACACGCTGACGCGAGCGAAGCGCGCCGCGCCGCGGCAGCGCAAGTGGAACTGCTGATCTCGCGTCTGGACACGGCCTTGAACGAAGACGGCCGGCTTCTCTGAGCACGCTCGAAAATCACGTTCGTCAAGTGATTTTGTAGGCCCTCTTTACGTCTCTGATGCTGGCATCGGCCCCGGGTGGACGCATAGAATGGATTCGTCCGTCGCGTTCGCGAGGGTTTTATATTTCCTTGAACCGATGCTCTTTGAGCTAGGGCTTGGAACATCGTCTGGATGGCGTGATCGTCTCGCGTCAGATGAACCCGATTCCAGACTGACCTCGCCCACCTGAACACCCCTGGGTTCAGGAATGCGGCCCGAGGTTCGCGGCGGACACCTTAATTTGCTTTCTCGAAGATGCCCGCGTACTGGCTGATGAAAAGCGAGCCCGACGAGTGCTCGATCTCCGACGTTGCAGACGCCCCCGGCCACAAGCTGCCGTGGGTCGGCGTGCGCATCTACCAGGCGCGCAACTTCATGCGCGACCAGATGCGCGTCGGTGACGGCGTGCTGTTCTATCACTCGAGCTGCGCCGAACCCGGTGTCGCCGGCATCGCGCAAGTGGCCAGCGCCGCCTATGACGACGCGTCGCAGTTCGACCCGGCGAGCCCGTATTTCGACGCCCGGTCCGACCCGGCCAAGCCGCGTTGGCAGCACGTCGACGTCAAGCACCTGGCCACCACGCCGCTGCTGTCGCTCAAGGACATGCGCGTGCGCCCCGAGCTCGCCACGATGGGCGTGCTCAAGCCGGGCACCCGGCTGTCGATCACGCCGGTGACGCCCGCCGAGTGGCAGGCCGTGATCGCCGCGCTGGTCACGCTCGGCGCGGAGCCCGCCATCGCCACGCTGGTCGCCGCTTGAAGCGCGTCGACGTCGTCGTGATCGGCGCCGGCGCCGCCGGCCTGTTCTGCGCGGCGCAGGCCGGGCAGCGCGGCGCGCGCGTGCTGCTGATCGATCACGCCGAGAAGGTGGCCGAGAAGATCCGCATCTCGGGCGGCGGCCGCTGCAACTTCACCAACCGCGACGTGACCCCGGCGAACTTCCATTCGAAGAATCCGCACTTCTGCCGCTCCGCCCTCGCGCGCTACCCGTCCCAGGACTTCATCGCGCTGGTGCAGCGCCACCGCATCCCGTTCCACGAGAAGCATCGCGGCCAGCTGTTCTGCGACGACTCGAGCCAGCAGATCATCGACTTGCTGCTGCGCGAGTGCGACGCGGGCAACGTCGAACGCTGGCAGCCCTGCGCCGTCAGCGCCGTGCGCGCGCGCGAGGGTGCGGGCGAGCGCGGGCCGCGATTCGACGTCGACACCGCGCGCGGGCCCGTCGAGGCGCGCAGCGTCGTCGTCGCCAGCGGCGGGCTGCCGGTGCCCAAGATCGGCGCCACGGACTTCGGCATGCGAATCGCGAAGCAGTTCGGTCACGCAATCGTCGAGCCGCGCCCGGCGCTGGTGCCGCTGGTCTTCGACGCCGCCGAGTGGGCGCCGTTCGTCGCGCTGGCGGGGGTGTCGCTGGAGGTCGAAATCTCGTCGGGCAGCGGCAAGCAACGGGGCCGCTTCGTCGAGGACCTGCTGTTCACGCACCGCGGGCTCAGCGGGCCGGCCGTGCTGCAGGCCTCCAGCTACTGGCAGCCGGGCGAGGCGCTGCAGATCGCATTCACACCAGGCACCGACTGGCAGGAAACACTGGCGCGCGCCAAGGCGACGTCGCGGCGCCAGCTCGGCAACGAGCTCGCCACCCACCTGCCGCAACGCCTGGCGCAGGCCTGGCTGGCGCGCGGCGGACTGCCCGAAGACCGGGCCATGCCCGAGGTCGCCGACAAGCCGCTGCGCCAGCTGGCGCAATCGCTGTCGGCCTGGCGCATCGCCCCCAACGGCACCGAGGGCTGGAAGAAGGCCGAGGTGATGGCCGGGGGCGTCGACACCCGCGAAATTGACTCGAAATCCATGGAAAGCAAGCGTGCGCCGGGACTGCACTTCATCGGCGAAGTGGTGGACGTCACCGGATGGCTGGGCGGCTACAACTTCCAGTGGGCCTGGGCCTCGGCCTACGCTTGCGCTGAGGCGCTGGCGCAACCCAGTATTTCGGGGTAGAATCCTAGGCTTTGCTGGCAAACCGCGTGTCGATCTTTGTCCAACTTCTAGAAACCGAAGCGCTTTAGCTCACCCAACGAGCGAGTGCAGCGGGTCTGGACAAGGACTCCGAGCGCAATTTCTCTCCCGAAGGATCCTTCTTTAAATGACCACCATCCGTGTCAAGGAAAACGAGCCGTTCGACGTGGCCCTGCGCCGCTTCAAGCGCACCATCGAAAAGCTGGGCTTGCTGACGGAACTGCGCGCACGCGAGTTCTACGAAAAGCCCACGGCTGAACGCAAGCGCAAGAAGGCCGCGGCCGTCAAGCGTCACTACAAGCGCGTTCGCAGCATGCAGCTGCCCAAGAAGCTCTACTAAGAGTTTCGCGGAGCTCTCGAGCTCGTTTCCTCCGGATCGGCGCACTGTCTGCAGTGCCCGGCCCGGAAGCTGAAAGCCCGTGCGGGACGCCGTAGCGGGCTTTTTGCATTTCCGGTCCGGATTACAGTGCTTCCAAGAACAAACCCGAAAGAAAAGCCATGACGCTGAAGCAACGAATCTCCGACGACATGAAGGCCGCGATGCGTGCCAAGGAAGCCGATCGCCTGCTGGCGATCCGCAACCTGATGGCCGCGATGAAGCAGCGCGAGGTGGACGAGCGCATCGAGCTGACCGACACCGACATCGTCGCAATCGTCGACAAGCTCGTGAAGCAGCGCAAGGACTCGATCGACGCGTTCACCAAGGCCGCCCGCACCGACCTGGTCGACAAGGAAACCGCCGAGCTCAAGGTGCTGCTGGGCTACCTGCCCGAGCGCCTGGACGCCGCCGCCATCGCCGCCGAGGTCGACGCCATCGTCGCCGACCTGGGCGCCGCCGGCCCGGGCGACATGGGCAAGGTCATGGCCGGCGTCAAGGCCAAGCTGGCCGGCAAGGCCGACATGGGCCTGGTCTCCGCCGCGGTCAAGGCCGCGCTGAACAAGTAACGTCACCCAGGACAACGCGATGGAAACCACCCTGCCCCTGCGCCAGATCGCCGACGACGTCTTCGTGGCTCCGCAACTCGATGCCGCCGCGATGGTGGAAGCCGCGCGCCTGGGCTTCAAGTCCGTCGTCAACAACCGGCCCGACTTCGAGCACGGCCCCGACCAGCCGACGTCGGCGCAGGTAGAAGCCGCCGCGATCGCGGCTGGCCTCCAGTACCGCTACCTGCCGGTCGCCGGTGGCTACCAGTCGCCCGAGGAAGTGGCCGCCTTCCGTCAGTTGGTGGCCGAGCTGCCGCACCCGCTGCTGGCGTTCTGCCGCTCGGGCGCCCGTTCGACGCGTCTGTACCAGCTCGCGCAATCCTGATCTCACCAGGCGCTGAGCCTTCGCGCCAACCGTTGGGAAACGGCTGGCGCGGGACCTACTGCGGCACCATAAGTGCACGAACGTTCGTACCAGGAATGGGCCTGACGTAAAGTGCTTCTACGTCAAGCAACCCAGCATCCATGCGGGCTAGCGGCCAATTTTTCACGATGCGGGAAAACCTGCATTGTTGCTGCAGCGCGATTTTGCGGACATTGCGTGTCACTGCATTTCGATCCTTGTCTTCCCGGCAAACGAAAGGTGACCCATGAAAGTTCGCTTCCACACTGTCGTTCTCGGCGTCGTGATCCTGGCGGCCACCGGCATTGCCGCGGTCTCCCAGGCGACGAACTACTCGTTGTGGGTCAACGGGCGAACGGGAGGCGGACAGGCCGGCAACTACGCCGACTTCACGTACTGGGGCCCGGGCACGACCGCCGCGGGCATCAACAAGAAGTCAGTCAACTGGGACGGCCGCAGCCACATCTCCGACCAGAACTATCGGGTCCGCAATGCGCTCGACTGCTACTGCACGGGCTCGAACTGGTGCTACGTCGCCGCCCACAGCGCCGGCGACCTGATGATGGGCTACACACTGGCCATGTACGGCGGCTCGACCCGCAGCGTCTCCAACGCCACGCCCAATTCGAGCGGCGTCTGCGGCACGGCCTCGGGCGGCGGCACGCAGACCGGCTGGAACATCAAGTGGGTCGACGTGGCAGCGGGCGCGGCCGGTGGCTCGGAGCTGTCGGATGTCGGCGACTGGACGACTTCGGAACCGCTGGTCTCCGACCTGAAGACCTCCACGGCACGCGCGATGTACGACCACAACAACACGCGCAGCCATTGGTTCTACATGTGGGCCGGCGCCAAGGGCACCCTCTATTCCGCCGTGTTGCCGGGCCAGGATGACGAGGCCGTGGCGTACCACCGCGCGGGTGGCGTCTCGGGCAGTTCGGGCGCCGGCTTCTGCAACCCGAGTGACTGGTTGTGCAATGACCTGACGATGGGCACGGCGGCCAACGAAGGCGGCAAGGCCAAGTGGAGCTACCACTCGGTGAAGTTCCGCGACAACAACGAGCAGTACAACCACTACACGAACGGCCAGTGGCAAGGCACGGTGGGCCTGGTGCGCCAGGACATGGTGACCAACGCCAATTGAGCGACGCCCGATGAAGAGCCGCTGGCGCGTCGTCGGCCCGATCGCGTTGCTGTGTTCGGCGGCGGTCTGGTGGGTCGGTTCGACCGCCAGCACCCCGAGCGCCGAGGTGCTGGATCCCGTCGCGCAAGCCAGCGTGGGGGTGCCTGCGCCACGTGACGTCGCGCCCGCGGTCTCGCGCGCACGACGCGCCCCGTTCAGCACGGCCGGCCTCGACGAGCGCCAGGCCCAGCTGGCACAGTGGCAGCAGCGGCTGCAACATGCACAGGAGACGCTCGAGTCGTACAAGGCGTCCACGCGCTATCCGTTCGACTCGCGGCCTGCCGGCGAACACCAGGACCAATGGGATCCGCATCCCATCATCACCGGCGACTACCCGCTGCGCATGCCCGGCACCGGCGTCGTGCCCAACCTGCGCGTGCACACGACGCAGCAGCGCGTGTTCGCCACCGGCGCCGACACCATCAGCCTGAGCGTGTCGGCCACCGACGACAACGGCGCCCCGCTGCCGCTCAGGATCATCAGCTCCGTGGCGCACAGTCCGCAGGACACGGGCGGCGGCAAGGCCGCGCCGCTCGCTCCCGTGGTCACGCAGCCCTTCGTCGACGATGGCACGCAGGGTGACCTGCAGGCCGGCGACGGCGTCTACACCGCACGGCTCGATCCGACGGCCGAAGGCTTCGGCAACTTCGCCGGCATGATCCGCACGGAGCTGGTCGTGCAATCGGGACAGCAGCAGGGCTACGTCGCCTTCGACGTGGTCTACGCGCCGCAGGTGCCCGCCACCTGGGCCGGCGCGGTGCGAGATTCGTTGCAGGAGGGCTCGCTGAACTTCGTGCTCGCTGCCAACGTGGCTCAACCGGGACGCTACGTGATCACCGGACGCGTCGACGACGCCGCCGGCAAGCCGTTCGCGCTGGTGACCTTCAACAACGAACTGGGCGCCGGCACGCAGCAGGTGCCGCTGCAGGTCTACGGCCGGCTGGTGCGCGACCAGAAGCCGGCGTTCCCGTTGGTGCTGCACGACGTCCAGGGCTTCCTGCTAAAGCCCGACGCCTATCCCGATCGCGCGCTGATGCCCGCGCGCGACGGCCCGGTCTGGACGTCGCGCAAGTACAGCCTGGCGCAGTTCACCGACGCCAGCTGGTCCAGCGAGGAGACGCAGCGCTACCTCGCGGAGTACGGCAAGGACGTCTCGCAGGCTCAGCAGCAGGTCAGCCAGTTGCAGGCGCCGCAGCCTCCCGGCGGGCCCTGAGAAACGGTGAGCGCACTCGACACGGGCGTGTCGCTTCACGGGTGGTTGACCTGCGGCACGTCACCGTATGCCGATCAGCCACCCGCGCGACGAGCAGAGCGCGCGCAGACCGGGTTCGATCGCCGCGACCGCAACAGCTGGGCGACGACGCAGCCCCGGCAGATACCCGGCGCCAAGGTGTTCCAGCGCGCCACCGAGGCGTGCATGGGCGGCCGCGGCGACACCGGGCGCTGACACGCCGCACTCTGGGTTCCGGGGCGCTCGACTGAACGAAAAAGGGCCTCCGTTGCGGGAGCACCGTCTCATTGGCGCGGCGGTCGCGCCGCGCCGCCCGCCATCAATGCCAGCCGCGGTGCCAGCCACGCTGCGGGTGGTGCCAGCCCCAGCCGTACTGGGCATGGTATTCCCAGCCCCAGCCCGGGCCCGGCGACGCGTAAGCCGGCGCGACGTACACGACGCCTGCCGGCGCGACATAGCCACCACCGCCGCCTTCGTAGCGCTGGTGCGCGGGCACCACGATGCAGCCGGTCATGGACGCCAGCGCGGCACTGGCCAAAACCAGCGCGAGAATGTTTTTCATGATGTTTCCTTGACGGGTTCGTTGAGAGGCGTCACCTTGTCGAGTGACCTGACGGGTGTCCCTGGCAAAGCGCGCACCCTGAGTCTCGACAACGGCCGTGTCGACACACTCGTTGACTCCGCAATCGCGCAACAGACGAGCTGCCAGCCCATCTTTACGCGCGCCGCCCATGGCGAGCTCATCCGCTGTTTACGCGGCTTTGCAATCCGGAAACCCGATGCTTGTCATCGATCGATGACACCTGGCGTTGAATACCTCAGGCGGCACTGACGCAGCCTTCAGGAGACCCGGATGAACTCGAATCGAAAGCTCGTGCGCTGGGGCGCGCTGGCGTTGCTCGTGACGCTGATGAGCGGTTGCTGCATTGCCCCGTGGGGCGGTCGCTACTACGGTGGCGGCCACAACCAGGGCGGCGGCTATGGCGGCGGTGGCTATGAGCGCGGCGGCGACCGTGGCGGTGGTGATCACGGCGGCGGCGACCATGGCGGCGGTGGCTGGCACCATTGATCGCGTCGTGACGGGCGGCGACGACCGCAGCGTCAGCGCCGACTGGAACGAAAAAGGCCGCGACTGCGGCCTTTTTGACGTTGCGTTCAGTGCAGGCTGCTGCGCCCGCGGCCCTTGCCGCCGCCCGGCGGCGTCGCCGCGGACTTGGCGTCGACGTTGCGCAGGATGTCCTTGCCGCTGATGCCGGCGAACAGCGCCGCCGCGCGCACCTTGATCTCGAGCAGTTCGCTCGCGCTGACCGAGTACTGGCCGGTAACCTTGTTGACGTCGACCTTGAACTCGACGTCCTTGCCATTGTTCGACAGCGTGCCCACGGTGAATTCGTAGTCGCTGCTGTCGGCCGGCAGGCCGCGGCCTTCGAGGTCGTAATCCTCGTACTCGATCCGATAGATTTCCCCGCTCGCCAGGTCGAGCAGACCCGTCGACGCGATGATGTCTTCGCTCAGTTCATCGGAAATCGTGATCGGCACCTTCAGGTCCACAGCCTTACCTCGTCTAGTTCTTGAAGCCCTGATTTTCACACGGGCGCGCCGGCAACGCCGAACAACACTGCGCCAGACCCGGTCGGGACGGCTTCCCGGTGTGGTTCTCAGGCATCGGTGCGCACCGTCGCGCGAACCAGCCGGCCGAACGTGAGGCCCTGCACCAGGATCGAGAACGCGACCACCCAATAGGTCAGCGCGATCAGTGTCTCGCGCCACGGGCCCGGGGGAATCGAGAGCGCCAGCGCGATCGAGATGCCGCCGCGCAGCCCACCCCACGTCAGCACGCCCGCCGCGCCCGCGGGCAGGCGGAACGCGCGCCGTGCGAGCGTCACCGGCAGGCCCACCGTCAGCCAGCGCGCGGCCAGCGTGATCGCGATCGTGGCGAAGCCTGCCAGTGCGGCCGCGCCCGCATGCAGCGGGAAGCGGACCGTGATGACTTCCATGCCGACGAGCACGAACAGCACGGCGTTGAGGATGTCGTCCAGCAGTTCCCAGAACAGGTCGATGTGGTGGCGCGTCGTGTCCGATACCGCCCCGCCACGCGCCTCGCTGCCGACGATGAGGCCCGCCACCACCATGGCGAGCGGGCCCGACACGTGCAGATGGTTCGCCAGCGCATAGCCGCCCACCACCGCGGCGAGCGTCAGCAACACTTCGACCTGGTAGTGATCGATGCTGCGCAGCAGCCAGTACGTGCCATACCCCAGCACCCATCCGTACAGCAGCCCGCCGCCGGCCTCCTGGAGCAGCAGCGCACCGGCATGACCCAGCGTGGGTGTGCCGCCATCCACCAGCATGCCCAGCAGCAGCGTGAAAATGACCACGCCCACGCCATCGTTGAACAGGCTCTCGCCGGCGATCACCACCTCGAGGTTGCGCGGCGCGCCGGCGGACTTGAGCATGCCGATGACCGAGATCGGATCGGTGGGAGAGATCAGCGCGCCGAACAGCAGGCATTCGAGCAGTGGCACTGGCAGGCCGATCGCGCCGATCACGAACCACAGGGCCCCGCCCACGATTACCGTCGACAGTGCCGTGCCAGCAAAGGCCAGCAGGCCCACCTGCCAGCGGTAGTTGCGCAGGGACTTGACGTCAACGTGCAGCGCGCCGGCGAACAGCAGCACCGACAGCATGCCCTGCATCAGCAGTTCGGAGAAATCGATGGACTGGATCAGCCCCTGCTCACGCGCATGCAGGTTGCTGGCCACGCCGATCGCGTCGAGCGCCACCAGCGCCAGCGACAGCACCAGCGACGTGGCCATCACGCCGATCGTGGTCGGCAGCTTCAGCCAGCGCTGGTTGACGTAGGACAGCAGCGCAGTGAGGACGAGCAGCGAGGCCGCGATATCGAGCAAAGCAACTCCCTTCAAATGACAAAGGCCCCGCGAACGGGGCCAGCCTGACGTGGCTTGGCTCAGGCGCCCGCGACTTTCATGGGCGACAGCAACACCGAGCCCACGGTCTTGGCACCGTAGTTGTAGGTGTCGGCGCCGATCGCCTGGATGCCCATCAGCATCGAGCGCAGGTGGCCGGCGATGGTCACCTCATCGACCGGGTGGACGATGCGACCGTTCTCGACCCAGAAGCCGGCCGCGCCGCGCGAGTAGTCGCCGGTGACGTAGTTGACGCCCTGCCCCATCAGCTCGATGACGAACAGGCCGCGACCCAGCTTCTTGAGCATCGCCGGCAGATCGTCGCCGGGCTGCGTGCGGCGGTGCGTCATGCGCAGGTTCTGCGAGCCACCGGCGTGGCCGGTCGTCTTCATGCCCAGCTTGCGCGCCGAATAGCTGGAAAGGAAGTAGCCCTGCACCTCGCCGGCGCTGACCACGTCGCGCGCCTTGGTACGCACGCCCTCGTCGTCGAACGGCGCGCTGCCCTTGCCCTTGGGCTCGTGCGGGAACTCGAAGACGTCGATGTCCTTGGGGAACACCGCTGTGCCCAGGCTGTCCTGCAGGAAGCTGGCCTTGCGGTACAGCGCGCCGCCGCTGACGCCCTGCACGAACGCGCCCAGCAGGCCTGCCGCGAGGCTGGATTCGAACAGGATCGGCACCTCGCAGGTGGCGACCTTGCGCGACTTCAGGCGCGACAGCGCACGCTCCGCGGCGTAGCGGCCGACGGCCTCGGGGGCCGACATGTCCTCGGCCGCGCGCATCGACGTGTACCAATGGTCGCGCTGCATGCCGCTGCCTTTGCCAGCGATCGGCGCCACCGACAGCGAATGGCGCGAGCTGGCGTAGCCGCCACGAAAGCCGCGGCTGTTGCCCGTCCAGAAATGCGATTGCTGCGCCGACACGCCGGCACCTTCGGAGTTGGTGATGCGCTTGCTGGTGGCGAACGCCGCGTCCTCGCAGCGCTTGGCCAGTTCGGTGGCCTGGGCGACGTCGACGTCCCACGGGTGGAACAGGTCGAGATCCATGCCGGCCTCGGCCGCGGTGGCCATGTCCTCGGCCTCGGGCAGGCCAGCCGCCGGATCCTCAGCGGTGAAGCGGGCGATGTCGTAGGCGGCTCGAACCGTCTGCTCGAGCGCCTTGATCGAGAAGTCCGAGGTGCTGGCATTGCCGCGCCGCTGGCCGATGTAGATCGCCACGCCCACGGACTTGTCGCGGTTGCGCTCGACGTTCTCGACCTCACCCTTGCGCACCGAGACCGACAGCCCGCTGCCTTCGGAAACCTCCGCCGCCGCGTCGCTGGCGCCGGCCGCCTTGGCGATCTTGAGCACGTCTTCGATGATCTGCTTGAACTGGGCCGGTTCGAAGGCAAAACCCTGGGATTTCGTGACGGCCATCGGCTTTCCTTGCTTTGTGTTGTAAGAGGTCGGCAGGCCAATACTGGCGAACCGCGTCAATTGCAGGACAATCCGGCCAATCATAGCGATCCCAGAGAGCCCTTCGAACCATGCCCCGCGAGCCCAAGCACGCCTCCAACCGCCAAGCCGAGGAGCCGATCGACGACGACATGCCGAGCAGCCGCCGGCAGATGGCCATCGACGGCATCCTGCCCAGCCGCAACGAGCTCAAGCAGCAGATGCAGGACCTGCAGGAGCTCGGCGAGGCCATCTCCTCGCTGCCGGTCGATCGCCTCGACAAGCTCAAGATCCAGGAGCGGCTGCGCGATGCCATCGACGAACTGCGCCGCACCAAGTCCTTCGAAGGCAAGCGGCGCCAGGTGCAGTACATCGGCAAGCTGATGAAGTTCGAGGATCCGGAACCGCTGCGCGAGGCCGTCGCGTCGTACCGCGTCGGCAGCGCCAGCGACACCCTCGCGCTGCACAAGGCCGAATACTGGCGCGACCAGTTGCTGGCCACAGACGACACCCTGGCCAACTGGGTCAAGGACTATCCGGCCACCGACGTGCAGCAGATGCGCAGCCTGGTTCGTGCCGCGCGCAAGGAAAAGCTCGAACCCGGCGAACGCCACGGCCGCGCGTTCCGCGACCTGTTCAAGATGGTCAAGGAACACATGCGCGACGTTGCGGCCCCAGACGACGAGTCGGCGCCGTCCGACCCGTCGCACGATGACTGAACCGGCGGCCACGGCGCTGGCGCGGGTGCGCATCGGGCTGGTCTCGATCAGCGACCGCGCGTCCGCCGGCGTCTACGAGGACAAGGGGCTGCCGGCGCTGCGCGACTGGTTGTCACGCGCCGTCCGCAACGCCGTCGTCTACGAGGAACGCCTGATCGCCGACGACGCGCCCACCATCAGCGCCACGCTGCGCGCGCTGGTGGACGAGGCCGGCTGCGACCTGGTGCTCACCACCGGCGGCACCGGACCGGCGCCGCGCGACGTCACGCCCGAGGCCACGCTGGCCGTCGCCGACCGCGAGATGCCCGGTTTCGGCGAGCAGATGCGCCAGATCGGCCTGCGCTTCGTTCCCACGGCCATCCTGTCGCGCCAGGTGGGCGTGATCCGGGGTCGGGCGCTGATTCTCAACCTGCCCGGTCAACCGAAAGCCATCGCCGAGACCTTGGAGGGCCTGCTCGACGTTGCGCCCCCGGTGCCCGGCATCTTCGCCGCGGTGCCGTACTGCGTCGACCTGATCGGCGGACCCTACATCGAGACCGACCCCGCCTTGTGCAAGGCTTTCCGACCCAGATCGGCCCAACGCGCACCCTCCGGCGCCGCGTGACCGACCCTCGCCACTCCTGCTGCCTCCGGTGAACATGCTGCTGCCGTCCCGCCGATCGACCCTGCGCCCCACCTTGCTGGTCCTGGCGCTGAGCGCCGCGCTGCCCGCCGCGCTCGCCACGCCCGTCGCGACGCCCGCGACCGCGACGCCCGACGACACGCTGCTGCCCTACACCGTCACGACGCACGACACGCTGATCGGCCTGAACCGCACGTTGTTCGCGGCACCGGGCGCCTGGATGGAGGTCTCGCGGATCAACCACCTGCCCGATTCGAACCGCATCAACCCCGGCCAGGTGCTGATGGTTCCGGCGCGTTTGCTGCACAGCAAGGTCGTGCCGGCACAATTGCTGAGCGCTTTCGGCGACGTGCGCATCGGCGCCAGGACGGTCGCCGCCGGCGTCGCGTTCAACGTCGGCGAGACGATCCGCACCGGTGAGTCCAGCACGGCCGTCGTGCAACTGGCCGACGGCTCGCACGTCAAGCTCGCGCCCAACACCGAAGGCCGACTCGACGAGCAGCGCCGTTTCCAGATGAAGGCCACGGCCGCGGCGATCGACGACGGCCTGGTCGCCGCGTCGCTGCGCCTGCTGAGCGGCACCGTCGAAGTGTTCGCGAGCAAGGTGCTGCGCGCCCGCCCGCTGGAGGTCAGCACGCCGACGGCCGTCATCGGCGTGCGCGGCACGGCCTACCGCGTGCACAACGAGGTCACGCCAGCAGGCGCTGGAAGCCCGGGCGGCGCCGTTGCGGCCAACACCTCGTCCACCGAGGTGCTCGAAGGCAAGGTGCACGCGCAGGTCGGCGCCAGCGCCACCCAGGCGGCTGACGTGCCGGCCAACTTCGGCGCCGCGCTGGAGCCAGGCAAGAAGCCCGTCGTGCTCCCGCTGCCGCCGGCGCCGGACCTGGCCAGCGTGCCAGCGCTGTTCGACAAGCTCCCGCTCAGGCTGCACCTGCCCGGCAACTGGCCGCTGCGCGTGCAGGTGGCCAACGACGCCGCGTTCGACCACATCCAGCTCGACCTGCACGTGGCGGCCGACGACGACATCCGCATCCCGCAACTGGCCGACGGCGACTGGCATTTGCGCGTGCGTCGCATCAGCCCCGAGGGCCTCGAAGGCCTGGACGCGGTGCGCGACTTCAAGCTGCGCGCGCGGCCCGAGTCGCCGTTCCTGGTCGATCCGCCGGCCAACGCGAAGCGTCCGGTGGGCGACATCACGCTGCGCTGGACGCACAACCCCGACGCCGCGAGCTACGTCGTCGAGGTGGCGCGCGACGCGCAGTTCCAGCAGGTCGCGATGCGCGATGAGACGGTGCGCGGCGAACAAGTCGTGTTCCACCCGGTCGACTCCGCCTTTGGCGCCGCCGACGGCGTCTACTGGTGGCATGTGGTGAGCATCAACACCGACGGCCGCCACGGCGCCTGGGGCGACACGCAGGCGCTGATCCTGCGCCCGACGCCGCGCGCGCCGCTGGGCGGCGCGAGCCCGGACGGGTCCGGCGTCGAGCTGAGTTGGGGCGGTCGCCCCGAAGACCGCACCGAGGTCGAGATGGCGCGCGACATCGCGTTCCAGCAGATCGTCGGCCGTGGCGACTTCGCGGGGCCGGGCGGCAAGCTGGGCCGCCCGTCGTCCGGCACGTACTTCGCCCGCTACCGCTTCGTCGAGCCGGACGGCTTCAAGACGGCGTGGAGCCCGCCGGTCAAGGTCGACGTCGATGGCAGCTGGACGCGCTCCTGGCGCGCGCTGCTGCCGGACGTGCTGACGAAGTAACGCCTGCCGGCGACCGCGTCGCCGGGGTCGACGGCGACAGGCGCCCGATGCGCCACTTACTTGACCAGTCGGCTGAGCCCCTCGGCGTCGAAGTTCTCGGCGGTCTGCGCGTCGATGGGCACGCAATCCCTGGCCTGCACGACGCCTTCGGCCAGCACGCGCTCCAGCGCGCACCACAGCAGCGCGATCTGGTGTTCGTGCGACGACGCGTTGTCGATCAGCCCCTTCATTGCCTGGGCGACCGGGTCGTCGCCCTGCGTCACGCCGTAGGCCGAGAAGCCCAGGCGCGCGGCGGTGGCCTCGCGCACGGCGTCGGTCTCGGCCGCGATGATGCGGGCCGGGTTGCCGACCGCCGTCGCGCCCGCGGGCACGGGGCGCGTCACGACCGCGCCCGAGCCCACGCGCGCGCCCGCGCCGACCGTGAAGCCGCCCAGCACGCTCGCGTTGGCGCCGATGATCACGCCGGCCTCCAGCGTGGGATGGCGCTTGGCGCCCTTGACCAGCGAGGTGCCGCCCAGCGTCACGCCCTGGTAGATCGTGCAGTCGTCGTGGATCTCGGCCATCTCGCCGATCACGACGCCCATGCCGTGGTCGATGAACACGCGGCGGCCGAGCGTGGCGCCGGGGTGGATCTCGATGCCCGTGAAGAAGCGCCCCAGGTGCGACATGAAGCGGCCCGCCACGCGCATGCCGTGCGACCAGAACCACTTCGCGCGGCGATGCCAGATCAGCGCGTGCAGGCCCGGATAACAGAGCAGCACTTCCAGACGCGAGCGCGCAGCGGGGTCGCGCTCGAGGATGCAGCTGATGTCTTCACGCAGGCGGTCGAACATGTCGTTCTTGCTCGGGTTGCAAAGGGAACGGGGAGTGTATCGGCAGCACCCGGGCGCTGCCCGACAGCGCAGGCATCGCCCCGCCGGCGGTGCTGTCAGCTCTTCTTGACCCGCTTCTGCACCTGGCGCGCGATGCCGCGCAGGATGTGCACTTCCTCGACGCTCACCTGCGCGCGGTTGGCGAGCTGGTGCAGCCGGGCCATCAGCTTGCGCGGCACGGACGGGTCGAGGAAGTCGATCTCGACCAGCATCTCGCGCCAGTGCGCCAGCAGCCCGCCGACGGCCGTGGCGTCGGCTTGCACCGGTGCCTGCGTGCGCTCGACCACCGGGAAACCGCCGAGCGCCTGGCGCCAGTCGTAGGACAGCAGTTGCACCGCCTGGGCCAGGTTCAGCGAGCCGTATTCGGGCTGCGTCGGGATGCTGATGCACAGGTGGCAGGCGTAGACGTGGTCGTTGGACAGCCCGAAGCGCTCGCCGCCGAACACGAAGGCGACGCGGTGGTCGCTGCGGGCCAGGTCGGCGAAGGCTTCGCGCGGGGCGCGCGTGGGCGGGCCGAAGTCGCGTGGCGTCATCGCGGTGGCGCAGGCGAAGGTGCTGCCGTCCAGCGCCTCGTCCAGCGTGGCGACGCTGCGGGCGCGCTCCAGGATGTCGGTGGCGCCCGAGGCCATCGCGATCGCCTCGGGCTGGGTCAGCACGTCGGCAAAGCGCGGCGTCACCAGCACCAGGTCATGGAAGCCCATCACCTTCATCGCGCGCGCGGTCGCGCCGACGTTGCCGGGATGGCTGGTGTCGACCAGGATGAATCGCGTCGAATCTGTCAAGAACTGCACCGCTCCAGGAGGCTGCCGGCGGCCCGCGCGTGACTTCGAGGGGGCCGGCCGGATAGAATAGGGATTGCCCGCATTGTCGCGCCGCCCGGCCTGTCTGTTCGAAAGACGGCCGCCCGCGCGCCAATCGCACCGCTCTTTCGTCGCTGTCGCCCTGTTTCCCTGCCCCCTGTCGGCGCCCCGCGTGGGGTGTCGCATGTCTCACCTATTGGATTTGCCCATGTCTTTGACCCTCCACCCGATGCTCAACATTGCCGTCAAGGCGGCGCGACTCGCGGGTTCGGTCATCAACCGGGCCTCGCTGGACATCGAGAAGGTGCAGGTCGAAGCCAAGGGCGTGAACGACTTCGTCACCGAAGTCGACAAGCATGCGGAAGCGGTCATCGTCGAAACCATCCTCGCCGCCTACCCGGGCCACGGCATCCTGGCCGAGGAATCAGGCCGCGAGATGGGCGCCAAGGACAGCGAGTTCCTGTGGATCATCGACCCGCTCGACGGCACCACCAACTTCATCCACGGCTTCCCGGTCTACGCGGTCTC
>JBDSDD010000004.1:0-27999 GCA_039920745.1 Burkholderiaceae bacterium | reverse complement strand
CTTGCGAGTTCATGCGTTCGGCGATCGACAGGCCGGCGGCGTCGTCCTTGGACGAGTTGATGCGCAGGCCCGACGACAGGCGCTGCATCGAGGTTGCCAGCGACATCTGCGAACCCGACAGGTTGCGCTGCGCGTCGATGGAGTTGATGTTGGTGTTGATCGAGAGGGTCATGATGTTCACTCCTGGGGAGACAAAGTCCGGCGGGATTACCGGGTTTTCGCCCCAAAATCGAAAACGGTAGGGGCCGTGAATTGGTTTTCGGAATCCTGATCGAAAGACTTGAGGACTTTTTGATCAGCTCTTTGCACGACCGCCCGGGAGGGCCTCGTGAGTCGCGCTTGTCGCCCGTGCCGCCTCACCCCGTTGATGAGGGCGGCCGGCCCGGACGTTCACGCGAACTGCGCCGTGACTGGGCCTGTTATCGGAACGATCGCGCCATACCTTCAACCTAGACTGGCCCGATCATGAAGAACTTCTCATCCCCGGGTCACCCCGCCTTCGGCTCGGCAAGCGCGCGCCGCGCCGAGGCGCATCGCCAGGCTGGACTGCACGCACAGCGAGCCCAGCGCTGGGACGCCGCGGCGCAGGAGTTCGAACGCGCCACCGACCTGACGCCAACCGATTCGCTGATGTGGATCAACCTGGCGCGATCGCGCATGGCGCTGGGCCAGCACGTCCCCGCGCTCCAGGCCGCGCAGCGTGCATGCGAACTCGACCGCGGCAGCGCTGTCGCGTGCCGCATCGCCGCAGAGCTGGCGCTGCAACTGGTGCGTCCGGCCGACGCGCTGCACGTGCTCGAGGCGCTGTCCGACGACGCGCCACGCGATCACGACTACTACAACGCCTGGGGCAACGCCCTCTTCCAGACCCGCAATCCGCGCAAGGCCGTCGAGGCCTATTTCCAGGCGCTGGCGCTGAAGGTGGACTCGGCCATCGTCCACTACCGCCTGGGCCTGTGCTTCATGGACCTGGCGATGGACCTGGAGGCGGCCGAGTGCTTCCGCACCGCGATCTCGCTGGACGACGGCGCCACGCGCGCACTCGCGCTGAGCCTGATCGTCCAGACCAACCACCAGGCCTGCAACTGGCAGGACGACGGCGCCGACACGCGCGCGCTGCTCGAGGCGGTGGACCGCGACGATCCCGAGACCGCGCGCCTGCTGCTGCCGTTCGCGCTGATCTCGATCGAATCGACGCCACAGCAACAACGCCGCCTCGGCGAGCGCCGCGTCGCCGGCCTGACCAGCCACATCGTGCCACTGCCCGCGCCCGGCCCGCGCCGCCCCGGCCGCATCCGCTTGGGTTACCTGTCCTCGGACTTCTACCATCACGCCACGGCAGTACTGATGACCGAAGTACTGGAACGCCGCGACACGAGCCGCTTCGAGACTTTCCTGTATTCGCACAGCCGCGATGACGACTCGGAGACCGGCCGCCGCGTGCGTGCCGCGTGCGAGCACTGCGTCGACGTGCGCGACAGCGGCAACTGCGCCGTGGCACAACGCATCCGCGCCGACGGCATCGACATCCTGATCGACCTGAAGGGCCACACGCGCGACAGTCGCATGGACCTGATGGCGTACCGGCCCGCGCCGGTGCAGGCCGCCTACCTCGGCTACCCGGCCACCACAGGCGCGCCCTTCATCGACTACTTCATCGGCGATCGCGTGACGACACCGCTGGAACACGCCGCACACTTCACCGAGCAGATCGCCCAGTTGGACGGCTGCTACCAGCCCAACGACGCCGCGCGCCCGTTGCCGCCCTGCCCGACGCGCGCGTCCCTCGGCCTGCCCGAGGACGCCGTGGTGCTTTGCTGCTTCAACCAGACCTACAAGCTGTCGCCCCATATGCTGGACCTGTGGTCGCGCGTCCTCGCCGACGCGCCGCGCACGGTGCTGTGGATGCTGGCCTGGAACCCGCACGCCAAGGAGAACCTGCTGCGCGAGCTGGCTGCGCGCGGCGTCGCGCCCGAGCGCGTCGTGTTTGCCAACAAGCTCGACCTGTCCAGCCACATCGCCCGGCTGCGCGCGGCCGACCTGTTCCTCGACACCTGGCCTTGCAACGCCCACACCACGGCGAGCGAGGCCTTGTGGGCCGGCGTGCCGGTGCTCACCGTACCGGGCCCGACCTTCGCGTCGCGCGTCGCCGCGAGCCTGGTGGCGGCGGTCGGCCTGGCCGACCTCGCCTGCCAGAGCGAGGACGACTACGTCGAGCTCGCCACCGCATTGGCCAACGAACCCGACACGCTGCGCGGCATCAAGGCCCATCTCGACGTCAACCGCCGCACGCTGCCGCTGTTCGACGCCGAGCGCCTGGCGCGCGACATGGACGCGCTGCTGACCCGCATGCACGAGCGCCACCTTGCCGGCCTGCCGGCACAGGCCTTGCCGGCCAACGACCAATGAACACCTACCGCGTCGCCCTCGTGATGATCGCGCGCAACGAGTCCGCACGCATCGTGCGCGCGCTCGCCAGCGTGAGCAGCTGCGTCGACGAGCTCGTCGTCCTCGACACCGGCTCCACCGACGCCACCGTCGCGCTCGCGCGTTCCGCGGGGGCGCGCGTGGGCCACTTCGAATGGTGCGAGGACTTCGCCGCCGCCCGCAACGCCGCGCTGACGCTGGCCGATGCCGACTGGAACGTCGTCGTCGACGCCGACGAATGGATCGCCGAAGCGGGCATCGAGCTGCTGCAGTTGCGCCACACCAAGCCGGACTTCGTCGGCACGCTGCGCATCGACAGCCACTTCGACACGCCGATCGGCGTCTCCACTTCGCCGAGCTGGCTGCCACGCGTTCTGCCGCACGGCGTGCGCTACGCAGGCCACGTCCACGAACAACCGCGGCACAAGCTGCCGGTGCGGCGCCTGGGCACGGTGCTCGCGCACGACGGCTACCGCTCCGATGCGCTCAAGGCCAAGGCCGGCCGCAACGCCGACCTGCTCGCGCGCGCGCTGGCGCAGACGCCCGACGACGCCTACCTGCACTACCAGATCGGCAAGGACCACGACGTCTACGAGCGCTACCCCGACGCCTGCATCCACTTCAACCGCTCACGCGCTTGCGAGGAGGCCAGCGGCGCCACCGTCACGCTGGCCGGCACCACGCCCGGCTGGCACCACGACCGCCTCGTGCGCGAGATCCATGCGCTCAAGCAGTGCAAGCTGCACTCGCAAGCCGTGCTGCTGGCCGAGAACGCGATGCTGGAATGGTCGCACTCGCCCGACTTCTTCTTCGCGCTCGGCGACCTGCTGCTCGACTGGGCCACGGAAGAGCCGGCGCGCGCCGCCGTACTGCTGCCGATGATCGAGGCCGCGTGGCGACGCTGCCTGGAGATCGGCGAACGACCGGATCTCGAGGGATCCGTCGCCGGCCGCGGCACGACGCTCGCGGCCCGCAACCTGATCGTGCTGTACGAGGGCACCGGGCGGGCGCTCGAGGCGCTGAAGCTCCGCCAGGCGCATTGACGCGTCTCTTTCGGCTCAATTCGGACCAGGAATAGCCGGCCCCACCGCCCCTTTTCGGGGCTTGGCTGCGCGCCCCGCTCCTCAGAATCGGCTCCATGCCCGTCACCCCGTCCAGCGCAGCCGGACAGGCGCGGTCCCCGAACAATCCCGGAGCCCGGTTCCATGAAGAATGCCCCCGCAATCCACCTGGCGATCATCCAGCCTGCCGGCTATGTGCACTCGCTCGGCTTCCTGGATCAGGCGCGCTATTTCCGCCACATGTTCCGCCGCCAGGGCGCCACTGTGACGATGGCCAAGAACCGGCTGCGCGAGGATGCGGTGAATTTCGTGTTCGGCGCCCACCTGGGCTTTCCTGCCGACTGGCAGGAGCGCAACGCGTGCGTGTTCGTCAACCTGGAACAACTCGGCGAAGGCGGCGCGGCCGTCAGCCCGGACTACCTGGCGCTGCTGCGCCGCTCCGCGGTGGTCGACTACGACGCCGCCAATGTGCCCGCCTACGCGCAGGATCCGGACGACGTGCCCATCGTCTCGTTCGGCTACGCCGCCTACCTCGACAAGCCGACGCTGCCACTGGAGGAGCGCCCGATCGACCTGCTGTTCTTTGGCAGCATGAACCCGCGCCGCCAGCAGTTCATCGCCCGCGTGGAAGCCGCCGGCTTCAACGTGGCCACGTTCGACTCACCGGTGTACGGACCCGAGCGCGACGCCTTCATCAGCAAGGCCAAGGCCGTGCTGAACTGCCACTACTACGAGAGCAACCGCTTCGAACAGGCGCGCGCGTTCCATTGCCTGTCGCTGGGCACGCCGGTGATCTCCGAGTACACGCCCACGACCGACCCCGCGCCCGCGTTCCGCGACTCGGTGCTGTGGCTGCCGGAGCAGGTCGAGGAATGGTTTCGCCTGCACTTCGGCACGCCGGCGTTCTACGAGGAGTCGCGCAAGCGTCTTGCCGCTCTGCGCACCCCCGACGCGACGCACGACCCGATCGAGCAGTACGCCGACTTGCTGGCGTTCGCCAGCGGCTTCCAGCAAGGCTTCGCGCGCGTGCGTGCGCCGGGACCGTGGCGTCCGCGCGCGATCAACCTTGGTTCAGGCAAGGACTACAAGCCGACCTGGCTCAACATCGACATCCTCACCCGCGCCGAACCCGACCTGGTGCTGGACCTCGGCCAGCCGGTGACGCTGCCCTATGAGGCGCGGACGCAAATGGGCGGCAGCGTGCGACTGGAGGCCGGCACGCTCGAGCTGATCTACGCGAACAACGTGCTGGAACACGTGCCCGACCTGCCGATGCTGATGACCAACGCGCTCGCGCTGCTGCAGGTCGGCGGCGCGTTTTCCATCGAGGTGCCGTACGAGAAGGCGCTGACCGCCTGGCAGGACCCGACGCACCTGCGCGCGCTCAACGAGAACTCGTGGCTCTACTACACCGACTGGTTCTGGTACCTGGGATGGTTCGAGCACCGCTTCGAGCTGGCCAAGTCACAGTGGCTGGACGCCAACGTGCAGCCATGCGCCAAGGACAGCGCCGCGTTCATGCGCGTGACGCTCAAGAAGATCGCGACGACCCCGCGTGAGCGCACCACCGCGCGCACGATGCGCGCCGACTTCGGCGGCCTGGACAGCGACGACCAGTTCGCTGACGACGAGGCCCACGCGCTGGTCTGACCGGCTCGCAGACGACCGCCGAAAATCGAATCAACGAGAGACTGCACCTGCCATGAACACGCTTGCCATCGCGATGATCAAGAACGAGGCCGACATCGTCGAGGCCTTCGTGCGCCACAACCTCGCGCTGATGGACCTGCTGGTGGTCATCGACAACGGCTCGACCGACGGCACGCGCGAGATCCTCACGTCGCTGCAGCGCGAAGGCCTGCCGCTGGTCGTCTTCGACGACCCGATCTTTGGCTACTACCAGTCGGAGAAGGTCACGCACGTGTATCGCAAGGTCGTGCCCGTCTTCAATCCGGAGCTTGTCTGGTTCCTGGATGCCGACGAGTTCATCCACGCGCCATCGCGCGCCGCGCTCGACGCTGCGTTCGCCGTGGTTCCGGCAGGCAACGCCGTGCTGCTGCCTTGGCGAACGCACCTGCCCGACGTCGAGGTCGATGCCGCCCGCGTGCTGGCCGACCCTCTCGGGGCGATGCCCGATCGCCGCCGCAAGGAGGAGCCGACCTACTTCAAGGTCGTCGTGCGGCGCGATCCGCGCGACGACGAACGCCTGGTGATCGAGCAAGGCAACCACAACGTCCACTTCACCGACGGCACGCGTCCGGCCGTGCGCGTGATGGAAGGCGTCTGCGTCGCCCACCTGCCGGTGCGCAGCGTCGAACAGTTGTCCGCCAAGGTCATCAACGGCTGGCAGGCCTACCTCGTGAAGAACCGCAATGCCGAGATGCCGACAGCCGGCTTCCAGTGGCAGCAGCTCTATGAACGCATTGTCTACGGCCAGGGCATCGACGCGACGACGCTGACCGGGGTTGCCCTGGACTATGCCCAGTCGGCACGCCCAGGACGCCACCGCGCCGCCGACGCGCTGCGCGAACCGGTGCCGGCCCGCTACGGCGAATTGCGCTACCTGCACATGGCCCGCACGAACCTGCTGGCCAAGATAGCCATGAACATGGAGTCCTTCATCCTCAACGGCGATGGCACGCTCAAGCCCGACATCGACGAGACGGCCGCCCCGCGCCGCGACATCGGCGGTCTGCTTGAAGTGCTGCGCCAGACCGGCGCGCTGCGCCTGCGCGGCGCGCCGGCCAGCGAAGGCCCGAAGTGGGTGATGGAGCTCGCGCTGGCCAACCCGGCCTGGCAGGACACGCCGCAAGGAGATGCTGACCTGCTGCTGGCCGCCAACATGACGGTGGACGCCTTCACGAGCCTGGCCGCCGACACCGCAGCGCATCCGCAGCGCCGGGTGGTGTGGTGGCCTGCGGCCGAGACCGACTCAGACGCGATTGCCGTCGCCCTGCTTGCCTGGTACCAGGCCGGCTGGGAGCCGCAACTGCTCGAGACCATGGGCTATCGCGCGCTGTCGGCCTTCCCCGAACTGCGGCGCGGCGCCATGGTGCTGCACCCGATCGAGCCAGAGCGCGCGGCCCGCGCCGCCGCCGTGCGCCAGGTGCTGTCCACACAGATGCGCGTTTCTGCCTCCACAGCCGCCATCCCCAAGCGCGTGCTGCACCCGATGCAGGATCTGGAGCTCCAGGCAATCGCTGCCTGAATCACCAGCCCGCCCCCGTTTCAACGTATCAAGGATCCCTCATGGCCTTCTGCTGCCTCTGCGAACGCAACGTCGATGCCTGGCTGCCCCATCCCGCCCGCGCCCAGCGCAGCCCTTTCATGGTGCTGATGGGGACGGTCGGCTCCGACCTGTCCGTCTACGCCTGTCCGCACTGCAGTTGCAACGATCGCGACCGCCACCTGTGGATGTACATGATGGCTGCGGGACTGCCCGAACAGTTGGGCGGGGCACGCATCCTGCACCTGGCGCCGGAGTTGTCGCTCGAACCGCGCCTGCTCGCTTGCAAGCCGGCCGAATACGTGCGCGGTGACCTGTTCCCAGCACGTGCAGGCATCCAGCGCGTCGACGCCGAGTCGATCGATTTCGAGGACGGACGCTTCGACCTGATCGTCGCCAATCACCTGCTCGAGCACGTGAGCCATCCCGAGCGCGCACTGGCCGAGTTCGCGCGCTGCCTGGCGCCGGGCGGCGTCCTGATCGCACAGACGCCTTACGCGCCGTCTCTCAAGCACACCTTCGAGGTCGACGCGCCGCCGTCCGAGGAGTTCGCGCGGATCTACTACGGCCAGGTCGATCATGTCCGCCTGTTCGGCCGTGACATCGCCGAACTCTTCAGCGGAGCAGGCCTGATCGGCTCGCTGATTGCGCACACGCAGATGCTCGGCGAGTTCGATGCAATCGAGTTCGGCTGCAATCGCCACGAACCGTTCTTTGCGTTCTCGAAGCCCGTGCGCGAGCTCGAGGCTGTCTGACGATCCGTGTTCCGGGCCGCGTCGAGACGCGGCGAAACGCGCGGCGCCATCCCGGCGCCCCGCAAGACGACCTTCAGGCGGCCAACAGCAGCGGGGGTTCAGCGACCTGCGCCAGCGTGTCGATGACGCGGACAGGTGCCGTAGCGACGGCCGCGTCGCGCACGATCGCGGCAATGCGTTCGACATCCTCGTCGGCCAGCGCAGGGTAGATCGGCAGGCACAGCACCTGGTCGGACGCCGCGCGCGCCACCGGCATCTTCGCGGAGTCGGACGACGGGAGGCTGCGGTACATCGGGAAGTCGGAAATCAGCGGATAGAAGTAGCGCCGTGCCACGACGCCTTCGTCGCGCAGGTGCTTGTACAGCCCGTCGCGGCCGAGCGCGTAGCGCGAGTCGACCAGGATCGGGAAATAGGAGTTGTTGGGCGTCGCGCTCGCGGGTACATCGAGCGTGCGCACACCCGGCACCCCGGCGAGCAGCGTGCGGTATTGCTGCGCGATGCCGCAGCGGCGGGCGATGGCCGCGTCGACGTGCTTGAGCTGCACCAGTCCCAGCGCGGCGTTGAACTCGCTCATCTTCCCGTTGATGCCCGTCGCGACGACGGTGGTTTCGTTGACGAAGCCGAAGTTCTTCAGGTGATCGATGCGCTGCTTGGTCTTGGCGTCCGGGCAGATGATGGCGCCACCCTCGAACGTGTTGAACACCTTGGTCGCATGGAAGCTCAGCACGGACAGGTCGCCATGGTTGAGGATGCTGCGCATCTCGCCCTCCTCTTCGCGGCGCACGCCAAATGCGTGGGCGGCGTCGTAGATCACCTTGAGGTTGTAGTCGTCGGCGATCCGCTGGATGGCGTCCACGTCGCACGGCGTGCCGTAGCAATGGATCGGCATGATCGCTGTCGTCTGTGGCGTGATGGCCGCCTCGATCCTGGCCGGATCCATGTTGAGCGTCACCGGATCGACGTCGACGAAGACCGGCTTGATGCCATTCCACATCAGAGAATGCGCTGTGGCGACGAACGAGTACGGCGTGGTGATGACCTCGCCGGTGATGCGCAGCGACTGCAACGCGGTGACCAGAGCGATCGTTGCGTTGGTGAACAGGCTGATGTGGCGCACGCCGAGGTAGTCGCACAAGGCGGCTTCCAGCATCTGGTGGAACGGGCCGCCGTTGGAGAGCACGCGCGTATCCCAGATCTTGCGAAGGTACGGCATGAACTCCTCCAGCGGAGGCAGCTCGGGCTGTGTCACGTAGATCGTCTTCTGGTTCGCCATGGTCATCCTTCGTGCTGGCACGGCTTGGGCAAGCCACGTGTCCTTGTCCGAATGATGGCCGGAGTGGTCGGCCGGCGATCCCTGGAAATGCCGGGCCGAGGCCCGTCAAATCGCGGCGGCCCGACAGCGCCCGGCGCTACGGAACGCACGATCTGGCACGCAACCGGCCTGCAGTTCCGGCGACCGGTCGCCGTGCAGTGCGCGGATCATCGTCCCATTGCCCCCATAGGCCTCGAAGACGCGCATGCCCACGATCACCACCCTCATTCCCGCCTACAAGAAGGAATACCTGGGCGAGACTCTGCTCGGCCTCGCGCGCCAGACCTTCCGCGACTTCCGGGTCATCCTGTCCGACGACAGCCCCGGCGACGAGATCACGCAGTTGATCCAGTCGGGCCACTACGGTGACCTCGCCCGCTCGCTGAACCTGCAGGTCGTGCGCGGCCCGAAGAACGCCCGCCTCAACCACCAGTCGCTGATGGATCGCTGGGCGAACAGCTCGCCCTACGTCCATCTGATGCTCGACGACGACGTCGTCTTCCCGGATTTCTACCGCTCGCACATGGCCGCGCACCAAACCGGCCGCTTCAGCGTCTCGGTCAGCCGGCGCTGGGTGACGCACGCCGACACCCGTCCGGTGATGGGCATCAACCAGCCGGCCGCCGTCGCTCACAGCCCACTGCTGTACGTACCCGTCGACGCCCACACGCTGTTCCAGACCATGGTGCCGACCTGCAACAACTGGATCGGCGAGTTCTCGCACATGGTGATGTCGGCCGAGGGCGCGCGCGCCTATCCGCGGCCGCCCGTGGACGACTTGTCCTACTACGGCTGGCTGGACGTCGGATTCGTGCTGACCGCCGTCCAGGAGGCGCCGCTCGTGATCGTGCGCGACCACCTGGGCATCTTCCGCCAGCACGCCGCGCAGACCACGCACAACCTGCGCACCAGCATCGGCCGCGTGTCGTCGATGGCCTGGGTGACGAGTGCGCTGCTCGCGTGGCGCGAAGGCCGGATCTCACATGCCGACGTCGCCACCGCGATCAAGTGGAACGTGCGCCAATGCCTGGATCGCTTCGGCGAAGACGACCCGGTGATCAACGAGTTCTTCGACATGATCCAGACCCACGGCGCCAACCTCGAACACCTCTACATCGCCTACAAGCCGTTCTGGCTGCGCGTGCTCGCCAGCCACCCCGCCACCGCGCCGGCAGCGGCCGCGGCGCCCGAACACGCGCTGGCCTGACGCCACTCATGACCAACGACAACTTCTCGCTCGAAGACGTCCTGGCCGCCCTGGACACGCTGGGGCTGGACTACGCATTGCACGGCCGGCGCGACGTCGGCCCGCTGCGCTTCTGCAGCGCGTTCGCACAGGAGCCGACGGGGCTGTACTTCTGGGAAGGCGACGCCGGCGCCGCGGCCTTCGACTACGCCGACATCACCGTGTTGACGGCCTGCCGACTGGACGCCGACATCGCCTGCCAGATCGAGCTGCGCCATCCGCAACGCGCGTTCTATCTGCTGATGCGTCACTTCTTTGCGCCGCCGCCCGCCACCGAGACGAGCATCCACCCGACCGCCGTCGTCGCGCCTGGCGCGCATATTGGCGCGGGCACGGTGATCGGCCCGTACTGCGTCATCGGTGATTGCCAGATCGGCGCCAACTGCCATTTCGACTCGCACGTCGTGGTCAAGGACCACTGTGCCATCGGCGACCGCGTGACGATCGAGTCGCATTCCACCATCGGCGCCACCGGCGTCGCCTGGGTGTGGGATCCGCACACGGGCGAGCGCATCGTGCAGCCGCAGATCGGCGGCACTCGCATCGGCGACGATTGCTTCATCGGTACCGACGTGACGGTGGTACGCGGCTCCGTCAACGAGGTCACGTCGCTGGGCGACGGCTGCGTCGTCGCGCACGGCACCAAGATCGGCCACGGATGCGTCATCGGCGCGCACGTGCATTTCGCAAACAACGTCTCGATCGCCGGCAACTGCAGCCTGGGCGATCGGACGTTCCTGAGCTCCGCCAGCGTGCTCAGGCCTCGCATCGTGCTCGCGCGCGGTGTGGTCGTCGGAGCTGGCGCTGTCGTCACTCGCAACGTTGACCAGGAAGATGTCGTGGTCTCGGGCGTTCCCGCCCGCCTCATGGACACCAAGGCCAGCCACGTCGGAGTTCCCAAGCTTCCGTCCTGAAAGGACACACCATGTTCTGTTCCTACGTTTCTCCGCAAGCCACTCTTGGCGCCGATGTGCGGATCGGCCGCTTCTGTATCGTCGAGGACGGCGTCGAGCTGGCCGACGGCGTGGTGCTCGAGGACTACGCGATGGTGCAGGCCGGCGCGCGCATCGGCGCCCGCACGAAGATCGGCACGTACACGAAGATCGGCCGCGACGTGCGCATCGGCGAAGATTGCTCCTTCACGTCGTTCTGCGAGATTCGCGACAAGTGCGAGCTCGGCGACCGCGTGTTGATGGGCAGCCGCGGCACGCTGTCCGCCGGCACGGTGGTCGAGGACGAAGTGGTGATGAAGTACGCCTTTGTCGTCACCGACACGCCCGACCTGCAGAAGAACAACGAGAAGAGCGTCGGCCGCCTCAAGCGCAAGTCGCGCTTCGGTGCCAGCGTGGTGATCATGCCATCGGTCACGATCGGCGAGAACGCGGAGATCGGCGCCTGCTCGCAGGTGCGCAAGGACGTGCCCGACAACCAGGTGTGGTTCGGCACGCCCGCCAAGTATTACCGCGAGGTGGACGGCACGGCCACGCCGGTCAGGGCGCCCGCCGAGGCGCCCGTGCGCAAGCTCGCGCTCGCGCGCTGAGCTTGCGCGACAAACCCGGCAGGAGCCGGGTCGGTTCGCGGATTCTCAGACGAGCTGCATCTGCGCGTGCAAGGCCATGGCCTTGAGTACCGCCTGCTCGCGCTCGGTCAGTCGGCGCGGCTTCATGCTGAGCAGCAGCAGCCGGGCCTGCGTGCCGTCCGGCGCCTGGAAGGCCTCGGACGCCAGCAGGTGGAAGCCGGACTGGTCGCGCGTGGCCAGGCTGGCCGCGATGGCGTCGCCGGTCACGATGCGCGCGGCATCGACGTTGCACATCTTGGCAATGTCCATCAGCAGGAAGCCGATATCCTCGAACGGTGGCATGGGGGCTCCGGGAACGGGGGCTTGGCCGCTCAGTACGCGGACGCGACCTGAGTCGCGCCGCCAGTCACCGCGTCGAGCGCGTAGATGCCAGCGCGCGCGGCGACGGCGCCGCAGACGTCCAGGCCCTGGTACACGGCCGACACCTGCCCGCCCGCGACACTCACGCGCACGGCGAGCGGCAGGCCGCCCTGGGCGATGCTGGGCACCGCGAGCGCGGTCTCGACCCCGCCCGCGTCGACCACGGCGTCGGACAGCGGCGTTGACGCGTCTCCCGCCGCCAGCAGCAGGCGCATCTGGTGATAGGTACCGGACGGCAGCCCCGACAGGTCCAGCGGCAGCGACGCGCCCGCCGCCAGCGTCAGCAGGTCCACGCGTACCGGCGACGCCAGCGCGACGTCGACCCAGCCCTCGCTGCCAAGGTCGGCCGCGCCGTTCGGGTTCAGGCGGGCGCCGGCGATGGTGACGTAGACGCTCTTCAGGCCACAGGCGTGCGCCACGGCGACCGACTGGATGCCGCTGCCGCCGATGCCGCCGACACTCGCGATGCCGCTGCCGCCGATCCCGCCAACACTCGCGACACCGCTGCCGCCGATGCCACCGACGCTCGCGACGCCGCTGCCACCAATCCCGCCGACGCTCGCGACGCCACTCCCGCCAATGCCGCCAACGCCGTTGACCCGGGCTTGATTGGCAACGTTGTCGTCGGAGGCGTCGCCGCCGCCGCCGCAGGCGGTCAGGAACGAGAGCGTCGCCAGGGCGACGGCCGCGAAAAGGGTCTTGCTGGTCATGCTTGGTGTTCCTGCGCGTTGGTGAGGTGTTCGAAGTAGTGGATGCCGACGCCGACCCGGGCGGTGTCGCCGGGCGGCAGGCCCGAGGCGGGGAGGTGCTCGATGTCGTGCTCGGTCAGCCAGGCATCCAGGCCCTCGAGCAGGGCCTGCGATTGCCTGGCGCTCATCTGCCGGAAAGCCGGCAGCGCGTCGATGGGAATGCCCACGTGCATCACCTTGCGCTGGTAGCGCGCGTCGGTGGCACCGTGTTCGATGTTGTGGGTGATGGTCTCGATGAGCTCGCCCACGTCGGTGCCCAGGATCCCGAGCTTCTGCACCATGCTTTCGTGCGGCACGAACGCGCGCTGGCGCAGCGCGACCCGGCCGTCGGCCAGCGTCTGGACGGCGCCGACGCGCTGGAGTTCGTCGAGCACCGCGCGTACCGGCACGTCGCCGCCGTGGGCGCGCACCAGTTCGGCGAAGCCGTCGGGGCCGTCCATGGGCAGCGGCTGCGGCACGCCGTCGCCGCCGGCGAAGCGCGCCTCGCGCACCCAGGCGGTCATCACGCGGGCGGCGCGGTTGTAGTGGGTGGTGGCGACATCGGCTCGGGACGACGGCTCGGCCAGCAGCAGGTTGACGTCCTTGCGGGTCAGGCCAGTCAGGATCGCGGCGCGCGAGATCGACGGCTTCTTGCCCGGCAGCACGAAGTCTTCCATGGCCGTTTCCACGTAGACGCGCTTGGCGATGGACTCGAACGCCGCGTAGGGAAACGAGTGTTTCAGGAGCAGCTTCACGAGCGGGCGAAGGAGCTTCGCCAGTGCCAGTCCGATGGCGGAAGTCAGGATCGAGTCTTCAAGCATTTGGGAAGAATATCCCAAATTTACGAACTAGGGGTAACTTGATCCAAGTCCCCGCTGGGGCACTGCCCCGTCAGCTTTGTAGGAATTTGCCTTACATCGGACTTGGCGCCAGGACGACTCAAGTCGCGGAAGTGGGCTTATGTTCCCGCCCAGTTCCCGGCTTTAAAGTCCATCTCACGTTGACACCGTTTCTTCCCCCACCCGAGACAAGGAAAAGCATCATGGAAACCAATCAAATCCTGGCCGAGATCCGCGAAGCCAACCTGTCGTACATGATGCTGGCGCAAAGCCTGATCCGTTCGGATCGCGACCAGGCGCTGTTCCGCCTGGGCATCTCGGAAGAGACCGCCAACATGATCACGGCGCTGACGCCGGCCCAGATGATGAAGATCTCGTCGGGCAACACACTGCTGTGCCGCTTCCGCATGGACGACGACCTCGTCTGGAACCTGATCACCAGCCACGGCAAGACCGCCGCGAACGAGACCGTCTCGCGCCTGCACGCTTCGATCCTGATGGCCGGCCGCCACCAGGAAGCCGCGTAGGTCTCCCGACAGCCAGCGTCAGCAAAACCAAATCACCCAGGCAGGAGAGATCACCATGCGCGTCAAGAGCATCCTTACCGAAGCCCGTCAGATCGAGCGTGCCGTCACGCTGATCAAGCTGGGCGCCCGCCTGCAGGTGCTTGAGTCGGAAACCGATCTCTCCTATGAGCGCCTGCTGCGCCTGTACAAGGAAGTCTCGGGCCGCAGCCCGTCCAAGGGCCAGCTGCCGTTCTCGACGGACTGGTTCATGACCTGGCAGCCCAACATCCACGCCAGCCTGTTCCTCAACATCCACGAGTACCTGAACAAGGCCGCGGCGATGGAAGAGATCGACACGGTGATCAAGGCCTACCAGTTGTACATGGAGCAGACCGAGGCCCAGGGCCTGGAGCCGCTGCTGAGCGTCACCCGCGCTTGGCGCCTGGTGAAGTTCGTCGACAACGGCATGCTGACGATGACCAAGTGCACGAAGTGCAGCGGCAACTTCGTCACCCACCCGCACGAGATGGCGCGCCACTTCGTCTGCGGGCTGTGCAACCCGCCGGCGCGCGCCGGCAAGGGCAAGGCGGCTGGCGCCCTGTCCCTGGCTCACTGAACTCCAATCGCGCAGAGCGAAGGACTGCCTCACCGTGTCAACGTGCGCAAAAGCTGCGCGATCTTCCAGTCGGAACTCGAATCCCGTGATTTTCTCCACAATTATTTGCGGATCCGGGCTTGATTAGTGGAACAAACCGTCCGATATCAGGTCTAGTAGTTATTGTTTTTCTTGCTTGTCTCCTCCTAGCACAACCCCTGTGCTTTCCAAGGCGATCCCTTCAACCGGATCGCCTTTTTCTTGGGGGGTTGAGCCCCCACGCTCGCTGGCGCTCGCTGCGCCCGAGGGGGAGCTCCGCGAGCGGCCCGGCAGAGCCGGTTCCGCTGCTCCCATGAACTTCACTTGGGGCAAGCGAGCGGCAGCGCCGGATGCGGATGCGGATGCGGATGGTGGCATTGCTGCAACGCAAGAACGGCCGGGATTGCCGGTCTTTTCCGGCCGGTGCCGGAACGGCCCTGCCGGGACACTCGGGGCATGGCATCGACCTCTCTGCTCCGCCGTTCGCTCGCGCCGCGCCTGCCCGCGCTGCGCTGGCCGTTGCCCGCGCTGCTCGCGTGGGCCGCGGGCTGGGTCGCGACGCTGGTGCTGCTGCGATCGGGCGCGTTGCCGCCGGCGCTGGCCGTCGCCACGGGGATCGGGGTCGCCGCCCTGCCCGCGTTGTTCGCCACCACCTTCTGGCGCCGCGTGATCGTGGCGGCTGGCTTCCCGGTCTCGCTGCTGGCCACCGGTGTCGGCGGCGCCCTGCCCGCCTGGGCCTGGCTGCTTCCGCTGGCCGCGCTGGCGCTCGCCTACCCGGTCACCGCCTGGAGCGACGCCCCGGTCTTCCCGACCCCGCGCGACGCGCTGGCCGGACTCGACCGCCACATCGCGCTGGCACCCGGCGCCAGCCTCCTGGACGCCGGCTGCGGGCTGGGCCACGGGTTGCAGGCGTTGCGAGCCGTCTGGCCAATGGCACGGGTCGCGGGTGTCGAATGGAGCTGGCCGTTGACGCTGGCGACCAAGCTGCGATGTCCCTGGGCGCGTGTCGCGCGCGGAGACATGTGGCGCGGCTCATGGGCCGCGCACGACCTGGTCTATCTGTTCCAGCGGCCCGAGAGCATGGCCCGCGCGCTCGCGAAGGCGGACGCCGAGATGCAGCCGGGCAGCTGGGTCGTCAGCCTCGAATTCGAAGCCGTCGGCCGTCGGCCGCATGCCCGGATGGCGATGCCCTCGGGGCGTCCGATCTGGATCTACCGGGTCGGGCCGTGACGCGCTGCCGCTGCAATCACGATCTCCCGAAGCAAACGCGTCCGTGGCGCGCGATTGCCACGTCAATTCCCCTCATTTCGCCCCGATCGCGCCCTCAAGGCGCGCACCGGACGAGTCGATAAAGCCGCATGGCTCCTTGAAACCAGGGAGCCGCCATGAAAAAAGAACTGGAAGCGTACCCAAAATGTTTGTGATCGTCGGCTGGGTCGTCGCACTGGTTTGCATCTTCGGCGTGTACATCGCGCACGGAGGCAACATCCATGTGATCCTGCACGCGCTCCCCTTCGAGATGATCACCATCTTCGGGGCGGCGGCCGGCGCGTTCCTGGCCAACAACCAGATGAAGGTCGTCAAGGCCTCCATGAAGGGCATCGGGCAGTGCTTCAAGGGCAGCAAGTTCAACAAGGCGCGCTACATGGAGCTGCTGGCGCTCCTGTACGACATCCTGCAGAAGGCGCGCAAGGAAGGCCTGATGTCCATCGAGAAGGACGTCGAGGATCCGCACAGCTCCGCGCTGTTCCAGAAGTACGCGATCGTCGGCAATGACCACCACGTGGTGGAGTTCGTCACCGACTACCTGCGCATGATGGTGTCGGGCAACCTGAACGCCCACGAGATCGAATCGCTGATGGACTCGGAAATCGAGACCCATCACAACGAGGAACACGCGGCCGTCGCCGCGATCGCCCGTCTGGCCGGCGGACTGCCGGCGTTCGGCATCGTCGCGGCCGTGCTGGGCGTGGTCAACACCATGGGCTCGGTCGGGCAACCGCCGGCTGTGCTGGGCGGCATGATCGGCTCGGCGCTGGTCGGCACCTTCCTGGGCATCTTGCTGGCCTACGGTTTCGTCGAGCCGCTGGGCGGCCTGCTGGAACAGAAGGTCGAGGATGCCGGCAAGGAACTGCAGTGCATCAAGACCACGCTGCTGGCTTCGATGCAGGGCTACGCCCCGCAGGTGGCCATCGAGTTCGGCCGCAAGGTTCTCTACTCGCCCGACCGCCCCACCTTCGTCGAGCTCGAGAGCCACGTGAAGGGCAAGAAGTAACCCCATGGCCGGCGATTCGAAGAAGCTCCAGCCGATCATCATCAAGCGCATCAAGAAGAGCGGCCATGTCGCTCACGGTGGCGCCTGGAAGATCGCCTACGCCGACTTCGTGACGGCCATGATGGCGTTCTTCCTGCTGATGTGGCTGCTCGGCTCGACCACCGATGGCGACAAGAAGGGCATCGCCGATTACTTCCAGTCGCCGCTCAAGATCGCGATGGCCGGCGGCTCCGGCTCTGGCGACTCCAATTCCGTCCTCAAGGGCGGCGGCGAGAGCCTGACGTCCACAGTGGGTCAGGTCAAGAAGGGCGACGTCGAGGCCCAGCGCAACACGATCAACCTGCACAAGCTCAAGGCCGAACAGGTGCGCGCCGAGATTTCGCGCCTTGAAGACCTGAAGCAGGAGATCCAGGAGAAGCTCCAGAGCAACGAGAAGCTCAAGGAGCTGAGCTCGCAGATTCGCCTGGACATGACCCGCGACGGCTTGCGCATCCAGATCGTCGACGACCAGAACCGGCCGATGTTCGCTTCCGGCTCCGCCACGATCGCACCCTACATGAAAGACCTGCTGCGCGAGATCGGTTCGGTGCTGACCGAGGTGCCCAATCGGCTCACGCTCGAAGGCCACACCGATGCCCAGCCGTTCCCCGGCGGCGATCGCGGCTACAGCAACTGGGAACTGTCCTCCGACCGCGCCAACGCGTCTCGACGCGAGCTGCTCCTGGGTGGCCTGGCCGACGACCGTGTCCTGCGCGTGCAGGGCCTCGCCTCCAGCCAGCCGTTCGACGAGAAGGACCCGCTGGCCCCGACCAATCGCCGCATCAGCATCATCGTGATGAATCGCGAAGCGGAAGACCGCATGTTCCGCACCGATCCCGACAAGGTTGCCCCCGACGCCGCAGATTCTTCGGCTTCAAGTGCGACTAATTCCACTGCCGCGCCAGCAGCCGACTCAAGCGCGCCCGCCCACTGACCGATAACACTGCAGAACTTCGCCCTGAGGACACCATGAGCAATCCAACCGACCTTAAATTTCTTGTCGTCGACGACTTCTCCACCATGCGCCGCATCGTGCGCGGGCTGCTGAAGGAGATGGGCTGCAACAACTGCGAGGAAGCCGAAGACGGCGCGGTCGCGCTCCAGATGCTCAAGGCCGCGAAGTACGACTTCGTCGTCTCGGACATCAACATGCCCAACATGAACGGCTTCGACCTGCTCAAGGCGATCAAGGCCGACGACTCGCTCAAGCACCTGCCGGTGCTGATGGTGACCGCCGAAGCGCGCAAGGAAGACATCGTCCTGGCCGCGCAGTCTGGCGCCGCGGGCTACATCGTCAAGCCCTTCACCAAGGCGACCTTGGAAGAGAAGGTCCAGAAGATCATGCAAAAACTGGCGGCGACAGCCTGACCCGAGGGAGCCCATCATGAAAATGGAAGACATTGCCTCGATGAAGGCAGCCGACCTCGCCGTTTCGCCAGAAGTGTTCCAGCAGCTCGGGACGATCACCCGCTTGCTGCACGACACCATGCAACAGCTGGGCGTGATGCCCAAGCTGCAGACGGCTACCGAAGGCCTGCCTGACGCGCGCAGCCGCCTGAGCTACATCGCGACGAAGACCGCAGAAGCCGCCAACAAGGTGCTCAATACGGTCGATGCGGCGAAGATAGAACATCGCCAGATCTCCGAAGCCACCCGCGCGATGGCCGCGATGATCGTCGCCGACCCGGTCAAGGCCGTGGCCTCGGGCGCCGTGATGAACTTCGTCAACGAAGTCGAGAGCTCGACCAAGCGCATCGACGATCACCTGACCGACATCATGATGGCGCAGGACTTCCATGACCTGACCGGCCAGGTGGTCGCCAAGGTCGTGACGCTGGCCAACGACCTGGAAGACAGCCTCGTGAAACTGCTGATCCAGGTGGTGCCGGAAGGCGTGCGCGGACTGGTGGATCCCAGCGTGCTGAATGGCCCGGTCGTCAATGCGGAAGGCCGCACGGACGTGGTGACCGACCAGGGTGAAGTCGACGACCTGCTGGCCAGCCTCGGCTTCTGAGCGACTCGTTCCTGGAAATCAACCGCCCGCTGATTGCGGGCGTTTGCGTTGTTGGCGCGGGTCCGGCCTTGCCGCAACCGACGCCATGCGCTCGCGCCCCTACTCGCCAACCAGCCCGTTGCGGATCGCGTACACCGTCAGCTCGGAGTTGTTGGTCAGCGCCAGCTTTTCGAGCACCCGCGCCCGGTAGACACTGACGGTCTTGGGCGACAGCGTGAGCTCGTTGGCGATGTCCGACAGCCGCTTGCCCGACGCGATCATCACCAGCGTCTGCAGCTCGCGGTCGGACAGCTTCTCGTGTGCGTGGGCCACTTCGGGCGCCGTGAGGCTCTCGACGAGCATCTGCGCGATGTCGGGCGTGACGAACTTGCGGCCCTGGGACACGGTGCGCACCGCGGTGACCAGTTGCTGCGGGTCGCCGCCCTTGTTGACGTAGCCGTAGGCGCCGGCGCGCAGTGCGCGGATCGCGTACTGGTCTTCCGGGTACATGCTGCAGATCAGCACCTTCATCGTGGCGCCTTCGTCCTTGAGAACGGCCAGCACGTCGAGGCCGCTGCGCCCGGGCATGTTGATGTCCAGGACGAGCACGTCGCACGTGTGGCTGCGAAGCAAGGTGCGCAGCTCCGGGTAGTCGCCGGCCTCGCCGACGACCTCGATGTCGGCGGCGTCGGACAGCGTGTCGCGGATCCCGCGACGAATCAGCGCGTGGTCGTCGCACAGGATGACGCGGATCATAGGCCCCCCCAGACGGATGGATCGTCGGAATCTTCGAAGGCCGGCGGCGCTTCCTCGGCGTCCGGCCCGAACTCGGACGCATAGCCCTGGGCGTCCGCCAACGGCACCGACAAGATCAGCGTGGTGCCTTGCGAGCCGCTGGACAGGTCGACCCAGCCGCCCACCGTGTGCGCCCGCTCGTGCAGCCCGCGGATGCCGAAGCTGCGCGCCTTGGCCAGGTCGGCGCCGCGCAGGCCCACGCCGTTGTCGCTGATCTCCAGCGACAAGGTGCCCCCGGCCAGCGACAGGTCGATGCTGACCCGCGTCGCGTTGGCGTGCTTGGTGATGTTGGTGAGCGCCTCCTGCGCCGTGCGGTATGCCACCAGCGGCACGCCGGATGGCAGTTGCATGGTCTCGTGGCTGAAACGAAAGCTGCAGGCGACGCTGGTGCGCTTTTCGAAACGGCTGGCCATCCACTGCAGCGCGGCCACCAGGCCCTGCTCCAGGATGGCCGGGTGCAGGTTGTGCATGATCCGCTTGCTGGACTCGATGGCGTGAGTGACTACTTCCAGCGCGGCCTGCGCGCGCTGCTGGACCAGCGTGTCCTTGGAATGTCGAGCGATCCAGGCGATGTCGAACTTCAGTGCGGTGAGCGACCCGCCGACATCGTCATGGATCTCGCGCGCGATCGCGGCGCGCTCGTTGTCGACGCTGGTCTGCAAGTGCTGCGCCAGTTCGGACAGGCGCTGGCGCGACTGCGCGAGCTGCTGGTCGGCCATCTCGCGTGCCAGGCGGGCCTCGTGCGCATCGATCGCGTGTTCGACGGCCGGGGCCAGGCGGGCGAGGTTGGCCTTGAGCAGGTAGTCGCTGGCGCCGTTGCGCATGGCGGCGACGGCGACGTCCTCGCCGATCTCGCCGGAAATCAGGATGAAGGGCAGCGAGCGCTCCAGCGCCTTGACGATGTCCAGCGCCGCCAGGCCGGAGAAGCCGGGCACGTTGAAGTCGGACAGGACGATGTCCCAGGGTTCCTCCAGCGCCGCCCGGAAGGCCGGCTCGGAATCGACCCGCAGGGTCTCGACCTGGGCGCCGCCGCGACGCAGGTGTGCCATCTCGAGCTCGTGGTCGAGCTCGGAGTCCTCCAGGTGCAGCACGCGCAAGGAGGTGCGGCGGGCCGGCGTCGGGTGGGATGGCATGAGGCGAGTGTATCCGCCGGTTTCGTGCCGGCCGGGGCGCCTGAAGGGTGGTTCGCGGGCCCAAAAGCGCGCCCGGAGCGGAACTGGGCCACGCTTATCGAGAAATGGGCTGGGTTTTCTGTCGTGATCTCCTCAATGTTCAGGGTCGACCTGCCGAAGAATCAAGCGCAATCCCCAAGGGTTTCGAGGCGCTACCGACGCCTGGCCCAAAGAACACAACACCAATGCTTGGAGCCACGATGCTGACGAGTGACGCCCAGACCCCATCGCCCAGCGGAGGCTTTCCGCTGGTCGCGGCGGCCGACTTGCAGGATCACCTGATGGTCGCTTCGCACGACCTCGAGCGCCTCCAGCGCCTGCTCGAGGACGCTGGCGAGGCGCTGATGGGTCATTTCTACGGCGCATCGAATCAGATGAACGTGCTCAAGGATGAAGCGCCGAAGGTCAATCTCGACATCGCGCCGATCCGTGAAGCCATGCAGAGCCTGGCCGGCGCGATCACCGCGCTGCAGTTCCAGGACATGGCGACGCAGTTGATCGCGCATACCCAACGCCGGCTGCGCAACTGCGCCGACCGGATTGCTCGAGACGCCATGGGCGACGACGAGGATGGCGAAGCCATCGTCGAAGACGCCCCGATGCGACCCAACCCGGTGACACAGGACGAGATGGACGCTGGTTCCATCGACCTGTTCTGACTCCCTCCTTCAAGCCCCTATTCAAGACCCCTCCGGAGAACTGCAATGCACACGATTCTTGCCGTGGATGACTCCCCCTCGATGCGCCAGATGGTGGCGTTCACCCTGAAGAACGCCGGTTTCAACGTCGTTGAAGCCGTCGATGGCCAGGATGCCTTCGAGAAGTCCACCCAGCGCGACTACAACCTCGTCCTGACCGACCAGAACATGCCCCGCATGGACGGCATCAGCCTGACGAAGAAGCTGCGCGAGAACCCGAAGTTCAAGCAGACGCCGATCCTGATCCTGACGACCGAGTCGAGCGACCAGATGAAGATGGCCGGCCGCGCCGCGGGTGCCACAGGCTGGCTCGTCAAGCCGTTCGATCCGGCCAAGTTGATCGAAGTCATCGGCAAGGTCGTGCGCTGAAGCGCTGACCCCGCTCGAGGACGACAGGCAACAAGAATCCGGATCAGGAGTAAGAGAAATGGGTGAGATCAATAGCAACAGCAGCTCGGCCGGGATTGACCTGAGCCAGTTCTACCAGGTCTTCTTCGAAGAAGCCGGTGAGAACCTCGAGCTGATGGAGCAGAAGCTGCTGGAGCTCAACGTCGACGCGGCCGACGACGAGGAGATGAACGCCATCTTCCGTTGCGCGCACTCCGTCAAGGGAGGCGCCGCCACGTTCGGATTTTCCGACGTCGCCGCGCTGACGCACCAGATGGAGACGCTGCTGGACAAGCTGCGCCGCCACGAACTGACGCCGACGTCGGCGATGGTCGACGTCCTGCTGGCCGCCGGCGACGCGTTGAAGGCGCAGCTCGCCGTGCACCAGGGCTCTGCCAGCAGCGCCCCTGACACCAGCGAACTGCTGGGCCGCATCCGCGCGATGGCCGAAGGCCAGGCGCCCGCGCCCACCGTGAAGGCCTCGGCGGCGGCGTCCGTCACCAGCTCGACGCTGAAGTCGATGCCCATTCCGAAGGCGCAGACGCGTGCCATCGAGCTGGTCGTCGGCCCGCTCGACAAGCCCGAGACCGCCGATGCCCTGAGCGAGCTGTTCAGCGAAATCGAGGATCTGGGAACGATCGAACCCCTGGACGGCGGCCGCGCCGCGGACGGCATGCGCCGCTTCCGCGTCGTGACGACGACGTCCGACAGCGAACTGCTGGACCTGTTCACGTTCCATGTGGCGCGCGAACTGATCCAGATGCGCGCCACCGACCCCGGGTTCGGCTTCTTCCCGGAGAACGCCGGCGCGCCGCCCGAAGAAAACCCGGTCGATCCGGGCTACGGCTTCTTTGAGCCGCTGCTCGATGCAAGCCCGACCGAAGCCGCATCCACCGTGAGCGCAGCCGATTCCGGCGAAGACATCGCACCGGCTCCGACCGCTGTCGCAGCGGCGCCGAAAGCGGCCGCCAAGGTCGTCGAGAAGTCCGTCGCCGCACCCGACCAGGCCACGCTGCGCGTGTCCATCGAGAAGGTCGACCAACTGATCAACCTGGTCGGCGAGCTGGTGATCACGCAGGCCATGCTGGCCCAGAACAGCCGCGAAGGCCAGCTCAACCAGCAACTGCTGGCAGGCCTGACCGACCTCGAACGCAACACCCGCGACCTGCAGGAAGCGGTCATGTCGATCCGGATGATTCCGATGTCGATGGTGTTCAACCGCTTCCCGCGCATGCTGCGCGACCTGGCCGCCAAGCTCGACAAGAAGGTCGAACTGGTGACACAGGGCGAAGCGACCGAACTGGACAAGAGCCTGGTCGAGAAGATCACCGACCCGCTGACCCACCTGGTGCGCAACTCCTGCGACCACGGCATCGAACTGCCGGCCGATCGTCTTGCCCGAGGCAAGCCGGAGCACGGCACGATCACGCTCATCGCTTCGCACCAGGGCGGCTCCATCGTGATCGAGGTGCGCGACGACGGCAAGGGCCTGTCGCGCCAGAAGCTGATCAGCAAGGCGCGCGAGCGCGGCATCGACGCGCCCGACTCGATGACCGACCAGGAGGTCTACGCGCTGATCTTCGCGCCGGGCTTCTCGACAGCGGACGTCGTCACCGACGTGTCCGGCCGCGGTGTGGGCATGGACGTGGTCAAGAAGAACATCACGTCGCTCGGCGGCACGGTGGAGATCGACTCCGCCGAAGGCTACGGAATGAGCGTGAAGGTGCGCCTGCCGCTGACGCTGGCCATCATGGACGGCATGAGCATCGGCGTGGGCGACGAGTGCTACATCCTGCCGCTGGCCTCGGTGGTGGAATCGTTCCAGGTCGCCCCGGGCATGATCAAGACGATCGGCGGCTCGGGCCGCGTGGTCGAAGTGCGTGACGAGTTCATGCCGGTCATCGACCTCGAGCGTGTCTTCGAAGTGCCGCGTTTCGACTTCGAGCACGTCAGCAACATCATGGTGGTCGTCGAGGCCGAAGGCGCCCGCGTGGCCCTGCTGGTCGACGAACTTCTGGGTCAACAGCAGGTGGTCGTGAAGAACCTGGAAGCCAACTATCGCAAGGTGCAGGACGTGTCCGGCGCAACGATCATGGGCGACGGCCGCGTCGCGCTGATCCTGGACACCGGTTCGCTGGTTCGCCGCACGCGTCATTGAGAAGCGGTTGCTGCCCTTCTCACGCACACCCCAAGTCAGACACCTCGCAAAAAGAATCGATATTCCATGCTGAACAACATGCCCACCGGCGTCCGCGCGGCGCTCCTCTTCTCGCTGCTGGCCGGCAGCCAGGCGATCGTCGCCATCGGCATGAGCCTCGGCTGGTCGGCGGGCGCGATCATGGCCTGCGGCGTCACACTGGTCGTCCTCGCGGCCGGCCTGTTCCTGGTCTCGCTGAAGATGGTGCGAACCATCGTTGGCGACTTCACCCGCCACTCGATCGCGATGAGCCAGGGCAACCTGTCCACCGACATCCGGATCACCGGCAACGCCGAGTCCACCGCCGCCCTGCGCGCACTGAAGAAGCTGCAGGAAGAAATGCGCAAGACGATTGGAGCGATCCGTTCGGGCTCGCATGAAGTGTCGACGGCGTCGTCGGAGATCGCCACCGGCAACCAGGACCTGAGCCAGCGCACCGAGCTGACTGCCAGCAACCTGCAGCAGACCGCCAGCTCGCTGTCGCAGCTGACCGGCAACGTGCGCCAGAGCGCCGATGCCGCCGCCCAGGCCAACCAGCTCGCCAGCTCGGCCACGCAAGTGGCGCGCCGCGGCGGCACCGTCGTCTCGCAGGTCGTCTCGACGATGGAAGAGATCAATTCGTCGTCCAAGAAGATCGCCGACATCATCGGCGTGATCGACGGCATCGCGTTCCAGACCAACATCCTGGCGCTGAACGCCGCGGTGGAAGCCGCGCGCGCCGGCGAACAAGGCCGCGGCTTCGCGGTGGTGGCCGGTGAAGTTCGCTCACTGGCACAGCGTTCGGCCGAAGCCGCCAAGGAAATCAAGAGCCTGATCGGCACCAGCGTCGACAAGGTCGAGATCGGTTCGAAGCTGGTGCAGGATGCCGGCTCCACGATGGACGAGATCGTCGCCAGCGTTCAGCGTGTCACCGACATCATCGGCGAGATCAGCGCCGCCGCCCTGGAGCAGAGCCAGGGCATCGGCCAGGTCAACGAGGCTGTCACGCGTCTCGACCAGATGACGCAGCAGAACGCCGCGCTGGTGGAAGAATCCGCCGCCGCCGCCGAGAGCCTGAAGGACCAGGCGCAACGCATGACCACCGTCGTGGCGAACTACAACCTGGGCGGGATGTCGGACGCGCACAGCTTCGCTGCTGCGCCGGCCGCCCATGTGCCGGCCGCCGCGAAAGTGGTCGCCAAGGCCGCCGCGTACAAGCCGGCAGTCAAGAAGGCGGCGGTCGCCGCCCGCCCCGCCGCCGCCCGGCCTGCCGCTCCCCGGGCCGCCGCGGCGCCCGCGCCGGCCGCAGCGTCCGGCGCGAGCGACGACTGGGAATCAGTCTGATCCCGAACGGATCCACCAAGGGGCGCGACAAGGCGCCCTTTTTTTTCGCCCGTACACCGCCAGAAGCACGCCAGCACACCATGAACTTCATCAACGAAAGCCTGCGCGCGTTCAGCGTCCGCACCCGCATGATCGGCGCCATCGCGATGGTGCTGGTGCTGCTCCTGGCCGTCGGCGGCGCAGGCCTGGGCGGCATGCGCAAGGTGCAGGCCCAGAGCCGCTTGCTGACAGACAGCACGGTCAACGGACTCGGCGCGCTGGCCGTGCTCGCCAAGGCCTCGGGTGACCTCGGTCGCTACGAGAAGGACATGGCGATCGACTTCGACAAGAAGGACAAGCTGGCCGAGGATCGCGCCCACTGGAGCGCGGCCGGCAAGCTGGTCGACGCCAACGCCAGCGTCATCGCGAACTCCTACGACGGCGAAACGGCCCATGTCGCCCAGAACTTGCAGGCCCGGCACGCCGCCTACGTGGCGGCGCTGGCGCCGATTCTGGCCAAGCTCGATGGCGGTGGGTTCGATTCCACCGCCGCTGTCAACGCCGCGCTGACCGACACCGCCCTGCCCGCCGCCCGCGCGGCCGACGAGGCGCTGGCGCAGATGCAGAACGCCGTCTCGAAGGAGGCCGCTGACGCCTCCGACCAGATGGACGCGACGGGCCGCCTGGCCTTCATCGTGTGCATCTCCGTGCTGGGCGTCGCCATGGCGCTCGTGCTGCCGCTGACGCTGGCCAATTCGGCATCGATCACCCAGCCGATGAACTACGCCCGCCAGGTCGCGCTCGCGATCGCCGGCGGCGACCTGACCCGGCCGATCCACGTTCAGGGCCAGGACGAGGCGGCCCAGTTGTTGGGTGCGCTGTCGCAGATGCAGCTCGCCCTGCAGACGCTGGTGGGCACCGTGCGCCAGTCGTCGGCGAGCATCCACATGGCGTCGACCGAGGTCGCCTCGGGCAACACCGATCTCAGCCTGCGCACCGAGCAGACAGCCAGCAGCCTGCAAAAGACCTCCAGCTCGATGTCCGAGCTGACCGTCGCCGTGCGCCAGAGCGCCGACGCGGCGTCGCAGGCGAGCCAGCTGGCCTCGTCGGCGTCGAGCGTGGCGCGCCGCGGCGGCGACGTCGTCGCCCAGGTCGTCTCGACGATGGAGCAGATCAACACCAGCTCCAAGCGCATTGCCGACATCATCGGCGTGATCGACGGGATCGCCTTCCAGACCAACATCCTGGCCCTGAACGCGGCCGTCGAAGCGGCACGTGCCGGCGAGCAGGGCCGCGGCTTCGCGGTGGTCGCCAGCGAGGTGCGCAGCCTGGCGCAGCGCTCCGCGGGCGCCGCGCGCGAGATCAAGTCGCTGATCGCCACCTCGGTCGACCGCGTCGAGGACGGCACCCGCCTCGTGCAGGACGCCGGCGCCACGATGAACGACATCGTCGCCAGCGTGCAGCGCGTGTCCGACATCATCGGCGAGGTCACGGCCTCGGCCGCCGAACAGAGTGCGGGCATCGGCCAGATCAACCAGGCCGTCACCGAGCTCGACCAGATGACCCAGCAGAACGCCGCGCTGGTGGAGCAATCCGCCGCCGCGGCCGAGAGCCTCAAGGAGCAGGCGGCGCGGATGTCCGATGTCGTCGGCGCCTTCCGCGTCCAGGCCGATGGCGCGTCGGCCGACCTGCGCGGCTGAGCGCAAGCGCGCAAAAAGTCACTTCATTCCGCCGGGCAGTCGCCGATAACGGAAACAGAACCCTTTCGTTCCCAAACACCGAACCCGAAAGCCCAGAGGATCCGCCATGGACATGATCAAGGAAGCCACCCACATCGCACGCCAGTCGGCGGAGCGTTCGGCCAAGGAAGCCAAGGGCGCGAAGGGCGAGTTCCTGACCTTTCGCCTGGGCGGCGAGGAATACGGCATCGACATCCTGCGCGTGCAGGAAATCCGCAGCTACGAGCCGCCGACGCGAATCGCCAATGCGCCGGCGCACGTGCTGGGCGTGGTCAACCTGCGCGGCGTGATCGTGCCGATCGTCGACATGCGCCTGATGTTCAAGCTGGAGCGGGCCGAGTACGACAGCTTCACGGTCGTGATCGTGCTCAACATCGGTGGCCGGATCATGGGCATGGTGGTCGACGCCGTCAGCGACGTGATGACCCTGACGCCCGAGCAGCTGCGCGCGGTCCCCGAATTCAGCTCGTCGATCGCGGGTGACCACCTGCTCGCGATCGGTGCGATCGACGAGCGCCTGTTGATTCTGGTCGACATCGAGAAGCTGATGACCAGCCCGGATCTGGGACTGGTCGAGCAGGGCCTGCAGTAGGCGTTGGGGTTGATTTTTCCAGGCGCCCGACGATCCGGGTGCCGTTTCCAGGTGACTGTCATGTTCCGTTCGCTTCGATTGTCGATTTCCCTGCTGGGCGCGGTGGGCGTCCTGGCGGCGCTGATGATGGGTCTGCA
>JBDSDD010000003.1:0-51320 GCA_039920745.1 Burkholderiaceae bacterium | reverse complement strand
GCTGGTCGACCATCGTGTTGATCGTGTTCTTGAGCTCGAGGATCTCACCGCGCGCGTCGGCGGTAATCTTCTTCGACAGGTCTCCGTTCGCGACTGCGGTCGTGACTTCCGCGATGTTTCGTACCTGGCCGGTGAGGTTGCCTGCCATTGCGTTCACCGAGTCGGTCAGATCCTTCCACGTTCCGGCAACGCCGCGGACTTCCGCCTGCACACCGAGTTTTCCTTCCGTGCCGACCTCGCGCGCCACACGAGTGACTTCCGATGCAAATGCGCCGAGCTGGTCGACCATCGTGTTGATGGTGTTCTTCAGCTCGAGCAGTTCGCCGCGAACGTCGACCGTGATCTTCTTCGACAGGTCACCGAGTGCAACGGCCGTCGTGACCTCTGCGATGTTCCTCACCTGGCCGGTGAGGTTCGATCCCATCGCGTTGACTGAGTCGGTGAGGTCCTTCCACGTTCCTGCGACACCCGGCACTTCCGCCTGGCCACCGAGTCGGCCTTCCGTTCCGACTTCACGAGCCACACGCGTGACTTCGGCGGTGAACGAGTTGAGCTGATCGACCATTGTATTGATCGTGTTCTTCAGCTCCAGGATTTCGCCCTGCGCTTCTGCGGTGATCTTCTTCGAGAGATCGCCAAGCGCGACTGCGGTCGTGACTTCCGCGATGTTTCGAACCTGGCCGGTCAGGTTGCCGGCCATCGAGTTCACCGAGTCGGTCAGATCCTTCCACGTGCCGGCGACGCCCTTGACCTTGGCCTGGCCGCCCAGCTTGCCTTCGGTGCCGACCTCGCGTGCCACGCGCGTGACTTCCGCCGAGAAGTTGCCGAGCTGGTCGACCATCTTGTTGATCGTCTTGGCGGTGCGCAGGAACTCGCCTTCCAGCGGTCGGCTGTCCACTTCCAGGGCCATGCTCTTGCTGAGGTCGCCCTGGGCCACGGCGCCGATCACGCGCGCCACTTCGCTGGTCGGGTGGACCAGGTCGTCGATCAGCGAGTTGATGCAGTCGATCGACTCGCTCCAGAACCCGCGCGCCTCGCGCAATGACGCGCGCTGCTTGAGCTGGCCTTCCTTGCCGACCACCTGGCGCAGCCGCGCGAGCTCTCCTGCCATGTTGGCGTTCTGTTCGACCACGTCGTTGAACGCATCGGCCACCCGGCCCGCCACGCCCGTCCAGTGCAGTGGCATGCGCACGTTCGGATCGCCCTTGCGAAGTTGCACGAGCGCGCTCAGCAACTGCTGCATTTCAGTGGCTGCATCGGCCGTGGCACGGCTTTCCATGATCGTCATGAGCGTCGGTCTCCAGGGTCGCTGTCGGGTTGAATGTGTGTCCAGGACACGCAATCCGCGACTCTGCTCTGCAGTTTCCATGCCAGACAAGTCCTACATCCACGTCGGACATCCGTCCTTCATTTCACCGGGCGTCAGCGTGAGATTGGCGGGTTTGTACTGACCTCGTGCGCACGCCGCAGCTCACGCGGATCGGTAGGTTTTACCGTATGGTCTGCCGCGCTCGGCGGTACTTCCGGCCGGGAGCGCCGAGCGTCCTCAGGTCGGATGAATGACCAGGTCCGCCTTGGGCGGCAGGGGCGCGTGGGTCGCGATGCGTTCGTATTCGGAGATCACTTGCGCCCCCAGCAACACCAGCGTCGCGCCGAGCTCCAGGCTCAGCAGCACGACGATCGTCGTCGTCATCGATCCGTACACCACGCCCACTTGCGACAGCGTCGCGAAGTACCAGACGAGCACGTGGCGCGTCAGCTCCCACAGCAACACCGCGGACACGGCGCCCAGCAGCGCGTGCCGCAGGTCGAGCCGACCGGCGGGCATCACGAGGTAGATGGAGGTCAACAGGACGATCTCGCCGGCCAGGCCCAGCAGGTACAGCAGCAGGCGCGAGAAGCGGCCCAGCGAGAGCTCGTGGCCGAACAGGTCGACCTGGTAGGCCCCCAGGTTCTCCAGGCCGCCAGCCACCAGTGTCACCAGCAGCAACCCGGCTGCGAGGCAGGCGACGTAGATGTAGGGCAGCAGCAGCTTCATCAGCAGCGAGCGTTTGCGTTCGACGATGCGGTGCACGAAGATCACCGACAGCGCGTTCTCCAGCACTGCGAAGGCCAGCGAGCTGAAGAACAGCATCGACCCCAGCAGCACCCAGCTGACGACGTCGCGGTGGTCGAGGAAGCCGTGCAGCTCGCGCACCACCGCGTTGGACTGGCTCGGCACCAGCCATGCGAGGTAGCGCCCGATCGTGGCGAGCAGTTCGTGCTCGGGGATCACGTGCGACAGCGCGATCACGCTGAGGATCAGCAACGGCACGATGGACAGCAGCGCGTAGTACGCGATCGCGCCCGCCAGCAGCAGGCCCTGGTTGGCGCGGAAGCCGCACAGGACGCGCCATGCGAACGCGCGCGGATGCGCCAGGCACTGCTGCGCGGGCGTCATGTCGTGGCGTGGCGCGAAGACCGAGGACGGCGGCTGGGGAGTCGGCACGGGGCGCACCCGGATCAACGCTGCGCGACGTCCCTGGACGCCAACGGCTCCGCCGACGCCGTCGCTACCGTGGCCGTGTTGTCGCCACCTTGCTCGAATACCTCGGCAAAGGACTTGCGCTCCGGGATCACGTAGGTGACGCCGGCGCGCTTGCCGAAGACGGGCGAGACGTAGCTGTCGAAGAACGCGATCGGGATGTTGATGCAGCCCCACGAAATGCGGCGCACCTTCGGGTTGGCCGACGCGATGCGCTGCAGGCGATGCTCGGCCTTCACCTTGTTGATGACGCGGTGCATCGCCAGCCCGGCGTCGTAGTCCAGCCAGACGACATCCGTATGGTCGGCGTCCAGGCCCGGGCGGGTGACGAATCGGCCCGCGGCCGTCGTGCGCTGGAATGGCTTGACCTGCGCGATCGGCACGTCGCCGATGCCCGGGTAGGTTTCGTCGCCGTGGGCGGAACCCAGGAGCACGGGTGTCTGGTCGAGCAGGCGGCCACCGGCTTCGAACACATACAGGCGCGCATCGCGCTTGTCGAGCACGATGAACGGCATGTGCCCGTTGTCGCGGCGCTCGACGACCCAGTCGGCCATCTGGCGAGCGTCGGTCGTGGGCCGGACGGCGCCGAAGTCGGCCGCGCTCAGCCTGGGCGCCTCGGGTGGCGGCAGCGCCACCGGGGGCAGGATCTCGCGCTGCACGGAGCCGGTGATGCCGGGTTCGGTGCGATCCTCGAGGATGGCCATCACGCGGACGGCCTCGCGCTGGCGCACGGCGTCAGCGTCGAGAGCGGGGTTGATCGGCGGCAGCACGGTCGCGAAGTGGATCGCGACAATTGCCAGCACGCCCGTCACCGGCCCGACGACGCCCATGATCAGCAGGTCGCTGACGCGCCGAACCAGGCGTTGGAACAGGCCGTCGTCGCCGTAGTCTCGGGACGAGGCGGGGCGGCGTGCGGCCGGAGGAGCGGTGGTCTTTTCGCGCATGGTGGCCCTCCGTGGCAAACGGTGGTCCACCCCGACGGGAGCGGTATTTGCCAGACGCCCAGACCGCCCGGTCGCTCCCGTCCCTCGTCGCAAGGCCCCCATGCAGAAGATCTCGGATTTCATGACGCGCAACGTACAGCGCGTCAGCCTCGCCTCGAGCGCAGATGGCGCCAAGCGCCAACCGGGCCTCGTCGCAGCGCTGCGGCGCCGCCTCTGCGGCCCGTCGATGCCCGATCAAGCGGCGAACTGAACCCGATGGACAGGCTCCGGGACCCGCAACCCCCCGCCCCTCGGCGTACGCGTCGCGGCTTGCGAAGCGCCGGCCTCGGCGTGTTCGTCGTGCTCGTCGTGCTGGGCGTCACCGTCGGCGTGTGCGAGTTCGTCGAATGGCCGTTCCTGCGCCATCCGCTCGAGGCCAGGCTGTCGCAGATCCTCGACCGGCCAGTGGCATTCGGTGACCAGTTCGGCGTGCGCCTGCTCGGATCCGTGCGTGCGCACACCGACGCCATGACCATCGGGCCCGCGCCCGCCAACGGCCCGACGCTGGTGGACGACGCCGGCAGGCCGCGCGACTTCATGAACGCGAAGAACGTCAAGCTCGCGCTGGGCTACGGCGCGCTCTACCACCAGTGGAAGGGGACGGGACAACCCCTGCAGGTCAAGCTGCTGGACGTCGACGGCCTGGAGCTCAACCTCAAGCGCAACGCCGACGGCCACGCCAACTGGCAGTTCGGGGCGGCGCAGCCCGCCACGTCGGCCAGTTCGCCGCAACTGCCGCAGTTCGAACGCCTGAACGTGCGCAACGGCGAGGTGCGCATCGTCGACGAGCCCTTGCACATCAGCGCCGTCGCGCATGTCGCTACGCGCGAAGGCACGGCCGAGGCCGGCTCGATCTCGGCGTCGGGCGCGTCGGCGCCGCAGGTGCGCGTCGCCACGGTCGGCGCGGCCAGGATCGCCGGCTCGGCGCCGCTGGCGGCGTCGGGGGGAACCGCCACCCCGGCGCGCCAGACGCTCGCGATCGACGACGACACACCGGGCCTGCAGGTCGACGGCCAGGGTACCTACCGCAAGGCGTCGCTGGTGCTGCAACTGCGCTCCAGCGGCCTGCTGCCCCTGGCCGCCTCGGACACCGACGCCATCGCCGTCCCGCTGTGGCTGGACGTGCACGCCGACAAGACCCGCATTCGCATCGACGGCAGCGCCACCGACCTGCTGCACTTCGGTGGCATGGACGCCGCCTTCGTCGCGTCCGGGCCGTCGCTGGCCGCCGTCGGCGACGCGCTGGGCGTGACGCTGCCCACCACGTCGAAGTTCGCGACGCACGGGCGGCTGCGCAAGCACGGTGACGTTTGGGACGCCACCATTGCCGCGATGGACATCGGCTCCAGCCGCCTCAAGGGCGACTTCAAGTTCGATAACGGCCCGGCAATCCCGGTGCTCACCGGCACGCTGGGCGGCTCGCGCCTGGTGCTGGCGGACCTGGGCCCGGCCTTCGGCGCGGCGCCGCCCGATGCGCCGGCGTCCGCCTCCAACGCCAAGCCCGGCAGGGTGATCCCCGACCGCGAGTTCGACATCCCCTCGCTCAAGGCGATGAACGCCGACGTCGGCGTGAACCTGGCGGTGCTCGACCTCGGCACGACCGCGCTGGAGCCGTTCCAGCCGCTTCAGGGCCGCATCACGCTGCAGGACGGCGTGCTGAACCTGAAGGATCTGCTGGCGCGCACCTCGGCCGGCGAGGTGCAGGGAGCGATTGGCGTGGACAGCCGCCCCGCCCGCCCGAAGTGGAACGCCGACTTGCGCTGGAGCGGCATCCAACTGGATCGCTTCATCAAGACACGCGACATCGCCGTCAGGAAAGACGCCAACGGCCAGAAGCCGAAGGTCGGCTATATCAGCGGCGCGTTGGGCGGCAACGCGAAGCTGACCGGCGAAGGCAAGTCCTCGGCGAAGCTGCTGGCCTCGATGGACGGCACGGCGCGGATGTGGGTGCGTGACGGAACGGTGTCGCACGTTCTGGTCGAGGCGGCTGGCATCGACGTGGCGCAGGCACTCGGCGTGTTCATCAAGGGTGACGACAAACTGCCGATGCAGTGCGCGCTGGCACAGTTCGATCTCGTCAACGGCAAGGTGATGCCGGAGGTGTTCGTCATCGACACCAAGGACACGACGATGCTGATCGACGGCGACCTGTCGCTGGCCACCGAATCTCTCGACCTGCGCATGACCGCGCACCCGCACGACTTCAGCCCGCTCGCGCTGCGCACGCCGGTGAAGGTGAGCGGCACGTTCACCGACCCCCACATCCGCCCCGAGGTCAAGCCGCTGGCTAGGCGCGGTGCGGCGGCGTTGGCGCTGGGCCTCGTGAATCCATTGGCCGCGCTGTTGGCGCTGGTCGACTTCAAGCAGCAGGAGCGCGACGTGTGCAGCACTGCGGTGTCGCACGTCGAGGGCGCGGCCCAGGCCGGCGTGAAGTCGGGCCCAGCCGAGGCACCACCGCTGCCCGCGTCCTCGCCCAGGGCCAGGCTCGCGCCCCCACGCAAGGGCGCGTGACGCGCGTCGAGCGCTCGGCGCGCCTGCGATGCTGACCGCCACGCTCTTGTTGCTGGGCGTGGTCCTGCTGGCGATGTGCCTGCTGGAGCTCGTCGTCACGCGGCTGCCGCTGTCGCCGGCCGTGATCTACCTGGCCGTCGGCTGGATCGCCGGCTGGATGGTGCAGGCCAAGGTGCTGACGCCGCCCACCGCGCCGGCGCGCGCCGACATGCTCGTCGTCATCACCGAGATCGCTGTGCTGATCTCGCTGTTCGCAGTGGGCCTGCAACTGCGCATCCCGTGGACGTTCAAAGGCTGGCGCGTCGCCGCGATCCTGGCCAGCGCCAGCATGCTCGTGACGATCGCGCTGGCCACGCTCGCCGGCTGGTGGCTGATGCCGGGGCTGGGCTTCGCGGGCGCGTTGCTGCTCGCCGGCATCCTCGCGCCCACCGATCCCGTGCTGGCCTCCGAAGTGCAGATCCGCTCGCAGAACGACCGCGACGCGGTGCGCGTGTCGCTCACCGCCGAGGGCGGTCTCAACGACGGCACTGCGCTGCCGGTGGTGATGCTGGCGCTGGGCCTGCTGGGCATCGGCGACCTCGGCGTGGGCGGAACGCGCTGGCTGTGGCACGACCTGGCGTGGCCCATCGTGGGCGGCGCGCTGCTGGGCTGGGCGTTCGGGCGCGGCCTGGGCAAGGTGATCCACGCGCTGCTGCGCCATGGCCACGGGCTGTGCTGGGACGAGCTGCTGTACCTGGGCATCATCACTGTGGCCTACGGGCTGTCGCGGCTGACGGACACGTCGTCCTTCCTGTTCGTGTTCGCTGCGGCACTCGGGTTGTTTCGCCGCTCGACCCGGGCCACGGACTCGCTGGAACGCGCCGGCGTCGAGCCCGACGAACTCGGCGACCGCCTGCTGGCCTTCGGCCACCGTTGCGGGCGGCTGGTGGAGGTGGTGATGGTGTTGTTGATGGGCTTCTCGATGCCCTGGGTGCAGTGGCGCGGCGAGCCGCTGATGTACGCCGCGCTGCTGCTGGTGGTGATCCGGCCGCTGAGCGTGTTCATGACGGTGCCGGGCCGCGCCATGCCCAGGATCCAGCGCCGCGTCGTCGCCTGGTTCGGCATCCGGGGCGTCGGCTCGCTGTTCTACCTGGCGCTGGTGATCGACTCGGGCATCTCGCCCGTGCTGGCCACCGACCTGGTCAATGCGACATTGCCGGCGATTGCGTTGTCGGTGTTGCTGCATGGCGTGTCAGCCACGCCTTTGATGGCGTTGTATCGGCAGCGGCGGGTACTGCAGAAGCGGGACAAGCGGCGGCGCCGGCGGGCCTCGGCTTGAGCGCACTAATGCAAGACGCCGCGACAAGGCGCGGCGTTTCCATCCGAAAAGTGAAAGTTCAGACCCCGCCGTGCGCCAGATCGGGATCATGCACAGCCGCCGGCGCCACCTTCACCCCCGGTCCCGGCCCACCCGTGGGCAGCCCACCGCCCTCGCCCTCCCAGGTCTGCACCGCCTCAGGCTTGGCCGCCGGCTTGGCGTGGAAGCGCGTGGTGTGTACCTTGTTGACGCGCGACAGCGCCGCATAGGCGATCGCGATCAGGGCAAGGTTCGTGAGCAGTCTCATGGGGATCTCCCGCGCCGGCTTCAGCGCTTCATCAGTGAACGTAATAGCGACGGTTATCGACCAGCCAGTGGTCGTCGCCGAGGTTGGGCCAGGTCTTCGAGGTGAAGCCCGGGGTGGCCTGCAGGTGGGCCTTGTCGATGTCGAGGATGTGATCGTCCTTGGGGCCCAGCGTCAGCAAGTCCCAGGGCACGGCGTGCAGCCGGTCGCCCACGCCCAGGAAGCCGCCGGTCGACACGATGGCCAGCTTGATCGTGCCGGTGCTGTCCACCATCAGGTCGCGGATGTCGCCGATCTTTTCGCCCGTCTTGGTGCGCACGTCCGAACCGATGATCTTGCTGACGCGGTGCGAGCGCTCCCAGTCGTGGCGCTCGGCGGGCGTCATGGTGGGCGCGCTGGCCTGCGCGAACGCGCCCAAGGGCAGGACGAGAAAAGTGGCGAGCGTGGCGGCCGTCAGGACGCGGGCGTGGATCATGGTTCCTCTGGAGAGTCGGGACAACGACTGTGGGGCATGCCTCGATGCTCCGAGGCAAGTGTCATGCCCGACAGTAGACCAGTTTGCGCTCGACAGCAATGCACGACCGTGTCCGCTCAGGACGTTGGCGCACGGCGCGCCTTGCGGCGGAACAACCTGCCCAGCAACGGGGCGAGGAAGGTCAGCAGCGTGCCGGCGGTGCCTGGCGTGACGGTGCGCCGCCACGAACGCGGAAGCATCGGCCACAGCATGGGCAACAGACCGGCCAGCGTGATGCCAGCGTCGCGGAACAGGTGCTCGAAGGTGGACGGCGGCTCCTCGGACGACGCCGCTGCGGCTGCAGGCGGCGGGGAGTTCTTGCGGCTCAGCCGGTTGAGCCACCACGTGAGCGCGACGGTGCCGATGCCCAGCAGCAGGCCGCCACCGGCATGCTTGAGGGCCTCGCGCTTGGTACGCGCGACGAGCGCATCCGTGCGCCGGCGGATGCGTGCGTCACGCGCGATGACCTGCATCTCGGCCAGCGCGATCTGCTCGTCCAGGGTCAGTGCGTCGACGACTGGCGGAAGGAGGCGCGGCGGGTTAGCCATGGAGGCGCTCGCTTTCGGAGTCTGTCGAGGGCTCGCGCGACAGTGCGTCCGAGTCGGTCAGGCGGCGCAAGGTCGCAGGCAGCGCCAGCAATGGCGCCAGGGCCTTGACGCGCAGGATCGCCCAGATGGCGGCGCTGAGATTGATGACCAGCACCAGCAGCACGATCCAGGGCCAGGCGAGGCCGACGGCCATGAACGCCGCGGCCAAGCCTACCCACAAGGTGATCCAGGCGGTAGCGAACAGAATCGCCGCCAGCAGGCCCAGTGCCACCATCTGCCCCAGCGCGTTGGACGCGCGCCGGAGTTCGAGCGACAGCAGGTGGACGCGATCGGTCAGCAGCCCGGGCAGGTCGGCAAAGAGCGCACCGACCGCCTTGGGCAACGACAAGACGTCGTCAGGCGTTGCAGCGGGTGGCGGCGGTGCGTCATCGACCATGGGCGGAGATCAGCGGTCGTTGTTGTTGGACGTGAGCTTGGCGAGGAGAACGCCCAGCGCCAGCGCGGTGCCGATCGCGGCCAGCGGATGCTCGCGCACGGCAACTCGCAAGCTCTCGGTCCACTCGTCCTTCAGGTCGACGGCCTGGTCGGCCTTGTGCTTGAGGGAGTCGGCGGCATCGTTGTAGGAGCCGCGCAGGCGTTCGACGGCCGGAATCGCCTTGTCAGCGATGCGGTCGACGGCTTCGTGCGCGCCTTGCACCACGCGGCGCACGACGTCGCGTTCGACGGCTGCAGCCTGGTCGATGGCGGCGTCGGCGGGACGCGAACCCGAGCCGCCCGACGACGGCGTGGCCGGCGAGGCGGAACTCGGCGTCGTCGTGGCGCTCTTGGGGAAGGTCGTGTCGGGGGTCGTGCTGGGCGTGTTGGCCATGGAGGTCTCCGGGGTTGACGTCGGACGGGCTCGCGGCCCGGTTGAGCGCATTCACGGCAACCGGCGTGCCAACCCGACCGTGATCCGACGCGCCGTCAGGTTAGCCGATCCGGCCCGGGTGAAAATACCCCACCCGGCATCGGATCAACCGGCCGACGACCCCGCCGCGATGATGTGTCGTGTAGAACTTGCTGTCGAGCGCCCGCACCGGAGTTGACCACCGGCGCGTCGTGTCGTCAAACGGGCCGTCCGACCCAAAGAAAACGGGCTCCGAGGAGCCCGTTGTTCAGAGATCGCGTGCCGCTCAGTTGCGGTCGGCCTTCGGCGCCAGCATCGGTTCGGGAACCGGATCGGCGGCTGGTGCGGGCATCGGCTCGGCGACCGGGGTGACCGGGGCGGCCAGGGGAGCAGCCGCAGGAGCCGGCGGGGTCACGACCGTGGTGGTCGTGGTTTCCCGGGTGACCGCGATCGTCTGGTCATCCGGCTGGATCGGCGGCGTGGCGTGGTCGCCAATGCTCGGGCGGACGATGCCGCCGATGACGCCGGTGGTCATCAGGTTGTTTTCCATGCCCAGCGGGCCATCGGCCTGCTTGGTGATGGGCGTCACGGTGCCCTTGGGCTTGGCCAGCTCGATGACGCCGGTAGGCTGCGCCGGGATCACTTGCGTGGCCGTGTCAACGGTCGTGGTCGTCGTCGTGGTGGCGCCGTTGGCGTCGGTGGTCTGCGCCGCGGCGAAGCCGACGGTCGCCAGAAGCGCGGAAGCGGCCAGGGCGGTGATGGACTTGTTCATCGGGGACATGGTGTGAACTCCTGATTTCGTTGGGACGCGAGGCGTCTGGTTCGGATGCCGCAGAGTGCTGAAGCGACTCCTTGGCTGGCACGAAGGATGTGGCAACGGGTGTGCCCATCGGGCGTAGGACGGCACGCCATCGCGCCCTCGGTCAATGCGCCGTGGCGAGTGCCTGGTGCCGGCGCTCCTCCACGACGAACACCTCGTCGTCGTGCGCGCAAAGGCGTTCGTTGAGCTGGCGTTCGAGCGCATCCATGTCGAGGCTGGATTCGCGCAGCCGCGGGAACAACTGCGCCTGTTCATGGCGCGCGTGGCGCTCCACACATTCGGTCAGTGCGAGCACCAATGCCTCGTAGCGCGCCTCGCGCGGATCGGTTGCCTGAAGGTGGCGAATGATCTGGCGGGCGGTGGCGTGCTCGAGCTCGGCCAGGTCGACCAATGACGACGCCTCCAGCGCGGCCCGCGCGGCGGGGAAGAACAGTTCCTCCTCCAGTGCGGCCATGCGATGGATCGCGCGGCAAAGCGCCTCGGCGACCTCCTGCATCGCGGCGTCGGCCGAAACGTGGCGCGCGAAGCGGCGGCATTCGTCGGCCAGCGCGCGGGTCTGCTCGTGGCCCAGGGACAGCATGTCGAGCGCGTCGGCGCAGGGGCTGGCGCAGGGTGACGAAGTGGCGGCGTTGGACATGGTGATTGCCCCGGCTTGATGGTGGGATCCGGGTGTGTCGAAACCCGGCGGATGGCCTAACATGGCAATGGATGTGCCGGCGCGCTTGCGGCAACGTTTACGGCCGCACCGTCGAGCGACGAAACACCTGTCGAGAGCCGCCTTGGCGGCCCCGGCAATGGCCGGGCTCATGGATTGCTCCAGGCGCGTTTGTCGGTCCTTTCCGGACCTGAGGACAACCATAGATGACGGGATCCGATCGCTCTTTCCGCACCCTGCTCGCCCAGGCCGCCGATTGGGCCCACGAGCACGCTCCGAGCGCGCGGGCGGGCAGCGACCACGAGGAGGAAGAGCCGCTGCGCGCGGCCCTGTTCAGCAGCGACCAGATGGTGGCGCACGGCAAGTTGCTGGCGGGCCGCCATCGGCTGGCCAAACAGCACCGGCCAGACCGGCTGCTCGCGCGCCTCGCGTCGAACGAACGTGTGCTGGAGGGCGTCGCGCGCCAGTTGCGCCAGACGGTCGCCAAGGATCGGCCCGTCACGCCGGCGTCCGAATGGCTGCTGGACAACATGTACCTGATCGACGAGGAGATCCGCACCGCACGGCGTCACCTGCCACCCGGCTACAGCAAGGAGCTGCCGCGGCTGGCGCACCCCTCCGAGACCCGCGACGGCACGCAGCCGCGCGTCCATGACCTCGCGCTCGAGTCCATCGCCCACGCCGACGGCCGCCTGAGCCGCGGCACGCTGAGCCGCTTCGTGGCCGCGTACCAGACCGGCCAGCCGCTCAAGCTCGGCGAGCTGTGGGCGTTCCCGATCATGCTGCGCCTCGCGCTCATCGAGAACCTGCGCCGCGTCGCGGTGCGCGTGGCCACGGCGCTGGACGAGCGCGACCTCGCCGAGACCTGGGCGTCGCGCATGCTGCAGGCGGCCGAGGAGCGCCCGAGCGACCTGATCCTGGTGATCGCCGACATGGCGCGTTCCGGCCCCACGCTGAGCAGCGCGTTCGTCGCCGAGTTCGCACGCCGGCTGCAGGGCCAGGGCGCGGCGCTGGCCCTGCCCCTCACGTGGATGGAGCAGCGGCTGGCGGACGCCAACGAGACGATCGAGCACCTGGTGCACGTCGAGAGCCAGAAGCAGGCGGCCAGCCAAGTCTCTGTGTCCAACAGCATTGGCAGCCTGCGCCTGCTGGGTGCCACGCATTGGCCCGAGTTCGTCGAGACGCTCAGCAGCGTCGAGCAGATCCTGCGCGAGGATCCGATCGGCGTATACGGCCGCATGGACTTCGGCACGCGCGACACCTACCGCCACGCCGTCGAGCGCATTGCCAAGGCGGCGGGCGGCGACGAGCCGGCCGTCGCGCACAAGGCCATCGAACTCGCCTCCGCGCGCCTGGGCCTGCTGGCCGCCGGCGACGCCGACGACCGGGAAGCCCACGTCGGCTACTACCTGATCGGCAACGGCCGCCCTGCCCTCGAGGCCGCGGTGAACGCGCGCCGCACCGGCTTCCTGGACCGCGCAGGCCATTCGCCGCTGCCAGCCTACATCGGCGGCATCGTCGCGTTCGCGATGCTCATGTCACTGGGCCCGATCCGCCAGGCCGCGTTCGAGCTGGATCTGCAACTGTGGACACCCAAGGGCATCGTGCTGGTGTTGCTGCTGATGCTGGCGACGAGCCAGCTCGCGCTGTCCCTGGTCAACTGGATCGTGACGCTGAGCGTGCCGCCCGAGGCGTTGCCGCGCCTGGACTTCGCGCTGGGCATCGACCCGCGCTCGCGCACGCTGGTGGCTGTTCCGACGCTGCTGGGCAAGCATGCCGACGTCGACACGCTGGTCGACGCGCTGGAGGTGCGCTTTCTCGCCAATCGCGATCCGAACCTGCAGTTCGCGCTGCTGACCGACCTGCGCGACGCGAAGCAGGAGACGCTGCCGGAGGACGCCGACCTGGTCGACTACGCGGAGGCGCGCATCGTTGCGTTGAACAATCGCTACGCCGCGACCGCCCAGACGCAGCAGCGCAACGCGCCGTTCCTGCTGCTGCACCGCCCGCGTCGCTGGAATGCCACCGAAAGCGTCTGGATGGGCCACGAGCGCAAGCGCGGCAAGCTGGCCGACCTCAATGCGCTGCTGCGCGCCCGGCCCGATGCCGAGAAGGCGTTCTCGCGCATCGTCGGCGACACGCTGACGCTCCAGGACGTGCGCTACGTCATCACGCTGGACTCCGATACGCAGCTGCCGCGCGAGTCGGCCTGCGAGATGGTTTCGGCGATGGCTCACCCGCTCAACCGGCCGCGCTTCGGTGTGGGCGTGAAGAAAGACGTCGTCGTCGAGGGCTACGGCATCCTGCAGCCGCGCGTGGGGCTGAACCTGCCCAGCGTCGGGCGTTCGGGCTACGCACGCCTGTTCGGCGGCGAACCGGGGATCGATCCGTACACGCGCGCCGTCTCGGACGTCTACCAGGACCTGCTGGGCGAAGGCTCGTTCGTCGGCAAGGGCATCTACGACGTCGACGCGTTCGAACGCGCGACGCACGACAGCATGCCCGAGAACCGCATCCTCAGCCACGACCTGATCGAGGGTTGCTACGCGCGCTCGGGCCTGCTCAGCGACGTGCAGTTGCTGGAGGACACGCCTTCGCGCTACAGCGCCGACATGGCACGCCGCCACCGCTGGGTGCGCGGCGACTGGCAGTTGATCGGCTGGTTGCGCCGGCGCCTGCACGCACTGCCGGGCGCACCGCGCAATCCGCTGTCGGCGCTGTCGAAGTGGAAGCTGTTCGACAACCTGCGCCGCAGCCTCGTGCCCGCTGCGCTGATCGCGCTGGCGGTGCTCGGCTGGGCCCGGCTGCCCGAGCCGTTCATGTGGACGCTGCGCATCATCGTCATCGTCGGCATCGTGCCGTTCGCGGCCCACGTGATGGGCCTGGCGCGCGCGCCGATGAACTGGGTCACGGCGTCGCCGTCGCCCGCGCGCCTGATGCCGCTCCTGCTGCAACTGCTGCAATTGGTGCACACCCTCGCCTGCTTGCCCACCGAGGCCGTGGCGACGCTGGACGCGATCGCGCGCACGGTCTGGCGCATGGTGCGTGGCCGCCGGCTGCTCGAATGGGTCGCCTCGGCTGACATCCGTGCCGGCCACGCCCCCGGCACGCTCGCGGCGTTGCGCGACAACATCCGCGGGCTGTGGGCCGGCCCGACGTCCGCGCTGCTGATCGCGGGCCTGCTGATCGACATTCGTCCGTGGGCGCTGCCGGCCGCCGCACCGCTGCTGCTGCTCTGGTTCTTCTCGCCGCTCGTCGTCTGGTGGGCCGACCGCCCGCTGCCGCAACCCCGCAGCGAGCTCAACGCGGGCCAGCGCCGTTTCCTGCGCCGCGTCGCGCGCCGCACCTGGGCGTTCTTCGAGACCTTCGTCGGCGCCGAGGACAACCACCTGCCGCCGGACAACGTGCAGCTGCACCCGGTGGCCCGGGTCGCGCACCGCACATCGCCGACCAACATCGGCTTCTCGCTGCTGGCCAACCTGACGGCGCGCGACTCCGGCTACATCACGCTGGACCAGATGCTCACGCGCATCGCCGCCACGCTCACCACGCTGGAACAGCTGGAGCGCCACCGCGGCCACTTCTACAACTGGTACGACACGCAGTCGCTGCTGCCGCTGGCACCGCGCTACATCTCCACGGTGGATTCGGGCAACCTCGTGGCGCAGCTGATGACGCTGCGCATGGCCCTGCTCGCGCTCCCGTCGGAGGCGCCGTTCTCGCCGCACTGGTGCCTGGGGCTGGCCGACCTGCTGGGCCTCGTGCGCGAGAGCCTGCCTACTGGAACCCACCTGCCCGCACTCGATCGCGCGGACAAGCTGGTGCAGGCCGCCTGCGCCGACATCCCGATCTCGGCGCCGGCGCTGCAGGGGCTGCTCGATTCGTTCGAGACGGCCGCGCGCGAGCTGGCAATGGCGGTCGAAGCCGCGCTGTCGAGCGACGCGGCGCGCAAGGACACCAGCGCCGACGCGGACACCGGCGAGGCACTGCGCTGGGCGCGCTCCCTGGTCGCTCAGTGCGAGGCCGGCCGCGACGAGCTGACGGCGTACGGCGGCCTGGCGCTGCCGCTGGCAGCCGACGCATCCCCGGCGGCGCGCGACGCCGCCGCCCAGGCGCCGCTACCTGCGCTGGGGGTGCTGGCCTCGCTGGGCATCGGCACGGCAGCCATCACGCTGGACCGCATCGAGGAGCTGGCGCGCCGCGTCGACGCCCTCAGCGAGCAGGAGCAGCTGTTCCTGTACGACGACCGCCGCCACTTGATGGCGATCGGGTTCAACGTCGACGAGCGTGTGCTGGATCCGGGCCACTACGACCTGCTGGCCTCCGAAGCGCGCCTGGGCATCTTCACGGCGATCGCACGCGGCCAGTTGCCGCAGGAGAGCTGGTTCGCGCTGGGCCGGCTGTTGACGGCGCACGACGGCAACCCGGTGCTGATGTCGTGGAGCGGCTCGATGTTCGAGTACCTGATGCCGCCGCTGATCATGCCCAACTTCGAGCAGACGCTGCTGGATCAGACCTGCCGCGCCGCCGTGCACCGCCAGATCGACTATGGCCGCGAGCGCGGCGTGCCCTGGGGCATCTCGGAGTCAGGCTACAACGCCACCGACACCGCCCTGAACTACCAGTACCGCGCGTTCGGCGTGCCGGGCCTGGGCCTCAAGCGCGGCCTCGGCGACGAACTGGTGATCGCCCCCTACGCCACCGCGATGGCGGCCATCATCGAGCCGGTGGCCGCCTGCGCCAACCTGGAACGCCTGGCCGCGCTCGGCGCGGCGGGTGAATACGGCTTCTACGAGGCCGTGGACTACACCCCGATGCGGGTGCCGCGCGGCCACACCAAGGCCATCGTGCGCTCGTTCATGGCGCACCACCAGGGCATGAGCCTGCTGGCCATCGAGCAGGCGCTGGGCCACTCGCGCATGCAGGGACACTTCGCGTCCGACCCCAGCGTGCAAGCCACGTTGATGCTGCTGCACGAGCGCGTGCCCAAGGACGTGATGCCCATCGTCGCCGAGGCCACGATGGAGCCGTCGGCGCCGCGTTCGGTGTCGGCCACGACCGAGACGCCGCTGCGCCTGTTCACCGATCCGCAGACGCCCACGCCGGAGGTGCAGCTGCTGTCCAACGGCAGCTTCCACGTGATGGTGACGCAGGCCGGCGGCGGCTACAGCCGCTACAAGGACATGGCCATCACGCGTTGGCGCGAGGACGCGACGCGCGACGAATGGGGCAGCTTCGCCTACCTGCGCGACGTCGATACCGGCGAGTACTGGTCGACGTCGTTCCAGCCGACGGGGCGAAAGGCGACCGACTACCAGGCGATCTTCACCGAGGGCCGCGCCGAGTTCCGCCGCCGCGACGCCGGGATAGACACCCACACCGAAATCGCCGTCTCGCCCGAGGACGCAATCGAGCTGCGGCGCGTCCGCATCAAGAACACGACACGGCGTGCACGCACGATCGAGGTCACCAGCTACTGCGAGGTGGTGCTGATGACACCGGCAGCCGACGTGCAGCATCCCGCCTTCGGCAAGCTCTTCGTGCAGACCGAGATTGTCGACGGCCTGCCCGCCCTGCTCGCCAACCGCCGGCCGCGCGCGGAGAAAGATCCGTCGCCGTGGATGTTCCACCTGATGGCCGTCCACGCGCCGCGCGGGGCCGACAACGTCTCACCGGTGACCCACGAGACCGACCGTGCCCGCTTCATCGGCCGCGGTGGCAGCCTGAAGTCGCCGGCCGCGATGTTCGGCGGCGACGCGCTGTCGAACTCTCAGGGCTCGGTGCTGGACCCGGTGGCTGCCAGCCGTTGCACCATCACGCTGGAGCCCGACCAGACGGTGATCGTCGACCTGGTGATCGGCGTCGGCGACCAGCGCGCCGACTGTCTGGCGCTGATCGAGAAGTACCGCGACCGCCGCCTCGCAGAGCGCGTGTTCGACCTCGCGTGGACGCACAGCCAGGTGTTGCTGCGCCAGCTCAACGCCAGCGAAGCCGACGCGCAGATGTACGCGCGCCTGGCCGGCGCCGTGCTGTTCAGCCAGGGCGCCCTGCGCGCCGATCCGTCCATCATTGCCCAGAATCGCCGTGGTCAATCCGGGCTGTGGGGCTACGCGATTTCGGGCGACCTGCCCATCGTGCTGGTGCAGATCTCGGATGTCACCAACCTCGAACTGGTGCGCCAGCTGGTGATGGCGCACGCGTACTGGCGCCTGAAGGGCCTGGCTGTCGACCTGGTGATCTGGAACGAGGAGCGTGACATCTATCGCCAGCGCCTCAATGAACAGATCATGGGCCTGATCGCCGCGGGCGTCGAAGCCCATGTGGTCGACCGCCCGGGCGGCATCTTCGTGCGCCACGCCGACCAGATCCCGCAGGAAGATCGCATCCTGCTGCTGTCGGTGGCACGCGCGGTGCTGAGCGATCGCCAGGGTTCGCTGTCGGAGCAGCTGAACCGCCGCCTGCGCACCGAACGCCGCGTCGCGCCGAGGAACCAGGCGCGCCAGGGCGCCGGCCCCGAGCGCCGGCTCGCGCCATTCACGCCAACGCGCAACGTGCGGCCCGAGGCCACGCCGTCGCAACGCGTGCCCACCGGCGACCTCGCGCTGTTCAACGGCTACGGCGGCTACAGCAAGCAAGGCCGCGAGTACGTCGTCGCGCCGCCGTCGGGCGTGCGCACGCCGGCGCCGTGGGCCAACGTCATCGCCAATCCGGACTTCGGCACCGTGATCTCCGAATCTGGCGCGGCCTACACCTGGGCCGAGAACGCGCACGAATGGCGTCTCACGCCGTGGCACAACGACCCCGTGTCAGACCCCAGCGGCGAGGCCTTCTATCTGCGCGACGAGGAGACCGGCGTCGCGTGGCTGCCCAGCGGTGTCGCGCCGAATCCGGACGGCACGGCCGGCCGCGCCGCCGTCGCGCGCCACGGCTTCGGCTACAGCACCTTCGAGCAGATCAACCAGGGCATCCACAGCGAGCTGCGCGTGTTCTGCGCGATCGATGCGCCGATCAAGTTCTCGATGCTGACGATCCGCAACGACTCGGGCCGACCGCGCCGCGTCAGCGCCACGGGCTACGTCGAATGGGTGCTGGGCAGCCTGCGTCCGGCCACCGCGCCGCACATCGTCACCGACCACCAGGACGACGGCCCGGCCACCGCGCGCAACCCGTACAGCGGCGATCACGTCGACTACATGGGCTTCTTCGACGTCGACGCCGAACACCAGCTCGCCGGCAGCATGACCTGCGACCGCACGGAGTTCATCGGCCGCAACGGCAATCTGCAGGAGCCGATGGCGCTGCGCCGTGCGGGGCTGTCGGGCCGCAGCGGCGCCGCCATCGACCCATGTGCCGCGTTCCAGGTGCCCATCGATCTGGCCGAGGACGAATCGCGCACCGTCGTGTTCCGCCTGGGCATGGGCAAGAACCACGGCGAGGCCGAGCGCATCGCGCTTCACTACCGCAGCGACGCGGTCGCGCAGGCTGAATTCGCGCGCGTCGTCGCGCACTGGACCAAGACGCTGGGTGCCGTGCAGGTGCGCACGCCCGATGCGGCACTCGACGCCTTGGCCAACGGCTGGCTCGTCTACCAGACGATCTCATGCCGGTTGTGGGCGCGCAGTGGCTACTACCAGTCGGGCGGTGCGTTCGGCTTCCGCGACCAGTTGCAGGACGCGATGGCGCTGGTGCACGCGCGGCCCGAGCTGTTGCGGGCCCAACTGCTGCTGGCCGCCAGCCGCCAGTTCGAGGAAGGCGACGTACAGCACTGGTGGCATCCGCCGCAGGGCCGTGGCGTGCGCACGCACATCAGCGACGACTACCTGTGGCTGCCACTGGGCCTGTGCCGCTACGTGGAAGCCACCGGCGATCATGCTGTCCTCGACGTGGCCGTGCCGTTCATCGAAGGCCGGCCGCTGAAGGACGAGGACGAGTCGTACTTCGACATGCCCAACGTCTCGCATCGCACGGCCACGCTGTACGAGCACGCGGCGCTGGCCGTCAAGCACGGGCTGCGCCTGGGCGCGCACGGCCTGCCGCTGATGGGCGGAGGCGACTGGAACGACGGCATGAACCTGATCGGCGAGCACGGCAAGGGCGAAAGCGTGTGGATGGCGTTCTTCGTCTGCGAGGTGCTGCGCGAGTTCGCCGATCTCGCCCGCGCCCATCAGGACAACGCGTTCGCGCAGACCTGCAAGGAGTCGCGCGACCAACTGGCCGTGTCCATCGAGGCCAACGCCTGGGACGGCGAGTGGTATCGCCGCGCCTACTTCGACGACGGCACGCCGCTGGGCACCGCCACGGGCGTCGAGTGCCAGATCGACTCGATCGCCCAGAGCTGGTCGGTGCTGTCGGGCATCGCGCCACGCGAGCGCGCGCGCAAGGCGCTGGACTCGCTGGCGGCGCGGCTGGTCGATCCGCAGCGGCGCATCGTCAAGTTGCTCGACCCGCCGTTCGACGGCAAGGGACCGAACCCGGGATACATCAGCGGGTATGTGCCGGGCGTGCGGGAGAACGGCGGCCAGTACACCCACGGCGCGATCTGGGCGGCGATGGCCTTCGCGGCCAGCGGTGACGCGCGGCGCTCGTGGGACATCGTCGACATGATCAACCCGGTCAACCACTCGCGCACGCCGGCCGAAGTGGCGGTCTACAAGGTGGAGCCGTATGTGATGTCGGCGGACGTCTACAGCGTCGCGCCGCACACCGGCCGCGGCGGCTGGAGCTGGTACACGGGCTCGGCCGGCTGGATGTACCGCCTGCTGATCGAGGCCGTGCTGGGCCTGCGGCTGGAGGTGGTCGACGGCCACGCGTCGCTGCTGCTCGACCCGCGCATCCCGCCGCATTGGAGCGGATTCGAGGTCGACTACGTCCACAAGACGACCTCATTCCGGCTGCAGTTCGACCGCAGCGGCCACGACAAGGAGCCGCAGGTCACGCTGGACGGCCGCGCACTCGGCACCAGTCGGCTGCCGCTGTACGACGACGGGCGCCAGCACAGCGTGCAGATCGCGTTGCCGTCGATGATGCCGGTGCCCACCGGGGAGTCGAGCGAACTGCTGCTCTAGAAGAGAATCGGGCCCCCGGCACCTTCCACTGCCCTGGCCCGGAACGAAAAATCCCGGCGCGTGGCCGGGATCTTTCTTCAAGCGGAGTGAGGGTCAGGTGCGATCGATCGCGCTCTTGACCTTTTCCTTGGCGTCGCCGTAGCCCGCCTGGGTCTTGCCCTTGGCCTGGTCGATCAGACCTTCGCCCTGCAGCTTCTGGTTGCCGACAAGCTTGCCGGCGGCTTCCTTGATGTCGCCCTTGACTTCAGTGGCGCGACCCTGGACTTGATCCTTGTTCATGCTGAACTCCTTGTTGAGCGGTGGATGCGAATCGGACGATTCGTCGCCTCCTGAAGCGGCAAGGACTGTGCCCAATCCCCCGGTGTCGGTGACCACCGCCGCGGGTTCGATCGCGATGCGGATCGGCCAGGCAAGTCAACAAGCCCATGCAGCGAAAACGGCGTCCGGGCATCGCATTGCTGCGAGCCGCGGACGCCGCTCGGGGTGTACGATTTCAGTGAAAGAAGAAGTACAGGATCACCAGTACGAAGACCGGCACGCCCAACAACCAACCGACGAGATACTTGCCCATGATGATGTCTCCTTGGAACGCTGCGGCGCCGAGGCGCCAGAACCGGTGGGCGCTCTTGCGAGGCGCTTTCCGGGGATGATGAAGAGCCGACGCGCGCGCGTCGGCTCGAACGAAAATCAGCTGCGGATCAACTGCCCGTTGGCATCTCGCCACGAGTTCTCGAATGCCAGCGCGTCGTCGACGCTGCGCGGACGCACGCCCATGAGGATGCCGCCGTCGCGGATGCCTGACTCGTATTCGGCGATACGCTCCTCCGGGATGCCCCAGCCGACCAGCGCGCCCACGAGGCCGCCTGCGGCTCCGCCCGCGCCCGCGCCCGCGAGGGCTGCCGCGATCGGACCGGCGATGACCAGGCCCAGGCCTGGCAGCACGAGGCTGGTGCCGACGGCGGCGACGGCGGCTGCGATCGCGCCGATGGTGCCGCCAATCGCGCCGCCAATGCCCGCGCCTTCGGCTGCCTTGGTGCCGAGTTCAGTGGTGACGGCGGTATCCGGCGCGAAGTGGCGCGCCCGGGTCTCGTCCGACATCACGAGGTTGATGTCGTCGCGGACGTAGCCGCGCGAGGCGACGGACGAATAGGCGCGCTCGGCGCTGTCACGGTCGGGAAAGAGGCCGGTGACGAGTCGGGGGTCTGCCATGTGGGTGCTCCTGCAGAAGTTGGAAAGAGTTTCGAATCGAAGAGATGCTTCGTGCGCATCGACGTTCGATTTCGTCCAGCTTCAGCAAGCGAGAGGCCCGGCGTTGCGCGCGACCTCCCGGCCACGCACGCGTTTGCAGGCTCAGCCGCGGATGCGGCGACCTGTCGCGAGCGCCTTCACCAGCGGCATCGTCATCATCAGTGCGGCGGACCCGGCCAGCGCCATCGGGATGGTCGAATGTGTCCAAGCCATCATCGCGGCGCCGACGAGAATCGCGGCCTGGCCGGCGAGCCACAGACGCAGCGGGCGGCGAAGGGAAACGGTGCGGTCGATCTTCATGGCGTGGGCTGCGGCAGGGCTTTGAGCGGCACACGAGGCCGCGATGACGCCAGTCTGGCCCCGGACCCGGTGCGCTGATCGACCGAACAGCGCGTTGTTTGCGGGATTGATCGACCCGTGCCTGCGCTCGTTGCACGGGCGCGACGATTGCCTCGCACGGCGCATGAACGCCCTCCCCGCCTTGACCCGCCGTCCGGTGCAGCCGCTGCCGGCGTCGACGCCCACCGCGCGCCGCGCTTTCCGCTGCCGCTGCGGCCGCCCGATCTTCTTTCGCAACGACGTCTGCCTGGCCTGCGCCACACCGCTGGGCTACGACCCCGACCTCGTGCTGCTGCGCCCGCTCGCGCCCACGCGCGATCCGCAGGTGTGGCGCGCGATGCGCACGCGCGGGGTTGGCATGACGGTGCCGCTGACCACCTACCGCCGCTGCGCCAACGCGACGTCGGCCGCGCCCTGCAACTGGCTGCTGCCTGACAACGAGGAGGCGCGCCTGAAGCCCTTCTGCCGCTCGTGCCGCCTCGACCGCACGGTGCCCGACCCGACCGATCGCGACAACGCCGAGCTGTGGTTGAAGGTGGAGCTCGCCAAGCGGGCGCTGGTGTCGCAGTTGATCGCGTTGAAGCTGCCGGTGGAGTCCCGCGTCAGCGAGAACCCCGCGCAAGGCGTGATGTTCGACCTGCTGCGCACGCCGCTGGGCGGCGCCAAGGTGATGACGGGCCATGACGACGGCCTGATCACGCTCGACATCGAGGAGGCCGACGACGTGCACCGCGAGACCGTGCGCTCGCAGATGTGCGAGCCCTACCGGACGCTCATTGGCCACCTGCGCCACGAGATCGGTCACTATTACTGGCAGCGCCTCGTGGAGGGCACCGACTGGGAAGCGCCCTGCCGCGAGATCTTCGGCGATGACCGCGCCGACTACGGCCAGGCACTGCAGAACTACTACGCCAGCGGGGCGCCGCGCGACTGGAAGAATCGCCACGTCAGCGCGTACGCCACGGCCCACCCGTATGAGGACTGGGCCGAGACCTGGGCGCACTACCTGCACATGGTCGATTCGCTCGACACCGCACGCAGCTTCGGCGTCGTGGCCCACCACGACGAGATCCAATACGAGGCATTCACGCCGCAGGCGCTGCACCCGGACGACGCGAACGCCGCGCCGAACGCCGACGATCTCGCCTTCCTGGCGGTGGTCAACGGCTGGATCGAGCTCACCGGCGCGCTCAACGAGGTCACGCGCAGCATGGGCGAGCCGGACTTCTACCCGTTCGTGCTTTCGAAGCCGGCAGTGCGCAAGCTGCACTTCATCCACAAGGTCGTCAAGAACGCGGCCGGCGGCCTCGCGCGCGGCGGTTCGCCGACCGGTGCGGGCGGCGTGGCTGCGGGTGAGGGGTCGTCCACGGGAATCGGCGGCGGCGACCTGGGCGGCGATGTCGGCGCCTCGGGTGGCGAGGCCGGGGGCAATCCCGAATCGGGCGGCACCGGCACGCTGCCGCCGCAGGTGATCGAGGCGCCGCTCATCGCTTGAGCGCCGGCACGCGGGCCGCTTGCGGCTCACGCTCGGTGTTGCGTTGTTCCTGGGTCATGCGGACTCTCCGGTGCGGTCGGCCGCTCGAACGGAGCGACCCGGGCCTTCACGCGGCAACGTCCATGCCCAGCCGGTTCAGGCCACGCGCGTCGAGGCGAAGCCGCCGGTCGCTCGCACCACCGCACCGCTGCGCACCGCCTGTGCGGCGTCAAGCGCATCGCGCACGTCCTGCATCGCGAACGGCTTGACCAGGTAGCGGTCGAAGCCGGCCTCGGCGGCGCGGGCACGATCCTCGGCGCCGCCGCGGCCGGTGACGGCCACCAGCAGCACGTCCTGCGTGTTGCCCTGGCCGCGCACGCGGCGCACGGTCTCGACGCCGTCCAGCGACGGCATGCCGATGTCGACGAAGGCGATGTCGGGCGGCGAGCCGACGATGGAGGCCACCGCCGCGAGTCCGTCGTGGACGACCTCCACGCGATGGCCCATCAACTCCAGCATCGTGCCGAAGCTGTGCGAGAAGTCGACGTTGTCGTCGGCCAGCAGCACCGCCAGCGAAGGCTCGCCATTGACGGGCAAGGTGGAGCTGGCGCTGGCCGGCGTCGGGCTGGCGGCCGCGTTCGGGTCCACCGGCAGCGTCATCACGAAGCGCGCGCGCCGTGCGCCCGCCGGCCGTTGCCCGTGCAGGCCGCCGCCGTGCAGCGTGGCGAGCTGCAGCGCGATGGCGACCCCCAGGCCCAGCGCGGCGACGTCGACTTCTTCCAGCGAGGCCGACGCCTCCAACGAAGCCTCGTCGAGATCAGCGGCCGTCGCGATCGACAGCGCCAGAGCCTGGCCCTCGACGCTCGCCGCGATGCGGATGGTGCTGCCGCGCTCGGAGTGGCGCACGATGTCGTTGACCAGGTGGCCCAGCGCCTGCGCGATGCGCTGGGCGTCCCCACGCAGCCGTGGCAGCTCGGCCAGGCCGGAGTCCAGGTCGAGGGTCATCTCCTGCGCCGCCAACGTCGGCTCCAGCCGGTCGGCCAGGCCTTGCAACAGCGCCAGCAGCTCGAACGGCGCAGCGTGCAACGTCGCCTTGTCGCCGGACAGCCGCGCCAGGTCGGACAGCTCGTCGGCGATGCGCATCAAATGGCCGACCTGCCGCTCCATGATGCCGCGCGTGCGCAACCGGCCGGTCGGGTCGTTGTCGGTCAGGCGCAGCAGCTCGATGCCGTTGGACAACGGCGCGAGCGGGTTGCGCAGGTCGTGCGCGAGCCCGGCCAGGAAGGCGTGGCGCTGGCGATGGGCGACATCCGCGTCGCGCAGGGCCGTGTCGCGTTCGGCGCGCACGGCTGCGAGCGCCGCCTGCGCGTCGACCAGTGCGGTTTGCACGCGCCTGAGTTCGTCATCAATGCAAGACATGCGTAAAACCTCCTCGCGGGCCTTCGCGATCGTTCCGAGATCCCGGTCGCGCTGATCCCGCAGCTCAGCGATGTGGGCCGAGGCCGAGCGCAGCCGGGCCGCGAGGACGGCGACGAAGGCCACCAGGGCCAGGCAGAGGACGATCAGCACGGGACGACGGACTCACGGACATGACAACGTCGCCTCCAACGAACAGGGATTCGTCTGCGGGCGACGCTCAGGCCCCGACCTGGCGGGCCGGGGTGCGGTAAAGACAGGGGCGTCGCTCAGGACGGCGCGTGGCGGCGGCGTCGTTCGACTGCCTCGATCTTGAGCAACTGCCGGTACTTGGTGACCGTGCGGCGTGCCACCTGCAGGCCTTGCGTGGCGAGCTGGCGGGCGATCTCGGCGTCCGACAGCGGCGCAGTCGGCGCCTCGGCCTCGATGATGTCCTTGATCAACCCGCGGATCGCGGTGCCGGAGCAGGCGCCGCCGCTGGCGGTGGTCATCGCACGCGAGAAGAAGTACTTCAGCTCGAACACGCCGATCGGCGTGGCCATGTACTTGTTGTTCGTCACGCGCGACACGGTCGACTCGTGCAGGCCCAGCTCGTCGGCGATCTCGCGCAGGCCCAGCGGCTTCATCGCCATCGCACCGAACTCGAGAAAGTGCTTCTGGCGCGAGACGATGGCCTCGGCCACGCTGAGGATGGTGGAGAAGCGCTGCTCCACATTGCGCATCGTCCACTTGGCTTCCTGCAGGTGCGTGGCCATCTCCGCGTTCTGGCCGCCGCGCTTGTGGCGCTGGAACAGCTCGGCGTAGACCTGGTTCAGGCGCACCTTGGGGATGATCGCGGGGTTCAGCTGCACGTTCCACTGGCCGCGCACCTTGCGCACGATCACGTCGGGGATCACGTACTGCAGCTGGGTGGAACCGAAGCGCCAGCCCGGCCGCGGGTCGAGTCGGCGGATGCGGTCGCACACGGCTTCGATCTCGGCCGGCGTGCGACCGAGGGCACGTGCCATCGTGGTCACGTCCTTGGCGGCGAGGCAGGCCAGGTGATCGCTGATGATGTGCTTGGCGAGGTCGCGGGTGTCCGCGTCGTCGATGGAAGACAGCTGTGCCAGCAGGCATTCCGCGACGCTGCGCGCGGCGACGCCCGCGGGTTCGAGCGCCTGCACACGCTTGAGCGCGATCTGCATTTCGTCGAGCGTGGCGGCCGGGTCGAGATCGGCCACCTCGATCATTTCCTGCAGATCGGTGCGCAGGTAGCCGTCGTCGTCCAGGGACTCGACGATCACCTTGGCCAGCACCAGGTCGCGCAGCGTCAGCGGCAGCACCGCGAGCTGGCCGTGCAGGTGCGTGGCCAGCGAGGTCGGCACGGCCATCATGTCGAGCGCGCTGGTCTCGTCGTCGTCGGAGCGCTTGCCGGAACCGAGGCCGTCGGCCTGCCACATGTCGCGGTCGCCTTCGCCAGGCAGGTCGCCTTCGGGTGCAGCCAGGGTCTCGGCGGCGGCCTCCTGGGCCTCGCGCGCCTCCTGGGACTCGGCGGCCTGTTCGGGCGACATGCCTTCGTCGCCCTGGTCGTCGGGATTGCCGTCCTCTTCCAGGAACGGGTTCTTTCCCAACGCGTCGTGGACTTGCTGGGCGAATTCGAGCGAGGAGAGCTGCAGCAGGCGAACGGCGTGTTGCAGGCGGGGGGACAACGTCTGTGTCTGGCGTTGTTCGGTGCGGAAGTCCATCGAACCCATTGGTTCCTCCTGAGCGGTGGGGCCCGCGGCACCGGCAAGAGTTGCCAGATTCGCGTTCATGCCTCAGTGGATTGCAACGGTCATGCCAGAATTTGAAATAAAGGGTAAACCCTCACCAGACCCCATTTAAATGCTCTCAAATGAGGCATTTCATCGCTTCAATGCAGATCGAATGAACGATGAACCCTCCAAAGTTTCATCGATTTGAATAATCGCAAGACCGTCGCCGGAGGGTCCCACCACCCAGGCCCCAGATTTGCTGCAACGCCGGACAGCAGCACAATTGCACTGTGACATCCATCACTGTCGGGGTTCGGCCGGACCGCGTCGGGGCGCGACCTTTTCGTTGTAGACCTGGTCCATCACCGGGCCGCGATCCGTGTCCGTGCTGCCGTCCGTGGCATTGCCATAGGCTTTGAGGCCGATCTCCTCCTGCTGCGGCGTCGCGCGGGCCTGACTGTGGCTGGACTCGTCCTTCTCGTGAGGCAAAACGGGCTCTGGCACGCGCTCGCGCTCTTTGGTGGCCTGTGCGTCGGACGGCGAATCGAGCGAGGCCGGATGGCGGATCGGGTACACGTGCTTCATGGCTTGTCTTTCCTCGTGTTCAGAAGCTATAGCCGAGGGCCAGCGTCACGTTCCTGACGGCCGACTTGCCCTGGCCGACGAAGTGGAAGTCATGCTGCTCCCAGCCGATTGAGCCGTGAAGGCCGCGCACCAGGTTGAGGTCCATTGCGACGCCATAGCCCAGGCCGAAGCCGCTGTCGCGGCCACGGGCCAGCCCGGCGCCCTGCGCCGCGCTGACGTGCGTGATGCCGTACGTGGGGCCCACCTTGGCTTCGATCGCGACGCTGTCACCCAGCGGGACGCGGCCCACCGCGCTCAGGTTGATGCCGCGGGCGACGACGCTGCCACCGGCCCGGTCGGCCTTGCCCAGGTTCATCGCGGTCAGCTCGACACCCAGGTTTTCGGTGAGCATGTTGCCGCCTGTCAGGCTGTACGACGTGGTGCCGCGCGAGCAGGTCAGGCCCGCGACGTTGCCGCACGACGTGCGGTACGCCGACTTGCCGATCGACAGATCGATGAAGCTCTTGCCGGTGGTCGAGCTCGATGCGTCCACTTCCTTCGCCAGGCTGGATTGCGAGGTCTGGGCGCAGGCTCCAAAGGCGAGTCCGAGCGCCGCCATGGCGATGGCGCCATGGGTGAGTGCACGAAGGCGGGAGGTCATGGAGCGTTCCTGGCTAGGCGGGTTGTAGGACGTTGGATGTCCTGATTCGGGCAACCGCCGTGCCATGCCCGCGCCCAGGGTCGGTGGCGCGGCCAGGCCACACCTCCCACCTATGAGCGATGTGCTCGGGCACGGACGTTGCCAAGATGAACATCCCCGCCTGCGGCAGTGCGCGTCTCCTCGCGCAGCCGAACCCGGGAAGGAACTGCAAATGTCCGCGCCCGTCCCGCTCCGGTTGTCGCCTTCGCCGACGCGCTCTCCGCCAAGCCAGGCGCCTGCGTTGATGGCAACGCACAGCCATTCGCACGCGCTCGTCGCGGGGCTCAGCGAGCCGCTGGTCACGGGCAATCGTGTCGCGCTGCTGCAGGACGGCCCCGGCACGTACGCGGCCATGTTCGAGGCCATCGACAGTGCCCGAGACCACGTCAATCTCGAGAGCTACATCCTCGAGGCCGAGGGCCCGGGCGAGGAATTCGCGCGCCGGCTCATCGCGCGGGCCAAGGCGGGCGTGCGTGTCAACGTGCTGTACGACAGCTTCGGCTCGATCGGCACGCCGGCGAGCTACTTCGACCATCTGCGCGCCAACGGCGTCAACGTGTGCGAATACAACCCGCTGCGCCGGCTGGGCAATCTGCTGAGCCGCGCGCTGCACCTGCGCGACCATCGCAAGTTGATGGTGGTGGACGGCCGCATCGGCTTCATCGGCGGCGTCAACATCAGCTCGGTGTACTCGGCCGGCTCGTCCCCGCTCGCCGCTCTCGGCGGCTCGGCCTTGGCGGGCGTCGACGGACACAAGCCCGGCTGGCGCGACACGCATGTGCGGGTCGAGGGCCCGATCGTCGCGCAATTGCAGCGCTTGTTCATGCGGCACTGGGGCAAGCACTCGTCCGTCGCGCTGCGCGGCACGCACTACTACCCGCCGCTCGCACCGGTGGGCGCCCAGCGCGTCGCGCTCGCGGCCTGCGACGCGGGACGCCGGCGAAATCCGTTCTACCGCGCGCTGCTGTCGGCGCTCGACGCCTCGCGGCACCGCATCTTCCTGACCACCGCCTACCTGGTGCCGACGCGCCGCCTGATGCGCTCGCTGGTGCGCGCCGCGCGCCGCGGTGTCGACGTGCACCTGCTGCTGCCCGGCGTCAGCGACTTCTGGGCCCCCTTGCAGGCCGGACGCTCGCACTATGCGCGGCTGCTGCGGGCCGGCGTCCACCTGCACGAACTTCACGATACCTTGCTGCACGCCAAGACCTGCGTCATCGACGGCCTGTGGACGACCGTCGGCTCCAGCAACCTCGACTGGCGCAGCTTCCTGCACAACGCGGAGGCCAACCTCGTCGTGCTCGACGCCGGCCTGGGCGGCGAGATGGAACAAGTCTTCATGGAGGACATCGCGCGCTCGAAGCAGATCGACCGCGCCGAATGGGCCAGGCGCGGCTTGCGCCAGCGCCTGGTCGAGATGCTCGCGCGACGCTTCGAGTTCTTCCTCTGAGCCACGCTCCGGCAAGACTTGCCGATCGATCGCCGCGTCGCCAACTGGGCACGCGGCCTGCCATTGAAGGGTCACTTCAATGGCAACCTGAAAGGCCCACCATGGACAACCAAAGCACCATCGACGTCCTGAACACCCTCATCGAGACCTGCAATGACGGCGAGCGTGGCTTTCGCAACGTGGCCGAACATGTGCATTCCGCTGACTTGAAGACGCTGTTCGCCACGCGCGCGGGCGAGTGCCATCAGGCCTGCGCGGATCTGCGCGCGCAGGTGCTCCAGCTGGGCGGCGATCCCGAGACCGGCGGCAGCGCCAGCGGCGCACTGCATCGCGGCTGGGTCTCGCTGCTGGGCACGTTGTCCGGCTACAGCGACAAGTCGCTGCTGGAGGCCTGCGAGAAGGGCGAGGACTCGGCACTGGAGCGCTATCGCGACGCCCTCGACGAGGCCCTGCCTGACAACGTGCGCATGCTGATCGAGCGCCAATACGAAGGCGTCAAGCGCAACCACACGCAGGTGCGCACGCTGCGCGACCAGGCGCGCGCGGCGCAGGTCTGATGCCCCGGCCCCGGATGGGTTCGTCCCGTCCCATGGCTCTGCGCCCGCCCCGTGCGGGCGCTTCCAATTGGAGAACCCCGACGTGATGAAGCCCCACACCGCGTGGTTGCTGGCCCGCGAGACGATGCAGTCGTGGAGCGACGACTACGCGTCCAGCATGGGCGCCGCCCTCGCCTACTACACGATGTTCTCGATCGCACCCCTGCTGCTGATCGTGATCTCGGTGGCCGGCTTGTTTTTCGGCGAGCAGGCGGCGCGCGGCGAGATCCTCGACCAGTTGCAGGGTCTGATGGGCATCGAGGGTGCGCAAGCGGTGCAGGCGCTGCTCGCCAGCGTCAACCATCCGCAGGCCGGCGTGCTCGCGACGCTTTTCGGCGTCGGCGCACTGCTGGTCGGTGCCACGACGGTCATCGGCGAACTGCAGAACGCGCTCGACCGCATCTGGCAGGCACCGCGCCGCAGCGACGAGGGCAGCGTGATCAAGTGGATCCGCTCGCGCCTGCTGTCGCTGGGCATGATCATGGGCATCGGCTTCCTGCTGATGGTGTCTCTGGTGGCGAGCGCGCTGCTGGCCGCGGTGCAACGCTGGTTCGGCCGCTACCTCGACCTGGGCGCGTTCGCGTCGGCGGTGGACTTCGTCGTCAGCTTCGGCTTCATCACGGTCGCGTTCGCGATGATCTACAAACTGATGCCGCGGGTGCGCGTCGAGTGGCGCGACGTGGGGATCGGCGCGGTCGTCACGTCGTTGCTGTTCACCGTCGGCAAGATGGCCATCGGGCTGTACATCGGCCGCAGCGCGGTGGCGTCGACCTTCGGCGCCGCGGCCTCGCTGGTGGCGATGGTGGTGTGGGTCTACTGGTCGGCACAGATCTTCCTGCTGGGCGCCGAGTTCACCTGGGTGTATGCGCGGCGTTGCGGATCGCTGCGCGGACAGGCCGAACCCCTGGCTGAACCGGTACCGGCCAGAGCGTCCGAATGATTGCCGTCCGCAAGCCGTGTAACCAGCTGTCGGCCTGAGCGCACTCCACAGTTGTCTTCGACGCCAGATTTCCCGTTCTGACGGGGAAAAACGCACATTTGGGCCCGGTGTTCACACGAACGGCGGGGAGAGCCGGTGCCATGCTTGCGCCATGGACTCGAAACAACTCTTCATCGAACACCTCGCCGGCGAATTGCAGGCGATGGAGGTGGGTCGCGTTCCCATGAACGCCCTGCGTTACCGCGTGCACGCCAAGATGCTGCGCAAGGCGCTGGTCGGAACCGCCACGCCCGCGCTGCTGGAACGCCAAGGTGGCGCCCACCCGCAGGTCGTCCACGCGCTGTCCAACCGATTCTTCGAGGACACCGGCCACCTGCTGCAGCCCAACGCGACGGCGCACAAGGCCCGTTCGCTGCTGGAGCGCACGCTGACGTCGTGCCGCCAGGCGCGTCAGAAGTAAACCAGACGCAGCCGCTCGAGCAGACGTCATGGCCACCCGAATCGCTGCCGGCCTCGCGTTCGGCGCCCTGCTGCTCACCGCCCACGCCACGCCCGCGACGGCCGGCCCCGATCTCACCGACACCGAACGCCGCTGGCTCGCCGGCGCCACGCCGCCCGTGCAATGGGCGCTCAAGCAAGGCATGCAGATCGACATCGTCGTGCTGCCGAGCGCAGACGCGGGCGCTGCCCCGCTCGCGATGGGCTACGAGGACGGCCGCTGCAAGCTGGTTTTCGCGATGCGCGGCAACCCGGTCGCCGAATCCACGCTTGCCGCGATCCCTGAACACCTGGTGCAGGCCACGCTCGAGGCGATGACCGCCCACGAGGTCGGCCACTGCCAGCGCCATCGCAGCGGCGCGTTCAACCGCCTGCCGTCTGGCCTGACCGACAAGCCCGACGTCATCGAGACCAGCCAGCCCACCGCGGAACTTCAGGCCATGGCGCGCGAGATGCGCATCACCCGACGTGAAGAAGCCTTCGCCGACCTGGTGGGCCTGGCCTGGACACATTCCCACCATCCCGAGCAATACGCCCAGGTGCTTTCCTGGTTCGATGCGGCACGCTCCGACGAGACGCCGCGTGGCTTCCATGACACCCGTCATTGGCTCGCGCTGGCCCACGGTGCCGACGTGTTCGCGGACGCCGGCTCGCCCCTGGAGCAAGCCGCCACGTTGTGGCAGCACGGCTTGCAGGACGACTGAGCGTTGCTCAGCGCGCGGATACCAGCGACAGCGTCGTCGCCCGCGCTGCATTCTCCTGCGCGTAGCCCGCGCCGACTGGCGAGTGGTCCGAGGCTGCCTGAGCGTCGACGCCCGGCGCCACCACGTCGCCATTGAGCATCGCGATGCAGCGGCCGCGCAGTTGCGCCGGCTGGTCGGCTTCGCACTGCGCCTCGGCGACTGCGCGCGAGCGCTGCGCAGCGTGCTGGATCTCGCCGCTGTGGACGTCGCGTTCCAGCACCACGACGAACATCGTCAGCACGATTGCCGACAGCACCAGCAGCCCGGCGGCCAGCCAGTGCTCGCGGCTGAATTCGAGGCTGCGTGCCCCCGTCTGGCGCGCGAGCCTGCCCGATTGCCAGACAGTCACAGTGCCTGAGGTCGTTTCCATGAATGCGTGCTCCCGGTGCAAGAGCGCTCCGCAAGACGGCGCGCGATGTCTGCTCCCGGCAAGGCGCGAGCCCGCGCCGGAGGTCGCCGGCCGGTCGCCTGGCCGAGCGAGGTAAATTCGGAGCCTGGACAACGAAAGGACGGGATGGATTCGACGATCGCCGCAATCCTGCTGCTCGACGGGATCGGCAATGGCGCCGTGTACGCGTTGCTGGGCATGGCCATCGTGCTGGTGTTCGCGGTGACGCGCGTGATCCTCATCCCGCAGGGCGAGTTCGTCGCCTACAGCGCGTTGACGCTGGCGATGCTGCAACTCGGTCGCGTGCCGGGCACCGTGTGGCTGGCGCTGCTGCTGGCTGGCCTGACCGTGCTGCGCGAGTTGTGGGACGGCCTGCGCACGAAGCGCGCCTGGTCGCTGACCGGCCTCGAGATCGGGCGGCTGTGCGCCCTGCCCGTCGCCGCCGCAGGGGTCACGACCCTGGCCAGCGGCCACCCGTGGCCCCTGGCGGTGCAAGGCGCGCTGACGCTGGTGCTGGTGACGTCCATCGGCCCGCTGGTCTACCGCCTGGCCTACCAGCCGCTGGCCGACGCGTCGGTGCTGCTGTTGCTGATCGTCTCGGTCGGGGTGCACTTCACGCTGGTCGGCCTGGGCCTCGTCTTCTTCGGCCCCGAGGGCTACCGCACGCCGCCGTTCTGGGATGCGAGCTTCTCCGTGCGCGGCGTGCCGATCTCCGGGCAGACGGTGGTGACCGTGCTCGTCTCAGCGCTGCTGATGGCCGCGCTGTACGTGTTCTTTGCGCGCACGCTGGCCGGCAAGGCGCTGCGCGCCACCGCGATCAACCGGCTCGGCGCGCGCCTCATGGGCGTGTCCACCGAGCACGCCGGACGCAGCGCGTTCTCGATGGCGGCCTTCATCGGCGCGCTGTCGGGCCTGCTGATCGGCCCGACGACGACGATGATCTACGACGGCGGCTTCCTGATCGGCCTCAAGGGCTTCGTCGCCGCGATCTTCGGTGGCCTCGCGAGCTATCCGCTGGCCGTGGCCGGCGCGCTGACGGTGGGCCTGCTGGACTCGTTCAGCTCGTTCTGGGCCAGCGCGTACAAGGACGTGATCGTGTTCACCGCGATCATCCCGGTGCTGCTGCTGCGCTCGCTCGCCGACCGTCAGCATGACGAAGACGAGTGAAACGGCCGTGACCAAGCTCGCTCCCCTCAAGATCGCCACCGCGGCCGGCGTCGTGGTGCTGCTGGCGCTGCCGCTGCTGCCGGTGCCGGAGTTCTGGATCACGCAGCTGGACTACATCGGCCTGTACGCGATGGTGGTGCTGGGACTGGTGCTGCTGACCGGCATCGCCGGCCTGACCTCGTTCGGCCAGGCCGCGTTCGTCGGCCTGGGCGCCTACGCCACGGCCTACGTCACCACCGCGCTCGGCTGGTCGCCGTGGGTCGGCCTGCTGTGCGGCGTCGCGCTGACACTGGTCGTCGCGCTGGTGCTGGCCGGCGTGACGCTGCGGATGTCAGGCCACTACCTGCCGCTGGCCACCATCGCGTGGGGCCTGGCGCTGTTCTTCCTGGTCGGCAACCTCGACTTCCTCGGCAAGTTCGACGGCCTGCAAGGCATTCCGCCGGTCTCGGTCGGCCCCCTCGAGCTGCGCACCGGCCGTTCTTCGTACTGGTTGATCTGGATCGTCGCGCTGCTGGGCGCACTGGCGCTGCGCCACCTGCTCGACTCGCGCCCCGGCCGCGCGATCCGGGCGCTCAAGGGCGGCACCCTGATGGCCGAGGCGATGGGCATCGCGACGTTCCGCTACAAGGTGCTGGCGTTCGTGATCGCGGCGATCTACGCGTCGCTCTCGGGATGGCTCTTCGCGCACTACCAGCGCTCGGTCAACCCGTCGCCGTTCGGCCTGCAGATGGGCATCGAGTACCTGTTCATGGCCGTGCTGGGCGGCGTCGGGCTGGTGGGCGGCGCGTTCGTCGGCGCCGCGGCCGTCAAGATCGCCGAGGATCAGTTGCAGACCTGGCTGCCGGCGCTGCTCAACACCAGCGGGCCGGTCGAACTGGTCGTGTTCGGCATGGTGCTGATCCTGGTGCTGCAGCTGACGCCGCAGGGGCTGTGGTCGCTGGTCACGCGCCGGCTGCCGATGCGCCGCCAGGATCCGGCGCGCTGGGCCGGCGCGCAGGCGCTGCCCAGGGCGACGCCGCCCACGCGCGGCGAGACGGTGCTGTCGGTGCGCAAGGCGCGCAAGCAGTTCGGCGGGCTGGTGGCCGTCAACGATGTCAGCTTCGACGTGCGCGCCGGCGAGATCGTCGGCCTGATCGGGCCCAACGGCGCCGGCAAGTCGACGCTGTTCAACCTGATCACCGGCGTGCTCCCGCTCACCAGCGGCCAGGTGGACTACCGCGGTGCGCGCGTGAGCGGGCTCGCGTCACGCACGATCGCGCGCCTGGGGCTCTCGCGCACGTTCCAGCACGTGCGCATGATCCCCGACATGAGCGTGCTGGAGAACGTCGCCCTCGGCGCGCACAAGCGGGGTGGCGCGGGCGTGCTGCGCTCGATGCTGCGGCTCGACCGCCAGGACGAGCACCGGCTGCTGGCCGAGGCGTGGAAGCAGCTGGAGCGCATCGGCATGAGCGCACTCGCCAACGAGCCCGCCGGCAACCTCGCGCTGGGCCAGCAGCGGCTGATGGAGATCGCCCGCGCGCTTTGCACCGACCCCGCGCTGCTGCTGCTGGACGAGCCCGCCGCCGGCCTGCGCCTGAAGGAGAAGCAGGCGCTGGGCGAGGTGCTGTCGCAGTTGCGCGACGAGGGCATGAGCCTGCTGCTGGTGGAACACGACATGGACTTCGTCATGACGCTCACCGACCGCATCGTGGTCGTCGAATTCGGCACCTTGCTGACCGAAGGCCGCCCGGAAGTCGTGCGCGAGGATCCCGCCGTACGCGCCGCCTATCTCGGAGTCGAGCACTGATGGCCGCCGCTGCGCCCAGGCTCGCCCCACTCCTGAAGGTCGACGGCCTGCACGCCGGCTACGGCCGTGCCGAGGTGTTGTCCGGCGTCAGCATCGAGGCCGCGGCCGGCAGCGTGGTCGCCGTCGTCGGTCCCAACGGCGCCGGCAAGAGCACGCTGCTCAATGCGTTGATGGGTGTGCTGCCCTCCCGAGGCGCAATGCGCTTCGACGGTGAGTCGGTGCAGCGGCTGTCGCTGGAGCAGCGGGTGGAGCGCGGCATCGCGCTGGTGCCCGAGACGCGTGCCCTGTTCGCGACCATGCCCGTCGCCGACAACTTGCTGCTGGGCGGCTATCGCCTGCGCCGCACCCCGCGCGTGGAGCAGGCCGCGCGGCTGGACGAGATCTACAAGCTGTTCCCGCGCCTGCACGAGCGCCAGGCGCAGGCCGCCGGCACGCTGTCCGGCGGCGAGCGCCAGATGCTGGCGATCGGCCGCGCACTGATGGGGTCGCCGCGCCTGCTGATGCTCGACGAGCCCAGCCTCGGCCTGGCGCCGCTGGTGGTCAAGGAGATCTTCCGCATCATCGAGCGACTGCGCGAGACCGGCACCACCATCCTGCTGATCGAACAGAACGCCCGCGCCGCGATGGCCGTCGCCGACCACGCCTATGTGCTGGAGACCGGCGCGATCGCGCTGTCCGGCCCGGCGGCGGAACTCAGCGCCGATCCGCGCGTCATAGAAACCTACCTCGGCAAGGCCAGGGCTTGATGCCGCGGCTCGTCGACACCCACTGAAAACAACGATGACCCCCACCTCGCGCGAACAGACCATCCGCTTCACCTCCTACCTGCTGGCAGGCGTCGCGCTGGTCGGCGTGCTGCTGCTGCACCTGCTGGTGCCGTTGCTGGTGGGCTTGCTGGTGTACCACCTGGTGGTCTCGATCACGCCGCTGGCCGAGCGCTGGTTCAACACCAAGCTCGCCAAGATGATCGTGGTGGTGCTGTTCGCCGCACTGGTCATCGGCGCCATCACCGGCGGCGTGTTCGGACTGATCGCGTTCTTCAAGAGCGACATCGAGAACCTGCCCAAGCTACTGGCCAAGGTGTCGGACATCCTCGACCGCGTGCGCGCCGGCATCCCGCCATTCCTGGCCGGCTACCTGCCCGACGACATCGGCGACCTGCAGCGCGGCGCGCTCGAATGGGTGCGCTCGCACGTCGCCGAACTGCAGATGATGGGCACGCACACCTTGCTGACGATCGCCGAGTCGCTGATCGCGATGGTGATCGGCGTGGTGCTGTCGCTGCGCGAGGTCGACCCGCACCGCACGCCGGGGCCGCTCGCGGTCGAGCTGACCACCCGCGCCGAGCGCTTCGCCCAGGCGTTCCGCAACGTGGCGCTGTCGCAGCTGTGGATCTCGCTGCTGAACACGACCTTCACCGCGCTCTACCTGCTCGTCGGCCTGCACCTGTTCGACGTCCACCTGCCGTTGACCAAGACGATGATCGCGATCACCTTCATCGTCGGCCTGCTGCCCATCATCGGCAACCTGACTTCCAACACGATCGTCGTCGTCATCAGCCTGGCGCACTCCCCGGCAGTAGCCGTGGCCTCGCTGGTGTTCCTGGTCGTGATCCACAAGCTGGAGTACTTCCTGGGCGCGCGCATCGTCGGCTCGCGCATCAAGTCGCAGATCTGGGAGCTGCTGATCGCCATGATGGTGATGGAGGCGCTGTTCGGCATCCCGGGCCTGGTGGCCGCGCCAATCTGGTACGCCTACCTCAAGAGCGAGTTGCTGGCCGCCAAGCTCATCTGAATCCGCTCCGCCGCCACTCCGCGGAAGCGCCCGCTCGACGGCGCGTTGATCGCTCGAACTGGCGACTTGTTGCGGTGCACCACATATTTTCAGGCATGGCGGAGTCAGGCACACTCGGAGGGTCGAGGGTTTTCCCGCCCTCCCCGACCTGGAAAGACCTGATCCGGTGAGCGAAAAGAAGATCGAGTTCTACACCGGCCCCGCCGGAGGCTGGGGCGCCCTGAAGAGCGTCAGCAAGGCCTTGCTGGCCCAGGACATCGCCGTCAAGGGCGCCAAGACGCTGTTGTCGGCCAACCAGCCCGACGGCTTCGACTGCCCTGGCTGCGCCTGGCCCGACCGCAACCATGCATCGTCCTTCGAGTTCTGCGAGAACGGCGCCAAGGCCGTCGCCGCCGAGGCCACCGCGCGCCGCGTCACGAGCGAGTTCTTCGCCCAGCACACCGTCACCGAGCTGGCCGACAAGAGCGACTTCTTCCTCGAAGACCAGGGCCGGCTCACCGAGCCCATGGTCTACGACCGCACCAGCGACAAATACGTCCCGATCGAATGGGACGCTGCCTTCGAGATGATCGCGGGCCACCTCGACGCCCTGCCCGACCCGAACCAGGCGATGTTCTACACGTCGGGCCGCGCCAGCAACGAGGCCGCGTTCCTGTACCAGCTGTTCGTGCGCGAATACGGCACCAACAACTTCCCCGACTGCTCCAACATGTGCCACGAGCCCAGCGGCGCGGCAATGCGCCCGCAGATCGGCGTTGGCAAGGGCACGGTCACGCTGGACGACTTCGAGAAGGCCGACGCGATTCTCATCTTCGGCCAGAACCCGGGCACCAACCACCCGCGCATGCTCGGCGAACTGCGCACTGCCGCCAGGCGTGGCGCGCGCATCGTCAGCTTCAACCCGTTGCGCGAGCGCGGCCTGGAGCGCTTCGCCGACCCGCAGGCCAAGCTGGAAATGGCCACGCTGGGCTCGACCCAGATCAGCTCGCACTACTTCCAGCTGCGCGTCGGCGGCGACTTCGCGATGGTCAAGGGCATGATCAAGCACTTGGTCGAACGCGAGGACAGCACCGGCGGCGTGCTCGATCACGCGTTCATCGCGCAGCACACGGTGGGCATCGACGACCTGCTCGACGATGTGCGCGCCGAGTCCTGGCCGCTGCTCGAACAGGAGTCCGGCCAGACCGAGGCACAGATGCGCGCGGCGGGCGATGTCTATCTCGGCGCGCACAGCGTGATCGCCTGCTGGGGCATGGGCATCACCCAGCACCAGCACTCGGTGGCGACGATCCAGATGATCAACAACCTGCTGCTGCTGCGCGGCAACATCGGCCGGCCTGGCGCCGGTTCCTGCCCGGTGCGCGGCCACAGCAACGTGCAGGGCGACCGCACGATGGGCATCTGGGAGAAGCCGCCCGCGGCCTTGCTGGATCGCCTGCGCGACGTGTTCGACTTCGAGCCACCGCGCGCCGCGGGTGTCGACGTCGTCGAAGCCATCAAGCTGATGCTGTCGGGCCAGGGCAAGGTGTTCTTCGCGCTCGGAGGCAACTTCGCCGCCGCCGCACCCGACACCTACGAGACGTGGAAGGGCCTGCGCCAGTGCGATCTCACGGTGCACGTGACCACCAAGTTGAATCGCAGCCACATCGTGCACGGGCGCGACGCGCTGATCCTGCCCTGCCTGGGCCGCACCGAGATCGACGTGCAGGCCGCCGGCCCGCAGGGCGTGACGGTGGAGGACTCGATGAGCATGGTGCACATGTCCGCGGGCATCAACCCGCCGGCCTCCGAGCATCTGCTGTCCGAGCCGGCGATCGTCGCCCGCCTTGCCGCGGCCACCTTGGGCCGGCGCAGCAAGACGCCGTGGCTGTGGATGGCGGCGGACTACGACCGCATCCGCGACAAGATCGAGGCTGTCTTCGACGATTTCTTCGACTTCAACCTGCGCATCCGCACGCCCGGTGGCTTCCAGCTGCGCAACACCGCCAGCGAGCGCGTCTGGGCCACCGAGACCGGCAAGGCAGCCTTCTACGCGCACGCAGTGCCGCTCGACACCCCTGTGCACCGCGCTCGCGCACGCCAGCTCGACCAGGTGGTGTTCACGCTGCTGACCACGCGCTCGCACGACCAGTACAACACGACGATCTACGGCCAGGACGACCGCTACCGCGGCGTGTTCGGCCAGCGCCGCGTCGTGTTCATCAACGCGGCCGACATCAAGCACCTGGGCCTGCGCGACGGCGAATGGGTGGATATCCATACGGCCTGGACCGACGGTGTCGAGCGCCGCGCCGACCGCTTCAAGCTGGTCGCCTACGACATCCCGCGTGGCAATCTCGCGGCCTACTACCCCGAGACCAACCCGCTGGTGCCGCTGTCGTCGACGGCCATCGCGGCCGGCACGCCGACGTCCAAGTCCATCCCCGTCATACTCACGCCTCACAAGGCCGCGGGATCCACCCAGCGCGCCGACACGACGTTCGCGCGAGCCTGAGCGTCGACGGGTCGCCCGGCCCGCCGGCGCCGTCCCGCGTGTGAGCGAGGGTGCCGATGAACGACGACGATGTCCCGCAGCTCGACGATCTGTGCGCCGCCATCCTGCGCGACCTGGCCGCCGCACCGGGCGACGCGGGCGTGTCGCTGCCGCGCCTGGGCAAGCACCTGGGGCTGGGCGCGAGCGTGCTGATGCGGGCGCTGTCGGCGATGGGATACGCCCGGATCGGCGGCGTCGAGGGCCCGGGATGGGTGCGCGTCGCGCAGGACGAGGCGCGCTGGACGGCGACGCTCACCGATGCCGGCCGCGCGTTCTGCGCGCGCCACCTGGGCCCCTGAGCAACGCGCCAGGGGAGTCGCCTGTCGCCCGAAGGGCGTCGACTTGTGCACCCCAAAGCGAAATCTAGACGTCCCTACACGTTCGTTTCGGCGCATCGGTATCAAGTTCCGCCGGCATAGTCCGAAAGAGGCTGGTCACGGACGGGTTCGCTCGTCCATCGTCGCCCGCCGCGCTTCAGGATGCCTTCCTCCGGATGCGCCGAACAATCAACTGGAACCTCCGATGAAATTGAATCCCGTCCTCTCTGCCGCCCTCGCAGGCGCCTGCGGCCTCGCCACCAGCGCGGCGCATGCCGACGCCTTCTCCTGGGATCCGTCGTTCGCCTTCTCGGGCTTCGGCACGATCGGCTACGCGCAGACGAACACCGACAAGGCCGACTTCGTGGGAACCGGCCAATCCGCCGGCGCGAGCAAGGATGGGAGCTTCAACCCCGACTCGAAGATCGGCGGCCAGGTCAACGCCAAGGCCAACAACGTGTTCTCCGGCACCGTGCAGGCCGTGTCGAAGTACAACGGCCAGGGCAATTGGAAACCCACCGTCGAGTGGGCGTTCCTGAAAGTGCAGGCCACGCCGGAACTGGCGATTCGCGCGGGCCGCATCGGGTTGCCGTTCTATATGGTCTCGGACTACTTGAACGTCAACTATTCGAACCTGTGGGTGCGTCCGCCACCAGACGTGTATGGCCAGGTCAGCTTCAGCCACTTCGATGGTGCGGACGCGATCTACCAGACCTCCGTCGGCAGCACAACGCTGACTGGCCAGGTGTTCTTCGGCGAAACGAATTCGCCTGCGCCGGTGCGGGTGCACTCGCATCAGCAGGTCGGCCTGAACATGACCGCCGAGTTCGACAACGGCATCACACTGCGCGTCGGACGCGCCCAGGGCAAGATCACGGTCGACAGCACCGCGCTCGACGGCCTCGTCGGCATCCTTTCGCAAACGCCGTTCGCCGAGGTCGGCCAAGAACTGTCGATCACTCGCAAGTCCGCCTCGTTCACGGGCGCCGGCATCTCGTACGACCACGACAACTTCGTCGGCAGTGCCGAGTTCACCAAGCGCAAGACCGCGTCCTACATCTCCAGCACCACCGGCTGGTCGCTCACCGGCGGCTATCGCCTGGGCAAGTTCACGCCTTACGCCGTGGTCTCCAAGCTCAAGGTCGACAGCAGCAACGTCAACGACACGATCCCGGCCGGCGTGCCCCAACTCGCGCCGTTGCGCGCCGGCGTCGAAGGCCTGATCGCCAGCCAGAACATCGCCCAGAAGACCGACTCGATCGGCCTGCGCTGGGACGCCTACAAGAACATCGCCGTCAAGGCCCAGTACGACCACATCAAGCCCGATGGCGGCCCTGGCCTGTTCGCGAAGGTGCAGGCAGGCTTCGGCACGTCCGCGGTCAGCGTCTACAGCGTGTCTGTCGATTTCGTGTTCTAAGGCGACAACACCATGCATACCCATCACATCCTCCGTCTCGCCGTGGCCGCCGCCTTGAGCGCCGGCTCGGTCGGCGCGTTTGCGCAAGTCGCCGTCGTCGTCAATCCGAAGAGCCCGCTCGCCACGATGACCGCCGACCAGGTCAGCGGCATCTTCCTGGGCAAGAGCAACACGCTGCCGTCCGGAGGCACCGCGATGCCGACCGACCTGCCCGATTCGGCGCCCGCGCACGAGCTGTTCTACACCAAGGTCACCGGCAAATCGAGCGCGCAGGTCAAGGCCGCGTGGTCGCGCCTGGTGTTCTCGGGCAAGGCCACGCCGCCCAAGGAACTGGCCACGTCCGCTGACGTGAAGAAGTTCGTCGCCTCCAATCCGGATGCGATCGGCTACATCGAGAAGTCTGCGGTCGATTCGTCCGTGAAGGTCGTCTTCAGCGCTGACTGATGACGCTGCCCGCCCGGCTCGGGTGCCGGGCGTGCTTGCCGTAGAAATGGAGACAGTCATGAGTGTCAAGAACAGAATCTGGATGTTGCCGTTGCTGGCCATCCTCATCTTCGCGGTGGGCATCGCCACCGTGCTCGCCTTCTCGGCCAGCACGTCCAAGTCCATCAAGGAGCTCGGCTCGGTCGACTACCCGTACCTCGACGCCACGACGCAGTTCGCGTCGCAGCTCGAGGCGCTCGGCGCGACCATCCAGGGTGCCGTCGCCGAAGGCGACAAGAAGCGCCTGGAAGAAGCCACCGACAAGGCCGCCCTGATGCGCAAGACCATCGCCGGCATCAAGGCGATCCCCGGCAAGGGCGACACCGGCGACAACCTGGGCAAGTTGTTCGAGGCCTACTTCGCCGCGTCCAACGACACGGCGCAGATGTTCCTCGGCACCAAGACCGGCGACCAGGCCGCCGCTGTCGCATCGATGCAGGGCGCGCAGAAGGCCCTCGAATCGAACCTGAAGTCCATGCGCGACAGCGCCCGCTCGCACTTCGACGCCGGCCTCAGTGGCGCCCAGGGTGGCGTGTCCAACAGCCTGTATGCGACGCTGGCCAGCGCGCTGCTGGTCATCGTCGGACTGGGCGTCGGCTCGTACTTCGTCATCGGCAGCGTCTGGCGCCAACTGGGCGGCGAGCCGGAATACGCCCGCGACGTGATGCGCCGCATCGCCGCAGGCGACCTGTCGCAGGACATCAAGGTGCAGCCGGGCGCGGGCAACAGCCTGCTGGCCGCGGTGCGCGACATGTCGGGCGGCCTCGCGGCCATCGTCGGCGAAGTGCGCAGCGGCTCGAGCCGCATGCGCTCGGCCGCGCAGGAGATCGCGTCGGGCAACCAGGATCTGTCGGAACGCACCGAGATGCAGGCCGCGTCGCTCGAACGCACCACGGCCCGCATGCACCAGCTGACCGAGACCGTGCAATCGAACGCGTCCAACGCCCACCAGGCCAGCGACCTCGCGTCGTCCGCGTCGACGGTGGCCTCGCGCGGCGGCAGCGTCGTCTCGCAAGTCGTCTCGACGATGGAAGAGATCAACCAGAGCTCCAAGAAGATCTCGGACATCATCGGCGTGATCGACGGCATCGCCTTCCAGACCAACATCCTGGCGCTCAACGCCGCCGTGGAAGCAGCGCGTGCCGGAGAACAGGGCCGCGGCTTCGCGGTCGTGGCCGGCGAGGTGCGCAACCTGGCGCAGCGCTCGGCGGAAGCCGCGCGCGAGATCAAGTCGCTGATCGGCGCCTCGGTCGACCGCGTCGAGTCGGGCTCCAAGCTGGTGCGCGACGCCGGCTCCACGATGACCGAGATCGTCGAATCGGTGGCCCGCGTGGCCACCATCATCAACGAGATCACCAGCGCCGCCGCGGAGCAGAGCCGCGGCATCAGCGAGGTCAATGGCGACGTGTCGCAGCTCGACGAGATGACGCAGCGCAACGCGGCCCTCGTCGAGGAGGCCGCCGCCGCGGCCGCGAGCATGGAGCAGCAGTCCGAAGGCCTCGAGTCGGCGGTCGCGACGTTCAAGCTCGTCGGCGACAAGCAGTTCGCCTGAGGCTCGCCGCTGCCATGTCAAGGGGCCCTTCGGGGCCCATTTTCAATGGCGGCGTGCGCAGCGTCACTGCTTGACGAGCAAAGCGCCATGAGAAAAGCCCCAGACGAAAAGCTCATCTGGGGCTCCAATGGGTTGGCGGAGGCGGAGTCCGCCGGAATCGAATCCGGAACGCTATCGACTGAGACGGGATGCAAGTACAAGCGGGCCTACTTTCATAGGTAAAAGCGAAAATAGTTGTCGCACGCTGTTGCAACTGGCTATGATCCAATCTCTCACCCGATGTTGGGTGCTTGAAGGGGCCAAATGCCGAAGCTCGCAAGGGAGATGACCGCGATCGAAGTGAAGCGCCTGGCCGAGCCCGGCTTGCACTCGGTTGGCGGCGTGCCCGGCCTGTGCATGCAGATCGCGCCGAGCGGCTCTCGAAGCTGGACCTTCCGCGTCATGGTCGGCGGCAAGAGGCGCGACATGGGCATGGGCGGCTATCCCGGCGTGACCCTCGCCATGGCTCGCGACAAGGCCCGCGATGCGCGCGAGCTGATCCGCAAGGGGATCGACCCCATCGAGCAACAGCGCGCCGCGCAGAACGCCCTACGCGTTGCCGTAGCGGCTGCCCTCACCTTCGACCAGTGCTCAGAGAGGTTCATCGCCGCGCACGAGGCCGGCTGGAGCAACGCCAAACATGTCCAGCAATGGACGAACACGCTGGCGCATTACGCAAGCCCGGTGTTCGGCAAGCTCCTGATCCGCGACGTCGACCTGACGCACATCCTGGCCGTCCTCGAGCCGATCTGGCGCACCAAGACCGAAACGGCAACCCGAGTACGCGGCCGAATCGAGTCGGTGCTGGACTGGGCGACGACGCGAGGCTACCGGGAAGGCCCGAATCCGGCCCGCTGGCGCGGTCATCTCGACAAGTTGATGCCTGCCCCCAGCAAGGTAGCGAAGGTCGAGCACCACACCGCCCTGCCCGTCAAGGACGTTGGCGCGTTCATGGCGCGCTTGCGCGCGTCGGCAGGCATGGGTGCGCTAGCCCTGGAGTTCGCGATCCTCACCGCCGCACGCTCTGGCGAGGTGCGCGGCGCCACGCCAGGCGAGATCGATCGGAAAGCCAAGGTCTGGACGATCCCCGGCGACCGCATGAAGGCTGGGCGTGAACACCGTGTCCCGCTCTCCGACGCGGCCATCAAGGTGCTGGAGCGAGTCGACGCCACGCCGCGCACCCTCCCGAGCGCCTTCGTGTTTGCAGCGCCTCGAGGCGGGCAGCTCTCCGACATGACGCTGACAGCCGTGCTGCGCCGGCTCAAGGTCGACGCGGTGCCGCATGGCTTTCGGTCCACCTTCCGGGACTGGACTGCGGAGCGCACGGCCTACCCCAACGAAGTGGCGGAAATGGCCCTCGCGCACACGGTTGCCAATGCCGTCGAGGCAGCGTATCGCCGCGGCGACCTGTTCGAGAAGCGCCGGCACATGATGGCCGACTGGGCGGAGTTCGTCTCGAAGCCCGAGAAGGCAGCCGAGGTCGTAGCGATAGGGTCGAAGCGGAAACGCGCGCCCTCAGTGGGTGCGGGGCAATGACGCCGACGACGAGCAACCGGAAGGACATGACGATGAGCGCTATCGAACCAATCGACCGATGGAACATCGAGGCCATCGCTTCGTATTTGGGCCTAACGCCCAAGCACACACGCGAGGCAGTCACGACGAAGCCAAGCTTCCCGAAACCCGTGGTGAATGTCACCCAGCGCACGCGGTTCTGGTCTGCAGACGAGGTGCGTCGCTGGGCAGCTTCCCCGCACTGAGACTGATTTTTCCCGCCTGACCCGTTCAGGCAAATAGCGAGGGCCGGAAGCACTGGCATGCGACCGACCCTCTGACCTCAGCGCACATCACTTAGAAAGGCTGTGCACCATGGCTAAGAGCATTATCGCGTCGCAAAACGGCGCCCCGGTCCCCACCATAGGGGACACCCCGCCTCTGTCCGGCATCACGCGGGAACAGGTCTACCAGATCGACAGTGCGACTGCTGCGGCGATTGGGCTGGTCGACCTGCTGATCTGGCTCAACAAGTCCCGAGACTTCCGAGACGCGGTCAATTTCTGGAAGGAGCATGACCCGACCCTCGCCGCGGCGCTCAAATCGCACGATGGCATCCCTCGCATAGGCGAAACCGAGTGGAACGAGGAAGAGTCCTTCGGCCTCGACCGCTTGTGCATGGCGATCCGTGGCGAGTTGCACGACACCCGGCGCTTCGCTGGGCTGCCGGAGAGCCCGCTGTGAGCGCGGGCCGCACTACCGCTGGCGCGGCCACGGTTCCGCCGATCCCGTTCAAGCGCCGCCAGGCCGGCCTCGCCAGCGTTATCCGCATTGCTGGCCCCGTCACGCTTGAAACGATGCGCGGGCTGTACCGTGAGACGCATCGCCTGCACTCGGCGCAGGAGGGCGCGCGCCTGCTGCTCGACTTCCGGGCGGCCACGATCCTGCTGGACGTCGACGAGTGGGAGGGGTTCTCGCGCGACTGGCTGCGCTCGCGCAAATCCGACCTGGCCATCGGGCTGCTGGTCGGGCTGGAGGCGTCCGAGGCGGTGCGTAACCTCGCGTGGGAGGGAACGGTGCGCGGGCAGATCACGCTCGCGTTTCTGACGCCCACGTCGGCCTATCGCTGGCTCGCGCTGCCCGAACTGACCTGATAGATTCGATTCGCCGCGCCTACCTCGACGGAGGGAACGCAGGTCTACCCCGACCGGCTGGCGCGGCTTCTCAATGGGGTGCATCGGGGGATGCATGGATGACAGCGAATTCCGGATCATCGATCCGGAAAGAATCTACGGCGCCGGCTCACACGATCGAGATCTGTGGCCAGAAGCGGCGAGGGAACTCGCGCACGACGCCGAAGGCATTGTTCATGGTGCGGTGCTGTTCTTCGTCGGCTCCTACCCTATGGAATCGCCCTTCTTTCCTTGGGGCAAGTCGATTGATTTGCCCTGGTTGCCGGACTATCTGAAAACGGCTGAGCGCGGCAAAATCGACGACGACGAGGTCGAAGTCGTCACCCGGTGGGCGATCGGGGACGAGGTGCGTCAGTACGCACGCGCGCTCCGCGCTTCGGCGGAAGCCGACACGCATGTGCCAACCTATGGAATGACCTACTGGAGCGGCCTGGGCCCCGAGCGGAAAACCACTCTGCAAGGCCTTGCGGTTGAGGCAATGTTGGCGGCCGATCGTGCACTCTGGCATCTGCTGCAATCAGAGTACGCGCAGGCGGCTCGCAACCTCTCCAGCGCATATCAGAACCTGATCGAGTGCGTGTGCCAGGCACAGATCATCCTCGGTATCGCCGGCGAGAAGAACCGAGCGGGTGGAATCGCGACCAACAAGGAAAACCGGGCTTTGAAGCGTGATGTCTTTGCGTGGCTGGAGGTGAATGGTCGCGACATGAAGCGCGCTGCAGCAGCCCGCGCGATCGACGCGGCCAAACTGGTGCCTGACATCACCCTCCGTACGATCGAGGATTGGTTCACCGAATGGGAGCGCAGCAAAAAGAGAGCGCAGCGATTGACCGCTGGAGACTGAGCAGAACACACACCCTGCACGCACACCGCGCACTGCGCGCGCAGACGATCTAGCCGCGCACTGCTGCCCTGCCGATGATTCGCTCCATGTCGTCGCAACTGACGACAACCCGACACAGGCGGCACCTGTGTTCGCTAGGAGCGATGAATGGAACTCAACGAAACCGCGGTTGCACCCGCACTCGCGCCGCTGCACCAGCGCGCACTCGACAACTTCGACAAGCTGCCTGACTCGGCCGGCGTGCCCGTCCAAGTCGTTGCGGCCCTGATGACGTGCTCGGTTGCCACCGTCTGGCGCCGCGCCGCGTCCAAGAGGCTGCCGACGCCCATTCAGCACGGGGGCACTACCCGCTGGCTCGCTGGCGACCTCCGCAAGGCCCTCCGCGGCGGTCAGTGAGGCGGCCATGACCGGCACCCTCACCCCGAGCGTCGACAAGCGCTTCGCTACTGCGCAGGCCCACGCCATGTGGTTCTACGGCATCCGCCTCGATGCACTCGATGCCGATGACGGCTCGCCGCTCTACGTCGCAACCCTGCACGCACTGACGCGCAATTTCCGCAAGCTACCGGAGGTCGAGGGCTGGCTGCACGCGCTCGACGAGCTCGATGCGCCGCGGCATGAGGTCGCACGCTTCATCGGCGCCCAGGAGCGGGCAGCATGAACGGCGTCAAGGCATCTCCTATCGCGACGTCCGCGGCAGTTGCCAACCTGGTGGCACGATTCGCCGCCGCCGGCTTCGCCCTTGCTGCCGACGACCAGCGTCGCGAGTGGCGCGTCTCCGGCCCCGGCGGCAATCGCACGTTCCACAGCATGGTCGAGGTCGAAGGCTTCCTTGATCGGCAGGAGGGTGCAGCGTGAGCATCGCAGTCATGACCGACGTTTGGCGACGGTCTCAGCACTCCGGAAGCCATCTGCTCATGATGCTGGCGCTTGCCGACTTCTCAGACGACAAGGGCTGTAGCTATCCGGGTGTCGCAGCATTGGCGGGCAAGTGCCGCATGAAGGTTCGCAACGCTCAAACCATCCTCGCTGCGCTGCGAGATAGCAAGGAGCTTGAGATCCGGATGAACGCCGGTCCGTACGGCTGCAATCGCTACCGCATCGTGCTGACCGCCCTCGGAGGGGTGCAAGAGCTTGCAGGGTGCAAGCCTTTGCAGGGTGCAAGCGAATGCACCATGCAACCGGATGCGCGCACCCCTGCAAGCCCTTGCGCGAAACCCCTGCAAGCCCTTGCACCCGAACCGTCATTGAACCGTCAGGAAACGTCAGATAGAGGTGAATCGTCGTCCGGACAGAAGTCGAAAGCGAAAACCCCCGACTGTCCGCATGCCGAACTTCTCGCCATCTTCGCGGAGAAGGTGCCAGAGCTTCCCAAGCCCACAACCGCTCTTTGGGCGGGCAGGGGCGCTACTGCGATGCAGGATCGCTGGCGCTGGGTGCTCACGGCAACTGACGACGCCGGCAAGCGGTATGCGTCAACGCCGGATGAGGCACTGAAGTTCTTCGGGAAGTTCTTCGGCTACGTTGGCCGGTCGGACTTTCTCACTGGCCGGAATGGCAAGTGGCGCCGCTGCAACCTGCGATGGCTCTTGAAGCCCGAAAACTTCGCGAAGGTCATGGAAGGCGACTACGAGAACGACGAGCCCGCCAGTAGCGCGATGGACGGCGCCATCTGATGCAGGCTACCCACGCACCACCGCACACCCGATCGCCGCGCCACGAGCCGCCCAAGCCCCCTGCCGACCCCATGCAAAGCCCCCGGGCGCTGTCGGATCTCTGGAGCCTGCAGCGGGAAACCGATTTGGTGCCTTCGTGCCCACAACCGCGAAATGAAAACCTTTTTCTTGGAGTCCGAATTGACCGCATCCGACACGCACGACCACGAGCAGAAGCTCGTTCAACTCCACGCACAGCTTTCGGCCGCCATGATGGAGCGAGGCCTCAACCAGGCTCGCAGCGATGACCCGCACCTGTACTCGCAGGCCCGCCTGTGGCTGACGAAACCAGGGTCGCACTTCGAGCTGCGCGTGATCGCCGGCAAAGACAACGTCGTGACACGCGGCCTGATCTGCGACGACGGCGGCGACCCGCTGGTCGAGGTGTTCACCATCACCGGGCACACCGGCCAGGCGCAATGAACTGGGCCGAAGACCTCAGCGGCCTGCCGCGGCTCAAGGAATGGGCTGGCATCGTCCTGCTGGTCTGCCCGACTGATGGCGATCAGCCGGAGGCGACCGTCTCCCTGCCTGCCGGGGCAACAGTTCGCAACGTGGAGCGCGCGCTCCGGGATCTCGGATGGTCCAAGGCCGCGGCGACTCGCGACGCGTCGCTCATTCGGTGTCACACACCATGGCTTTCCTGATATGCTCGTAACATTGAGCGAGCGCCCTGCGTCGACGGATGTCCGTGGTACGCGCCAACTTGATCCGTCGCCGAAGACGGCCCGACGTGTCTGCGTGATGCAGAGATCAACCGGGCCGCCTACAGCGACGATGGACTGCACCAACGGCCTGCGGATGCTTGTCGTCAATTGGTCGGCCGTTACCGCATTCCACGCGTTGCGACTGCGCACGCGAATCCATCCCATTCATTGCACCCGCCTGGCGCGTCGGTGCATCTAGGAGCATTCCATGAGCGATCTTTCCCAGATCATGAAGCTGATCGAAGACGGCAACACCACGTTCACTGACTTCAAGAACGCGATGAGCGCACGCCTCGACCACGTCGAGAACATCGAAGCCAAGGGCCGCCGCCTCACTATCGGCACCGGTGCCGGCACCGAAGAAGACAAGCAGGAGATGAAGTCGTTCCGCGATTTCGTCCGCACTGGCCAGATGGAAGCCAAGGCCATGACGACGACCGGCAGCAGCGGTGCCGACGGCGGTTATGCCGTCCCCAAGCAGATCGACGTGATGATCGAAAACATGCTGCTCAACATGAGCCCCATCCGTCAGATCGCTCAGGTGCGGCAGACGAGCACTGGCGACTATCACCATCTGGTGAATCTGCGGGGCACGGCGTCGGGTTGGCTGGGCGAAACTGCAGCGCGCGGCGCGACCGCCACGCCTCAACTGGCTGACGTGAAGCCTACGATGGGTGACCTGTTCGCGTTCCCGCAGGCATCGCAGTGGATGGCTGACGATGCGTACTTCGACCTCCCGACTTGGCTGGCGCAGCAGGTCTCTGACGAGTTCGCGCGTGCGGAAGGCTCCGCATTCGTCTCGGGCGCCGGCATCAACCAACCGACAGGCTTCCTCGCTGGCACCTTATCTGCAGTCAATGACAACGCTGGTACCCGGCCGTTCGGCACGCTTCAATATCTCCCGACAGGCGTGGCCGGTGGCTGGCCTGCGAGCAACCCGACCGACTTCCTGCTGAAGATGATCTTCGAGTTGAAGGCCGGCTTCCGCCAGAACGGTTCATGGGTGCTGTCGAAGTCCGTGCTGTCGCAGATCGCTCAGTTCAAGGACTCGAGTGGCAGGTACATCCTCACGCCGATGACCTCGCCGACCGTGCCTCAAATGCTGTTTGGCTTTCCGGTTGTGGAAGCGGAAGACATGCCACCGATCGCTGCCAATGCGCTGTCGATCGCATTCGGCGACTTCAAGCGTGGTTACCTGATCTCGGATCGCATCGGCATGCGCGTGGTGCGCGACGAACTCACGAACAAGCCGTACATCGGTCTGTACTGCGTGAAGCGCACAGGCGGCATCCTGTTGAACTCCGAGGCCATCAAGGTCGCCAAGTTCGCGGTCTCCTGAGAGGAGTTGGTTCGCGTCAGAACGCCCGTGTGTGATTCGAAGCATCGCAATGGCATCACCATGCCCTGCGATGCTATCGGGTCGATACGGGCCGATCCCTGCCCTGCGCGGCACTGCCGCAATGGGTGGGGGGCATCGAATCTCTGGGGGCCGAGAGGGTCGAAACCTCATATGGGCACACGCGCGGAAAATCTCGTGCGTTTGAATTCGAGCAATCAAACGTTTTCATACCGTGAAAAGGAAATCAAACATGGCTGAGATCCCGACTCTTGACCTTGTCGCTGCGACGGCCCTGATTGCGATGGGCGATGGCGCACTCGCCACTGTCCTGGCCGCTGCAGCTTCGCATCGCGCCAGCGCGGCTGCCTACCAGGCTCCCGTTGCTCCGCTGGAAGAGCCCCCTGATCAAAGCTCACCTGAGGGGCTCGGGGGATTTGTCGACGAGCGATATCCGCAATGACCACGCATCGTCTACCACTGGTGACAATCCTGACCTACTGCGCGCACCCGGCGCTGGCCTACGGCACACTGCTGGTCTTCAAGACCTTGCGCGTCGGATTCCCCACCGCACGCGTGGAGGTGTACGACAACGGCAGCCACCCCGATGTTGTCGGTCAGATCGGCGCGCGTCAAGGTAGTTGTCGCCTCTGTCATGCAGCCAATGGCTGTATTTCTTCGTCGAGGGTTGCCATCGCGACCACCGAGTCGCGTTCGGGGTTCAGCGTCACGGCGCCGATGGGTGTCCAG
>JBDSDD010000002.1:0-72027 GCA_039920745.1 Burkholderiaceae bacterium | reverse complement strand
TGACGGTGGCCTCGATGTTGATGCCGGTGAGCATGCCGTCGCGGCCGATGTCGGTGTAGATCACGCCTTCGACGCCGTAGTCCTGGAATTTAAGCGCGAGGTCGACGACCTCGTGGCCGGTGAGCTTGCTCCAGCCGTCGGTAGCCACCTTGCCATCCTTGGCGTCCAGGCCCACGATGATGTGGCCGCCGAACGCCGTGCAGGCGTCCTTGAGGAAACCCGGGCTCTTCACCGCGGCGGTGCCGATGATGATGTAGCTGATGCCGTCGTCGAGGTAGCGCTCGATCGTGTCGAGGTCGCGGATGCCGCCGCCCAGTTGGATCGGGATGGCGCCGCCGAGCTCCTTGATGATCGCCTTGACGGCCGACTCGTTGACCGGCTTGCCGGCGAAGGCGCCGTTCAGGTCGACGAGGTGCAGGCGGCGGGCGCCGGCGTCCAGCCATCGTCGGGCCATCACGGCGGGGTCGTCTCCGAAGCTGGTGGAGACCGACATGTCACCTTGTTCGAGTCGAACGCAGTGACCGTCCTTGAGATCGATCGCGGGAATCAGCAGCATGGCGCGGGCCCGTCAGGGCATCCAGTGCAGGAAGTTGCGGTAGAGCGCCAGGCCGAGGTCGGCGCTTTTCTCGGGGTGGAATTGAGTCGCGAAAATGTTATCCCGAGCCACGGCCGAGGTAAAGCGTTCGCCGTATTCGGTGCTGCCTGCGCTGTGGCGCAGCTCCGACGGGGCGACGTGGAAGCTGTGCACGAAATAGAACCAGCTCTCGTCGGGAATGCCGGCCCACAGCGGGTGCGCGAGATCCTGGCGCACGCGGTTCCAGCCCATCTGCGGCACCTTGTAGCGGCTGCCGTCGCCCTGCAGCCGGCCTTCGAGCTGGAAACGCTTGACGGTGCCGGGGATCAAGCCGAGGCCGGGAGTGTCCTGCTCCTGGCTGTGATCGAGCAGCATCTGCATGCCCACGCACACGCCCAGCATGGGCTTGCGCGCGGCGGCGTCGAGCACGGCCTCCAGCATGCCGGAGTCGCGCAGTTCGCGCATGCAGTCGCGGATTGCGCCCTGGCCGGGCAGCACGATGCGATCGGCGGCGAACACCTGCTCGGCCGACTGCGTGATGACGACGTTGACGCCGCTGCCCTCGGCCGCCTTGATCACGGCCTGGGACACCGACTTCAGGTTGCCCATGCCGTAGTCCACAACGGCAACGGTAGCGGTCACAGTGACCCCTTCGTCGACGGTATGACCCCCAGCGAGCGCGGATCCAGCGTCATGCCCATGCGCAGCGCGCGGCCGAACGCCTTGAAGATCGTCTCGGCCTGGTGGTGCGCGTTGTGGCCCTTCAGGTTGTCGATGTGCAGCGACACGCCAGCGTGATTCGAGAAGCCCTGGAAGAACTCGAAGATCAGCTGGGTGTCCAGCGCGCCGATCATGCCGGCCTTGAAATCGACGTCCATGTGCAGGCCCGGACGGCCGGAGAAGTCGATCACGACGCGCGACAGCGCCTCGTCGAGCGGCACATACGCGTGGCCGTATCGGGTCAGGCCCTTCTTGTCGCCGACGGCCTGCGCCAACGCCTGGCCCAGCGTGATGCCCACGTCTTCGACGGTGTGGTGGCCGTCGATGTGCAGGTCGCCGACGGCGTGGATGTCGAGATCGATCAGCCCGTGGCGCGCGATCTGGTCCAGCATGTGGTCGAAAAAGCCGATGCCCGTGTCGAGCTTGGCGACGCCGGTGCCGTCGAGGTTGACGCTCACGCGGATCTGGGTTTCCTGGGTGTCGCGCTGGACGGTGGCGATGCGGGGTTCGGTCATGACGTGAGCTCTTCGAGGGCACCGCGCAAGGCGGCCAGGGTCTGCGGGTTCTCTTCGGGCGTGCCGATGGTGATACGGATGCAGTTCGCCAGCAGCGGATGCAGGCCGGACACGTTCTTGATCAGCACCCCGCGCGCACGCATGCCCTCGAACACGCGTTTCGCGTCGGGCACGCGCGCCAGGATCATGTTGGCTTCGCTGGGGAACGGATGCACGCCGGGCAGCTTCGCGATTTGCGCATGCAGCTTCGCACGTTCGGCGCGAATCGTCTCGGCCTGTTTCGCATACTCGTCCACGTGCTCGAGGGCGAACAGCGCGGCCTCGCAATTGAGCACGCTGATGTTGAACGGCGGGCGCAACTTGTCGATCTCGGCGATCAGCGATTGGCGGCCCATCATGTAGCCGATACGCACGCCGGCCAGGCCGAACTTGCTCATCGTGCGCATCAGCACGACGTGCTCGTGGCGCTGCAGGCGCGCCAGCGAATCGCGCGCGGCGAACGGCTGGTAGGCCTCGTCGATCACCACCAGTCCGGGCGCGGCTTCGATGATCGCGTCGATGACAGCGTCGTCCCACAGGTTGGCGGTCGGGTTGTTCGGATAGGCGATGTACAGCAGCGCGGGCTGGTGCTCGCGCACCGCGGCCAGCATCGCCGGTCCGTCCAGCTCGAACTCGGGCGTCAGCGACACGCCGACGAACTTCAAGCCCTGCAGCCTGGCCGACATCTCATACATCACGAAACCGGGCAGCGGCGCCATCACGACGTTGCCGGGCACGTCGGCGGCCAGCGTCAGCAGGCTGATCAGCTCGTCGGACCCGTTGCCCAGCATGATGTCGCAGCCGGCGGGCATCTTCGCGTGCTTCGCCAGCTCGGCACGCAGCACGTCGCCACGCTCGGCCGGGTAGCGGTTCAGCGCGACCTCGCCCAGCCGCTCGCCCAGTTCCTTGCGCAGCGCGGGCGGCAGGCGAAACGGGTTCTCCATCGTGTCCACCTTGACGAAGCCGGCGCTGGGCTGGACGGCGTAGCCGTGCATGCCTTGGACATCGGCGCGAAGGTAGCGGGACATGCGCTGCGAAAGCGGGCTCATCGTTGCACCTTGGCAATGGAGATCGGCGCGGGTGGCTCGCTGTCGAGCACCTCAGGGCCGATCTCGAACGGGTTCAGGATCTGCACGCTGTCCACCTGCAGGCCGTGCTGGAGATCCTCGGAGACGACGTAGCGGCAGCCCTGCTGCTGCGCGGCGGCGACGACCAGCGCGTCCCACCAGCCGAAGCCGTAGCGGCTCTCGATGGCCCAGGCCGTCTCCAGCGTGGCCGGGTCGTTCTGCCACGGGTTCCAGAGCTGGTAGCGGCGGACGACGGCCCGGGCGTCACCGGCGGAGATCGCCGTCGGGAATTTCTTGCGGGCATTGGCGTAGAACTCCTCGAGCACCTGGGCGCTGGTGCGCCCGCAGCGCCGCGTCCAGCACGCCGTCACCCATTGCTGGGCGCGGTCGCGCTTGGCCGGCACCCGGTCGTCCACGCTGTACAGCAGGACGTTGGTGTCGAGAAAGGTCAGGGCCGGGGCCGTCATCGGGTGGCGGCGCGATCGTTGGCTTCATCGCGGCTCATGTAGGGCGTGGTGGATGCGCCCATGCTCTTGAACTCGAGCACCTCGCGCATGGCGCGTTCGTAGGCGTCGTCGTGGCGCATCTTTTCGGCCAGCAGTTCGCCGATCAGGCGCGAGACACTGGTGTTGCGGCGGGCCGCTTCCATGCGCGCCCAATCAGCAACGTGATCTTCCATCGTGACGGTGACATTCTTCATCGCAGGCACCCGAATCGAGCTACTACACGAACTTCGTGTTCCACTATTTTCGTGCGACACGAACTTCGTGTCAATTCGCCTGACGCGAATCAGGCCTTCTTGAGCCGCATCTCGGCCGCGCGCGCGTGGCCCTGCAGCCCTTCGCCATAGGCCAGCTCGGCCGCGATGGGTCCAAGGATGTGAGCACCCGCCTCGCTGACGTGGATGATGCTGCTGCGCTTTTGAAAGTCGTAGACCCCCAGCGGTGACGAGAAGCGCGCGGTGCCGGACGTCGGCAGCACGTGGTTCGGGCCAGCACAGTAGTCGCCCAGGCTCTCGCTGGTGTACGCGCCCAGGAAGATTGCGCCGGCATGGCGCAGCAGCGGCTCCCACTGCTCGGGCGCGTCGCTGCTGACTTCGAGATGCTCCGGCGCGATGCGGTTGGCGATCTCGCACGCCTCTTCCATCGAGCGGGTCAGGATCAGCGCGCCACGGTCGACCAGCGACGTGCGGATGACGGCCTCGCGTGGCATCTCGCCGATCAGGCGGTCGATGGACGCGCGCACCTCGTCCAGATACGCGGCGTTGGGCGACAGCAGGATGCTTTGCGCCAGCTCGTCGTGCTCGGCCTGGCTGAACAGGTCCATCGCGACCCAGTCGGCCGGCGTCGTGCCGTCGGCCAGCACCAGGATCTCGCTGGGGCCGGCGATCATGTCGATGCCGACCTGGCCGAACACGCGGCGCTTGGCGCTGGCGACGTAGGCGTTGCCGGGGCCGGTGATCTTGTCGACGGGCGGGATCGTCGCTGTGCCGAAGGCCAGCGCGGCGACGGCTTGTGCGCCGCCGACCGTGAACACGCGATGCGCGCCGGCGATGTACGCCGCGGCCAGCACCAGCGCGTTGCGCTCGCCCTTGGGGGTGGGCACCACCATGATGATCTCGCCGACGCCCGCCACCTGCGCGGGGATCGCGTTCATCAGCACGCTGGACGGATAAGCTGCCTTGCCGCCTGGCACGTAGATGCCCACGCGGTCCAGCGGTGTCACCTTCTGGCCCAGCAGCGTGCCGTCCTCGTCGCGGTACTGCCAGCTGCGGCCGCAGGCCTCCAGCTGGCGCTCGTGATAGCTGCGCACGCGGCGCGCGGCGGACTCCAGCGCGGCGCGCTGCGCCGGCGTGATCGCGTCGAACGCGGCTTTCAATTCGTCACGCGTCAGCTCGAGTGCGGCGACGTTCTTCGCGTCCAGGCCGTCGAAGCGCGCGGTGTACTCCAGCACGGCGGCGTCGCCCCGCGTCTTCACGTCGGCCAGGATCGCGGCGACGCGCTCCTCGATCGCATGATCCGCGGCTTCCGACCAATGGCGCAGCTTGGCGAACTCGGCTTCGAAGACGGCGGCGGAGGTGTCGAGCTGGCGGATCTGGACCGGCATGGCGGGATGCTTCAGGTGGTTACGCGGCGGGAGCCATCGCGCCCGCAAAGGCGGCGATCAGCATGCGGATGCGTTCGCGCTTCAACTTCAGCGCGGCCTGGTTGACGACCAGGCGCGAGGAGATGTCCATGATGCGTTCGACCTCGACCAGCTTGTTGGCCTTGAGCGTGGCGCCGGTCGAGACCAGGTCGACGATCGCGTCGGCCAGGCCGGTCAGCGGCGCCAGCTCCATCGAGCCGTACAGCTTGATCAGGTCGACGTGCACGCCCTTGTCGGCGAAGTGCTGGCGCGCGACGGCGGTGTACTTCGTGGCGACGCGGATGCGCGAGCCCTGCTTGACCGCGGCCTCGTAGTCGAAGTCGGCCCGCGTGGCGACGCTCATGCGGCACTTGGCGATCTTCAGGTCCAGCGGCTGGTACAGGCCGCCTGCGCCTTCGTTCTCGGCGGTGTGCTCGATCAGCACGTCGTTGCCGGCGACGCCCAGATCGGCGCCCCCATGCTGGACGTAGGTCGGCACATCGGTGGCGCGCACCAGCACGACGCGCACGTCGGGCTGGTTGGTCGCCAGGATCAGCTTGCGGGTCTTCTCCGGATCCTCGGTGACGACGATGCCGGCGGCGGCGAGCAACGGCAGCGTCTCTTCGAAGATGCGGCCCTTGGACAATGCGAGTGTGAGCATGCTGGCTGGCGATCAGGAGGCGAAGGTGATCCCGGGAAGCGAGGATCGCATCCGAGCCGAACCGGGCTTCCCCTCAGGGGGCAGCGACGGGAGGAGCGAGGCGGGGGTCATTTCACCCTTTCGATGTCGGCGCCCAGTTTCTGGAGCTTGGCTTCCATGCGGTCGTACCCGCGGTCGAGGTGATAGATGCGCTCGACGACCGTCTGGCCCTCGGCCACGAGGCCGGCGATCACCAGGCTCGCCGACGCGCGCAGGTCGGTGGCCATCACCGTGGCGCCCGACAGCTTGTCGACGCCGTTGACCACCGCCAGCTTGCCGTCGACCTCGATCCGCGCACCCAGGCGCGCCAGCTCGTTGACGTGCATGAAGCGGTTCTCGAAGATCGTCTCGGCGATCGTCGATGTGCCTTCGGCAATGCAGTTGATGGCCATGAATTGGGCCTGCATGTCAGTCGGAAACGCCGGGTATTCGCTGGTGCGCAAGCTCACCGCCTTCAGCCGGCCGACGCCGGGCGCCGGCGACTGCACGCGGATGAAGCCGTCGCCGGCCTCGATCGTGACGCCGCACTCGCGCAGCTTCTCGATCACGGCCTCGAGGTGGCGCGCCTGCGAGTTGCGCAGGATGACGTCGCCGCCTGCCGCGGCCACCGCGCACAGGAAGGTGCCGGCCTCGATGCGGTCGGGCACGATGCGATGCGGCTGCGCCGGACTGTGCAGCTTGGCCACGCCCTGGATGCGGATGCGGCTGGTGCCGTGGCCTTCGATCTTCGCGCCCATCGAGATCAGCAGCTCGGCCAGGTCGGGGATCTCCGGCTCCTGGGCAGCGTTCTCGAGGATGGTCTCGCCATCGGCCAGCGTCGCGGCCATCAGCAGGTTCTCGGTGCCGGTGACCGTCACCATGTCGGTGGTGATGCGCGCGCCCTTGAGCCTGGCGGCCTTGGCCAGGATGTAGCCGTGCTCGACGCGGATGTCCGCGCCCATCGCCTGCAGGCCCTTGATGTGCTGGTCGACCGGGCGCGAGCCGATGGCGCAGCCACCGGGCAGCGACACCGTCGCCTCGCCGAAGCGGGCCAGCAGCGGGCCCAGCACCATGATGCTGGCGCGCATCGTCTTGACGAGCTCGTACGGCGCCTCGGGCGTCGTCAGGCCACTGGCGTCGATCACCACCTCATCGAGGCGGCCGCCATCGGTCTCGGCGCCCCAGCTGACGGCGACGCCCATGTTGCGGATCAGCTTGAGCGCCGTGGCCACGTCCTGCAGCTTGGGCACGTTGTGCAGCGTGACCGGGCCGTCCACCAGCAGCGTCGCGCACAGCTCGGGCAGCGCAGCGTTCTTGGCGCCGGAGATCGTCACCTCGCCGTTGAGGCGGCGACCGCCGCGGATCAGGAGTTTGTCCATCGATGTGCTCTGGCTGGGGAAACTGGGGCGGGCTGGAATGCAGGAAGACAGGCCAGGCGGAACGCAGCGTCGTGGGGGTCAGCGCACGCGGCGCCGCCACTCACCCGCGGCGAAGCCGCGCGCGAGCGTCAATGGGAATGGCTGGCGGCATCGCTGCCGGCGGTGCGCTGGCTGGCCCATTCGGCCGGCGTCAACGTCTTCATCGACAGCGCGTGGATCTGCTCGCGCATCCGCTCGCCGAGGGCGGCATACACGCGCTGGTGGCGGCGGATGCGCATCAGGCCTTCGAACTCCGCCGACACGATGGTGGCGAAGAAATGTCGGCCGTCGCCCGCCACCTCGAGGTGATCGCAGGTGAGTCCGTCGGCGATGTAGCGCTCGACTTCTTGGGGCGTGGGATCGGTCATAAGGTTCGGCATTATCCCTCAGGCACCGGGCAATCGGGCCAGCACGGCACCGATGACCACGGCCACCAGCAACGCGCCGCCGGCGATTTGCCACTTGATGCTGCGCGACCAGCCTGTCGAGACAAGCAGGACGGCGGTCATCGTGCTCGCCGTCGGCAGCAGGCCCAGGAACACCAGCATGTGGACGACGTTGGGCGACGGGCAGTTCTCGCCGCAGCGCCCCGACCACCAATTCCACAGCGCAACCGCGGCGACGCAGCCGAGCGCGAACGTGACCAGCACGATGGTGACGCGGCGCATCGGGGTGATCGGCTCTTGAACGGGACTCATCGGGACTCCTTCGTGCTTCGCACCGCGGGGTGGGCGCCTCTGGGCGGCCGGGCGTCGCTCATGGGTTCAGTGTCTCAGTTTGTAGCCACTTCGCAGCAACGCCAGCCCGATCGCGGAGACCGCGACGAAGCTGGTGCCGACCACGCCGAGGCTGATCCAGGGCGAGACGTCGCTGACGCCGAAGAAGCCGTACCGGAAGCCGTCGATCATGTAGAAAAACGGGTTCAACCGGCTCGCGACATGCCACAGCGGCGGCAGCGAGTGCACCGAATAGAAGACGCCAGACAGGAACGTCAGCGGCATGATGATGAAGTTCTGGAACGCGGCGAGCTGGTCGAACCTCTCGGCCCACAGCCCGGCGATCAGCCCCAGCGTGCCCATCATCGCGGAGCCCAGCAAGCCGAATACGAGGATCCACACCCCGTTCACGAGCCCCGGCGGCGCGAACCACGCGGTCACCAGCATCACGCCCGCGCCCACCGCCATGCCGCGCACGATGGCTGCGCCGACGTAGGCCAGGAACCAGGCGGCCGGTGACAGCGGCGACAGCAGCAAGAACACGAGGTTGCCGGTGATCTTGCTCTGGATCAGCGAGGAGGAGCTGTTGGCGAAGGCGTTCTGCAGCACGCTCATCATCACCAGCCCGGGGATCAGGAACTGGACGTAGCTCACGCCGTCGTACACGCTCACGCGCCCGTTGAGCGCATGGCCGAACACCAGCAGGTACATCACCGCAGTGAGCACGGGTGCCGCCACGGTCTGGAACGACACCTTCCAGAAGCGCAGCACCTCCTTGCGGAACAGCGGCTGCGCGCCTGCGAGGACGAGGCGGGCGGTCATTGCGCATGCTCCGTCATGATGTCGAGAAAGACGTCCTCGAGGTCGGAGCGTCCGATCTCCAGGTCTTCGATGGGCACGCCGGCCTCGCGCAACTGCGCCAGCACGGCCTCGACGTCCACGGCGTCGCGCGCGCTCACCTGCGCGAAGCGCCCGGTCACGCGCGCACGTTCCGCGAGGCTCGCGGGCAGCGCATGGTCGGTCTTGAAGCGCAGCATCGTCGTGGCGGCGCCGGCCAGCAGCACCGAGGTGCGCTCCAGCGCGACGACCTTGCCCTGCTTGAGCATGGCGATGCGCTGGCACAGCGCCTCGGCTTCTTCCAGGTAGTGCGTGGTCAGCAGCACCGTGTGGCCTTCGCGGTTCAGGCGCGCGATGAACTGCCACAGCGTCTGGCGCAGCTCGACGTCGACGCCGGCGGTGGGCTCGTCGAGCACGATCACCGGCGGCCGGTGCACCAGCGCCTGCGCCACCAGCACGCGGCGCTTCATGCCGCCGGAGAGCTGGCGCATGTTGGCGTCGGCCTTGTCGGCCAGGCCCAGGCTGGTCAGCAGTTCGTCGATCCAGGCGCCGTTGTTGCGCACGCCGAAATAGCCGCTCTGGATGCGCAGCGTCTCGCGCACCGAGAAGAACGGGTCGAACACCAGTTCCTGTGGCACGATGCCCAGCGACCTGCGGGCGGCGGCGTAGTCGTCGACCACGTCGTGGCCCATCACCGTCACCTTGCCGCGCGTGGCGCGCGCCAGGCCGGCGAGGATGCTGATCAGCGAGGTCTTGCCGGCGCCGTTGGGGCCCAGCAAACCGAAGAATTCGCCCGGCTGGACGTCGAAGGAGACGCCACCCAGCGCACGCGCGCCGCTGGCATAGGTCTTTTCGACTTGTTGGAAGGAAATCGCGGACATAGGGCGGGGATTGTAGGAACTTGTCGAGAAGTGCCTCTACAACACGGGGATGCGATTCTGTGCATCGAGCCGCCAGGGTGCTAGATTGCGCGGACTCAGAACAAGAAGTCCCATGGAAGCCAAAAAGCCACGACGCACCGCCGAACGCATCCTCGAAGTCACGCTCGACCTGTTCAATCGCTTCGGCGAGCCGAACGTGTCGACGACGCTGATCTCGGCGGAGCTGCACATCAGCCCGGGCAACCTGTACTACCACTATCCAGCCAAGGACGAGCTGATCAACGCGCTGTTCGACCGCTACGAGAAGGGGTTGAACGAGCTGCTGCAGGCCGCGGACAACGTCGCCAACGTGGAGGACGCCTGGCTGTTCTTCCATGTGCTGTTCGAGCAGATCTGGCAGTACCGCTTCCTGTATCGCGACCTCAACGACCTGCTGTCGAAGAACCGCCGCCTGGAGACGCATTTCCAGTTCGTGCTCAAGAACAAGTCGCGCGCCGTCGAGGCCGTGCTCGATGGCATGAACCGCAGCAGCGCGGTGCGCCTGGACCGGCGCGACCTGCCTCCGGTGGCCACGTCGATGGTGGTCGTGCTCACCTACTGGCTCAGCTACGAGTATGTGCGCGACCCGCGCAAGGCGCTCGAGCCCGAGCAGGCCGGCGCCACGCTGGCACGCGGCGCATGGCACGTGCTGAGCCTCCTGACGCCCTACCTGGAGCCTGCGGCGCGCGAACACCTGCAGACGCTGGCCGGCGCCTACAAGTCCTGACAAGATCCACCCAATCCAAAAACCAACCGACGAGACAACGCCATGGCCAAATGGACCGCCTTCCCCTACGACGCCGACGCCTACATCTACGACGCGGCCGTGCTGAAGAAGCACTGGGCGCGACTGCACAAGGGCGACGCCGAACCGTTCCCCAAGGACGAGGCCGTCCTGGCCGCCTGGGCGCTGTTCCACGCGGGCCAGTTCCACAAGGCGCATGACGCCGGCATCAAGCTGGGCGACGCCGGGCTGGTCGTCGCCAACAAGGCGCAGTCCATCCATGCCAACTACCTGGAATCGAGCGAGAAGACCAAGCTCGCGATGTTCCTCGAGGTCGCCGAGCGCGCCGAGGCGCAGGCCAAGGCCAATCCCAAGCTGGCCAACGCGCACTACTGGATGGCCTACGCGCTGGGCCGCTACAGCCAGGGCATCAGCGTGGCCAAGGCCTTGACGCAAGGCCTGGGCAGCAAGGTCAAGACCGCGCTGGAGACGACGATCGCGCTGGCCCCCAAGCACGCCGACGCCCACATCGCCCTCGGGGCCTTCCACGCCGAGGTGATCGACAAGGTCGGCAGGCTGCTCGGCAAGACCCAGGGCGCCGACACCGCCACCGGCCTGAAGATGTTCAAGGAAGCGCTGGCGCTGAACCCCGACTCCGCGATCGGTCGCGTCGAATACGCCAACGGCCTGGTGATGCTCGAAGGCGACAAGCGCATGAAGGAAGCCGAGAAACTCTACGCCGAGGCCGCCGAGTGCAAACCGATGGACGCGATGGAGCGGCTGGACGTGGAGATGGCCAAGGCGGAGCTGGAGGACGAGTGAGGCACTGAGGCCGGCACGAGCCCCCTGTTCGAACAAGGGCCTCCCCCACGGACGAATCTGGCGCCGCGCACACCGCGGTCGCATGCTGGGCGCCCTAACCAAAGGGAGTTCCCATGCATTCCACTGTCTTGCGTCGCGCGACGTTTCTTGCCGCCATCGTCACCGGCAGCGCGCTTTCCGCGCTCTCCACGCCCGCGTCCGCCGCGCTGCCCAAGGCCGCGGTCGTCGCCGGCTACGACGATCTCGCGCCGTTCTCGCAGCGCATGGACATCGTGTGCTCCGCCAACCGCGGCGTCGGCACGTTCACGGTGCCGGCGGGCCAGCGGCTGGTGATCGACTACATCTCGGCCGACGTCGCGGTGGACATCGGCGGCACGGCGCTGTTCGACGTCGTCAGCTACCTCAACGGCGCCGAAGTGGAATCGCACCTGCCGATGCACCTCAACGGCACGCTGCTGGGCCAGTCGGTCTTCTCGGTCAGCGAACGCACCCGGATCTACGCTGACTCGTTGAGCACCTTCGAGATCGCGATCCTGTCGTCGACCGCGAGTTGCGGCAGCATCGTCGGCGTATACGGGCACTACATCCCGACGCCCTGATCAGCGCTCCCACGGCAGCATCATCGCCAACCACAGCAGCTTGTCGAACTCCGGACGGAATCGTTTCACGATCTCGTCCGGATCCGGGCACATCTGCGCGTCGGTGATCAGGCCGAACTGCACGCCGCCGCCGTAGCTGAGGATGCTCACGCCCATGCCGATGTCGCCCGACGCCGGTACCCAGAACATCACCTGCTTCAACGTGCGGCCGCAAAGCTTCAGCGGCTCGGCGGGCCCCGGCACGTTGGTCATGACCGCAGTGGCCTTCTTGGCGAACAAGCCCAGCAACGCATGCTGCACCGGCTTGATCAGCACGCCCGCCACCGCCAGCAGGGCGAACGCCAGCAGCGGCTGGTAGCCGCCCTTGAGCTCGTTCATGCGCGCTCGCACGGCCGCGAGGCGGTCGATCGGGTTGGCGATGCCGATGGGCAGCACCAACGGCACGAGGCCGAAGCGGTTGCCCAGTTGCCAGGCCTTGTCGAGCGGGCGCAGGTTCACCGGCACCATCGCGCGGATCTCCTTGCCGGTCGGGTCTTCGCCCTTGTCGCGCAGGTAGCTGCCGATGGCGCCGGCCACGCTGGCCAGCAGCACGTCGTTGATCGAGCCGCCGAACGCGTGGCCGACCGCCTTGACATCGGGCAGCGGCAACGGATCGCCCCACGCCACGCGCTTGCCCGGCGTCGCCTTGCCCTTGAGGCTGGTGGGCGAGTCGTCGGGCATCAGTGCCATGGCGGCGACGTCCGAGACCACCTGCGCGCCGATGCGCGCCATCTCCATGCTGCCCGACAGCGGCGCCGTCGGGTCGGCGATCATGTCCATGCCCTTGCCAAGCCCGGCGCCGTACACGCCGATCGCCTTGACCGCGAGATCGGCAGCGGGCTTGAACAGGTAGTCGGCGAGCCAGTCGTGCTCGCCCTCTTCCTCGTCCACGACCTTCTTGCGCGAGGGCGGCGACTTGCCACCGTCCGTGATCGAGAGCATCACCGAGATCAGCGCGATGCCATCGGCGATGCAGTGGTGAATGCGCGCGACCAGCGCGGAGCGGCCCGTCTCGAAGTCCTCGAACAGATGGAACTGCCACAGCGGGCGGCTCGGGTTCAGCGGCGCGGTGGTGAGGTCGCCGACGTAGCTCTTGAGCGCGTCCATCGGGGACTGACCCTTGCCCAGCTCGAGCTTCTCGGCCACGACGTGGGCGGCGATGTCGAAGTGGTCGTCGTCGACCCACTGCGCGCCCATCGTGTCCTCGACCACCTTCTGGCGGAAGCGGTGGTACTTCAACAGCGCCGTCTCGACCCGTTCGCGCAGGTCGGCCATGGACAGCTGGGGCTCGATCAGCCAGACCCCGACGATCATCATCAGGTTGGCCTCGGTATCCATGCGCAGCCAGGCGGTATCGACCCGGGACATGCGTTCAACGTTTGCGCTCAAATGATCTCCGCTATTTTTAGGTCTAGAGTGCTGTCTCGGCACTCTCTGCGCCCGGCTTGCGAGATTGGTGTTTAACATCCGCCCCGTCAAGCCTGACTTTTACCCACAGCGGAACAACAGCCATGAGCACTTTGAACGAGCAATTCGAACAAGCAGCCGCCGACAGCAAGAACCTGTCGGAGCGCCCGGACAACATGACGATGCTCAAGTTGTACGCGCTGTACAAGCAGGGCAGCGTCGGCGACGCCGATGGCAAGCGTCCGGGCTTCACCGACATGGTCGGCCGCGCCAAGTGGGATGCCTGGAACGAGCTGAAGGGCCAGGCGGCCGACGAGGCCAAGCAAGGCTACATCGACCTGGTCGAAGAGCTGAAGTAGTTCACTTCTTCGTGGCCTTGGCGCTTGCCTTGGTCGCGGGCTTGGCGCTGGACTTGACGGCCTTGGCCATTTCCCTGGCCAGTGCCTCGTCCAGCTGCTTGCTGACCTCCGCCTCGATCTTGCCGGCGAACGCCTTGAGCAGGAAGCCGAGCTTGGCCTCGAGGTCGAAATAGCTTGCCGCGACGATCATGCGGCCATCGACGCCGGCGCGCTTGAACTCGAGCACGTCCTCGTCGTCGCCCTCGATGATCGTGCACTCCATGTCGAGATCCTTCTCGACGTCTTCCGCCCATTTGAGCGCGACCTTGCGCGCTCGGGCCAGGCCCAGGGTGTGATCTCGGTGCAGGTGCAGGTCGCTCATCCGCGTTGTCTCCTCGGTTTCCCGGGATTCTCAGCCAGAAACGGGCGGCGCTGATGCCGGTGTTGCGGGCGCGACGACAGGCACGGTCGCAGGCGCCTGGCGATATGGCGCCATCGCGGCGTCCCGCTCGGGCCGCGTCAACGCCGCCATCCGCTTCACTTCAGCATAGAAGCGATCGAAATCGCTGCCCTGGGCGGCGAACAGCCGCTCGAAGGCGCCCACCTCGTCGTCGTACGCGCCTTGCGTGCCCATCGTCGCGTTGTTGGCCTTGGCGAACCAGCGGTCGTAGCCCGTGTAGCCGGCCCACTTGTCGCCCTTCATCGACGCGTAGTCGGCGCGCATGCCAGCGTAGAGCGCCGCCTTTTGCACGCGCTTGTCGGCGTCGGGCAGGTCGCTGCGGTACATGGCGTCGAGCTTCGCGCGCCACGCGCGCACGAGGACGTGGAAATCCTGGCGCCGCGACTCGGTCAGCGCCTGCTTGTCGCGCACTTCGGCGCTCGCGTTCTCCAGCAGCCAGCGCTGGCTGCCGATGTGTTCGACCGCGGTGGCGAAGGACTCGTTGAACGTGGTGTCGCCCGGCGCGTAAGCCACCTGGTGCGCCAGCTCATGGAAGATCAGGCGCGACAGTTCGCCCTCGGGCCACTGCACGAAGGTGTTGAGCAACGGGTCGCCGCCGATCCAGTTCATCCAGCCCAACGTCGAATACGCGGGCACTTCGTAGACGTCGACCTCCAGGCCCTCGGCCTTCAGCGGCGCGGCCGCCGTGTCGGCGCCGGCCAGGTCGTAGTAGCCGCGGTAGCCGACGCAGCCGACGACCGGAAAGCACCAGGTCTGCAACTGCAGCGACAGCTCCGGCGCCGCCACCACGTTCCACACCGCGGCGCTGCGCTTCAAGTCGGCGTACGAGCGGTAGCTGCCGTTGTCGGGCTCCTTGAGCACGGTCACCGCGAAGTCGCGCATGCGCTGCGTCAGCGCCAGGCGCTGGCGCAGCGCCTCAGGCGTCGTCGGGTCGGCGATCGCGTCCTTGACGGGTCGCGCCGCGGCCAGCAGCTGGATGTGGCCGGAGGCCGACTGGCTCAGGTAGCCGACCGACGAGCAGCCCGACGTCGCGCACAACGCGCCCAGCAGCACCGCCACGACGCCGCCCAGGCTCAGCGCGCTCGCCAGCCCCCAGCGCGCCGCCCGCCGGCGCGGCCACAGCCTCATGCCGACGCCGCTGGCGCGCGCTCGACCTCGACCAGGCAGTCGTAGAACGACGGCGCGCGCCCCATGTCAGTCAGGCGCTGGTGCGTCAGCTCGTTGACGTTGGTGCCGTCCAGGCCGTATTTGCGCCACCACACGCCCAGACCGTGCACGACGCCGGGTCGGGCGCGCTCGCTCACGCGCGCGACGCAGCGGTACTCGCCGCGGTCGTTGAAGATGCGCACCTCGTCGCCGCTGGCGATGCCGCGCGCTGCGGCGTCGGCGGCTTCGATCTCCAGCACCGGCTCCTGCTCGATCGCGCGCAGGCTCTTGACGTTGACGAAGGTCGAGTTGAGGAAGTTGCGCGCTGGCGGCGAGATCATGGCCAGCGGGAAGCGGCGCGCGAGCTCGGGCGTGCTGCGCGCGCTCTCGTAGGGCGGCAGGTAGTCGGGCAGGCCGATGCCGGGCAGCTCGCACTGCACGCGGCCGCTGGGCGTGGGGAAGCCGCCGTCGGCAAACGGCGCCTCGGGCAGCGGCAGCTTGGCCCAGCCGACCTGGCGCAGTTGCTCGAACGGCACCGGGCCCTTGACCGCCTGCTGCGCGATCGCGAGGTCGTCGTCGGCGAAGCACGGGTCGGTGAAACCCATGCGCTGCGCCAGCGCCCGGAAAATCGCGGCGTTGGAGCGCGACTCGCCGCGCGGTGTCAGCGCCGGCTCGTTGATCACCAGGTAGGTGTGGCCGTAGCTGGCGTGCACGTCCCAGTGCTCCAACTGCGTGGTGGCGGGCAACACGTAGTCGGCATGGTCGGCGGTGTCGGTGAGGAAGTGTTCCAGCACGACGGTGAACAGGTCTTCGCGGCGGAAACCAGCCGCGACCTGCCTCGACTGCGGCGCCACCGCCACCGGGTTGCTGTTGTAGACAATCAGCGCCTCGATCTTCGGCCCGAACGCACGCCCGTCGGGCAGCGTCTCGCCGGACTCGCGCAGCAGGTCGTCGCCGATCGTGCTCATGTTGACGATGCGCGGCGTGCGGCCCGCGAGCAGCTCGGGGTGGCCCAGTTGCGGATTGCGGAACGGCGCGAACCAGCCGCCCGACGACAGCAGCAGGCCGCCCGCGCGGTGACGCCAGGCGCCCGTCAGGCAGGGCAAGAGCGCAATCAGCCGCGTGGCGTTGCCGCCGCCGCGCACGCGTTGCATGCCGTAGTTCAGGCGGATCGCCGCCGGGCGGGTCGTGCCGTACAGCCGCGCGAAGTCGCGGATCTGCTCCGCCGTCAGGCCGCATTCGAGGCTCGCGCGCTCAGGCGTCCACGCGAGCGCGCGTTCGCGCAACGCGGCCCAGCCGTCGACATGGCGCTGGATGTAGTCGGCGTCCAGCCAGTCGTTGACGATCAGCTCGTGCATCAGCGCCAGTGCCAGTGCGCCGTCGCTGCCGGGCGCCAGCGCCAGGTGGTGGTGACACTTCTCGGCCGTTTCGGTGCGGCGCGGGTCGATGCAAACGAGCGTGGCGCCGGCGCGCTTGGCGGCCAGTGCGAGCGGCCAGAAATGCAGGTTCGATGCGATCGAGTTGCTGCCCCAGATGACGATGAGCCTGCTTTCGGCGAAGTGCTCGACGTGCATGCCCACCTTGGCGCCGTAGGTGGCGGCCAGTGCGTCGCCGCCGGCGCTGGAGCAGATCGTGCGATCGAGCAGGGACGCGCCGACCTGGTTGAAGAAGCGCCCGGCCATGCCTTCGCCCTGCACCATGCCCATCGTGCCGGCGTAGCTGTAAGGCAGGATCGCCTCCGGAGCGCGGGCCGCGATGGCCGCCAGGCGCGCGGCGATGTCGTCCAGCGCTTCGTCCCAGGACACCTCGACGAACTCGCCATTGCCCTTGGCGCCGACCCGCTTGAGCGGCTTGAGCACCCGTTCGGCATGCTCGGTGCGCTCGGCATAGCGCGACACCTTCGTGCACAGCGCGCCGTTGGTGGGCGGATGGTCGGGGTCGCCCTGCAGCTTGATGACCTTGTCGCCCTGGACGGTGACGCGCATCGCGCAGGTGTCGGGACAGTCGTGGGGGCAAGCGGCCTGGACGGTGCGCGGCGCGTCGACAGGGCTGATTTCGGCAGTGGTCGCGGTCATTCCCAAATCATGTCACAACGAGCTTGTCGAGCACCATCGAAGGGCACTCGCAAAGTGCCTGTCTCCTGACGCGCCGCGGGCTTAAGATGGGTCGAACAGCCGCTTGCCCTGATCCGTCATGAACGTCATCGAATCCCTGCTGGCCGACGCGGCCACCATCACCGCCCTGCGACGAGAGATCCACTCGTATCCGGAGCTGTGCTACCAGGAGCAGCGCACCAGCGACCTCGTCGCCGCCAAGCTCACCGAATGGGGCATCCCGATCCGGCGCGGACTGGGCAAGACCAGCGTCGTCGGCATCATCGAAGGCCGCAAGGGCAGGACCGGTGGCTCGATCGGGTTGCGTGCCGACATGGACGCGCTGCCGATGGCCGAGTCCAACACCTTCGAGCACGCCAGCAAGAACCCGGGCCGCATGCACGCCTGCGGCCACGATGGCCACACCGCGATGCTGCTCGCCGCGGCGCAGCACCTGGCCAAGCACCGCGACTTCGACGGCATCGTCTACCTGCTGTTCCAGCCGGCCGAGGAAGGCGGCGGCGGCGCCCGCGAGATGATCAAGGACGGCCTGTTCACCGAGTTCCCGATGGACGCCGTGTTCGGCATGCACAACTGGCCTGGCATCCCTGTGGGCCAGCTGGCGGTGTGCCCCGGCCCGTGCATGGCGTCTAGCAACGAGTTCTTCATCACGATCCGCGGCCGCGGAGCGCACGCCGCGCTGCCGCACCTGAGCATCGACCCGGTGCCCATCGCCTGCCAGATGGTGCAGGCGTTCCAGACCATCGTCACGCGCAACAAGAAGCCCACCGACACCGGCGTGATCTCGGTCACGACGATCCACACCGGCGAGGCCACCAACGTCATTCCCGACTCCTGCGTCATCGAAGGCACCGTGCGCACGTTCACGCTGCCGGTGCTCGACATGATCGAGCAACGCATGAAGGAGATCGCGAAACACACCGGCGCGGCGTTTGGCGCCGCGGTGGACTTCCGCTTCCATCGCAACTACCCGCCCACCGTCAACCATGCCGCCGAGGCCGAGTTCGTCGCCGGCGTCATGCGCGACACCGTCGGCACCGAGAACACCCTGGCCTTCGAACCGTCGATGACGGCCGAAGACTTCAGCTACTTCCTGCTGGAGAAGCCAGGTGCCTACTTCGTCATCGGCAACGGCGACGGCCGCCACCGCCTGGCCTACAGCCCGCCAGGCTCGGACGACGCCAACGACAGCGACAGCACGCAGGAAACCCACAACCTCGGGCCGTGCACGCTGCACAACCCGCACTACGACTTCAACGACGACCTGATCCCGCTCGGCGGCACGCTGTGGATCCGGATGGTCGATCAATGGTTCGCGCAGCGAACCTGACACGCCCGTCAGACACGGGCCGGCCGCAGTCCTTGAGATCGAGGGAGATCGCGATGAGCACCCAGCCGGAACCGTTTGCCCCCACGTACGCGCAAGCACGCGCAAAGTTCCTGGCCGCCGCGGCCAGCACGCAGTTGCAGTCGCACCCAGAACCGCTGCGCGGCGTCGAACTCGAGCCGCTGGCGATGGACGTCGCGCGCGTCGGGGCGGATGACGCCGACTCGCTGTTGATCATCTCCAGCGGTTGCCATGGCGTCGAGGGGTACGGCGGCTCCGGCGCACAGGTGGCGTTGCTGCACGACGAGGATTTCCGGGGCCGGGCGCGCCACGCGGGCGTTGCGCTGCTGTTCGTCCATGCGCTCAATCCTTGGGGCTTCTCGTTCGGCCGCCGCGTCACCCACGAGGGCGTCGACCTCAACCGCAACTTCGTCGACTTCCGCCACCCGCTGCCAGGCAACCCGGGCTATGACCAGTTGGCCGCCTTCCTGCTGCCCGAAGAATGGCCGCCCAGCGTCGGCAACGAACGCCAGGTGATGTCGTACGCCGCGTCGCACGGCGCGGGCGCGCTGCAGGCGGCGGTTTCCGGCGGCCAGTACAAGCATCCGGACGGCGTGTTCTACGGCGGCACGTCGCCGACATGGAGCCAGCAGACCCTGCGCATGGTGCTGCGCCAGCACGGCTCCAAGTGCCGCCAACTCGGCTGGATCGACGTACACAGCGGGCTCGGCGAGAGCGGCGCCGGCGAGCGCATCTTCGCCTGCCGCGACGACGACACCGCCAAGCACCGCGCCAAGGCCTGGTGGGGCAATCGAATCACCTTCACCGAGGACGGTTCCTCAACGTCGGCCAACCTGCACGGCAACCTGTGGCACGCGGCCTACGACGAATGCCCGCAGGCGGCCTACGCCGGCATCTCGCTCGAATTCGGCACGCAGCCCCAGGACGTCGTCATCCAAGCGCTGCGTTTCGACCACTGGGTGGCGCGCCGGCGCCAGCCGCACGACGAGCACGCCGACGCCGCCCGCGCCGCGATGCGCCACGCGTTCTTCACCGACACGCCGGAATGGAAGGCGGCCGTCGTCAAGCAGACGCGCGACGCCGCGGCGCAGGCGGTCGACGGGATGGCAAACTGGCGATGATGTCCTGAAACGTCCGCAACCGGTCTCTTGCCGGGACTGCGAGAATGGCGCTCGAGGAGCAAGATCCTGACATCACTTCATAGGAGAACTCCATGCAGACCGCCTTGCTCATGATCGACGTCCAGGAATCCTTCCCGCAGCGTCCGTACTGGTCTCAATCCGGCGCCGACGTGTTCCTCAAGCACGTCAACGCGCTGATAGCTGGCGCCCAGTCGTGCGGCATCCCCATCGTGCGCGTGTTCCACACCGACGGCCCGCAGGCGCCCGAGAACCCGTTCGCCCATGGCAGCGAGTACGTGCGCCCGCTGACCGGCCTGGCCCCGTTCGAGGCTGCTCTGACGATCGAGAAGCATCGCCACAGCGCGCTGGTCGGCACGCCGCTGGGCACCTGGCTGGTTGCCAACGGCATCCGCCGCGTGATCGTCGCCGGCATCCGTACCGAGCAATGCTGCGAGACCACCACGCGCCACGCCAGCGACGAGGGCTGGGAAGTCGACTTCGTCGGCGACGCGACGCTGACCTTCGACATGACCACGCCGTCCGGCAAGACGCTCAGCGCCGCCGAGATCCGCGAGCGCACCGAGACCGTGCTGGTCAACCGCTTCGCCACGCTGGCGACCGTGGACGAGGCGCTGGCGCGCGCCCATTGACGACGCGGACGGCCTCGTGATCGACGTCCTGTTCCTGGTTCTGCCCGAGACGCTGCTGCTGGACCTCGTCGGCCCGGCCGAGGCGTTCCGGCTGGCGAACCAGCAACTCGCTTCGCGCGGCAGGCCGCCTGCGTTCGCGCTGCGCTACATCAGCGCGCAGGCCGAGGTGTCGACGTCGATCGGCCTTCAACTGGCCCATCTCGAGCCGCTGCCGACGAGCGTGCCGCCGGGTGCGTGGGTCGTGCTGCTCGGGCGGCCCGGCCTCAAGGAGAGCCTGCCCACGCTGCAGCGCAATGGCTGGCTGGGCGCGCGTCATTGGCTGACTTCGGTGGTCGCGCCCGCGCTCGCCCGCGTGACGCCCGCGGGCGCGCCGCCGCATCGGCTGCTGACCGTGTGCGTGGGCACGCTGCTGGCCGCCGACGCGGGCCTGCTGGGACGGCGCCAGGTCACGACCCATCACGAGCATCTGGACGCGCTGGCCAAGCTGGCGCCCGAGGCCCAGGTCTGCGCCAACCGCGTGTTCGTCGTCGACGGCCCGGTGTGGACCAGCGCCGGCATCACGGCCGGCATCGACCTGGCGCTGCACTGCATCGGCGACGTCTGCGGCGACGCGGTCGCCGCGGCGGTCGCAGAGACCATGGTCGTGTTCCAACGCCGCGGTGCCGACGACCCGCAACGTTCGCCGATGCTCGACGGCCGCAACCACCTGCATCCGGCGGTGCACCGCGTGCAGAACGCCGTGTGCGAGCGCCCCAGCCACGCCTGGGACGTGCCCGCGCTGGCCGAGGTCGCGCACGTGACGCCGCGCCACCTGGCAAGGCTGTTCAAGGATCACGCGGGCGTGTCGCCGCGCGACTACGTCGAGCGCATCCGCAGCGGGCTGGCCGAGCAGGCGATCGCGCGCGGCCTGCCGACGTCGCAGGCGGTGGAAATCGCCGGCTTCGGCACGGATCGGCAGTTCAGGCGCGCGCGTGCACGGCTGCGCGATCAGACCAACGACTAGTGCGGCCGGCTTTGCATCCGCCGAGACAGGTCGTCGATGAGGGTGATCAGCACGTTGAAGTCGGCCGGCTTGGTGACGTAGAAGTCGAAGCCGGCGTCGTCGGCGCGGCGCTTGGCATCCGGCCCGGACACCGCCGTCAACGCGACCAGCACTGGCGGCGTGTCGACCAGTACGCGGCGCAGCGAACGCGCCGCGCCGTAGCCGTCGAGGATGGGCATGTTGATGTCGAGGAAGACGATGTCCGGCCCGAAGCTCTGGGCGGCCTCAACGGCCTGCTGACCGTCGTAGGAAGTCATCGTCTGGTGCCCCAGCGCCTCGAAAAGCAGCGCGAGGCTGTCGGCACTGTCGCGGAGATCGTCCACGACGAGGATCTTTGGCATTGGAGGGTGTCCTTGACGGAATGACAGGCCCGTCTTGCATCACGGCGGCCCCCCTCAGTTCGTCCGGGCTCCCATCGGTGCACAGCGCCACCGCCTCCGGACGCGAGCGATGTCGCGAACCCGAAGATTACTTCGTCTGGGCCGTCCGCGGTGCGGTCGCGTGAATTCTGCGCGGCAACTGGCCGCGTGCTACCAGCCGATAGCGCGCGCTTCGGCCTGCGCCTGCGCGGCGTCGACGAAGTGGATCGCGCTCCAGCCGGCCTCGCGGGCGGCGACGATGTTGGGCAGGTGGTCGTCGAGGAACAACAGGTTGGCCGGCGCGCGCCTGAACAGCGCGGCAGCATGCGCGTAGATCGCCGGCTCCGGCTTGAGCAACCGCACGCGCGCCGAAAACACACCGGACTCGAACATCGCCATCAGGTCATGCGTGCGCTCGAAGTGCGCCGCGAACGGCTCGGGCATGTTCGACAGGTAGTGCATCGGCGTCCCCTGCGCGTGCAGCCGGCGCATCCAGGCGAGCGTGTCGGGTAGCGGCTGCAGTTCGTGCGGGCAATGCTCGACGATGGCGTTGACCTCGGCCTCGGTGAGCCCGGTGCGCGCGGCGATGCGGCGCGCCAGCCCGGCCGGCTCGACGACGCCGCGGTCGAAATCGCCCCAGTCGCCGCCATAGGCCTGGAAGACCTGGGCGACCCAGTGGCGCGTGGATTGCGCATCGACCGCCCGGTGCGGGATCGCCGTCTCGAGGACAACGTCGGGACGCCAGCGAAACACCACGCGGCCGAAGTCGAATACGAGCGCGCGGTCGCTCTTGGAGGCTTCAGTCATCTGTGCATCGAATAAGAGGGCGCCCGAATCACTTCGCCAGCAACCGGGTCAGCAGTCCGGCCGTCGAGCCGTCCAGGCCGTCGGTGGCGCCGGTCGAAAAGCGCGGCAGCAGTGCAGTGCACAGCGCTTTGCCGAGCTCCACGCCCCACTGGTCGAAGCTGTTGATGCCCCACAGCGCGCCGCTGCAGAACACGCGTTGCTCGTACAGCGCGATCAGCGCGCCCAGCGTGCCTGGCGTCAGCGCGTCCAGCACCAGCGTCGTGCTGGGGCGGTTGCCGGGGAAGGCGCGATGCTCGGCGATGACCTCGCGTGGGATCGTGCGCGAGGCCGTCGGTGGCGATTCCAGCGCGGCCTCCGCGCCAGCCTTGCCCTGCATCAGCGCCTGCGACTGCGCGAGGCAGTTGGCGAGCAGCTTGGCATGCAGGTCCGCATAAAGTGGCAGGAGCGGGCCGGTGTGACCCTGGGCGGGCGTCTTGATCGCGATGAACTCCACTGGCACCACGTCCGTGCCCTGGTGCAGCATCTGGAAGTACGCGTGCTGGCCGTTGGTGCCGGGCTCGCCCCAGACGACCGGGCTGGTGGCGAACGGCACGGGGTGTCCGTCGACGTCGACGCGCTTGCCGTTGGACTCCATCTCGAGCTGCTGCAGGTAGGCCGGCAGGCGCTTCAAGCCCTGGTGGTAGGGCGCGACGCTGCGGCTCGTGAAGCCATGGAAGTTGCGATACCAGACGTCGACCAGCGCGAGCTGCACCGGCAGGTTGTGCGCCAACGGCGCACTGCGGAAATGCTCGTCCATCGCATGCGCGCCGGCGAGGAACTCCTTGAAGCCGTCCGCGCCGACGGCGATCGCCAGCGACAAGCCGATCGCGCTCCACAGCGAGTAGCGGCCGCCGACCCAGTCCCAGAAACCGAACGTGGTGGTGATGCCGAACTTGGCAGCGGCCTCGATGTTCGTCGTGACGCCGACGAAGTGCGACGCGACGTCGGTGCCGCCGTTGGCCAAGAACCATTCGCGCGCGACGTTGGCGTTGGCCAGCGTCTCCTGCGTGGTGAACGTCTTGGACGCGACGATCACCAGCGTCGTCTTCGGATCCAGTCGCTTGAGCACGGGGGCGATGTCGTGGCCGTCGACGTTGGAGACGAAATGGAAACGCAGCTGCGGATGTGCGAACTCCTCCAGCGCGATCACGGCCATCTGCGGGCCGAGGTCGGAGCCGCCGATGCCGATGTTGAGCACGTCCATGAACTGCGTTCCCGCCTGCGCCCGCACGCGTTCCGCGTACGCGAGCAGCGGCGCGAGCACGGCGTGCACGTCGGCGACCGCGGCGTCGGTAACCGCGCTGAGCGCCGGCGCGCCAGCCGGCGTGCGCAGCGCCGTGTGCAGCACCGCGCGGCCTTCGGTGAGGTTGATCGGCTCGCCGGCGAACATCGCATCGCGTCGCGCCTCGAGGCCGCACTCGGCGGCCAGGCCCGTCAGCAGCGCGCGCGTGCTGGCGTCCCAGCGGTTCTTGGACAGGTCGGCGAACACGCCCGGCGCCTGCACCGCGAAGCGGTCGAAGCGCTCGGCGTCGGACGCGAAGGCGGCGCGCAGGTCGAACTGCTTGCCGCTGGCGTCGTAGTGCGCGTTGAGCGCCGCCCAGGCCTCGGTCTGGTCGCAGCGGACGAGGCTCATCGCGCCGACTCGATCAGCGCGTCGAGCTTGAGGGAATCGGCGGCGAACGCGCGGATGCCTTCAGCCAGCTTTTCGGTGGCCATCGCGTCTTCGTTGAGCGCGAAGCGGAACGCGGCCTCATCGAAGCGCACGCGGTCCAGCGCCAGCGCCTGCGCCGCGTCGGCGTCAAGCGCCTTGGGCAAGGGTGCCGAGTCGGCCTGCAGCGCGCCGAGCAGCTCGGGGCTGATCGTCAGCAGGTCGGAGCCGGCGAGCGCCTGGATCTGGCCGACGTTGCGAAAGCTCGCGCCCATCACCTCGGTGGGGATGCCGAACTTCTTGTAGTAATTGAAGATGCGGGTGACCGACAGCACGCCCGGATCGTTGGCGCCGGCCTGCGCGGCCTCGTCCCACTTGGCGCCGGCCTGCTTCTTGTACCAGTCGTAGATGCGGCCGACGAAGGGCGAGATCAGTGTGATGCCGCCGTCGCCGCAGGCCACCGCCTGGCAGAAGCTGAACAGCAGCGTCAGGTTGCAGTGGATGCCGTCGGCTTCGAGTTCGCGCGCGGCGGCGATGCCCTCCCACGTCGACGCGATCTTGATCAGCACGCGGTCGCGCACGATGCCGGCGTCCTCGTACAGCGCGATGATGCCGCGGGCGCGGGCGATGGTGGCCTGGGTGTCGAACGACAGGCGTGCGTCGACCTCGGTGCTGACGCGGCCCGGCACGACCTTGAGGATCTCGAGGCCGAAGCGCACCAGCACCTGGTCGACGATGTCGACGAGCGGCTTGTCCTTGTGCGCGGCGACGCTGTCGCTCAGCAGCGGAGCGTAGTCGGCTTGCTGCACGGCCTTGAGGATCAGCGACGGGTTGGTCGTCGCGTCGCGCGGCGCGTACTGCGCCATCTGCTTGAAGTTGCCGGTGTCGGCCACCACGACGGTGACGGCCTTGAGTTGGTCGAGCTGGTTCATGTCATCCCCTGGAGAGAAAGCGGGTGGCGGATTTGACCGCGGGAAGAAACTTCGGCATCATTATTCCTGAAACAAAGTTACATCACCACTGCTCAGAGACAAGTCCCCGGTACTGGCAGCGACGCCACCGGGTGTTCATCCTGCATCACAAGAAACAACATGTCCTTCGACCTCGTATTTTTCGGCGGCACCGGCGACCTGACCTGGAGAAAGCTGATGCCGGCGCTGTTCCAGGCGTTCCGCCACGGCAAGCTGCCCGAGGGCGGCCGCATCCTGGCCGTCGCACGCGACGAGCGCACGGACGACGACTACCGCGCGTTCATCAAGGAGCGCTTCGTCGAGGTGGAACGCTCCAAGCAGCCGAGCGACGAGGAGTTCGCCAAGTTCGCCGAGCTGCTGCACTACCGTCGCATGGACCTGTCCAAGCCCGACGACTACCAGGGCCTGAAGGACTGGATCGACGCCCGCGGCGCCGACACCGCCGTGCTGTACCTGGCGACCAGCCCGCACCTGTTCCCGCAAATCTGCGAGCAGCTGGGCGCGGCCAAGCTCAACGGCCCGCACATCCGCGTGGTGCTCGAGAAGCCGCTGGGCCACGACCTGGCCAGCGCGCAGGAGATCAACCGCGTCGTGAAGTCGGTCTTCACCGAGAAGCAGGCCTTCCGCATCGACCACTACCTGGGCAAGCCGTCGGTGCAGAACCTGATGGCGCTGCGCTTCGGCAATGCACTGTTCGAGCCGCTGTGGCGCCGCGAGAGCATCGCCAACATCCAGATCACGCTGGCCGAATCGCTGGGCGTGGGCACCCGCGGCGACTTCTACGACCGCACCGGCACGCTGCGCGACATGGTGCAGAACCACGCGCTGCAGCTGCTGACGATGATCGCGATGGAGCCACCGGCCACCAACGACGCCGACGCCATCCGCGACGAGAAGCTGAAGGTACTGCGCTCGCTCAAGCCGTTCACGCGCGAGAGCGTCGCGCGCGACGTGGTGCGTGGCCAGTACCGCGCCGGCAACATCGACGGCCGGGCCGTGCCTGGCTACCTCGACGAGGTGAAGGTGCCCAAGGGCAGCCACACCGAAACCTTCCTGGCGCTGCGCACCGAGGTGCAGAACTGGCGCTGGGCCGGCGTGCCGTTCTACATCCGCACCGGCAAGCGGCTGGCGGCGCGCGACGCACAGATCGTCATCAACTTCCGCCCCGTGCCACACCCGATCTTCGCCGGCCCGAACCGCGCCAACCAGCTGATCATCAAGCTGCAGCCGGAAGACGGCCTCGAGCTGACGCTGCAGGCGGCCAAGGGCGGCCTGGGCACGCCGGGCTCGGCCGAACAACTGGGCACCGTTTCGCTGGACCTGGACTTCGACAAGGCCTTCCCGACTGATCGCGTCGGGGCCTACGAACGCCTGCTGCTGGACGCCATCGCCGGCCGCCTGAACCTGTTCGTGCGCAGCGACGAGCAGGAACAGGCCTGGCGCTGGGTCGGCCCGATCCTGGACGCCTGGGCCGCCGACACCGACGGCCCGCGCGCGTACGCCTCCGGCAGCTGGGGCCCCGCGGCCGCGAGTTCATTGATCGCGCGCGACGGTTTCGCGTGGGCAGAAGAAGAATGAAGAACATGACGGCCCCTGCCTCGCGGAGTACCTCGAACCAACCCCCAAGGGGAGCGCGATCTTGCTCCGGAGCGGCCGCACGCGGCGGCCGCGTGTCCGCATGACGATGCTCGAGCGCGTGCGCGCGTCGATTCCCGCGCTGCCGCCCGCCGAGCAGCGCGTGGCCAAGCTCGTGTTGAGCGATCCGCGCGGTTTCGCGTCGACCCCCGTCAGCGAGCTGGCGGAGCGCTCGCACGTCTCCAAGCCCACCGTCGTGCGCTTTTGCCGCAGCGTCGGCTACGACGGACTGGCCGACTTCAAGCTCAAGCTGGCTGGCACCGTCAACGAAGGCGTACCGTTCGTGCACCGCTCGGTCGACGAGGACGACGGGCCGGGCGAGCTGATCGTCAAGGTGATCGACAACGCGGTCAGCGCGATGCTGAAGTACCGCAACAACGCGGCCGGCCACGCGTTCGAGCGCGCGATCGCCGCGCTGACCGCAGCCGGCGTCGCCAAGAAGCGCATCGATTTCTACGGCGTCGGCAACTCCGGCATCGTCGCGCAGGACGCGCAGCACAAGTTCTTCCGCCTCGGCGTCAACACCTCGGCCAGCAGTGATGGCCACGTGCAGGTGATGAGCGCCACGATGCTGAGCCCCGGCGACTGCGCCGTCATCATCAGCAACTCGGGCCGCAGCCGCGACCTGATCGACGTGGCCGACATCGCGCGCAAGAAGGGCGCGACGTTGATCGTCATCACCGCCAGCGCGTCGCCGCTGGCGCAACTGACGCAGGCCAACTCGCAGATCCTGCTGGCCGCCGACCACCCCGAGGACTTCGACCGCTACAGCCCGATGGTGTCGCGGATGCTGCACCTGATGATCATCGACATCCTGACCACCGGCGTCGCACTGCGCCTGGGCCAGGAGCTGCGACCCATGCTGCAGGAGATCAAGCGCAACCTGCGCGCACGGCGCTACGCCACGCCGGAATGAAATGCCCCAGCGGGGTCTGCAAGACCTGAGCCTGCAAGATTCAAGACCCCACCCCATGTCGATGCGCGACGCCACAATGAAAAAACCCGCCGACGGCGGGCTTTTTCATTGTGGCGCGATGCTCAGCGCAAGATCGGGATGACCGGAATGTCGGCCGGCCTGGACTCGCCAAGCTGGGCCGCCGGCTCGAAGGCCTCGACCTCCACGCCCAGCAGCTCGTCGACGCCGTAAAGGTGCGCCAGATCGCTCATGCGCGCGGGGGCGTTGACGATCTGCATCTTGCGCTTGCCGGCAGCCGCCATGCGCGAACATTCGAGCAACACCGCCAGCGCGGAAGTGTCGAGCTGAGTCACGGGCGCGGCGTCGATGCGCCAGACGTCACCGCCATCGGCGGCGAACGACTGGCGCAGCGATTCCAGGATCGCCGGCGCGTCCTTCAGCGTCACGCTGGCCGGCAGCGAGGTCATCACGCCCGTCGCGCTCATCACTTGGCGGCCGGCGCCTTGTTCTTGGCGGTCAGCGTGGTGATCAGGCCGTCGATGCCGCCGGCGGAGATCTGCTGTGCGAAGCTGCTCTTGTACTGGTCGACCAGCCACACGCCCAGGACGTTGACGTCGAAGATCTTCCATTCGGCCGGCAGCTTCTCGAGCCTGTAGTCGATCTCGATCGGATCACCACCCGTGCCCTTGATGTTGGTGCGCACGGTGACGTCGGTGTCTTCCGGCGCTGAGCGCACAGGCTTGAGTTCGATCGTCGTCTGCGCGTTCACCTTGCTCAGCGCGCCTGCGTAGGTGCGGATCAGCAGCGTCTTGAACTCGGCTTGAAGCTTGGCCTGCTGGTCGGGCGTGGCCGTCTTCCAGGCCTTGCCGACGACGGCGGCCGTCATGCGCTGGAAGTCGACGTGGGGCATCACCTGCGTGTCCACGAGGCCATGGATGCGCGAGACGTCGCCGCCCTGGATGGCCTTGTCGCTCTTGACCGACTCGATGACGTCACCGGCCACCTGCTTGATCATGACGTCAGGCGCGGTCTGTGCGAACGCGGCGGTGGCGCCGAGGGTGGCGGCGGTGAAGATCAGCGAAGAAATCGTGCGTTGAAACATTCTTGTCCTTTCGAGCGGGGGATCGCTCTTCTTCTTAACGCCGGCGACCGGGAGCCGGTTCACAAGGGCTTCATGCAAAGAAACGTAGAGCGCGGCAGCGAGACTGCGAATGTCGCCTGCCGCGCCGTCCGTCACGCGTGCGGGCTGGAAGCCGGCGGCGGCGGGGTAGGCACCGTTCCGCCGCGCGGAACGGGCAGCGTCGGGGCCGACGCTGGCAGCGGCGCGGGCACGACGCCGGCGGGCAGCGGCTGCGTCGGCACGGGCTCCGGGGCGGGCTGCGACGGCGGGATGGCGGGGACGGGGGCGGCAGCCATGAGGGCGCCGCTGGCCGCACTCGACGTATTGGCGCTGCTCGCGGCGCCGGCCGGAGCGGGAGCCGTCTTCGAATCGTCGCTGTCGTACTGGTCCGGCATCTCTGGCGGGTTGCCGTCGTAGACCAGGCTGCGGCGACGCGTGATGTAGGCGTCGCGCATGAAGGTGTAGCGGTCGAATGCGAGCTCGTCCAGCATCTGGCTGGCGCCCAGCAGGCCGGCGCGGGTGTCGATCACGCCGACGGCGTCGACGGCCACGCCCTGCCAGAACTTGGGCACCAACAGCGCCGGCGTGACGTAGGTGTCGGCGGGCAGCGCAATGGCGTCGCGGATGTCCGACGAGCCCAGCAGCGGCAGCACCAGGTACGGGCCGGGCTCCAGGCCCCACACGCCCAGCGTCTGGCCAAGATCCTCGGACTTGCGCTCCAGGCCCATGCTGGTGGCCGGGTCGAAGAGGCCGGCGATGCCGATGGTGGAGTTGGCGAGCACGCGCAGGGTCATCGTGCCGGCGTCGGCCGGCTTGCCCTGCAGCAATTGGTTGACGGCCGACCACGCGTCCGAGAAGTTACCGAAGAAGTTGTGCACGCCGGTGCGCACCGGCGACGGCAGCACGGCGTTGTAGGCCTTGGCGACCGGCTTGAGCGCGTAGTCATCCAGCGCGTCGTTGAACGCGAAGACCTTGCGGTTGACACCCTCGTACGGGTCCTTCGGTCCGGCGGTATGCCGATCCTGATGATCGACGCCGGGCGTCGTCGCACAACCTGCGACAGCGGCCAGGACCAGAGCGGCGGCGACCCGGGGCAACGCGCGAGCCAGGGCGATGAATGTCATTTCTTGGATCCCGATGCCGCCGCGGAGGCGGCAGGAGCAGGGGCAGGGGCAAGCGACGCGCCAGGGGCCGGCACGGGCGTGCTGCTGGAGCCCGCGTCGGCGGCCTTGTTGAAGATCAACTGGCCGATCAGGTTCTCCAGCACGACGGCCGATTGCGTCTGCTTGATCAGGTCGCCATTGACCAGGTTCTTGTCGTCGGAGCCCGGCTCGATGCCAACGTACTGGTCGCCCAGCAGGCCGGCGGTCAGGATCTTGGCCGACGAATCGACGGGGAACTGCACGGTTTCGTTGATCTTCATGATCACCAGGCCCTGGTACGTGTTCTTGTCGAGCGTGATCGACGTCACCTGGCCGACGGACACGCCGGCGCTGCGCACCGGGGCGTTCTTCTTCAGGCCACCGATGTTGTCGAAGCGGGCGCGTACGGTATAGGTCTTCGCGGCGCTGAAGCTGGCGAGATTTGCCGCCTTCAGGGCCAGGAATGCCAGGGCGATGATGCCCAGCAGTACGAAAACTCCAACCAGGGTCTCTGTGCTTTTCTTTGCCATGTCAGATCCGATTCAAACCCTTGACGCCACTCAGGACGTCGAAAACATCATTGCGGTGAGGATGAAGTCCGTTGCCAGCACTGCCAGCGAGGAGAACACCACCGTGCGTGTCGTTGCATAGGCCACGCCCTCGGGCGTCGCCTGCGTTTCATAGCCCTGGTACAGGGCGACTCCGGTACAGATCACGCCGAACACGAACGACTTGAGGACGCCGTTGCCGATGTCGCGCGTGATGTCGACCTTCGACTGCATGATCGACCAGAAGTTGGCCGGGTCCACGCCGATCAGTTCGACCGCGATCAACCAGGCGCCGAGGATACCCACTGCCGAATACAGGAGGGCCAGGATGGGCATGGACACGATGCCGGCCAGGAAGCGCGGCGCCAGCACGCGACCGCGCGGATCGACGGCCATCAGCTCCATCGCCGACAGCTGCTCGCCCGCCTTCATCAGGCCGATCTCGGCTGTCAGGGCGGTGCCGGCACGGCCGGCGAACAGCAGTGCCGTGACGACCGGGCCCAGCTCGCGCACCAGCGACAGGTTGACCACCAGCCCCAGTGACTCGGCCGCACCGAACGGCACCAGCGCGTAGTACATCTGCAGCGCCAGCACGCAGCCGACGGCGAAGCCGGAGGCCAGGATGATGGTCAGCGAGCGGTAGCCGATCGCGTGGATCTGGTCGACGACCAGGCCGAAGCGCCGCAACGACGACGGCAGGAAGCGCAACAGGTCGGCGAAGAAATAGGCGGCGTGGCCCAACGCCGTGAACGTGCGGATGGTGGCCTGGCCCAGAGAATTGACGATGGCGATCATTGCGACAATCCCAGCGCTTCAGCAAACGGCGCGGCCGGATAGTGGAACTTGATCGGCCCGTCCGGCTCGCCCCGGATGAACTGGCGCACCTGCGGGTCGGTGGACTGGTTGAGTTCCTCGGGCTTGCCATGCGCCACGACGACACCGCCGGGCATCATCAGATAGGCGTAGTCGGCGATGGCGAAGCACTCCTGCACGTCGTGCGAGACCATCAGCGACGTGGCGCCAGTGGTGTCGTTGAGGCGGCGGATCAGGTTGGCGGTGACACCCATCGAGATCGGGTCGAGGCCGGCGAACGGCTCGTCGTACATGATCACTTCGGGGTCGAGCGCGACCGCGCGCGCGAGCGCGATGCGGCGCGCCATGCCGCCCGACACCTCCGAGATGCGCAGCTGCGCAGCGCCACGCAGGCCCACGGCGTTGAGCTTCATCAGCACGATGTCGCGAATCATGGTCTCGCTGAGATCCATGTGTTCGCGCAGCGGGAACGCGACGTTCTCATACACGCTCAGGTCGGTGAACAGCGCGCCGAACTGGAACAACATGCCCAGGCGACGGCGGATGGCGTAGAGCTGTTCGCGGTCGCGCGTGTCGACCTCGACGCCGTCGAAGAGCACGCGGCCCTTCTGAGGCTTGTAGACACCGCCGATCAGGCGCAGCAGCGTCGTCTTGCCGCAGCCGGAGCCACCGAGAATGGCGGTGACCTTGCCTCGCGCGAATTGCAGCGATACATCGTTCAGGATCATTCGGCTCGCGTCGTAGCCGAAGGTGACATGGTCGATCTGGATGAAGGTATCGGAGTTCAAGCCGGCGTCCGGCCGCTGGAGGCGGCGTTCAGGTGGTGAATGCGGGAGTGCAGCTTCGCAGGCCAGACCTTTCTGGATCCAGTCCGGCGAGCAAGCATAAGGGGTTTCCCGCTGCTGCATTGTGTGCGAACTCGGCGGCATGCGTCATGAACCCCCACGGTAAGACCCCATAAGCCTGCCTAGGCAAACAATTCGCGTTGCGTTGCAGCAACGAGAAGGTTCCGCGCCCAGTCGGAAACAAAAGTGAAACGGGCGCCGAAGCGCCCGTTGTCGCCGTGCGAAGGTTCAACGCGGCAGCGTGGTGCAGCCCATCAGCGCGAGGTCGATCGCGCGCGCCGCCTGGCGGCCTTCACGGATTGCCCAGACGACCAGCGACTGGCCGCGGCGCACGTCTCCGGCAGCCCACACCTTGTCGGCGCTGGTCTTGTAGCCCGCCTTCTCGTCGACGCCGGCCTTCGCGTTGCCGCGCGAATCGGCATCGACGCCGAACGACTGCAACAGTTGCGACATCGGGTTCGTGAAGCCCATCGCCAGCAGCACCAGCTCGGCCGGCCAGACCTTCTCGGTGCCGGCCACTTCGGCGAGACGGCCGTCCTTGAACTCGATCTGCACGGTCTTCAGGCCGGTCAGCTTGCCCTTCTCGCCCAGGAACTCCTTGGTGGCAATGGCGAATTCGCGCGAGCAACCTTCCTCGTGCGACGACGACGTGCGCAGCTTGGTGGGCCAGTACGGCCACACCAGGGGCTTGTTCTCCTGCTCCGGCGGCATCGGCATCAGCTCGAACTGCGTGACGCTCTTGGCGCCGTGGCGGTTGCTGGTGCCAACGCAGTCGCTGCCGGTGTCGCCTCCACCGATCACGATCACGTTCTTGGCCGTGGCCAGCGTCTGGCCCTTCATCTTGTCGCCGGCGTTGACCTTGTTTTGCTGCGGCAGGAACTCCATCGCGTACTGCACGCCGTCGAGGTCGCGGCCCGGCACCGGCAGGTCGCGCGAAACTTCGGCGCCGGCGGCCAGCAGCACGGCGTCGAACTCGGACTTCAGCTGTTCGGCGGAGATCGCTTCCTTGCCGAAATTCGTGATCGTCGAGCCCTTGGGCCAGTCGCCGACGACGACGCCGGTGCGGAACGTGACGCCTTCGGCCTCCATCTGGGTGATGCGGCGGTCGATGTGCGACTTCTCCATCTTGAAGTCGGGAATGCCGTAGCGCAGCAGGCCGCCGACACGGTCGTTCTTCTCGAACACCGTCACGTCGTGGCCGACGCGAGCGAGCTGCTGCGCGGCAGCCAGGCCCGCGGGGCCGGAGCCGACGACGGCGACCTTGCGGCCCGTGCGCGCGGCGGCCGGCTGCGGCGCGACCCAGCCCTCCTGCCACGCGCGGTCGATGATCGCGTGCTCGATGGACTTGATGCCCACCGCGTCGTCATTGACGTTGAGCACGCACGCTGCCTCGCACGGCGCGGGGCAGATGCGGCCAGTGAACTCGGGGAAGTTGTTGGTCGAGTGCAGCACGGTGGCGGCATGCTTCCACTGGTTCGAGAAGACCAGGTCGTTGAAGTCCGGAATGATGTTGTTGACCGGGCAGCCGCTGTTGCAGAACGGTGTGCCGCAATCCATGCAGCGCGCGGCCTGCACCTTGGCGTCGTCCGCCTTCAGGCCGATGACGAATTCCTTGTAGTTCTTGAGGCGCGTCTGGACGGGCGCATAGCCCTCCTCGAGGCGCTCGTACTCCATGAAGCCGGTGACTTTTCCCATGTTCTCTTCCTGATGCTGGTTGCCGTGCACCGCCCGCCTCGCGAGCGTGCACGTTCTTCTGGCTGGGTTACTTGGCGGGGACGCTCTGCGACTTTGCGGCGTCCTTGCCCGCGTCCTTGCCCGTCTTGGCCTTGGCGATGGTCGCGCCCGCCTCGGACTTCGCGTGGATCTCGCCGAGCGCGCGCTTGTACTCGTTCGGGAACACCTTGACGAAGCGGGCACGCGAGTCGGCCCAGTGGTCGAGGATCTCGCGCGCACGCAGGCTGCCCGTCCATTTGTGGTGCGCTTCGATCATCTGGCGCAGCAAGGTCTCGTCGGCCTCGCCCTTGTGCCAGATCGGGCGCTCGATGGACTTCGCCTGCTCGTCGGCGGTGAGGATCTTGTCGAGGCTCACCATGGCCGTGTTGCAGCGCTCGGCAAACTTGCCATCCTCGTCGTAGACGTAGGCGATGCCGCCGGACATGCCGGCCGCGAAGTTGCGGCCTGTCTTGCCCAGCACCACCACCGTGCCACCGGTCATGTACTCGCAACCGTGGTCGCCGGTGCCCTCGACGACTGCAGATGCGCCCGACAGGCGCACGGCGAAGCGCTCGCCGGCGACGCCGCGGAAGTAGGCCTCGCCTCTGGTCGCGCCGTACAGCGCCGTGTTGCCGGTGATGATGTTCTTGGTGGCGTCGCCGCGGAATTCGATGCTGGGGCGCACCACCACGCGACCGCCAGACATCCCCTTGCCGGTGTAGTCGTTGGAGTCGCCGATCAGGTACAGCGTGATGCCCTGCGCGAGGAAGGCGCCGAAGCTCTGGCCGCCGGTGCCTTCCATCTGGATGAACAGCGTGTGGTCCGGCAGGCCCTCGGGGCGCTGGCGGATCAGCTCGCCGGAGAGCATCGCGCCGACCGAACGGTTGAGGTTGCGCGCGTCCTCCATGAACTGCACCTTCTCGCCGCGCTCGATGGCCGGGCGCGAACGCTCGATCAGCTTGCGGTCCAGGGCCTTGTCGAGGCCGTGATCCTGCACGTCGTTGTGCAGGCGCGAGACGTGGGCCGGCATCGCGGGCTGATGGAACACGCGCGCGAAGTCGAGGCCACAGGCCTTCCAGTGCGCGATGCCCTTGCGGGTGTCGAGGAACTCGCTGCGCCCGATCAGCTCATCGAACTTGCGGATACCCAGCTGCGCCATGATCTGGCGCGCCTCTTCGGCGATGAAGAAGAAGAAGTTGACGACGTGTTCGGGGCGTCCGGCGAACTTCTTGCGGAGCACCGGATCCTGCGTGGCCACGCCCACCGGGCAGGTGTTGAGGTGGCACTTGCGCATCATGATGCAGCCTTCGACGACCAGCGGCGCGGTCGCGAAACCGAATTCGTCGGCGCCGAGCAATGCGCCGATGACGACGTCGCGGCCGGTCTTCATCTGGCCGTCCGCCTGCACGCGCACGCGGCCGCGGAGCTGGTTGAGGACGAGGGTCTGCTGGGTCTCGGCCAAGCCCAGCTCCCACGGCGTACCGGCGTGCTTGATCGACGACCACGGCGAGGCTCCGGTGCCGCCGTCATGCCCGGCGATGACCAGATGGTCGGCCTTGCACTTCGTGACGCCAGCGGCAATGGTGCCGACGCCCACTTCCGAGACCAGCTTGACGCTGATGCCGGCACGCGGATTGACGTTCTTCAGGTCGTGAATCAGCTGTGCGAGATCCTCGATCGAGTAGATGTCGTGGTGCGGCGGCGGCGAGATCAGGCCGACGCCCGGCACCGAGTAGCGCAGCTTGCCGATGTACTCGGACACCTTGCCGCCCGGCAACTGGCCGCCCTCGCCCGGCTTCGCGCCCTGGGCCATCTTGATCTGGATCTGGTCGGCAGAGACCAGGTACTCCGTCGTGACGCCGAAGCGGCCCGACGCGACCTGCTTGATCTTGCTGCGCAGGCTGTCGCCGGCGTTGAGCTCGAAGTCGGCCACCATGACGCCGTCGCCCAGCACGTCCGATACCTTGGCGCCTTGCGTGATCGGGATGCCCTTGAGCTCGTTGCGATAACGCGCCGGATCTTCGCCGCCTTCGCCGGTATTGCTCTTGCCGCCGATGCGGTTCATCGCTATCGCCAGCGTGGAGTGCGCCTCGGTGGAGATCGAACCCAGCGACATCGCGCCGGTGGCGAAGCGCTTGACGATCTCGGCCGCCGCCTCGACGTCCTCGAGCGGAATCGCCTTGCTCGGATCGATCTTGAACTCGAACAGGCCGCGCAACGTCATGTGGCGCTTGCTCTGGTCGTTGATGATCTGTGCGTATTCCTTGTAGGTGTCGAACTTGTTCGAGCGCGTGCTGTGCTGCAGCTTGGCGATCGCGTCCGGCGTCCACATGTGCTCCTCGCCGCGCGCACGCCAGGCGTATTCGCCGCCGGCGTCCAGCATCTCGGCCAGCACCGGGTCGTCGCCGAAGGCGGCGCGGTGCATGCGCAGCGCCTCTTCGGCGATCTCGAACACGCCCATGCCGCCGACCTGCGACGCGGTGCCGCGGAAATACTTTCCGACCACGCCCGTGTCGAGACCGATGGCCTCGAACAGCTGCGCGCCGCAGTACGACATGTACGTGCTGACGCCCATCTTGGACATGATCTTTGACAGGCCCTTGCCCACCGCCTTGATGTAGTTGGTCGTTGCCTTGTCGGCCGACAGCTCGCCCGGCAACTCGGAATGCAGCGTGCCCAGCGTCTCCAGCGCCAGGTACGGGTGCACGGCTTCCGCGCCGTAGCCGGCCAGCACGGCGAAGTGGTGCACCTCGCGCGCCGAACCCGTCTCCACGACCAGGCCGGCCGTCGTGCGCAGGCCTTCGCGGACCAGGTGCTGGTGGATGGCCGACAGCGCCAGCAGCGCCGGAATGGCCACCGAGTCCTTGCCGACGCGGCGATCGGTGATGATCAGAATGTTGTGGCCACCACGGATCGCGTCCACGGCCTCGGCGCACAGCGACGCCAGCTTGGCCTCGACGCCTTCGCGGCCCCATTCGATCGGATAGACGATGTCGATCTCATGCGGCTTGAACTTGCCGAACGTGTGCTTCTCGATGGCGCGCAGGCGAGCCATGTCGTCGAAGTCGAGCACCGGCTGCGACACCTCCAGGCGCATCTGCGGATTGACCGCGTTGATGTCGAGCAGGTTGGGTTTGGGCCCGATGAACGAATTCAACGACATCACGATCGCTTCGCGGATCGGGTCGATCGGCGGGTTCGTGACCTGCGCGAAAAGTTGCTTGAAGTAGTTGTACAGCGGCTTGTTCTTGTCGCTCAGCACCGCCAGCGGTGAGTCGTTGCCCATCGAGCCGGTGCCTTCCTCGCCGAGGACGGCCATCGGGCTCAGCAGGAACTTGAGGTCTTCCTGCGTATAGCCGAATGCCTGCTGGCGATCGAGCAGCGTCGACGCCCCGACCGCTTCGCCCGTGGGCTCGGCCACGACCGGGATCTCGTCGAGCTTGACGCGCACGTTGTCGATCCACTGTCGATACGGCTTGGCCGACGCGAACTGGTTCTTCAGCTCCTCGTCGTCGACGATGCGGCCCTGCTCGAAGTCGATCAGGAACATCTTGCCCGGCTGCAGGCGCCACTTCTTGATGATCTTGTTCTGCGGGATGTCGAGCACGCCCGACTCCGACGCCATCACGACCAGGTCGTCGTCGGTGACGATGTAGCGCGCCGGACGCAGGCCGTTTCGGTCCAGCGTGGCGCCGATCTGCTTGCCGTCGGTGAACACCATCGCGGCCGGGCCGTCCCACGGCTCCATCATGGCTGCGTGGTACTCGTAGAAGGCGCGACGACGCACTTCCATCACGGCGTGCTGCTCCCAGGCCTCGGGAATCATCATCATCGCGGCGTGCGCGAGCGGGTAGCCGGCCATCGTCAGCAGTTCGAGCGTGTTGTCGAACGTGGCGGTGTCGGACTGTCCCTCGAAGCTGATCGGGTAGAGCTTGCGCAAGTCGTCGCCCAGCACCGGCGACTTCATCACGCCTTCGCGGGCGCGCATCCAGTTGAAGTTGCCCTTGACGGTGTTGATCTCGCCGTTGTGCGCCACCATCCGGTACGGGTGGGCCAGCGGCCATTCAGGGAATGTGTTGGTGGAAAAGCGCTGGTGCACCAGTGCGAGCGCAGAGACGGCGCGCGGGTCGGTCAGGTCCTTGTAGTACTTGCCGACCTGGTCGGCCAGCAGCAGGCCTTTGTAGATGATGGTGCGGCAGCTCATGCTGGGCACGTAGTACTCACGGCTGTGCGTGAGCTTGAGTGCCTGGATCGCCGCCGAAGCCGTCTTGCGGATCACGTAGAGCTTGCGTTCCAGCGCGTCCGGGACGATCACGTCGGCGCCGCGGCCGATGAAGATCTGGCGCAGCACGGGCTCCTTGGCGCGAACCGTCGGCGACATCGGCATCTCGCGGTCGACCGGCACGTCGCGCCAGCCCAGCAACACCTGGCCTTCGGCCTTGACGGCACGCTCGAGCTCCTGTTCGCAGGCCAGGCGCGAGGCGTGTTCCTTGGGCAGGAAGATCTGGCCGACGCCGTACTCGCCCGGGGGTGGCAACTCGATGCCGGCCGCAGCCATCTCGGCACGGAAGTATTCGTCGGGGATCTGGATCAGGATGCCCGCACCGTCGCCCATCAGCTTGTCGGCGCCGACAGCGCCCCGGTGGTCCAGGTTCTCCAGGATCTTCAGGCCCTGGGCGACGATCGAGTGCGCGCGCTGACCCTTGATGTGCGCCACGAAACCGACGCCGCAGGCATCGTGCTCGCGCGTCGGGTCGTACAACCCGCCCGCGGCCGCGGCGGCGATGTCGGTCATCGAGGTGGGTTGCCCTTGGGCTGCCTTGCTCATGGCGAATCCTTCTTCAGCGCTGGAAAACCCGAAGATTAAACCAGCTGCGCAGCAGGGGCAAACCCATTAAAAGGGGGTCAGTAATGTTTTATGTGTTTGCATTGACATGGTGCGATTTTATATGGGGCCATAGTAAGTTGCGGTCGCGATGTGGGGTTGCTGTGCCCCACGGTGGTGCTTTTGGATGGCCAATGGGCCGAATGACTGGATATTGGTCGTGGCGAGCAGGGATTTGAGCCTGCTTGACGCAGCGCTGTTCGAACGATTTTCTCGGGTATTGCGGGGTTCGACGCGGCGATCGCGCGGTCGACTTGCACCGCAGGTGTCGCGAGGCCACCTGGCGCCTGTCAGCCTACAGAGGGTTCGACGCGGCGTGGACGACCGCGTGGGCGTGGGACGATGTCGCGACCCAGTTGGGCAGCGAGGCGACGCTGGCCTTCGACGCCGGCGATCGGCCAGCCGCGTCGTGTCGCCTGCGAGATCGCCTGGGCTTCGCGCAAGCTGACCCCTTCATCGAGAAAGCTGCGGAAAGCCCCCTCACGCTCGAACGGTGTGTTGCCAAGCGCCCAGTAGCGCGCATGGTCGACGATCAGCGGATCGCGCCGGCGGCCGAGGTGGTGGGCGCAGCTGGACCACGCGTAGTCGCAGGCGTCCGCCACCAGGCCACTGCGCTGCGCGTGGCTGTCGATGTAGCGCATGCAGGTAAGCAACGAGTCGTCAGGGTCGACCAGTGCGGCCCGGAAACGGCCCTCCCACAGCGTGCCGGAGCGGTCGTGGCGGCGATTGAAGGCCGCGACGTAGCGCCGCCCGAGCGACTGCATCATCGTGCTCAGGCCATCCGCGCTGTCCCGCGGCGTGGCCAGCAGATGGACATGGTTGGACATCAACACGTAGGCATGGATGTCGACGCGCGCCACCAGGCTGGCCTCGCGCAGGTGGGCGCACCAGGCCTGCCTGTCTTCGTCGTCGACGAAGATCTCTTGCCGATTGTTGCCGATCTGCATCAGGTGATGCGGCAGTCCGGGTAGCGAGAGACGGGTGAGGCGGGCCATCTCCGCATTTTAGCTGGCCCCTATTTGATCAAGGCTCGTGGCGAACCCGAAGTCCGTGCAGTGCTTCTCAGGTCGGCGTTCGACCGAGCGAGGCCCACGAGTTGCCGAACAACGCCTGGCCGGTCAGGCGTTGGTGCTCCTTGAGCGCGAAGCGGTCGGTCATGCCGGCGATGTAGTCCGCGACGGCGCGCGGGCGGTCGACGGACTGCTGGAACTCGTCGCTCATCTCGGCCGGCCGATCGAGGTAGATCGCGAACAATGCGCGCACCACGTCGCGCGCACGGTCAGTCGTGGCCGTCACCACCGGGTGGCGGTAGAGGTTGGCGAAGAGAAAGCGCTTGAGCTCGCTGCTCTCGTGGCGCATCTGCGGGCTGAAGCGCATCAGCAACGGCAGCGCGCGCACCGCCTGCGGGCTGTCCGGAGCCGCTGCGTCGATCACGGCCTGGCTGGTCGCGATCAGGTCGTAGATCATCTGCGACAGGATGCAGCGCAGCGTTTCGCTCACGAGTCGCCGCACCGGCAGCGTGCGCAAGCGGGGGTGCGCGTCCAGCGCCTCGTCGCGCAGGCGCGCGTAGAGCGGCACGTCGTCGAGCTGGGCGTGCTCGATCAGGCCAGAGCGAATACCGTCGTCGACGTCGTGGCAGTTGTAGGCGATCTCGTCGGCCAGATTCGTCAGCTGCGCCTCGAGGCCCGGCTGCAGTCCCGCGACGAAGCGGTGACCGACACCGCCGGGTTCGATGGCCTCCAGCGCATGGGCCTGGGCCAGCGTGATGCGCTTGAGAATGCCTTCGCGCGTCTCCAGCGTCAGATTCAGGCCGTCGAACTCGGGGTAGCGCAGCTCGAGTTCGTCAACCACGCGCAGGCTTTGCAGGTTGTGCTCGAAGCCGCCGTGGTCGCGCATGCAATCGTCCAGCGCGTCCTGCCCGGCATGCCCGAACGGCGTGTGACCCAGGTCGTGCGCCAGCGCGATCGCCTCGACCAGGTCCTCGTCGAGGCCCATCGTGCGCGCAACCGAGCGCCCGAGCTGCGCCACTTCCAGCGAGTGCGTGAGCCGGGTTCGGAACAGGTCTCCTTCGTGGTTCAGGAAGACCTGGGTCTTGTAGACGAGGCGGCGAAACGCCGTGCTGTGGACGATGCGGTCACGATCGCGCTGGAATTCGGTGCGCGTCGGCGCCGCGGGCTCGGGGCGGCGCCGGCCGCGCGATTGCGCGGGGTCGCTGGCATAAGGCGGCCGCTCAGGGACCCGGCTGGCGATCACGTCGAGCGCGCTGGTCAGACCGCCGCAGTGAACGCGGCGATGACGTCGACGACCGCCGCCTCGGGCGCCGCGCGCACGAGGGCGTGGCTCTCACCGTCCAGCAGCACGAAGCGGATGTCGCCGCTGAGCGACTTCTTGTCGACGCGCATCAGTTCGAGGTAGCGCGCCGGCGCCAGGTTGGCCGGCCCGCGCACGGGCAAGCCTGCTCGGGCGATCAAGGTCTCGATACGGCGTGCGAATGCAGTGGAGACCAAGCCCAGCCGCGCGGACAGCTCAGCCGCCATCACCATGCCACAGCCGACGCCCTCGCCGTGCAGCCAGGCGCCGTAGCCCATGCCGGCCTCGATCGCGTGGCCGAAGGTGTGGCCGAAGTTGAGGATGGCGCGCAAGCCGGCCTCCCTTTCGTCGGCCCCTACGACGTGCGCCTTGATCTCGCAGCAGCGGCGCACCGCGTGAGTGAGCGCGGCGCGGTCGCGGTCGCGCAGGGCGTCGATGTGGCGCTCGAGCCAGCCCAGGAAGTCGACGTCGAGGCTCGCGCCGTACTTGATGACCTCGGCCAGGCCGGCGGACATCTCGCGGTCGGGCAGCGTGTCCAGCACCGCCAGGTCGCAGACGACCTGCTGCGGTTGGTAGAACGCGCCGATCATGTTCTTGCCCAGCGGATGGTTGACGGCGGTCTTGCCGCCCACCGACGAGTCGACCTGCGCCAGCAGCGTCGTGGGCACCTGCACGAACGCGACGCCGCGCATGTAGCAAGCCGCGGCGAAGCCAGTCATGTCGCCGACGACGCCCCCACCGAGCGCAAACAGCACGGTTCGCCGGTCGGCCTCCTGCCCCAACAGTTCGTCGAAGATGAGATTGAGGTGCGCCAGGTCCTTGTAGACCTCGCCGTCTGGCAGCGCCAGCGTGCGCACGCGCAGGAAGTGCGGCGCGAGCGCCTGGGCCAACGTCTGCGCGTAGAGCTTGTCGACCGTCTCGTTCGTGACGATCAGGGCGCACGCATACCGATTGGCCTGCGCAGCCCAGGTTGCCGGGTCGCCCAGCAGCTTGCCGCCGATCAGGATCGGGTAGCTGCGGTCGCCCAGGTCGATCTGCACCCGGGTCGGTGTGTCTTGGAGGAGGTCGGGAGTGGTCAGCATCGGAGGCTATTTTGCGTCCTCGCGGGGCCCGCTGCTCAGGTCGAGCTGCATGGATATCAGGTTGACCAGCAACGCGGCCGATTTGTGCGCGGTGTCGACGACGATGTCGGCCATTTCGCGATAGATCGGGTCACGCACCGCGTACAGGTCGCGCAGCCGCTGGCGCGGGTCGGCCACCTGGAGGAGTGGGCGCTGGGTATCGCGACTGAGGCGCCGGGCCAGGTCTTCGGGCTGCGTGTGCAGGTAGACCACAGTGGCCTGCGCCTTCATCACCGCCCGGTTGGCCGGACGCAACACGCTCCCACCGCCGGTAGCCACGACGCGCGATTGGGGCGCGGACAGGGTCTCGCGGATCACCCGCTCCTCGACGTCCCGAAACGCGGCCTCGCCTTCACGTTCGAAGAACTCGCGGACGGAACAGCCCAGAAAGCGCTCGATCTCGTGATCGGAGTCCAGAAATGGCAACTGGCGCGTGCGCGCCAGTTGTCGCCCGATCGTGGACTTTCCACAACCGGGCATGCCGATCAGCGCAAGCGCGCTGCGGCAGTGCCTTTCCAATGTCAAGGCTGGGCGTGGCAGAGAAGGCCCGACCTGCCAGTCGAGGGGTCGGTGATCGTTGCCGTGGTGACGGCAGCAGGAAGCGAACTGGCCGGGTTCAGGCTGTACGGGCTGAGTTCGAACGGGGGTGCGACTGCCGCCGTGACGGCGCTTGCTAGAACGCCGAGCGTCCCCGACGTGGCCGCCTTGCCTTCGGTGCCCGCCACGAGCGCACTGAAGCTCAGCGTGTAGTCGTCCCAGCCCGCGATGTTCTGGCCGTACTGCATATTGAAGTAAGCCAGGCCAAATGCATCGGTGGTGTCCGAACCCGCCGCCTGCGCGGTGATCGCGACGTCGGCCGCGTACGGCTCCAGCTTGCCCGAACTGTTCTGGTCTTCCTTCACGCCCCCGGTATAGGTTTCCAGGACGCTGTTGCGATTGATGTCTTCGTTGTCACAGACGTTCAGGACGACCTGTACCCACGGTGCAGGGCCAGACCAGTACCCGCGGTAGAAGCGCGGCAGGTCGACCGATCCGGTCACCAACACGCCCCTGATCGGCTGGCCAACGGAGTCCACCACCTGCACCGTGAACGGCTGCGTGTAGGTGAGCTTGGCGGCGTCCGCGACGACGGCGTTGCTGTGGAAGATCGAGATGCTGACGCCGCTCTGGGCAACCGTGATGTTGGCCGCCGCCGAGTTCGGGCAAGCAGGTGCGGTGAAGTCAGTTTCGCTCCAGCACGCGCGAATTATCAGTTGCTGATTGCCGCTGCCCCGCGTGCCGGGAATGTAACTGGTCACGGCCACGCCGTTGGCGTCGGTATAGACATAGTTTGTGCCCGACGTCAGCGTGCCGCCAATGAGATTCGGGTCGCCGTTCAGGTCGAATCGCACCCGAACGTTAGAGATCGGCGCGTTGCCGGCGCCCAAGAACAATCCCCGCACAGCGACCTGATTTGTCGTGGAGCCCGCCGTGTTGACGTTGATCGTGGCCGGGTTGGCGGCCAAAGAAGCTGACGACACGGTGCCGCTCGCTGGACTGGTGTTGATCGTGGAGATCGTGACCGTCGTGGCTGTCGTCACGCCCGCAGCCGTGGCACTGATGGATGCGGTCGGGCTGGATGGAGCCGTGTAGCTGTAGGTGTACGCACCGTGGACGTCCGTGCTGGCGGTGGTGGCGGCGCCGCCGTTGAGCGTCACCGCGATCGGTTCGCCAGCGATGGGCGTACCGGCCTTGTCGGCCAGCACGAACTGCACGGTGGCGGTGGTGGCTGGTGCGGCCGAACTGGGGGTGGCCTGCAACTGGGCGCCCGTGACGTCGACCTTGACGGTCTTGGTGATGCTGCCAGAGGTGACAACGACGTCGATCGTGCGGTTGGACTTGTCGGCACCGATAGCCAGCACGCCCGTGACCTGGCCCGTGCCGCTGGCCGTGGTGGCGCTGCTGCTGGTGATGAGGCCGTTGCGGTCAGGAACGATCGTGACGGGTGCGCCACCGACGATGTTGCGCGACGAATCTACGGCCGTGACGGTGACCGTCGCCGTTTCGGCACCAGTGTCGGCGATGGCGTTCTTGTCGACGGTGACGATCAGGTCGGCGGCCTCCGCAGTACCTGGCGTCTTTGGCTTGGGATCCCCGCCTGCGCTGCAACCGGCCAGGATCGCGCCGAATGTCACTGCCGCGAGAATCGTCTTCATCTTTTGGAGTCCCTGGAAATTCATTTTCAACACCTCAATGCGCGACCGTGCGATCCGAGATGATGCGCGGCGTGATGAAGATCAGCAGTTCGGTGCGCGTCGACAGCTTGGACGTGCTCTTGAACAAGTTGCCCAGGAACGGAATGTCGCCCAAGAAAGGGATCTTATCAGTCACGTTGCTATCGATCTGCTGGAACAGTCCGCCGAGAACGACAGTGCCACCATTCTCCACCAGCGCGGTCGTCTTGACGTGCTTGGTGTTGATCGCGAAGCCGGCGCTCGTGCTGCGGCCGACGCTGTCCTTGTTGACATCGACGTCCAGGATCACGTTGCCTTCCGGCGTGATCTGCGGCGTGACCTGCAACCGGATCTGGGCCTTTTGGAAGGACACCGAGGTCGCACCACTCGAGGTGGCCTGCTGGTACGGCAGTTCTTCGCCTGATTCGACGACCGCCTGTACCTGGTCCGCCGTGATGACGCGCGGGCTGGAGATGATGCGGCCGGAACCGTCTTCTTCCAGGGCGGACAATTCGAGGTTCAGAAAGCGGCTGGCGGTGGCGCTGAACAGCGACAGGGCGAAGGTCGCCGCCGCCGCCGTCGAGCTGACAATACCGGCCTGTGCGGGGAAATTGACGAACTGCGAATCGGTGTAAGGCGCCGTGCCGGCAAGCTGGCCCGTCTGGTAGCCGGCTGCTTCGTAGTTGCCGCCGACCGCCACGTACTGGCTGCCGCCTACGTTGAAGCCCGGCGTGCCCCCTGCGCCCAGGCGCAGGTCGGAGGCACCGAGCTTGACGCCCAGCGCGCGGCCGAAGTTGTCACTGGCCTCGACGATGCGTGCCTCGATCATGACCTGGCGCGACGGGATGTCGATGCGGGCGATCAACGCCTGCACTTCCTCAAGCTTGGACGGAATGTCCGAGACGAAGATCTGGTTCGTGCGGGGCTCCGACAGGACAGTACCGCGCATCGACAGCAGTCGGCTGGTGCCGCTGGTGCCGCTGCCGCCGCTGCCAAGCAGTGCCTTGGACACGTCATCTGACTTGGTGTAGTTGAGCTGGAAGGCCTGCGTGCGCATCGGTTCCAGGTCAGCGAGCTTCTTCTTCGCCTCGAGGTCGATCTGCTCCTTGGCAGCCAGCTCATCCTTGGGAGCGATCAACAGCACGTTGCCGGAGCGCCGCTTGTCGAGGCCCTTGCTCTGCAGAATGATGTCGAGCGCCTGATCCCAGGGCACGTCCTTCAGTCGCAGCGTGACGGTACCGGTGACGGTATCGCTGGTGACGACGTTGAAGTCGCTGAAGTCGGCAATGATCTGCAGCAGCGCGCGGATTTCGATGCTCTGGAAGTTCAGCGACAGGCGTTGGCCCGTGTAGCCTTGTCCCGGCACCAGCTTGTTCGGGTCGGCCTTGGCAGGGCGCACTTCGAGCACGAACTGGTTGTCGGTCTGGTAGGCGCTGTGTTCCCACGAACCGGTCGGCGTGACGACCATGTGCACGTGATCACCGGCTTGCGTGGTGGTGATCGTCTGCACGGGCGTGCCGAAGTCAGTGACGTCCAGGCGGCGGCGCAGGCGTGCCGGCGCGTTGGAGCGCAGGAAGTCGATGACCAGATCCTTGCCTTGCTGCTTCAGGTCGACACCGACCTGCGTGCTGGCGAGGTTGACCACGATGCGGCCAGCGCCATCGTTGCCGCGACGGAAGTCGATATCACGCAGGTCCAGGACGTCGGAATTCTGGCTGTTGGCGAAGTGCGTGTCGGCGGCCGGGGCGGTCGCTGTGGCCGTGGCAGCTGGCGCTGCGCCGGCGTCGAGCGAGATCAGCAGCGTCTTGCCCTGGATCTCGGCGCGATACCTGGACGGCACCTTCAGGTTGAGCACCAGGCGCGTGCGGTCACCCGAGCTGGCCACGCTCACGGAGCGGACGTTGCCTTGATTGAGCTCGACGCTCGACTTGCCGGACGAGTTGGTCACGCCAGGCAGATCGATCGCGACGCGCGGCGGCGTCTGCACGGCGAAGCCGGCGGGAACCGCCGTCAACGCTTCGCTCAGCTCGATGCGCACGACGTCCGTACCACCCTGTTGCGAACCGGTGACCGACATGATCTTGGGCTCGGCCCACGATGTCATCGGCAACCCCATACCCAACGCCAGAACGAGCGCTGCTCCCGCGGTCCAACTCCGCATATTCCGATTCTCCTGACTGCTGTTCATCGCGCCTTCTCCTGAATCTGGAGGGTGCTGGTGCGCTCTATCCATTCACCCGTTGGGTCTTGCACGGTTTCCCGCAAGGTAATCTGTGAGTCCGTGATGGTGGTGATCTGGCCGTAGTTCTGCCCGATCCAGTCCCCCAACTTGACGTCGTGGAGGCGGCTTTCGACCATCAGCAGTGCGTGCGTCTTGCCACCCTGCTGGAGCGAACCGACCATTGACATGCTGTCCAACGGATAGGACTCGAGCTCCTGCGTGGCGTGCGCCTTGGCGGCCGCCAGCAGGACGCTGCCCTTGCCGTTCGACGGGCCGCCTACCGGGATCAGCTTCTGCGTGCCGAAGGGCTCCACGCCCGTCACGCCCAAATAGGCTTGCGGGTCGAACTTCTTGGGCGGATAGATCGGCGCAACACTCGGCTTGACTTCCTTGTGCTGCTGCTCCATCCAGGAAATCAACTCGTCATTGTCAGCAGTGCAGGCGCCGAGGGCCGTCAACATCAGCGCTCCCGCCATGATGCAGAGAATTCGCTTCATTATTTCTTGCCCCCTACAACGCCGCTGGCCGCGCGCGCCTGGATGACCTCGGCCGAATCCAGGTAGCGATAGGTACGTGCCAGCGCTTCCATGGACAGACCGCCGCCCGCCGACTTCGGATCCGGCGTGATCGACAGGTTGTGCAGTGTCACGATGCGCGACAGCGCGGCGATGTCTGCGGCAAATGCGCCGATGTCATGGAAGCGTCCGGTGACGCGGATCGCGATCGGCAGCTCAGCGTAGTACTCCTTGGTCTGCGTCTGACCCGGGATGAACTGGTCGATGACGAGACCGCGGCCGACACCGGCCTGGTTGATGTCGGTCAGCAGCGCGTCCATCTCGGCCTTGCCCGGCAACTGCTTCTCGAGCTGCGTGACGAAGGTCTGGACATCTTCCTTCTGCTTCTTCAGCGCATCGAGGTTGATCGCCTGCGCGAGCTTCGTGCGGTACTCGTTCTTGAGCGTGGGTTCCTTGTCGCGCGCCGCCTGCAAGTCGTTGGCCTGGTCACTGAGGCCCAGGAACCAGCCCGCGGCCACGACCAGCACAGTGACGAACGTCCACACGGCCAAGCGCGGCAGCAGCGGCCACTGGCCCGGCTGATTGGGGTTCAGATCGCGGAATTGCCCGAGTCCGCCGCGCATTGCGGCGAGGAAATCCGCGCTTCGGTCTTTTGCCAGAGTAGCCATGCTTACCTCGTCGCCGTCGAAGCGGCCGAAGCCGGTGCCATCGCGGCTGCGCCGGATGCCGCGCTGGCGGCCGATCCCGGAGCAGGCGGACGCTTGAGCGTCACGCCCATGATGAATGCGAACATGCGACGCTGGTCCTTGCTGCCCGCGACAACCATCGTCTGCGCGCGGATCTCGACAAGAATGGGCCTCTCGAGCCACGGCGAGTTGTTGGCCGTGTTGCGCAGGAATTCGGAAATGCGTTCGTTGGTCTGCGCCACGCCGGTGATTGCCACCTGCTGGCCGCCCTGCTTCACGCTCGTCAGGTAGACACCTTCAGGCGTCTGCTTGACCAGTTCGTTGAGCAGGTAGACCGGCATGTTGCGGTCGGCCTGGAGGTCTTCGACCGCCTTCTGCCGCGCCTTCAGGGCCGCGATTTCGGCCTTGAGGGTGGCGACGTCTGCGATCTGCGCGTCGAGGCGCTTGATCTCGTTGGACAAGAACTGGTTGTGCTCTTCCTGCGTGTTGATCTGCGCGTTGACCACGGTGTACCAGCCCCCGATGACCGCGGCACCGAACAGCACGGCAAAGCCAATCCCGGCGAAGAACGCATTCTTGCGTTGCTGGCGCCGCGCTTCGCGGTGGGGCAACAGATTGATCAGAATCACTGCACGAACCTCCGCATCGCCAGCCCGCAAGCGGTCAGGTAGGAGGGCGCTTCACGTCGCAGCTTGCCTTCCCGCACGGCGCTCCCCAACTTCATGTTCTCGAATGGATTGACGACGCGGCACGCGAAGCCGGTCACTTCCTTGACGCGCTCGCGCAGGCCCGCCAGCGAGGCCGTGCCGCCGGCCAGCATCACGTAGTCGACCTTGTGGTGCGGCGTGCTGGTGAAGAAGTACTGCAGCGCGCGTCCAATCTCGTGGGCCAGGCTGTCGACGAAAGGTTGCAGCAGCGTGGTCTCGAAGTCTTCCGGCAGGTCTCCGGCCAGCTTTTTCTGCTCGGCTTCCTCGAACGAGAAGCCGTACTGGCGCGAGATGAGCTGGGTGAGCTGGGCGCCGCCGAACGTCTGGTCGCGGTCGTACAGCATCTCGTCGCCGCGCAGCACCTTCAGGCCGGCCGTGTCGGCGCCGATCTCGAACAGCGCAACGAGCATGTCCTTGCCCTGTTCGGGCAGGCTGGAGATGACGCGGCCCATGGCCAGCCGCGAGGCGTGCGATTCGATGTCGAGCACGACCGGCTTCAGGCCGGCGGCTTCCGCCAGGCCCTGGCGATCCTGAACGCGATCCTTGCGCGACGCAGCGATCAGGACGTCGACGTCTCCGATCGAACTCTGGCTCGGGCCGATAACGCAAAAGTCGAGGCTTACCTCGTCCAGCGAGAACGGGATGTACTGATGAGCTTCGGATTCGACCTGAATCTCCATCTCGGTCTCGCGGAGACCGGCGGGCAGTACGATCCGCTTGGTGATCACGGCCGACTGCGGCATGGCCATCACCACGTCGCGCGTCTTGGCGCCGCTCTTGGCGACCAGTCGACGTACGGCATCGGCCACTTCGTCGAATTTTTCGATCTGGCCGTCGGCGATCCAGCCCTTCTCGAACGGCTCGCTCGCAAAACGCTCGAGTACCAGGTCTCCGGACGGGGTTTGACCCAGCTCCACCAGCTTGGCGCTGGACGAGCTGACATCGAGCCCGATCATGGGTGGATGCTTGCGGCCGAAAATGCTATCGAGAATTGACACGAGGACATGCTCCGACAGCGCTCGAATGAGAGCGCCGGGTTGATATTTTGCGGCAATCCTATCAGCAACAACGACAGGAAAACAAAGTTAGTGTGCGGGAATGCCCGTATTTCCAAGGCATTTGATCGTCATAAGAGATGGTTGAAACTGCAGGGACGATGTCATATCCGCGATTTGATGGACTTCGACCCTGTCACCAGCAGCTTAAGCGAGACTTGTCGGTTTCTATAATCGGCGCTTACATCCCCGGCCCACATTCATGAGCGATCCAGACAGCACGCCTGCCAATCTTCCGACCCTGACGCCCCGTGGCGGCCCTGCTCCCCATTGGGCGGTGCGCGCCACCCGGGGAGTGCTGCGAGGCGTTTTGACAATTGGCGCCGGCGTGTTGGCGTTGTTACTCGGTGTTGCAATCTGCGTGGCGATCGGACTCGCCGTGGCGTATCCCAAGATGCCCGAGCTGAGCGCATTGACCGATTACCGCCCGAAATTACCGTTACGGGTTTTTTCTTCTGACGGCGTGCTTCTTGGTGAATATGGTGAGGAAAGGAGACAGTTCGTCCCGATCGCCCAGATCCCCAAGGTGATGCGCGACGCCGTACTGGCGATCGAGGACGCGCGTTTCTACCACCACGGCGGCGTCGACTACCTCGGCGTGATCCGCGCCGGCATGGCCAACGTCGGGGAAGCGCGCAGCCAGGGCGCCTCCACCATCACGATGCAGGTGGCGCGCAACTTCTATCTGTCAACGGAAAAGACGTTTACCCGCAAGCTCTACGAGATTCTGCTGGCGCTTCGGATCGAGTCGCAATTGAGCAAGGATCAGATTCTGGAGCTGTACATGAACCAGATTTATCTGGGTCAACGGGCGTACGGCTTCGCGTCGGCCAGCGAAATCTATTTCGGCAAACCCCTGAAGGACATCAGCATCGGCGAGGCGGCGATGCTGGCCGGATTGCCCAAGGCGCCTTCGAGCTACAACCCGATCGCCAACCCGCGGCGCGCGACTCAGCGCCAGCAGTACATCATCGATCGAATGTTCGAAAACGGATTCGTCACCGAAGACGAGCGCAAGACTGCGCACGCCCAGGTGTTGACATACCGGGCGCCGAGCGAGTCGCCGATCCACGCAGAATACGTGGCCGAAATGGCGCGCCAGTTCGTGTTCGCGCAATACGGCGACGAAGCCTATACGCGCGGTCTGAATGTCACGTTGACCGTCAATTCAACAGACCAGTTGTCTGCGTACCACGCTCTCAGGCGCGGGATCATGGACTTCGAGCGTCGCCAGCAATTCAGGGGCCCGGAGGGCTATGTCGACTTGCCAGCCGACCCGAAGGCGCTCGACGCGCGCATCGCCGAGGCGCTCGCCGACCACCCCGACAACGACGATCTCAAGGCCGCCGTCGTGCTGGAGGCGTCGCCCAAGAAGGTGGTGATCGTGCTGCAGTCAGGCGACTCGGTCACGGTGACGGGCGATGGCCTCAAGCCGGTGACGTCGGGCCTGTCGCCCAAGGCCGACCCGAAGGTGCAGATCCGCCCCGGCGCCATCGTGCGCGTGATGAAGACCGACAAGGGCGACTGGACACTGACGCAGTTGCCGGACGTGGAAGGTGCGTTTGTGGCCACCGAGCCGGCCACTGGCGCGATCCGCGCGCTCGTGGGCGGCTTCGACTACGGCAAGAACAAGTTCAACCACGTGACGCAGGCGTGGCGTCAGCCCGGCTCCAGCTTCAAGCCCTTCATCTACTCGAGCGCGATCGAGAAGGGCTTCAACGGGTCGACGGTGATCAATGACGCGCCGCTGTTCTTCGACGCCGGCACCACCGGCAGCCAGCCCTGGGAGCCGAAGAACTACGACGGCAAGTTCGAAGGCCCGATGACGCTGCGCAACGCGCTCGCCAAGTCCAAGAACATGGTGTCGATCCGAATCCTGCAATCGGTGGGGCCGGCCTACGCTCAGCAGTGGATCTCGCGCTTCGGCTTCGACCCGGAAAAGCACCCGCCCTATCTGACGATGGCGCTCGGCTCGGGTTCGGTCACGCCGATGCAGATGTCGACCGCCTACGGCGTGTTCGCCACAGGCGGCTACCGCGTCAATCCGATCCTGATCACCAAGGTGTCCGACACGCGCGGCAAGATCCTGCACGAGGAGGTGCCCCGGCCATTCAATGACTCGATGCGCGCGATCGAGCCACGCAACGCCTTCATGATCGAGTCGTTGCTCAACACCGTCACGCGCAGCGGCACGGCCGCGCGTGCGCAGGCCGTGCTCAAGCGCCCCGACCTGTACGGCAAGACCGGCACCACCAACGATTCGCTCGACGCCTGGTTCTGCGGCTTCCAGCCGTCGCTGGCCGCGGTGGTCTGGATCGGCTACGACACGCCCCGCAAGCTGGGCGACCGCGAGACAGGCGGCGGTCTCGCGCTGCCGGTGTGGATCGAGTTCATGCAAACCGCGCTGAAGGATGTACCGCAGGTGCCGTTGGAGCCTCCCGCAGGCGTGATGAACGTCAACGGCGAGTGGTTCTACGACGAGTTCGGCCCAGCCAGCGGCGTCAGCGGCCTGGGGCTGGACGACAAGATGCCGCAGCAGACCACCGACGACGAGAAGAAGAGCATCCTCGACCTGTTCAAGACAGGTAACTGATCGGCGGGTCAGCGCCGCTGCGCGGCTGCGCGAGCACGCCGGCCAGGTCGTGCGCGAATCGATGGGCGCCCCCCGGCCAGCGCACCGACAGGCAAACCGCCATCGCGCACCGTGAAACCGACGCGCCGCAGATGGTCGAAGACGTGGCGTGGCAGCGGGACGAGGGCGGTTGACCGGGCGTGGGGTGCCGTCAGCTGGCCGCGAAATTCAGCGTCTGGCCGCCCTGGCGTCCCGCCTCTTCCGACAGGCGCGCGAAGAATTCGGCGCCGTCGCGGGTGTCGCGCCAGGCGCCGTCGACGAGCTTGAAGTGGAAGCCGCCGTTGCGCGCCGCCAGCCAGATCTCGCGCAGCGGCGGCTGCTTGTTGACGACGATCTTGCTGCCGTTCGGAAACTCGAGTTCCACCAGGCTGCCGGCGCGGTTCGTGTCGATGTCGATGGCGCCCTGCTGCAGCCAGTCGTCGCATTGGCGCTCGATGGCGCCCAGCAGGCGCTCGGCCGCAGCCTGGTACTCGGTGTCGTGCAGCGTCGGGGTCGACATGGTCGATAGAATCCGTGAAATGAATGAATGCCAGGGAACGAGTTTAGCGGTGCGCCGCCCCCCTGCGCGCGGCGCAGTCTTGGCCGCGTGCGCGTTGCTGTGCGCCCTGGCGGCCTGCGGCCAGAAGGGGCCGCTGTTCCTGCCCGCCGGTCCGGCCGCCACGCCCGCGGCCGCCGCGCAAGGCGCCAGTTCGCCAAGCCGCTAGAGCCGCCCTTCCTGGATGGCGTGACACGCCACCTGCACAGTTCCCGAGGGCAGCGTCGCCGGCCGCTCGACCCGGCAGCGCTCGTTCGCGTGCGGGCAGCGCGGATGGAAAGCGCAGCCTTTGGGCGGTGCGAGGGGGTCGGGCACCTCGCCGAGCACCGGCTCCCGTTGGCGCTCCCGGCCGCGCAGGTCCGGCACCGCGGCCAGCAGCATGCGCGTATACGGATGGCGCGGCGCGGCAAACAGCTCGGCCTTGGGTGCGAATTCGACCAGCCGGCCGAGGTACATCACGCCCACGTCGTCGGCCACGTAGCGCACCACGACCAGGTTGTGCGAAATGAACAGGCAGGTGAGCGCGCGTTCGCGCTGCAGGTCCACCAGGAGGTTGAGCACTTGGGCCTGCACGGACACGTCCAGCGACGACGTCGGCTCGTCGCAGACCAGGAACTCCGGGCCGGTGGCGATCGCGCGCGCGATCGACACCCGCTGGCGCTGGCCGCCCGAGAACTGGTGCGGGAACTTGCGCACGTCGAGGCCCTCGAGACCCACCGACGCGAGCAGCGCCGCCACACGCTGCGGCGCCTCGTCGCGCAGGATCAGGCCGTGTTCCAGCAGGGGCTCGGCGACGATGTCGCCGACGCGCCAGCGCGGATTGAGACTGGCATACGGATCCTGGAACACCATCTGCATGCGCCGCCGCAACGCCCGCGCCGCGCCGTCGGAGCCGGCCAGCGTGGCCTGCACGTCGAGGCGATCGACCCAGGCATTGCCCTGCGTGGGTGTCTCCAGCCCCACCATCATTCGCGCCAGCGTGCTCTTGCCGCAGCCCGACTCGCCCACCAGCGCCAGCGTACGGCCACGCGCGATGCTGAAGCTCACGTCGTCGACGGCGACGATGCGCCCGGGCCCGGAGCGCCGCAACAGGCGATCCGTCCACGCGACGTTGAGCTGGAACGTCTTGCCCAGGCGGCGCGCCTCCACGACGGCCGTGGACGGGGTCGCGAGCCGCCCGTTCGCGAAGGCGCCCTGCTCCGTCATGCGCTGGCGCTTTCGATGATGGGCCACCAGCACGCGGCGCGGGTGCGCTGCACGAGCGCCAGGTCGGGTCGCTCGTCGCTGCAGCGCGGGCTGGCCTTCGGGCAGCGGGGATGGAACGCGCAGCCCGCCGGGATCTCGCCGAGCCGCGGCAGCGAGCCCTGGATCTGCGCGAGGCGCCCCGCGTCGTCGTACAGCGACGGCACCGAGGCCATCAAGCCCACGGTGTACGGATGCGCCGGCCGGTGGATGATCTCGTCCACCGGGCCGATCTCGACGATGCGCCCGGCGTACATCACGGCCACGCGGTCGCAGGTCTCGGCAATCACGCCCATGTCGTGGGTGATGAGCATGACCGACGCGCCGTGCGCCTGCGTCAGGCCGCGCAGCAGGCGGATGATCTGCGCCTGCACCGCGACATCGAGCGCGGTGGTCGGCTCGTCGGCGATGATCAGCTTGGGCTCGCCGGCCAGCGCGAGCGCGATCACGACGCGCTGGCGCATGCCGCCGGAAAACTCGTGCGGGTACTGCGCGAGCCGCGCCTCGGGCGCGGGAATGCCGGTCTGGCGCAGCAGGTCGATCGCTCGTTCGCGCGCCTGCGCCGCGCTCAACGGCAGATGCGTGCGCAAGGTCTCCACCAGTTGGCGGCCCACGGTGTAGAGCGGGTTGAGCGAGGTCAGCGGATCCTGGAAGATCGCGCCAATCTCCTTGCCCCGGAGAAGGCGCATCGAGTCGTTGCGCAGGTCGTCGATGCGCCGGCCTTCGAGCAGGATCTGGCCGCCACACACGCGACCGGGCGGCTCGAGCAGCCCGATGATCGCGGCGCCGGTGAGCGACTTGCCTGCGCCCGACTCGCCGACGATGCCCAGGATCTCGCCGGCGGAGATGTCGAAGGACACGCCATCGAGCGCACGCAGCGTGCCGTGGCGCGTCGGGAACTCGACGCACAGGTCTCGTACCTCCAGCAGAGGCCCTGTCATCTGAGCCTCGGATTCAAGGCGTCGCGAAGCCAGTCGCCAAGCAGGTTCACGCTCATGGCGATCAGCACGAGCGCGGCGCCCGGGAACACCGTGATCCACCATTCGCCGGCGTGGAGGAAATCGTTGCCGATGCGGATCAACGTGCCCAGCGACGGGTTGGTGGAGGGCACGCCGACGCCCAGGAACGACAGCGTCGCCTCGGTGAGGATGGCCTGGCCGACCTGGATCGTCGCCAGCACCAGCACCGGTCCCAGCACGTTGGGCAGTACATGGCGGCGCAGCAGGCGCCAGCGCGACAGCCCGACCAGGCGCGCTGCCTGCACGTACTCCTTGTGGCGCTCCGCCAGCGTCGAGCCGCGCACGGTGCGCGCGTAGCGAACCCAGTCGGTGAACGTCAGCGCGAAGATCAGCACGGCGAAGGCGAGCACGTCGCGCGCTTGCGGAAAGATCAGGCGCCCGATACCGTCGATCAGCAGCGCGATCAGGATGGGCGGGAACGACAGCATCACGTCGCACAGGCGCATCAGCGCGGCGTCGACGATGCCGCCCAGGAAGCCCGCCGCCAGACCCGCTGTCACGCCGATCAGCACCGACAGGCACACCGAGCACAGGCCCACCATCAACGAGATGCGCGCGCCGTACAACAGGCTCGACAAGATGTCGCGGCCCTGGTCGTCGGTGCCCAGCGGATAGGCGGCGCGGCCGTCGGCCAGCCAGGCCGGTGGCAGGTGCGAATCGGCCAGGTCGAGGGTGGCCAGGTCGAACGGGTCGTGCGGCGAGAGCCAGGGCGCGAACAGGGCGCCGCCCAGGCACAACAGCGCTACCAGCGCGGCGAGCATGGCCACCGGCGAATGCGTGAAGTCGTACCAGAGGTCGCTTTCGTGCAGGCGCCGCCAGCGCGTGACGCGCGCGGGCGCGACTTGCAATGGCACCGCTTGGGTCGGCGTGGTGCTGCGGTGTTTCATGGACGCGTCTCGCCCACTGCGCCCTGTACGCGCAGGCGCGGATCGACGACCACGTACAGCAGATCGACACCCAGGTTGATCACGACGAACACCAGCGCGATCAGGCACAGGTAGGCGGCCATCACGGGCACGTCGGGGAACTGCACCGCCTGGATGAACAGGCTGCCCATGCCGGGCCATGCGAATACGGTTTCGGTGATGACCGAGAAGGCGATCAAGCCGCCGAGTTGCAGGCCCGAGATCGTCAGCACGGGCACCAACGTGTTGCGCAGCGCGTGGCCGAAATTGACGATGCGGTTCGGCAGCCCACGCGCCCGAGCGAATTTCACGTAGTCCGACCGCAGCGCCTCCAGCATCTCGGCGCGCACGAGCCGCATCACCAGTGTCAACTGGTACACGGCCAGCGTGAAGGCGGGCAGCGCGACGTGGCGCCAGCCATCGACAGTGAGCAGCCCGGTGCTCCACGCCCCCAGTTGTACCGTCGTGCCGCGGCCGAAGCTCGGAAACCACCCCAACAGCACCGAGAAGATCTCGATCAGCATGATGCCGACGAGGAAGGTGGGCAGCGACACGCCCAGCAGCGACACGGCCATGGTCAGCTTGGCGTCCCAATGCCGGCGCCGCAACGCGGCATAAACGCCCAGCGGGACGCCGAGGATCGTGGCGAGGAGCGCCGCCACGATGGACAGCTCCAGCGTCGCCGGCAGCCGCTCGGCGATCAGCACCGAAACCGCACGGCCCTGGCGCAGGCTCACGCCGAAGTCGCCGCTCAACGCGTGTCCGACGAAACGGGCGAACTGCACCGGCGCGGGCCGGTCGAGGCCGAGTTCGGCGTGCAGGTGCTCGCGCTGCGCGACGCTGGCGTCCTGGCTCACCATGTTGCTGACCGGATCGCCAACGTACTGGAACAACGAGAACGCTCCCATCCCGACGACCAGCATCACGAGCACGGCCTGAGCGAGTCGACGGAGGATGAACGACAGCATCGGGGCCAAGAATACTCGGGAAATGCCGTCACGCCCTGGGCCCGCACAGCACTGAAGCCTGCAGGCCGGGCCGACGGCGCCAACGAAGTCACGCCAGCGGCCCGCCAATGAAAAAGGCTCGTCCGAAGACGGGCCTTGATGGGGCCCCGCGCGAAGCGGGGCGCTGACATTCCACCGGCCGAAGCCGGCAGTCGATCAGAAGTTGTGGACGACGCCAGCGTTGAAGGCCTTGTCGCCGGTACCAGTTTCCGTCGCGTTGCCGACCGTGAAGTTGGCGCCGTGCTGGTTCTGGATGCGGGCGAAGGACGTGTACAGGGCCGTACGCTTCGACAGCGGGTACTGGTAGCCGATGCCGATCTGGCTGGCGTCCTTGTTGGTCGCAGCGACGCGGTCGTTGTGATGAACGTACGAAGCCATCAGGTTGCCGCCAGCCAGGTGCACGGTCACGCCGGCCATGATGTTCAGCGCGTCGAGGGTCGACGGGCCGGACAGCTTCTGGCCGAGGGCGTGCAGCTTGACGACGCCGAAGTCGTACGAACCACCGAACGTGAAGACCTTCTTGGCAGCGCCGTTGCCGCCGGCGTTGGCCACGTCATAGAACGTGAAGCCGACATAGGCCGGGCCCGAAGCGTAGTTCACGCCAGCGCCGGTTTCGCGACCAGCAACCCAGTTGCCGGTCTGTTCGCCGAATGCGACTTCAGCCGAGCCCGTGAAACCAGCGACGTTCGGCGTGGAGTACACGACCGAGTTGTTCAGGCGAATGCCAGACGGGTCGACCAGGTACGTCGAGGTCGCACTGTCGATGTTGTTGGCTTGGCCAGCATAACCAGCGCCGAACGGATCGATCGTGGCCAGGTTGTTGAAGCCGAGGCTGTACTGACGGCCGGCGCTGATGGCACCGAAGGCGCCGGTCAGGTCACCGTGGGCTTGGCGGCCCATGAAGTTGTTGCTGCCCGTGCAGAAATTCGGGGCACCAGCGGCGCTGTCAGCGCAGTAGCCGGTTTCCAGCTGGAACGAGGCCTTCATGCCGCCGCCGAGGTCTTCCACGCCCTTGAAACCGAGGCGCGAGCCGCCCGTGACGCCGGAAGCGAGACGGATCGACTTGCCGCTGTTATTGCCGCTGTCCAGGACCATGCCGAGATCGACCTTGCCATAGAGGGTGACGGACGATTGGGCGGATGCGGCGCCAGTGACGGCGGTGAGCACTGCGAGAGCGAGCAGCGACTTTTTCATTGCGAATATCTCCTAGGGTTAACAAGAGATTCCGGTTGCGGGGCGGCTGGGCGTGGTTCACCGCAAGGCCGCAACCTCATCGGAAGCTGGATGTATTGCACCAGAGGGGCCTTGCCGTTGCAAAGAAACACGGCTTAAATCGCGACGGCCTGTTGTCCTCACACAACGTCACACTCGGGGGGCCTTTGCCCTGTAGCGCGAGGCCATCGGGGACGATCGGTTATCGTTTCGCCATGGAACTGAGTCTTGTCGATCGCTGGCTGTGCGGCGCCGAGGTGGCGCTGCGCACGTTGTCAGGTGGCAGCCGCGCCGAACGTCCGGCACCATCGCCCGCGGCCGGAGCGGAGTCGTCCGACGCCCCGCCAGTGCTCAACGCCGACGAGAAGCGGCTGTCGGGCGCCCTGATGCGCGTGAACCACGTCGGCGAGGTCTGCGCCCAGGCGCTCTACCAGGCCCAGGCGCTCGCCACATCCGACCCCGACCTGAAAAAACAGATGGCACGGGCTGCGCGCGAGGAGATCGACCACCTCGCCTGGACCGAGGAGCGCCTGGCCCAGCTCGGGGACCGGCCCAGCCTGCTCAATCCGCTCTGGTACGGCGGCGCGTTCCTGATCGGGCTGGTCGCCGGGCGCCTGGGCGACCGCGTGAGCCTGGGCTTCGTCGTCGAGACCGAGCGCCAGGTCGAGCATCACCTGGAAAGCCACCTGGACCGCCTGCCGGCGGGCGATCTCGCGTCGCGCGCGATCGTCGACCAGATGCGCATCGACGAGGCCGAGCACGCGGTGGCGGCCCGGCTGGCAGGCGGCATCGAGCTGCCGGCGCTGGTGCGCGGCGCGATGCGGCTGGCCGCCCGGGTGATGACGGGCACCGCGCACTACCTCTGAGTGCAGGCGGGTTGCTCAGCCCTCGACGACGTCGAAGCTGGTCGTGATCTCGGCCGTCTTGCCCAGCATCACGGTTGCCGAGCAGTACTTCTCGTGTGACAGCGCGATCGCGCGCTCGACCGCCACAGGCGGTACCGACTTGCCGCTGAGCACGAAGTGCAGGTGCAGCTTCGTGAACACCTTCGGATCCTCCTGCGCCCGCTCGGCGGTCGCCTTGACCTGGCAGCCGGTCACGGCGTGACGGCCGCGTTGGAGGATCAGCACCACGTCATAGGCGGTGCAACCGCCGGCACCGGCCAGCAGTGTCTCCATCGGCCGTGGCGCCAGGTTGCGGCCGCCCCCGTCGGGCGCACCATCCATCGTGAGCAGGTGGCCGCTGCCGGTTTCGGCGGAGAAGGCCATGCCGTTTTCAGGCAGCCAATTGATCGTGCAGTGCATGGTGTGGTGTCCGCGTCGCGGAATTTCAGGGGACCGTGTCGATTGTGCAACGCCCGCATTGGCCCGAAGGCCTCAAGACGTCGCAAATTCCTGACCAAGTTGGTGCACGACCGTGCTTTTTGCACCGTCGATGGACATTTGGGGGGCCACTCTACAGAGGGCAGCGAAGAATTATTGCGGTGCAACAACCAGTGATATAGACTGACTTCATTGTCGCTGCGGCAAGCCCTCCAAGGCCCGGTTCCACCCCGCCAGGAACGCCTTGCGCACCGACTGCAAGTTGTCTCCTCCACCTCCTCAAAACTGGTGGATTCAGGCCCGAAGCTGTGAAGCTTTGGGCCTTTTTCTTGGTCCACTCGCTTTCGCACCCAGCGTGGCGTTCGTTGTCGCATCGAGAAGCCTGTGCCTGCGGGGGGCCGTATCATCCGGCGGCTCTGCCCAACCCGTGACTGGAGCTCCCGATGGCCGCCGCACGCCCCTTGCGTGAATCCCCTTCCGATGCCGACACGGGACGCTCGTCCGGCATTGCGGGGATGACGCCCGCGGCCACGTTGTCCAGGAGTGCCCAGGCCATCGCCGGCGCCTACCTGCGCAGGATCCTGACGGCACGCGTCTACGATGTGGCCGTCGAGACCCCGCTGGAGCCCGCCAAGAACCTCTCGCGTCGCATCGGCAACCATGTGTTGCTCAAGCGCGAGGACACGCAGTCCGTCTTCAGCTTCAAGCTGCGCGGCGCGTACAACAAGATGATCAACTTGGCGCCCGAGGCGCTGCAGCGCGGCGTCATCTGCGCGTCCGCCGGCAACCATGCACAGGGCGTCGCGCTGAGCGCCAAGCGGCTCGGCGTGCGCGCGGTGATCGTGATGCCGGTGACCACGCCCAAGCTCAAGGTCGACGCCGTGCACGCGCTCGGCGGCGAGGTGGTGCTGCACGGCGACAGCTACTCCGACGCCTACGCCCATGCGCTGCAAGTCGAGAAGGCACAGGGCCTGACGTTCGTGCATCCGTTCGACGACCCGGACGTCATCGCTGGCCAGGGCACCGTCGCGATGGAGGTGCTGCGCCAGCACCAGGGCCCGATCGACGCCGTGTTCGTGGCGATCGGCGGTGGCGGACTGATCTCCGGCGTGGCCGCGTACATCAAGTCTCTGCGCCCCGAGATCAAGGTCATCGGCGTGCAGGCAGCCGACTCCGACGCGATGATCCAGTCCGTGAAGAAGGGCAAGCGCGTCACGCTCACCGACGTCGGCCTGTTCTCGGACGGCACCGCCGTGAAGCTGGTCGGCGCCGAAACCTTCCGCATCACGCGCGCGCTGGTCGACGAGTTCGTGACTGTCGACACCGATGCTGCCTGCGCCGCCATCAAGGACGTGTTCCAGGACACCCGCAGCATCCTCGAGCCCGCTGGCGCGCTGGGCGTCGCCGCGATCAAGCAGTACGTCGAGCAGCACAAGCTCAAGGGCAAGACGTTCGTCGCCATCACCTGCGGCGCCAACATGAACTTCGACCGCCTGCGCTTCGTCGCCGAACGCGCCGAGTTCGGCGAACAACGCGAGGCGCTCTACGCGGTGACGGTGCCCGAAGAGCGCGGAAGCTTCCGCCGCTTCTGCGAGCTGATCGGCCCGCCGGGCAGCCTGCCGCGCCAGGTCACCGAGTTCAACTACCGCATCTCGCACGCCGACAAGGCCCACGTCTTCGTCGGCATTTCGATCGCCAGGCGCGACGAAGCCGAGAAGATCGCCCGCCACTTCGAGCGCCACGGCTTCCCCACCGCCAACCTCACCGGCGACGAGTTGGCCAAGGAACACGTGCGCCACATGGTGGGCGGACGCAGCGAGCTGGCGCAGGGCGAACGTCTGTTCCGCTTCGAGTTCCCCGAACGGCCCGGCGCACTGATGCGCTTTCTCAGTTCGATGCATCCGGACTGGAACATCACGCTGTTCCACTACCGCAACCAGGGCGCCGACTACGGCCGCATCCTGGTCGGCCTGGTGGTGCCGGAGAAGGACAACAAGGCGCTGGCCACGTTCCTGTCCACGCTGGCGTTTCCGTGGGTCGAGGAGACGGACAACCCCGTCTATCGCTTGTTCCTGAGCTAGACCCGATTCACCAGTGGGAAGGCAGCTCGCGCAGGATGCGCAGCCGCCCGTCTTCCAGCGAGATGATCGCCGCATGCTCGAGGTCGCGCAGGATGCTGCCGGCCATCTCCTGCGAGCAGCCCAGGCGCTGCGGCAGGTCGATCTCGGCCAGCGGCTCGCGCACGAGGCGTGTGCCGTCGAACTGGGCCTGCGCAACGGCGTCGAGCCAGCGCTTGAGGCGGCCGTAGGCGTCGTTGAGCGCGAACTGGCTCGCGGCCAGCGTGGCCACGCGGGCGCGTTGGATCACCTTGGCGATCAGCTCGAACGCGAACTGCGGGCGCTCGCTGATGTACTGCGCCAGCGTGGCGCGCTCGACGTAGGCGCACGTGGTGTCGGACAACGCCTCGACGCTTGCCATGCGGGCGCCGCCGTCCAGCCCCATCTCGCCGAGGTAGTCGCCCGGGCCGAACAGGCCGTAGGTGACGTGGCGGCCGGTGTCCGAGCCGGTGAAGGCGCGCAGTTCGCCGGCCAGGATGATCAGCAGCGCGTCGCCGCGGTCGCCTTCGTCGAGCACCAGCGCGCCCTTGCGGAAACGCCGGATCTCGCTGCGTTCGGCCAGCGGGCGCAGGATTTCGGGCAGCGCGTTGTAGTCGATGGGGCCGGATTTGCGAGCGGACATTCGGGGGCTCCGGCGCTGCGGCGCGGCAGCGGAAGGTGCGAAGAGGGCGTTGCTTCAGTATCGCCTGTTTGAGCTCGGCGCGGCCAGCCGGCGATGCCTTGTCGACGTGTCGCACGCGTTTGTCCTGAGCGCCCACGCGGACTCCGGTTCGTCGGCACCGGTGCGGGCCTGTCGTTGCGGTCGCGCAGCCTGTCGCACAGCGCTGGCAGGCCGCCCTGGCGGTCGCCACCATGCGAAACATCCGCACCCTCCGGCCACGTTCCCATGACCAAGACCTGCCTTCCCGCCTGGCTCGTGCTAGACGACGTCTCCTTCGCGTATGGCCGCGGCCCCGCGGTCAACCAGTCGCTGAGCCTGACGCTGGGGCCGGGCATCGTCGGCCTGCTGGGGCCCAACGGCGCGGGCAAGTCGACGCTGATGCGCATGCTGGCCACGCTGGCGCGCCCACGCAGCGGCCGCATCCTGTGGCGTGGCGCGGACATCGCCCGCGAGCCCGACACGCTGCGCGCCATGCTGGGCTACCTGCCGCAGGACTTCGGCGTCTACCCGGCGCTGTCGGCGCGCGAGTTCCTCACGTTCCTGGCTGCGGTCAAGGGCCTGGCGGCCGCGGACACGGCCAACCGCGTCGACGAGTGCCTGAGCCAGGTCGGCCTGCTCGACGTGGCCGATCGTGCACTGGCCGGCTACTCGGGCGGCATGCGCCAACGCGTGGGCATCGCCCAGGCGCTGCTCAACGACCCGCAGTTGCTGGTGGTGGACGAGCCCACCGTCGGGCTCGACCCGGCCGAACGGCTGCGCTTTCGCCACCTGTTGACCGAACTCGCCGGCGAGCGCCTGGTGCTGCTGTCGACGCACATCGTGTCCGATGTGGAGGCGAGCGCCGCCGCGCTGGTGGTGCTGCAGGCCGGGCGCATCGTGTTCGACGGCACGCCGCAGGCGCTGATCGCCGAGGCACGAGGCCGCGCGTGGGACTGGACGATCGCGCCCGCACAGCTCGCCGCCGCGCGCAAGAACTTCGTCGTCAGCCAGTCGATGCATCGCGGGGACTGCGTGCAACTGCGCGTGCTCGGCGCGCGCGCGCCCGGTGCGGGCGCACAGCCCGCCGAGCCCAGCCTGGAGGACGCCTACACCGACCTGCTGGCACGCACCGGCGCGCCGGCGCCCATCGAGGCGGCAAGCCTGTCATGAGCGCTGCTTTGCCCATAGCCAGCCCGGCCACGCGCCGCGCCGTGCCCCCGCGCGGGCTCGCGCACGCGGGGCGCATCGTCGCCGCGCTGCTCGTGGCCGACCTGCGCCAGCGCACGCGCAGCCTGCGCTGGCGGGTCGTCGCAATGACCGTCCTGATCGCCGCGTGGTGGTGCCTGCCGCCGCTCGACGCAGGCTACATGATCGTGGCGATCGGCGACCACCACCGCGGCTACTACTCGAGCGCCTGGATCGGCATGGTGCTGGCGATGATGTCGCTGTTGTGGGGCCTGGTCGGCTTCTACCTGGTGCGCGGCACCGTGCAGCGCGACTTCGAGACGCGCGTCTGGCAGTTGCTGGGCACCACCTCGATGCGGCGCAGCGCCTACCTGCTCGCCAAGTGGGGCAGCCACCTCGTCGTGATGGGCGGGCTCGTGCTCGCGACGCTGGTCGTCGGCCTGGTCGCCCAGCAAGTGCGCGCCGAGGACACCCATGTCGACCTGTGGGAGCTCGTCAAGCCCAGCCTGTTCATCGCGCTGCCCACGCTGTCGATCAGCGCGGCGCTGGCGATCTGGTTCGACCTGATCCCGCGACTGCGCAGAACCGCCGGCAACGTCGTGTTCTTCTTCGTCTGGGTGATGCTGCTGACGACCGGGGCCACCGGCATCCAGCACGACCAGCGCGAACGCGCGTCGGGCATCGCGCCGCTGACACAACCGTGGACCAGCGACCTGCCGGCGATGCAGGTGATGCAGTGGTCGATCGAGCACCAGATCGCGCGCGGCCTGCCGGACAAGACTCGGCTCGAGGGCTTTTGCGTGGGCTGCGGCGGCGTCACGGCGCCGACAGCCCGTTTCGCCTGGGACCACTGGGAGGTATCGGCCGGCGTGCTGTGGGGGCGCATGCTGTGGCTCGCCGCCGCGCTCGTGAGCGTGCTGCTCGCGGTGCCCTTGCTGGACTGGGCCGCCGCGCGCGTCCAGGTCGCCGCCGCCACCGACGGCACGCGCGCGCCGCGCACGTTGCGCTGGCTGCGCGCGCTGCTGCGTCCGCTGCAGGCCACGCCCGCCGGCGTGCTGGTGGCCGCCGAGCTGTTCGTCGTGCTGCGCGTGCGTCCGCTGTGGTGGTGGGCCGCGTGGCCGGTGCTGTGGGGCGTGCAGGCCTGCGGCCCGCGCCACGCCGTCGCGCTCGCGATGCTGGCGAGCTGGACACTGCTGCTGGACGTGTTCTCACGCACCGGCCTGCGGGACCACGAGCACCGCACGCTGGAGCTGGTCGCGACCGCGCCCGGCGCGCTGCGGCGACTGCTGGTGGCGCGCGCCACGATGCTGGTCGGGCTCGCCTGGGTCGCCACCGCGCCGGGCCTGCTGCACGAGTCGTTCGCGCATCCGGCGATGGCCGCCACGGCCAGCGTGCTGGGCGCATCCATCGCGCTCTGGGGCCTGGCCACGGCCACGCTCGCGCGCAACAGCCGGCTGTTCGAACTGGCCTACCTGGTCGCGGCCTACGCCACCACGCAAGGCGTTTCGTGGCTCGACGCCACCGCACGCGGCAACGGCGTCGCACTGGCGCACCTGGCCGGCATCGCCGTCGCGGCCGCGATCCTGGTCGCCAGCCTCCGAGGCGATCTGCGCCGAACGCAGTGACGACGAGGGTTGCAGGTCGTCCTAGGCCGCCGCTTTCTTGAAGCGCGCAGCCGCTTCGGCGCCGGCCTCCTCGAACGAGTGCACGACGATGTCCAGGGCTTCGTCGGCCTGCGCAAAATCGCTCTCGGACAACAGGCCGGCGAACAGCGCGCCGGCGAAACGTGCGCGCAGGGCCGGCAGGACGGTCTCCAGGCGCGCCCATTCGTCAGTCGGATTCGCCGTCACGACGAACAGCATCGCCACGGCGTCGGCGCTCGAACCGGACGGCGGGCTGTTGCTCAGGTCTTCGAGTGACAGATGGCGCGCATCCACGTCCTGCGTCCGCAGGATGCGCACCAGCAGTTCGGTGACGAGGTCGTCGCGCATCGAGCCCAGGCCGACGCACAGCGCCACCGACCCCGGCGGCACCGCCAGCGGCCCCTGGTACTTGCCGATCGCGTTCTCGCGCTGGTGGCGCAGGTGCACGCCGATGCTGTTTTCGTCCAGCACCGAGCCGCGCCGGCTGCGCCACGTCGGGCGGCAGCCGTCGGTTCCCAGCGACTCGATGACGCGCGCAATCGTGCTCTTGACCATCGCCTGCTGCTGCGGCGTGATGTTGTGCTTGCCCAGGTCGGCGACGGCCAGCTGCAGCGCGGGCATCAGGATCTTGTCGCAGTAGCGCGCGAAGGACCTGCGCTTGAGATAGGTGTGCGCCGCCGCGACGATCTCCTCGGCGTCGCCGGAGATCGCACGCTGGTAGAAGCGCTCGGACATCGACAGCGCTGGCGTGTCGCCCAGCAGCACGTCGAGGAAGGCCAGGCCCTTGATATGGCGCCCCGCGACCACCAGGCACAGCGTCAGCGGCGTCGACACGAGCAGGCCGATCGGGCCCCAGATCCAGCTCCAGAAGATGGCCGCCACCACCACCGACAGCGGCGACAGCCCGGTGCTGTGGCCGTACAGCTGCGGCTCCACCACCTGGGCCGCGATCAGCTCGACGGCGCCGAACAGGCCCAGCACCTCGAACATCAGCGTCCAGCCCGGATCGACCGCCGCGGCCAGCAGCGCGGCGCTGCCAGCCGCGATGAACACGCCCACGTAAGGCACGAAGCGCAGCAGCGCCGTGAGTACCGCCCACAACATGCCGTGCGGCAGTCCGACCAGCATCAGCCCCAGCCACACCACCAGGCCCACGCCGACGTTGACCGACAGTTGCGAGACGAAGAAGCGCGACAGCCGCTCACCAGCGTCGTTGAACGCCTGGGTCGTGCGGCGCAGGTCCGACCCGCCCAGCAGGCGGATGAAGCGGTCGCGCAGCGCCTCGTGCTCCAGCAGCACGAACACCATCACGATCAACACGATGCTCGCTCGGCCGAGCGGCCCCCAGATCGACGAGAACAGCCTGGACATCACCTCCACCGGTGTCTGCGCACGTGGCCGGATCTCCACCGGCACCGCGCCCGCGGCCGTCAGCGGAGCGCCCTCCAGCGTGGCGCGCACGGGCGCCGACGTGGCGTCGGCCTCGTCGCCGAGCCGCTTCATCATGCGGCCGGCCTCGCCCTGCATCGACTCCATGCGGCCCAGCGTGACGTCCTGCACCGTCTTCATCTTGTCGCGGATCGTCGACTCGTACTGCGGCAGGCTGCCCGCCATCGCCACCACCTGCGACACGAGCACCGACGCCAGGCCACCGGTGAGGAGGGTCAGCGCGAGCACCGCGCCCAGCACCGCCGACACCTGCGACCGGACGAGCCGCCGCAGCTTGCGCACGAGCGGCGCGATCAGCAGGCTCAGGATCACGGCCAGGGTGATCGGCACCAGCACCTCGCGGCCGAAATAGAGCAGCGCCAACGCCGCCGAGCCGTTGACGAGGCCGCCGACGTGGAGCTTCGTCGGCGGGGTCGATGGAGCGGGCGGCGTCGGTGGCTGGGGATTCAAGGGCGGCTTTCGGTGCGGGTCGGCAAGTCCGCCGAGCTTAGCGCCGAAAGCGTGACCGCCGTCTTTCCGCCGGAATGACTCTGCCGACCTTGGCGGGTATCAGGGCCGAGAGCCGTCGACAACCCAGGCCAGCACTTCCCGCGCGCTCGCGAATTCGTCGCACGAACGCACCGGAATGCCCGGATGGCGCTCGCGCCACAGTCGCGCGAGCGTCGTGCCGGGGCCGAGTTCCAGCACGACGTCGGGGCGGCGCTCGGCAACGGTGTCCATGCACGCGTCCCAGCGCACGGTCGTGGCCACCTGCTCGGCCAGCACGCGCTGCACGGCGGTCGTGTCACGCACCACGGCGCCGGTGATACCTGCGACCCACGCGACGTGCGGCGCGTGCCAGCGGGCGTCCGCGAGCGCCTGCGCCAGCGCGGGAACGGCCGCGCGCATCGCTCGCGTGTGCGATGCCACGCGCACGCCCAGCAGCGTGGCCTTGGCGCCGAGCGCCGAGAGATGCACGGCAGCGTCGGCCAAAGCACGCGTCGCACCACCGACGATGCAGCGCCGCTCGCCGGTGCGGATCGCCACCTCCAGGCTCCAGCGTGCGCACGCCGCGGCCACGGCGGCGGGATCGACATTGGACAGCCCCAGCAGCCCGGCCGCGCCGTCGATCGCGCAGGCGTCCATCGCCGCAGCGCGGCGCACGGCCAAGGTCACCGCGTCGTCGACATCCAGCAGGCCCGCCGCCACGCAGGCCGCAAGCTCGCCGACGCTGTAGCCGGCCACCGCGACGACGCGCGGGAGGCCATCCGCCAAGGCGGCCCACGCCGCGATGCTGGTGCCGGTCACCAGCGCCTGGGCGACTGCATTGGATTGCGACCAGGCCGTGTCGGCGAGGCGAGCGCGCCAGTCGTCGCCGATCGCCGCGCGCATCGCCGCCAGCGCGGGCCTGGCCGACGCCGCGGACTCCAGCCAAGGCAACATCGCCTCGTGCTGCGTGCCCTGGCCGGGAAACAGCAGCGCGACGCTCATCGCGCTTCCTGCAGCCGCTCCACCCGCTCGACCCAGCACGCCGCAGCGAGAAGGTCGGCCGCGCCACCGGGCGACAAGCGGCGCTCGACGAACAGCGCATGCACGCGGGCCGCGCGCTCGCCGGCAGCCGCGCCGAGTCCACCCCCTTCGGCGAGGAAGTCGCGCGCAAGCCGTTTGGCGTCGCGCAGCGCTTGCAGGCCGCCGCGGTGCACGAGGTTGGTGTCGTCGACCTCGGCCATCGCCGTGAACAGCGCGTGCAGGCGCGCGCCGCGATCGTCGGCGCCGGCGCGCCGCGCCGCGCGCAAGGCTGGCAGCACGTGCTCGAACAAAGTCGGCAGGCCTAGTGCGGCCTCCTCCGCCGCGCTGCGCAGGCCGTGCGCGCGGGCTGCGCATGCACCGTGCGAATGGGCGGTGTGCGAGGCCCGCGCGGCCAGCGCGTCGCCCCAGCGCGCCATCAGCATGGCGCGCACCTGGGCCGCGCTGCAGGGCAGGCCGGCGGCTCGCGTCGCGCCGGCGGCCGCGCAAAGCAGGCCCAGCGTGAAGATCGCGCCACGGTGGGTGTTGACGCCACCCGTGGCACGCAGCATGCGGGTCTCGGCGGCGATGCCCAGCGACTCCAGCGGCGCGAACTCGGCGCTCGCAGCGCCCTGCGCCGCGACGTGCACGAAGAAGTGACGCAGCGCGAACAGGCTGCGCAAGAAGGTGGCGGCGTTCATGTCGTCGTGGCTGCCCGCGTCGGCGAACGACACCAGCCCCGGCTTGGACTCGAGCGCGAGTTCGTCATACAGCGCCACGGTGGCCGCGCGGCCGAGCGCGGCATGGAATGCGGTCGCGTCGGCGCCGCACTGAAGGCGAAGCGCGTGAGCGCTCATGGCGTCTCGAGTGCGACGCCGCGCAAGCGCTTGACCAGCACCTGCGGCGAGCGCCCTTCGCGATGCGCCAGCCACTCGCGCCAGGCGATCGCCGCGCCGTCGGGAAACAGCAGTTCTCCGTCCAGCCGTGGCCCGCTCCATATCGGGTTGGACGCGCAGGCCAGCCGATGCGTGACCGCATCAGCGTGCGCAGCAGAGCTCACCGGCAGCAGCAGGTCGATGTCGGACCCGGCATGCACGTAGACGAGCCGCGTCAACGCCTGCCAGCCGTAGCCGCCGTAGATGCGCGGCGCGCAATCGGCCGCCCACAGGCTCGCCAGCAGCGTGCGCCACTCGAGCGTCGCCGTGCGCGGCAAGAGCCGCGTGACGGCGCTGGCCGACGGGAACTCGTCGAAGAACATCACGTCATGCGCCTCGACAGCCAGCGCGAGACGCCGCCGCCGATAGCGCGCCGGCGCGGGCAGTCCCGTCGCCACGCAGTCGCCCTGCTCCGCTGGCTGGCGCGTGACGACCAGCGGCAGGCCGCGTGCGGCCCACAAGCCCAGGCAATTGCGCGCGGTCAGGTCCCAGGGCGCCTCGAGCACGCGCGCCCAGCCTTCCACGGACAAGCGGATCAACTGCTGGCGCCGCAGCATCGCCGGCAGGCGCGCGGCCGGCGGCGGGAGGTCGACGACGCCAGTCATCACGCCTCGAGCACGCGCCGGACAACGTCCGCGGCGACACGGCGACCGCCGCGCGCCGCGCCCTCCTGCGCGCGGCGGTCGCTGGTGTCGCGATCGGCCAGCGCGGCGCGCAGCCCCGCCGCGGGATCGCCGTCCCATAGCGATCGCACGCCGCCCATCGCGACATAGTTGGCGACGCCCGGCGCGAACACAGGGTTGGTCAGCGAGAGCGCCTCCAGCAATTCTTCCGGCAACTTGGTCACGCGCGCCATCGCCGGCACGCGCATGACGCGGATCTCGGCCTCAGGCAGCGCGTGGCACGCGTCCGCCATCAGCCCCGAGGTGATGAAGCCGCCCGACAGCGCCTGGTCGTACACGAGACCGATCACCGGATGACCCTGCCGCCGCGCGAGGTCGAGGCAACAGCCCAGGTGCGCCATCGCGCGGTGGATGCCCAGCAACTCGTCGCGCCGGCGCAGCTTCTGGCCTTGCGTGTCGACCAGCAGCAGCAGCGGCCGGCCCGGATGGTCGGCGATCGTCGCGAGGATCGCGCGCGCCTGGCGCAGCGCGAGGTCGACGCCGACGGCCGCGTGATGGGTGGTGCCGACAATGGCGATCGTCACGCCGTCGAATGAAGCAGTGCCGCTGAGGTAGTCGCCGTCGGCGACGACCGCGTGCGCGTCGCCGAACAGGCGCGTCGTGAGCGTGGACCAATCCATCACGCGTCCCGGTTGGCGAGTGCGGCCAGCGCAGCAGGACGGCGCGCACGTACCGCGTCGGCATCGAGATCGGGCACGGCGCGGGCATCGGCGACGCCCAGGCGTGACCACAACTCGAACGCGTCGGCGTTGTCGCCGTCGATGTCGATGCGCGCCTGCAGCAGCGTCGACTCCTGCTGCAGGTCGGCCAGCGTCATCGGACGACGCGTGTCCAGCGCCGCGATCGCGGCCGCGCGGAACGCGCCCGGATCGTCTTCCACCAGGCTGTCGCAGTCGCCCGTCAGCCAGCGGTGCTTGCCGCCCGTCGTGCGCCACACGAGCGCGCGATCGCGCGCGTCGAATTCGCCCGCGCCGTGGGATGACTCGATCACTTCGGGGCCGGACATCGCATGCCGTGCGATGTCGCTCATCACCACCGAGTCGGCGCAGCGCGCGACGATGCCCATGCCGCCGAAGCAGCCGTTCGAGCCGCCGATCAACATCACCGTGGGGACACCCGCGGCGCGTACGTCGAGCAGCGCGCGCATCACCTCGGAGACCGCGATCAGGCCGGCGTTGGCCTCGTGCAGCCGCACGCCGCCGGATTCGGCCAGGATGACGACCGCGTCGGGCCGATCGCGCAACGCGCGGCGCAGCAACCCGACCAGCTTGGCGCCGTGCACCTCGCCGACGCCGCCACCCATGAACTCGCCTTCCTGCGCCGCGACGAAGACCTGGCGTCCACCAAGAGCCGCACGGCCGATCGCGACGCCGTCGTCGAACGCCGCGGGCACGCCCAACTGCGCCAGGTGCGGGCTCATCACGCGGGCGGACGGCGGCAGCCATTCGTGGAAGCTGCCGATGTCGACGACCGCCGCCAGGCGCTCGCGCGCCGACATCTCCGCGAAGCTGGCGATCATCAGGTTTCCTCCGCACATGGCGCTGCGCTGCGAGCGCCTTCGGACGGCCGGTCGTCGCTCATGGCGTGGCTCCCGCGATCGCCGCGATCGCCTGGGCCAGGCGCAGGCTGACGACCGCCGGGGTCGCGCCCATGTCGTGGATCGATATCGTCAGGCCGGCGCAGCCGTGGCGGTCGTGGAAGTCGCGCAGCACCGCCTCCCAGATCGGGCCGAAGCCGCGCGCGGAGGTATCGACGTCGATACGGCACCCGGTGCCAAGTGTCGACTCGACCAGCACCTCGAGGTTGCCCGATGCGACCACGCCCACCAGCAGCGGCGCGAAAGGCGTCAGCGCGCGGCCGCCCTCGAACGTGAACTGCAGGGTTTCCATGCTGGCCATGGTCGTCACCAGTTGCGGAAGCGCCGCGGCGGCTGGTACAGGCCACCCGATGCGCGCACCAGGTCGCGCATCGTGCGCGCGGCGAGCAGGTTGCGCGTGGCGTCGCGCGCATCGATCCCCAGGTCGGCCGGGCGCCGGATGACGCCGCGAGCGCGCAGCCGCTCCACCATCGCGCGGTCGCGTTTCTGCCCCGCCGGGGTGAAGCCCGCGACGCCGCGGATCGCCTGTTCGCGCTCGTCGTCGGTGCGGCACAGCAGCAGGTTGGCGATCCCTTCTTCGGTGAGCACGTGCGTCACGTCGTCGCCGTAGATCATGATCGGCGGCAGCGCCAGCTTGGCCTGCTCGGCGAGCTTCCAGGCGTCCAGCGTCTCGACGAACGCAGGCTGCATGTGCTCGCGAAACGTCTCCACCATCTGCACCACCAGCTTCT
>JBDSDD010000001.1:0-40893 GCA_039920745.1 Burkholderiaceae bacterium | reverse complement strand
GAGCGCCGCCAGCGAGGTCGCCGCGCAAGGCGGTGCCGTCGTCGAACAAGTCATCGGGACGATGGACGCCATCACCGCGTCGAGCAAAAAGATCTCCGACATCATCGGTGTGATCGACGGCATCGCCTTCCAGACCAACATCCTCGCGCTCAACGCCGCGGTCGAAGCCGCACGCGCCGGCGAGCAGGGCCGCGGCTTCGCCGTCGTCGCCTCCGAGGTGCGCAGCCTGGCCCAGCGCTCGGCGCAGTCGGCGCGCGAGATCAAGACGCTGATCGGCCAGTCCGTGGAGGTTGTCCAGCAAGGCACCGGCCTCGTGCATGACGCCGGCAAGACGATGGAAGACATGGTGTTGCGCGCCGACGAGGTGACGACGCTGATCCAGGGCATCTTCAGCGCGACCGAGGCGCAGGCCGCGGACATCACGCGCATCGATCAGTCGATCGCCCGCATCAACGATGTCACGCACCAGAATTCGGCGCTCGTGGAACAGAGCGCCGCCGCGGCGGCCAGCCTGCAGGAGCAGGGCCGGCAACTCGGCGACGCGATTGCCGCCTTCAAGACCTGAGAACGAATCCGACTACGCGGTAGCCGGATCGCTGGTGCTGGGTCGGCCTGTCTCCACGCGGCCGGCCAGGCGCCGCAGGAAGCTCGCGCTGGACGTCGTCGTCACTGCCAGGTCGTACCAGCCGGCGCTGCCTTGGACCGACCACAGGTCGACGAGCGTCGCGCCGGGCGCCAGCACGTGGTGACGGGCCGGCCCCTTCGGGTAGCCGGCCGGCGTCACGCTGACGCGCACTGGCTGCTTGCCGCGATGGGTGAACGTGAGCCGCAACTGGCCGCCGCGCTCGCGCCGGTGTTGGCCCTGCACGTCGACGGCCACGGCCGGGTCGTCGCGGAAGCGGCGATGGAACGCACCGGGGCCGGCGACGACGAAGTCGGAGGTCGCCAGCGTCAGCTCGTCGCCCAGGCGCTTGCCGGCCTCGACGGTGTAGCTGCGTGGTGCGTCGGCGGAGCCGGTGGCGCTGACGCGAAACACGGCGCCCGCGCTGCCGTGGTTGGCGAGAGCCAGCACGAAGCGCTGCTTGTCGGCGTCGAAGTGGCCGGCCACGCCGAAGTCATAGGGCAGCGGCCGCGAGCGGCGCAGGCCGCGTTCCTGGGCGGGCAGCGCGTTCGACGTGGGGAGCGCGGGGATCCAGTCGGGATGGCGGTCGGCGTCCGGCGGCGTGTACGCGGCGGTGGCGGGCAGTGACGCGCGCGCGGTGTTCGGGTCAGCGAAATTGAAGGCCGACACCAGGTCGCCGGTGACCGCGCGGCGCCACGGGCTGATGTTGGTCTCGTGCAGCTTTCCATCACCCAAGCCGAAGCGGCGCTCGACGAAGCGGATCAGCGACGTGTGGTCGAACACCTCGGAGCAGACCCAGCCGCCGCGCGTCCACGGCGAGACCACGATCATCGGCACGCGCTGGCCGAGGCCGTACGGGCCGGCGGCGTAGCTCGCGTCGCCGGGGAAGTGCTCGCGCGCCGTGTCGACGGTGGACAGCCCCTGCGCGGGCGAGGCAGCGGGCGTGGGCGGTACGACGTGGTCGAAGAAGCCGTCGTTCTCGTCGTAGGTGATGAACAGCGCGGTCTGGCTCCACAGCTCCGCGTTCGACGTCAGCGCTTCCAGCACTTGCGAGATGTACCAGGCCCCGTAGTTCGCGGGCCAGTTCGGGTGTTCGCTGTAGGCCTCGGGTGCGACGATCCACGACACCGCCGGCAGCGTGCCGTTGGCGATGTCGGCCTTCAGGATGTCGAACAGGCCCTGCTTCGCATTGCGGGCGATACGGGTGCCGGTGCGCGCCTTGTCGTACAGCGGCGAGCCGGGTTGCGCGTTGCGGTACTGGTTGAAGTACAGCAGCGAGTTGTCGCCGTAGTTGCCGATGTAGGCGTTGTCGGCGCAGCCCCAGTTGCCGGCCTTGTCCAGGCCGTCGCCGACGTCCTGGTAGACCTTCCAGCTCACGCCCGCGGCCTCGAGTCGCTCGGGGTAGGTGGTCCACGCATAGCCGGCCTCGGCGTTGGTGATGACTGGCGCGTTGGCGGAGCCGTCGTTGCCGGTGCAGCCCGTCCACAGGTGGTAGCGGTTCGGGTCGGTAGGGCCCAGCAGCGCGCAGTGGTAGGCGTCGCATACCGTGAAGGCGTCGGCGAGTGCGTAGTGGAACGGGATGTCGGCGCGCGTGAAATGCGCCATCGTGTCGGGGCCCTTGGCCGCGACCCACTGGTCGGAGCGGCCCTCGTTCCAGGCCTTCTGCGTGGTGGGCCAGTCGTGTGGCGTGCCGACCATGAACTGCAGGCCCAGGTGCGGCGCGTCCGGGCGGAACGGCAGCAACTCGCCGTCGGGCGTCGGCTGGTGCCAGACCGGCTTGCCGTTGGGCAGTGTCGTGGGCCGGGGGTCGCCGAAGCCGCACACGCCTTGGAGCGTGCCGAAGTAGTGGTCGAAGGAGCGGTTCTCCTGCATCAGGATCACGATGTGCTTGACGTCCTCAAGCGTGCCGGTGTCGCGCTTCGCGGGGATTGCGAGCGCCTTCTGGATCACGGGCGGGATCGCGCCGGCGGTGGTGATGCCAGCGCCCAGCAGGGCCTGGCGGAGGAAGTCGCGGCGGTCATCCGAATGCATGGGTAGTCTCAGGAAGCCAGGTATTGAAGTGTGGCGTGGTCGGCGCCGAGCTCGACCCAGCTGCCATTCTGGAGCGGCGGGGCGCCGAGGTCGCGTGAGACGGTCAGCGCGTCGCCGGCTTCGGTCTGCAACTCGATGCTGACGCGCTGCTGCCCGAAGTAGCTCTCGATGACGCGGGCGCGCAGCGTCAAGCCGTCGCTGCGCGCGGCGTCGCGCACGTGCAGCGCGCCCATCGGCAGCGCCCACCAGCCGGCGTCGCGGCGCAGCGTGCCGGGCGCGGACGCCGCGGCGATCAGGTTGAACGCGCCGAGGAAGGTGGCGACCTGCCGGGTGGCCGGCTGGCGCCACAGCGTCGCGGGCGTGTCGCACTGCGCGATGCGGCCGTCGAACATCACGGCCACGCGGTCGGCCAGCTCGAACGCCTCGGCGCGGTCGTGCGTGACGACCAGGCAGGTCTGCGCCAGCTGGCGCTGCAGGCGACGGAACGAGCGCCGCAACGGGATTCGGAACGACTCGTCGAGCGCCGAGAACGGCTCGTCCATCAACAGCAGCGAGGGCTTGCGCGCGAGGGCGCGGGCGAGCGCGACGCGCTGGCGCTGGCCCCCGGACAGGCGCGCGGGGCGGCTGTCGCGATGGGTTTCGAGATCCACCAGTTGCAGCAGCGCTTCGGCGCGCGCCGTCGCGGTGGCCGACTCGATGCCCTCGGCCAGCAGCCCGAACTTGATGTTCTCCAGCACCGAGAGATTGGGAAACAGGGCGTAGTGCTGGAACACGACGCCGACGCCGCGCTGCTGGGCGCCGGCCTGCGTGACGTCGCGCCCGCCGATGGCGATCGTGCCGCTGTCCAGCGTCGCGAGCCCGGCGATGGCGCGCAGCAGCGTCGTCTTGCCGCAGCCCGACGCGCCCAGCAGCGCGACGACCTCGCCGCGCGCGAGCTCGAGACCGACGTCGCGCAGGATCGCGCGGCCGCCCAGCGTCAGCGCGGCCTGGCGCACTACGAGTTCTTGCGGGTGTTCCATGCCATCAATCCTTCGACCATCATTCCCATCGCGGTGATCACCGCGAAACTCAGCACGACCAGCGCGGCCGACAGGTGGCCGTTGACGCTGCGCATGCCGTTCAACAAGGGCTGCAGCATCTCGACGGCTCCGCCCAGCAACAGGTTGGCGATCGCGAACTCCATCGCCGCCGTGACCCAGCACAGCAGCAGGCAAGCCACCAGCGCCGGTGCCAGCAGGGGCAGCAGCACGCGCCTGAGCAGGTAGCCGTCGCTGGCGCCCAGCGTGTGCGCGGCCTCCATCAGCGGCGCGATGTCGAGCTGGCGCATCGCGGCGCTGAGCGTCTTGTGCAGCAACGGAAACAGCAGCGGCGCCACCACCACGACGTAGACCACGCGCAGATCCAGCCAGGCGCCCCAGCGTCCGACGAACAGCTCGAGGGCGCCGATGGCGATCACCACGGGCGGGATCGCGTAGGGCAGCAGCGAGAGAGTGTCGAGCAGCGCGGTGACGCGTGGCGAGCTCAGTCGCGCGACGATGGTGGCGGCGCCACCGATCAACAGCGTCAGCGTGGCGCTGGCCAGCGACAGCGCAAGCGTCTGCACGACCGCCGCCTGCACGCGCGGCGTGCGAAGGGTCTCGGCCATCCACGCCCATGTCGCGCCTTCGGGCAGCAGGCCGCGGTCCCAGCGCGCGGAGAACGCGTAAAGCAGCACGGCCAGCGGCGGCAGCAGCGCCAGCACGATGACCAGCCCGAGTGCGAGGCGCGACCACGAGAAGACCAGGCGCTTCATGCGGCGCGTCCGCGCAGTCGCTTCGCGACGAGGTTCGCACCGACGATCACCACCACCAGCAGCACGAACATCAGCAACGCGAGCAGCGACGACAGGCCGGGGTTGGAGAAGATGTCGCCGCTGACCAGCGCCGCGATGCGCACCGCGAGCACGTTGGCCGAGGTGCCGGACAACGCGAACGGCGTCGCATACGCCGCCGCCGCGTTGGCGAACAGCAGGCTGCCCACCTCGATCAGGCTGGGCAGCAGCAGCGGCAGGCCGACGCGGCGCCAGAACAGCATCGGGCCGGCGCCCAGCGTGGCGGCGGCGTCCATCAGCCCGCCTTCGAGCATCTGCACGGGCAGCGCCAGCATCAGCGTGGCCAGCGGCACCTGGAAGCACAGGTACGCCAGGAACAGGCCGGCGTTGCCTTCGAGGTCGAACGGCAGCGCGATGCCGGCGCTCGCCAAGCCCTGGCGCAACACGCCCTGCACGCCCAACAGCAGCGTCAGCGCGAGCGCCAGCGGCACGCCGGCGAAGTTGGCGCCGAGGTTGGCCAGCACCGAGCTCGTGCGCCGCCACTTCGGATGCTCGGCCAGCGCGACCGCGGCGCCAGTGCCGATCACCAGTGCGACCAGCGTCGACAGCGTCGAGATCCACACCGTGTTGAAAACGGCCTTGGTGTAGTAGCTGTCTGCTACCAGCTCGCGCAGCGCGCACTCGTCGCCGTGCAGGCAGTCGGACACGAAGCTCCAGCTGCGCCACGCGAACGGCAGCAGCACCGCGACGGCGACGATCAGCAGCAGCGGTGCGGCGGCGATCCAGGAGGCGCGGCGTGGCAGGTTCATGGTGCGGCGCGGATCCGTTCGACCAGGAAGCGTCGGATCTGCAGCTGGTTCGTCGGCCAGTGCGCGGGTGGCTGCGTCGCGGCGTCGCGGCTGGGCACCCAGACGAACGGCACGGCGCGCTCCTCGGGCGCGCTGCCGCCATGCATGCGGTCGGCGCTCATGCCGTGGTCGCTGGTGACGACGATGTCGTAGCCGTCGGCCAGCCAGTGCGGCAGCAGCAACGCGAGAGCCATGTCCAGCTTGCGCGCCGCGAGGTCGTAGGCCGAGCTCTCGCCGCCGTGCACGTGGCCGGCGTTGTCCAGGCCCATCGGGTGCACGAACAGCAGCTCCGGCGCGTGGCGGCGGCGCAGGTCTTCGGCGTCGATGAGCAGGTGCGAGTCCGGGTACTCGTCTTCCCAGTACCAACTGCCCGCGACGACGCCGCGGTTCGTGCATGCGGCCGTGCGGTGGCGCGCGGGCGCGAAGCGCTCGCCCGCGAGGAGTTCGTAGAACCAGTCGTACGCGGCCACCGCGCTGGTGCCACCGAGCGCGGCGACGTCGTCGAACAGCGTGTCGTCCAGGCGCACGCCGACGTTGTCGTTGGACAGGATGGCGTGATCCACCGGCCGCTTGCCGCTGATGACGGTGGCGTACAGCGGCCGCGACAGGCTCGGCAGCTCGCAGGTGAGCGTGGACCAGCGCGCGCGGCCGGCCTCTTCCAGCGCGAGCAGGTAGCCCATGCAACGGCGCGCGGCGTCGGCGCGCAGACCGTCGACCAGGATCACGGCGATGCGATTCATGATCACGCGTCCATCACCTCGTGCTGCCAGGCGCGCGGCAGCTTCTTGACCTCGTCGCTCCAGATCGCCGGACGCACTGCACGCGCCTTCGCGTACTGCGTGCCGTCGATCAGCTTCTTGCGCACGTCGTCGGGCAACGTCAGGCTGTCTGCCCGGATCGGGCGCGCGTTGCCGCGGGCCAGCTGGATCTGGCCGGCATCGCTGAAGATGTACTCGCGCGCCAGCATCGCTGCGTTCGGGTGCGGTGCGTTCTTGTTGAGGATCGTCGTATAGCCGCTGGTGACCGAGCCGTCGGCCGGGATCAGGATCTCGTAGTCGCCCGCGTTCGGGATCTTGTCGCGGTAGGACAGCGCGTTGAAGTCCCACATCACGAACACGTCGGCCTCGCCGCGCTCCATCAGTGCGGGCGACGCGTTGGTGGTGACCAGGCGATGCTGCCTGGCGAGCGGGGCGAACGCGGCCAGCGCGGGCGCCAGGTGCGTCTCGTCGCCGCCGAGCGCGATCGCCGCCGACAGCACGCCGGCGTTGGCCTGCGCCGCGCGGCCCACCTCGCCGATCAGCACGCGCGCGTTCGATTCGAACAGCGCCTTCCAGCTGCGCGGCACGTTCTTGACACGCTTGGTGTTGACCGCGAATGCGATCGTGCCGGTGTAGGCGAGGGCCCAGTGGCCGTCGGCGTCCTTGGCCCAGTCGGGCACCTGCGCCCAGGTGCTGGGCTTGTACGGGCGCGTCACGCCGCGGGCCTTGGCGATGGCGCCGAACTCGAAGCCGACGTCGCCGATGTCGACGCTGGCGTTGGCCCTCTCGGCCTCGATCTTGGCGATCTCCTCGGCGCTGCTCATGTCGGAGTCGACGTGCGCGACCCCATACAGGCGCTGCATGTCGGTCCAGGTGCCGCGCCAGTTGGCCCAGTCATCGGGCATGCCCACGCTGGCCAGCTTGCCCTCGGCGCGCGCGAGGCGCTCCAGGTCCTTGGGGCTGGGTTGCGTGGTCTGCGCGCGCGCGGGCAGCGCGGCGGCGCCGAAGGCGGCGGCGAGCAGGGTGGAAGCGTTGCGGCGATTGATCATGGCAGGAGTCATCCTGGTTCTTCAAACTGGAATGTGCAAGGCGCGCAGCCTTTGCAGACCGCGCGCCGGAGGTCGCATGGCGACCTTAGAACTTCGCGGCGAAGCTCAGCGTGAACTCGCGCGGCGCGCCCGGCAGGATCGTCTGCGCAGTGCCGCTCGGGTCGCTGTTGACGAACCCGTTGCTGCCCAACGTGGAGATGTACTTGCGGTCCGTCAGGTTGGTCACGTTGAGCTGGATGCTGCTGCTCTTGATGATCGAGAACGGCGCGAAGCGGTAGCCGGCGCTGGCGTTGAACAGCAGGCGCGACGGCACCGACGCGTCGTTCGTGTAGCTGTAGTAGCGCTGCGACATGAAGTCCGCGCCAAAGTCGCCGAACAGGCTGCCACTGTCATAGGCCACGATGGACTTGAGCATGGTGTCCGGCGCGTCGACGACGTGCTTGCCCTTGGTGTTGACGGCCACGCCGTTGCTGACGACGTCGTCCTGGTAGGTCGAACGGCTCTCGCTCAGGCTGTTCGTCCAGGTCAAGCCCGGCATCAGGCGCAGCGACAACGCGGCTTCGAGGCCGTACGAACGCACGCCGCCGACGTTGGACAGCACCGTCGGATTGCCCTGGATGCCGGCGCCCGTCTGCACGCCCAGCAGGCGGTCGTGGAAGTTCACCATGTAGGCCGCCACCGTGGCTTCGTACAGCTTGGTGTGCGTGCGCCAGCCGCCTTCGAAATCGTCCGAGGTCTCGGGCTTGAGCGTGTCCTTGATCGCGTTGAAGCCGGCAGTCGTCGTTGCGTACGGCGTCGTGCCGGTGGCGGCCCCCTGGAACGCGCGCATGTTCTTCGAGTACGAGGTGAACAGCTCGTCCGTGCTCGAGAGCTTGAAGTTCGCGCCGACCTGCGGCAGGAAGTTCTTCTTCGATTCGATGGTGCCGGCTGGCTTGTCGCCGATGAGGGGCGTGCCATCGGTCGACACGCGCAAGCCCTTGAAGCCCGCGGTGATGGTCAGCGCGTCGGTGACGGCCCAGTCGTCCGACAGCCAGTACTGGTTCGTCGTCGTCTTGAACTTGTACTGCCATTGGGTGAAGAACGGGTTGGTCAGGAAGTTGTACGGCGACGGGAACGACGTGGCCGACGCCACGGCGTAGAAGCGGCGCGCCTGGTTGAAGTTGTTGTCTTCGTGCCAGACGCCGAACTTGACCGTGTTGGTGCCGAGGTCGACGTCGAAGTTGGCGATCTCACCCGAGCGGCTGATGTTGTATTCGGTGGTGCGGACCGACACCGGCACGCCGTTGGGCGACGCCGTGTACGGCGTGTACCAGAGGCCCTGGCCCTTGTTGGTGTGGCCGTAGGCCGTGAGCGCCATGTGCAGCTTGTCCCAGACGCGCGTCTCGAGCGTGGAGCCCATCAGGGTGTCGTTGCGCAGGCCGGAGCCGGCGTAGTAGGCATCGTCGCACTGCGAGACGTAGGTACTGCCGCCGTTGCCGCACAGCGTGTTCGACGCGTTGACCGCGGCGGTGGTGTTGGGGAAGAAGTTGTCCCACTTGGTGCCGAGGCGGCCGATCATTTCCTTGGACATGTCCTGGTAGTCGATCTCGCGACGCTGGGACGTGTCGACGAACGCGCTGAGGCGGCTCGTGCCCCAGGTGTTGACATAGCCGATGTTGACCTGCTTCTGGCGCTGGTGGCCTTCGCCCTTCCACTTCTCGGCGTCCTGGTTCGTGAAGCTCATCGAGAAGGCGCCGAAGCCCGTGTTGCCGGTGTCCACGCGACCGAACGTGCGGTTCTCGCTGTCGCTGCCGAGCGTCTGGCGCACGTCGAGGCCGAACTGGTCTTCGGGGGCGCGCGAGTAGAACTGGAGCGTGCCGCCGAGATTGCTCGACGAGGCGGTGTCCAGCGAGCCCGAGCCTTGCGACAGGAACGCGCGGCCGACGTTCTCGGCGGAGATGGCGCGGCTGATGTGCAGCCCGTTGAAGTTGCCGTAGGACATGTCGCCGAGCGGCACGTTGTCCAGCGTGAAGCCCAGTTGGTTCTGCGAGAACGAGCGCACCGTGAAGCGCGTCGACCATTCGTAGTTGCCCAGCGGATCGGCCGACTGGAAGTTGACGCCCGGCAGGCGCGAGACGGTCACCAGCGGGCTGGTGCCGGCGGGCGCTTCGGTGAACTCCTTGGCGTCCATGCCCTGCACCGAACGCACCTGGCCGCGGCCCTGGCTGATGGTGACGGTCTGGGTGTCGCTGGACGCGGCGGCGTCCGAGCCCGGCGTCGCCGCGAGTGCCACGACTTGCGGTTGGGCCGAGGTTTGAGCGTGGGCTGCGAACGCCAGGGACAGCGCGGTGGCCAGGGCGGAGAGTCGGTGGATGCGAGCCATGAAATGCCTTCGATTGGGTGGGAGGGGTGGGGCTGCCGCGGCAGCTCGACCTCGTCACTATCTCGACGGTTCGTGACAGAACAACTAAACCCAAAGGAAAACAACAAGAAACCACGCCGTCACAATCATTTCCACGTGTTGTCACAGTCTGCTGGCATCTTCCGGGCAGGTTTTTGTAGGGGCGTCATCCAGATGATCCGCACGAGCCATGACGTGACGCCGAGTGGCAGGAGACAAAAGATCAATGTGGGCCCATGAGAGACACTCGCGCATCGTCGCGCTGCTCAATGAGCGCCAGCGGCTGACGACCGAGAGCTTTTCCACCGAACTGGGCGTGTCGAAGGAGACCATCCGGCGCGACCTGATCGAGCTGGAGCTGTCCGGCAAGCTGAGCCGGGTGCACGGCGGCGCGATCCCGCAGAGCGTGCCGATCGAGCCGAGCTACGTCGAACGCGAGGAGTTGCACCGTCCGGAAAAGCGCGCCATCGCGCGCGCTGCGGCCACCCTGATCCTGCCGGGCATGTCGTGCTTCATCGACGCCGGATCCACGACCCAGGCGCTGGCGCAGGCGCTGCTGTCGCGCACCGACATCCAGATCATCACGAACTCAGTCAGCATCGCGTCCGACCTGGCCAGCAACCCGGGGCTGGACGTCGTGTTGTTGGGTGGACGCATCGCCCAGGAGATGCCGGCAACCTATGGCGACCAGACCGTCGCCGAGATCGGCCGCTACCACCTCGACCTGGCCATCGTCTCGCCGGTGGGCATCGACCCGCGTGCCGGCGCCATGGACTACCTGTGGCACGAGGCCGCCGTCGCCCGGGCGATGCTGGAGCACGCGCGCCAGCGCATCTTGCTGGCCGACCGCAGCAAGCTGGGCCAGACCAGTCGGATGCAGATCTGTGCGGCGAGCGCGGTGGACGTGTTGGTCACCAACTCGCTGGCTGGTGACAATATCGTGCGGCAATTGCAGGCAGGAGGTGTCAAAAATGTCCTGCATGCCGGGCGTCCGGGCACTCACCGAGCCTTGGCCGAAAGGGATTGATGGCTCGACGGTAACGATGCCTTGCAATTTCGTGAGGGGAGTGGGTTCATCTGGACGCGAGAATGGACGAAGAAACGATGTAGGCGATCCTCCCGGTACCGCCGCCTTCCCTGATGTTGTATCGTTGGAATTGGCCTGCATGACACCGCTCTCCACCAGTCTCAGCATGCTCCCCTCCCGCATGGCTTCGAGCAATTCCGTCAAACCTCCTTCTTCTCGCGGTGTGCTGCTGCGTTTGCGCAGCTTCTTCACCAGTCCGATCCGCCTCGAGCGGCGCGGGTTCGATTGGCATTTCGTGTTCGGTCCGCCGACGCGCAAGGCCGCCAGCGCTCGTCGTGTTGCCGACTCGTCATCGAGCAAGCGCGACCGCGACCGCGACACGATGCCATCGATGACCACTCACCAGGTCGCCGAGGTGTGCACTCACCTGCGGGCCATGCTGGGCGGCGAAGTGGGTCGCCATCCCCGCATGCCGTCACTGGCGCTGCTCGAACGCGCGCTGGTCAAGGGCGGCGAGCGCGGCATCGACGACGTTCCTGCCGCCGTGCTGCGCCACGCCGCACAGGCGCTGGACGAGCTCGACATCGACAAGTACGGCCCGGGCCTGGTGCTGCTGCGCCGGCGCATCGAGCAGGTGCTGCGCCGCCGCCACGGTGATCGCCACACCCATTCGCAGCCCGATCAGGCCACGGAGCGCCTCGCGGCGGCCATGGCCCCAGGCGCGCTGAAGGATTTTTCCGACAGCCTGACCGAGTTCATCGACATCGACCGGATGTTCCCGGGCGGCAAGAATTAGTCGTCCCGCCGCCTCGACCATGAAAAAGGGCCGCGTGATGCGGCCCTTGTTCTTTTTGGCGGCGCAAGTCGCGCCACCGGATGCGGCGCTTTACAGCGCGGCGTCCTTCAGCTTCTTCAGCGCGCGCGTCTTGATCTTCACGGACGCCGGCTTGGCAGCGAACATGCGCTCGACGCCGGTGAACGGGTCCTTGCCCATGCGCTTCTTCTTGGCCGGCACGTTCTGCACGACAACCTTGAGCAGGCCCGGCAGCGTGAACTCGCCGAGGCCCTTCTTGTTGACGGACATCAGGATGCTGGTTTCCAGCGCGGCCAGCACAGCCTTGACGAGCTTCGGCTCGACGGCCGCTTGCGTGGCGATGTGAGCGGTCAGCGACGACTTGTTGAAAGCGGTCTTGATCGGCTTGGCGGCAGCGGGCGCAGCGACCAGTGCCTTGACGGCCTTCACAGCCTTGACGGCCTTGGCCGGCGCGGCCTTGACAGCCTTGACGGCCTTGGCCGGAGCCTTGATGGCCTTGGCCGGCGCAGCGGCCTTGACGGCCTTCTTGACGACGGGAGCGGGGGTCTTTTTTGCAGTTGCCATGAGTTCTCGGGTACTTTTGATGTCGACGTCCCAGCGAATGCTGGGATCGGCGCGATTGTAGGGTGCTTGCGCGCCACCCCATTTTTCAAGCGCTATTCGACGTTCTGCACCTGCTCGCGCATCTGCTCGATCAGCACCTTCATCTCCACCGAGACACCCGTCAATTCCAGCGCCGCCGACTTGGAGCCGAGCGTGTTGGCCTCGCGGTGCAGTTCCTGGATCAGGAAGTCCAGGCGCTTGCCCAGTTCGCCGCCGCCCTTGAGCAGGCGCGCGATCTCCTCGAGGTGGGCGCGCAGGCGAGACAGTTCCTCGGCGACGTCGATGCGCAGCGCGAACGTGGCGGCCTCGTTCATCGCGCGTTCGCGCAAGGCCTCGGTCGGCACGCTGCCGGCCGACGACGTGGCCTCGTGGCCGCCGGTGGCCTTGAGCGCCTCGGCCCAGCGATCCAGGAACTTCTGCTGCTGGCGTTCGACGACGGCCGGCACCAGTGGCTCGGCCTGGGCGGCGAGCTCGCGCAGGCGCACGATGCGCTCCATCAGGATCGCCACCAGCTTCTCGCCTTCGCGTGCACGCGCTTCGCGCAGCGCGGCGACTGCGCGCTTGCCCGCCTCCATCAGCGCCTCGTCGACCCGGCCGACCGACGCTGTCGGCGCCGAACGGCACCAATGCAGGACTTCGTTCACGCTCAACGGTTGCGCTTTCGACAGCCACGCCGTCACGGTGCCTTCGAGGCGTGACAATCGATTGAGCTGGTCCGACGTGGGTTGGGGCCAGTCGTCACCGCTGCTCTTGGCCGCGCTGACGCGCACATCGACCTTGCCACGCCGGCATCCGGCGGTGATCAGGTCGCGCAATGCCCCCTCGTGCTGACGCAGTTCGTCGGGCATGCGGAACGAGATGTCGAGAAACCGGCTATTCACCGATCGGAGTTCGACGGTGACCGCCGCGGAATCCGTGGCGGAGGCGCCTTCGGATGAAGCGGCGGATGCTGCGGTCGCCGAGGCGTTGCCGAAGCCGGTCATGCTGTAAACTGCCATGTCGCGAGTGCCAGGTTGCAAAAAGAGATTATGTCAAAGCCAAAACCCGCCCCGCTACCTTCGGGGACTGTGGTCGGCGGCTATCAGATCGTCAAGAAGATCGCCGCGGGCGGTTTCGGCATCGTTTACCTGGCCGAAGATGAAACACGCCATCTCGTCGCGCTGAAGGAATATCTTCCGGCATCTCTGGCCGATCGGTCACCAGGTGAATTGATTCCGCGCGTCAAGCCGGAAAAGCAGCCACTGTACCGCCTGGGGCTCAAGAGTTTCTTCGAAGAAGGCCGTTCGCTCGCCCAAATCTCGCATGCGAGCGTCGTCTCGGTGCTGAATTTCTTCCGCGAGAACGAAACCGTTTACATGGTGATGAATTACCTGCAGGGTGACACCATGCAGGATTTCATCGTCACCGCGCGCGACCTCAAGCGCGAAAAAGTACTCCGCGAATCCACTATTCGCTCGTTGTTCGACGAAATATTGCGCGGCCTGCGAATCGTCCACCAGCACAAGATGCTGCACCTGGACATCAAGCCGGCGAACATCTTCATCACGAACGACAACCGCGCCGTGCTGCTCGACTTCGGCGCCGCGCGCGAAGTGCTGAGCAAGGAAGGCCAGTTCATCCGGCCGATGTACACGCCGGGCTTCGCCGCGCCGGAGATGTACCGCCGCGACGGCTCGCTGGGCCCATGGACGGACATCTACGCCATCGGCGCCTGCCTGTACGCCTGCATGCAGGGCTATCCGCCCAACGACGCGCCGCAGCGCATCGACAAGGATCGCCTGCCGCTGTCGCTCTCGCGCCTGCGCAACGTCTACTCGGACAATCTCATCGAGGTCATCGAGTGGTGCATGGCGCTCGACCCGCTGTCGCGGCCGCAGAGCGTGTTCGCGCTGCAGAAGGAGCTGTCGCGCGAGATCGAACGCCGCTACACCACGCTCAGCTTCTCCGAGCGCCTCAAGCTGCAGATCGAGAACCTGAAGTCCGGAACACACCCTTGAGCACGCGCTCGGGGTTGGAGCAAAGCTGATGAAGTTTGGTACCTATCAAGTGAGCCGCAAGGGCGGCCGCGAGAAGAACGAAGACCGCATGGGCTATTGCTACACGCGGGACTCGGGCCTGTTCGCGCTGGCCGACGGCATGGGCGGCCACCCGGAAGGCGAAGTCGCGTCCCAGCTCGCGCTGCAGACGCTGGCCGCGTTCTTCCAGAAGGAAGCCAAGACCGACCTCAAGGATCCGCAGCGCTTCCTGCAGGACGCGATCCTGGCCGGGCACCACCAGTTGCTGCGCTATGCCACCGACCGCGGCCTGACCGACACCCCGCGCACCACCATCGTGGCCTGCGTGCTGCAGGGTGGCAACATCTACTGGGCCCACTGCGGCGACTCGCGCCTGTACCTGGTGCGCGGCGACCGCCTGATCGCCCGTACCCGCGACCACTCGTACTCCGAGCTGCGCGAGGCGCTGGCGCACGTCGTGCCGCTGGACGAGAAGGTCAACCGCAACGTGCTGTTCACCTGCCTGGGCAGCCCCGGCAAGCCGGTGATCGACAGCGCCGGCCCGATGGTGCTGCGCACTGGCGACCGCGTGCTGCTGTGCTCTGACGGCCTGTGGAGCAGCGTCGAGGACGCCGACATCGTCAAGATGATCTCTGACTACCCGCTGCACGACTCGGTGCCCGAGATCGTGGAGCAGGCGCTGCGCAACGCCGGCGAGAAGAGCGACAACGTCACCGCGCTGGCCGTCGAATGGGAAGCCTCCGAGGACGACGACGCTGCGGGCAATGTCTCCACGCGCTCGCTCGGCGAGGACGTCTTCGCGTCGACGATCCAGGCGAGCATGAGCGGCGACTCGTTCCTGCCGGACATCGACGACGACGAGATCGAGCGCTCGATCCGCGAGATCAACGAGGCCATTCAACGTTCTGGTCCCCGAAAAACTTGAGCCCCCGCGCTCGCTAGCGCTCGCTGCCCCCCGAGGGGGTGCTCCGCAACTGGCCCGGCAGAGCCGGTTCCAGCGCTCCCTTGAACTTCTTTGGGAGCGATCGAGCGGCAGCGCCGGCCACGCAAGACACCGACTCGGCGCAATGGCGCCGATTCACTTTTCAGAACAGGATTTCCGATGACCTTCGTCCGCACCCAGAACCGCACCGTCAACCAGCTGCGTCCGGTCAAGCTGACGCGCAACTTCACCGTCCATGCCGAGGGCTCGGTGCTGGTCGAGTTCGGCGACACGCGCGTGCTGTGCACGGCCTCGGTCGAAGACCGCGTGCCGCCGTTCCTCAAGGGCAAGGGCGAAGGCTGGGTCACGGCCGAATACGGCATGCTGCCGCGCGCCACGCACACGCGTTCCGACCGCGAGGCCGCGCGCGGCAAGCAGAGCGGACGCACGCAGGAGATCCAGCGCCTGATCGGCCGCTCGCTGCGCGCCGTGTTCGACCTGAAGCTGCTCGGCGAACGCACGATCACGCTGGACTGCGACGTGCTGCAGGCCGACGGCGGCACGCGCACCGCAGCCATCACCGGCGCCTGCGTGGCCGCGCATGACGCGATCACCAAGCTGCTCGTCGCCGGCAAGCTCGAGCGCACGCCGCTGCTGGGCTTCGTCGCCGCGGTGTCGGTGGGCATCGTCGACGGCACGCCGCTGCTCGACCTCGAGTACACCGAGGACTCGGGCTGCGACACCGACATGAACGTCGTGATGACCGGCGCTGGCCACTTCATCGAGGTGCAGGGCACGGCAGAAGGCGTGGCGTTCTCGCGCGTCGAGATGAACCAGCTGCTGGACCTGGCCGACGGCGGCATCCGCCAGCTGATCGTCGCGCAGAAGGCCGCGCTCGGCCTGGCCTGACCTGTCGAAAGCCCGCATGCAGATCGTCCTCGCCTCCAACAACGCCAAGAAGCTCGCCGAACTGCAGGCCTTGTTCGACGGCCTGGGCGTGACGCTGGTTCGTCAAGGCGAGCTGGGCGTGACCGAGGCGGAGGAGCCGCACATCACCTTCATCGAGAACGCGCTGACGAAGGCACGGCACGCGTCGGCGACCACGGGGTTGCCGGCGATCGCCGACGACTCGGGGTTGTGCGTGGATGCGCTGGGCGGCATGCCGGGCGTGATCTCGGCCAACTACGCCACCGTCATCGCGCGAACGGGCGTCACGCTCGCGCGCGAGGTCGTGCGTGAATCGCAGGACGAAGCGAACAACGCGTTGCTGCTGGAGAAACTGCGCGACGCCGACGATCGGCGCGCGTGTTTCATGTGCACGCTGGTGGCGATCCGCTCCGCCGACGATCCGCAGCCGCTGGTCGCGATGGGTCGCTGGAACGGCGAGATCCTGCGCGAACGCGAAGGGCAGGGCGGCTTCGGCTACGACCCGCTGATGTTCATTCCGGCGTTCGGCACGACGGTGGCGTCGCTGGCCAAGGAAGTGAAGAACGCGCACAGCCATCGGGCGATCGCGGCGGCGCAGATGAAGTCATTGATGCAGCAGGCGTGGCATCTCTGATGTTGCAACCGAACTGAGAACACATGCCCGCGGTTCTCTATTGCTGGCGATGCCGGTTGGATATGCCGATGCTGACCGAGGAGGAATGGACTCGCATCTCTCCGTGTCTCACGGAAGCGATGACGCTTGCCAAGAGGCGCGGGCGTCAGCCGGATGAGTCCCTGGCCGCGGCGCGCAGCGCGGCGACCTCGGACGTTCTGGATGTCTTCGAGGTGATTGCCGGTTTCCGCGCGACGAACATCGACGCGATCTATCACCATCGCCTCAGCCTCTACGGGCCGCCATGCGGCAAGTGCAGCAAACCACTCCGCACACCCCAGGCGCGCTTCTGCGCCATGTGCGACTGGAAGCGACCCGAGAGCGACCTGGTCGCCGCCGGCCTGACGCCATGAGCATCGTCCGCATCCACCCCGTCAACGCCACCGGCGGCGAGTCCGGCGAGGGTGCCCATGTCGATCCCGCATCGCTCACCGGCGCGACTATCCGCGACCCGCAGTGGTACCACCGCCCGGGCATGCTGAGCCTGCCCGTGCCGCCGGCCTTGTCGGTCTACGTCCACCTGCCCTGGTGCCTGAAGAAGTGCCCGTACTGCGACTTCAATTCGCACGAGTATTCGACGGCCGGCGCCACGCCAAAAGATCTGCCCGAGGCGCGGTATCTCGATGCGCTGCGCGCCGACCTCGAACGCTCGCTGCCCATCGTCTGGGGCCGCACCGTCCAGACGATCTTCATCGGCGGCGGCACACCCAGCCTGTTCTCGCCGGAAGGCATCGCGCGCCTGCTGTCCGACCTGCGCATGCTGCTGCCCCTGGCCGGCGACTGCGAGATCACGATGGAGGCCAACCCCGGCACCTTCGAGAAGGATCGCTTCCGCGCGTTCGCTCAGGCCGGCGTCAACCGGCTGTCGATCGGCGTGCAGACCTTCAACGACGCCCACCTGCGCGCGCTCGGTCGCGTGCATGACGGCGCGCAGGCGCTCGCGGCCGCGGAGGAGGCGGCGCGCAGCTTCGAGACCTTCAACCTCGACCTGATGTACGCGCTGCCCGGCCAGACGCTGGCCGACCTCGACGCTGACCTGGACCAGGCGTTCGCGCTCGGCGCGCCGCACCTGTCGCTGTACCACCTGACGATGGAGCCCAACACCGTCTTCGCCAAGCGTCCGCCCGAGAACCTGCCGGACGACGACACCGCCTACGACATGCTCGATCGTGTCACCGAGCGCACCGGCGGCGCCGGCTTCGAGCGCTACGAGGTTTCGGCCTACGCCAAGAGCGGTCACCGTTGCCGTCACAACGTCAACTACTGGCAATTCGGGGACTACCTGGGGCTGGGCGCGGGCGCGCACGGCAAGCTGTCCTTCGCGCACCGCGTGATGCGCCAGGTGCGCTGGCGCGAGCCGGGCATGTACATGGACAAGTCGCTGGGCGGGCAGGGCGTGTCCAACGAGGCCGACGTGGTGCGCGCCGAGCTGCCGTTCGAGTTCATGCTCAACGCGCTGCGCCTGCGCGAGGGCTTCGCGCTGTCGCTGTTCACCGAGCGCTGTGGCCTGCCGCTGTCGGCCATCGACAAAGGCCTGGCGGAGGCCGAGAAGCGCGGCCTGATCGAGCGCACCGGCCTGCCGGGCGCCGAATGGGTGCAGCCGACGGTGCGCGGCTTCGACTTCCTGAACGATCTCCAGGAACTGTTCCTCTAAGCCCGGCTGTCTCGTCGGGAAGGGGGTGGGCGCGCCGATTGCCATGGCTTCCCAATGGTCGAGCAAACCCGGCACTCGGAGGAACCCCCTCGCGGGCGCTGGATCGCTCCACCTATGATCGCGCACGCCGCCCTCGACGCCCAGGACACCATGCCCACTTCCGCCATCGACACGGACCAGTTCAATCGGATCGCCCGCCGCAACGTCACCTTGCCGCTGATCGTTGGGCTGGTCAGCGCTGCGGTCTTCATGGGCTTCTTCTGGTATTTCCTGAGCGTGTCGAACTGGGTCGACCACACGCACCTGGCGATCGGCAAGCTCAACGAGCTGACGACACTCGAAGGCGACATGGAAGCGAGCTCGCGCGGCTTCGTGATGACCGGCGAGGAGGCGTTCCTGTCGCCGTACCAGATCGCGAGGCCGCAATTCGCCACGCAGATCGACGACCTGATCCAGATGACGCTGGACAACCCGCCGCAGACCGACCGTCTCAAGCAGGTACGCACGCTGGAACTTGCCTGGCAGGACTTCGCCCAGCACGTGATCGACATCAAGCGCGGCAACGGCGACGCGATCGCCGTGGTCAAAGGCTTGCAAGGCAAGCAGCTCGCAGACCGCGTGCGCACCGAGATCCTCGCCGCCCGATCCACTGAACAGGCGCTGCTGAAGGATCGCCTCGACGCGCTGCGGTCAGTCACCTGGCTCGGCATCGGCTCATACGTGCTGTTCATCATCCTCGTCAACGGCTACGTCGCCTGGGCCGGCCGGCGTGACATCAAGCAGTTGTCGCAGGACTTCGGCGGCGCATTGGCGGCGCAGACCCACGCGGCGACCGTGCTGGCCGCAAAGGCCTGGGTGAGCGACGGCCAGGCCCAACTCGCCGAAACGCTGATCGGCCAGCAGACGCTCACCACCGTGGGCCGCAGCGTGCTGGCGTTCGCTGGCCGCTACCTCGACCCCGTGGTGGCTGCGATGTACGTGCGCGACGACGCCGGCCTGCTGCAGCGCGTGTCGACGCACGGCTTCGAAGCAAGCGACGGCGACGGCCAGGTCAGCGCGGCGCGCGCGGGCATCGTCGGCCAGGCGTTGCGCGATGGTCGGCTCAACCACGTGGCCAACCTCAAGGGGGGCTACTTCAAGGTCGGCTCCGGCCTGGGCGAGAGCGCGCCGGCCGAGCTGATCGTGGCGCCCATCAGCAACGACGGCATCACCAACGGCGTCATCGAGCTGGGCTTCATGCGCGCAGTCGAAGCGCGCGACATCGAGCTGCTCAAGCTGATCTCGGGTGCTGTGGGTGCCTCGGTCGATGCGGCGCTGTTCCGCAAGCGCCTGCAGGATTCCGTCGAGGAGACCCAGCAGCTCAACGAGGAACTGCAGGTGCAGCAGGAAGAACTTCGCACCGCCAACGAGGAGCTGGGCGAACAGTCGCGCGTGCTCAGCGAATCGCAGACCCACCTCGAGCACCAGCAAGCCGAGCTCGAGGCCACCAACACGCAGTTGTCCGAACAGGCCAGCGTGCTCGATCGCAAGAACGAGGCGCTCAACGATGCCCAGGTGACGCTGCAGGAACGCGCCGACGAACTGCAGCGCGCGAGCCGCTACAAGTCGGAGTTCCTGGCCAACATGTCGCACGAGCTGCGCACGCCGCTCAACAGCTCGCTGATCCTGTCCAAGCTGCTCAGCGAGAACAAGGATGGCAACCTCACGGCCGAACAGCTGAAGTTCGCCCAGACGATCTACGGCGCCGGCAACGATCTGCTCAACCTGATCAACGACATACTCGACCTGTCCAAGGTGGAGGCAGGCCGCCTCGAGCTGCAGCCGCAGTTCGTCTCGGTGCACCGCCTGGTCGACTCGCTGCAGCGCACGTTCACGCCGCTGGCCGGCGAGAAGAAGCTCGCGTTCGAGGTGCGGATCGAACCCGATGCGCCCACCTCGATGGTGACGGACAACCAGCGCACGGAGCAGATCCTCAAGAACCTGCTGTCCAACGCGATCAAGTTCACCGAGTCGGGCAGCGTGACGGTCAGCGTCGAGGCGCGCCCGGATGACCGCGTCGCGTTCGCGGTCAAGGACTCCGGCATCGGCATCGCCGAGAGCCAGCAGGACGTCATCTTCGAGGCGTTCCGCCAGGCCGACGGCACCATCAACCGGCGCTACGGCGGCACCGGCCTGGGCCTGTCGATCTCGCGCGAGCTCGCCCGCCTGCTGGGCGGCACCATTTCGGTGGAGAGCGCTGCGGGGCAGGGCAGCACCTTCACGCTGACGCTGCCGGCCAAGTGGACGGACGTGCCCGAGGCGGCGCTCGCCGACGAGGCCGCACCCACACCGACGCGCAGTCTCAATGCCGACGCGCCGCGGCGTCCGTCGACGTTCGTTCCCGCGAGCGCACGCACGCCGGCGCCCGCGATCGTGACGCCTGCGTCCGCCACAGCCGTGGCGCTCGCGCAGGCGCCCGCGAGCGGCACGTACTCCGACGATCGCAACGACGCCTCGCCCGAGAAAGGCCGTCTGCTGCTGGTGGTGGAAGACGACGAGACGTTCGCCGGCGTGCTCTACAACCTCGCGCACGAGATGCGCTATCGCTGCCTGGTGGCGTCGACCGCCGCCGAAGCGCTGGAGCTCGCCACCAACTACCTGCCCAACGCCATCCTGCTGGACGTGCGCCTGCCAGACGGCTCGGGCCTGAGCGTGTTGCAGTTCCTCAAGGACGACCCGCGCACCCGCCACATCCCCGTGCACATCGTGGCGGGCGAAGATTTCTCGGAGATCGCGCTGCACATGGGCGCGATCGGCTTCGCCGTCAAGCCCACCACGCGCGACGAGCTGCAGCAGATCTTCCAGCGCCTCGAGGACAAGGGATCGAAGAAGGTCAAGCGCGTGCTGGTGGTGGAGGACGACGCGCGCCAGCGTGACAGCGTGGTGCACCTGATCAAGGAAGACGACATCGACATCGCCGCAGTGGCCACCGGTGCCGAGGCACTGGACCTGCTCAAGGGCACGGTCTACGACTGCATGATCATCGACCTGAAGCTGCCCGACATGGACGGCAGCGACCTGCTCGAACGCATGACGATGGAAGACATCTGCTCGTTCCCGCCGGTGATCGTCTACACCGGCCGCAACCTGACGCGCGAGGAGGAGGCCAACCTCAACAAGTATTCGCGCTCCATCATCATCAAGGGCGCGCGCTCGCCGGAGCGCCTGCTCGACGAGGTGACGCTGTTCCTGCACACCGTCGAATCGCAGCTGTCGGCCGAGCGCCAGACGATGCTGCGCACCGCGCGCAACCGCGAGAAGGTGTTCGAGGGCCGCAAGGTGCTGCTGGTCGACGACGACGTGCGCAACATCTTCGCGCTGGCCAGCGCGCTCGAGCAGAAGGGCCTGCAGGTGGAGGTCGGTCGCAATGGCTTCGAGGCGCTGTCCAAGCTGGCCGAAATGCCCGACATCGACCTCGTGCTGATGGACATCATGATGCCCGGCATGGACGGCCTGGAGGCGACCCGGCGCATCCGCGCGAATCCCAAGTTTGCGCAACTGCCGGTGATCGCCGTCACCGCCAAGGCGATGAAGGACGACCAGGAGCAGTGCCGCCGCGCCGGCGCCAACGACTACCTCGCCAAGCCGATCGACCTCGATCGCCTGTTCTCGCTGATGCGCGTGTGGATGCCCAGCATCGAGCGCCTGTGACCCTCCGGGCTCCGTCCTTGCCTGTGGCAGTAGCCGCTCTCCCTTCCAGATCCTCATCCCGATGTCCCACGCCGCTGCCGAAATCGAAATGCGCCTGTTGCTGGAGGCGGTCTACGCGAAGTACAGCCACGACTTCCGCGACTACTCCGGCGCGTCGCTCAAGCGCCGTGTGCAGCACGCGTTGCTGCAGTTCGGCTGCGAGACGATCTCGCAATTGCAGTCCCGGGTGCTGCACGACCCGGCGGTGTTCCAGCAACTGCTGCAGATCCTGACCATCCCGTTCACCGAGATGTTCCGCGATCCGAACTACTGGCTCGCGCTGCGCCAGCAGGTGGTGCCGCTGCTGCGCACCTACCCGTCGCTGAAAGTGTGGGTGGCCGGCTGCGCCACCGGCGAGGAGGTCTTCACGCTGGCGATCCTGCTGCAGGAAGAGGGCCTGCTCGAACGCACGCTGATCTACGCAACCGACATCAACCCCGTGGTGCTGGAGAAGGCGCGCCAGGGCATCTTTCCCATCGCCGGCGTGCGCCAGCACACGGCCAACTACCAGGCCGCCGGCGGCAAGCGGGCGTTCTCCGACTACTACAGCGCGGCCTACAACGCGGCGCGCTTCGACCCCGACCTGGTGCGCAACGTCACGTTCGCCGACCACAGCCTGGCCACCGACACCGTGTTCTCCGAGACGCATTTCATCTCCTGCCGCAACGTGCTGATCTACTTCAACAAGGCGTTGCAGGACCGCGCGTTCGGCCTGTTCCACGAGTCGCTTTGCCACCGCGGCTTCCTGGGCCTGGGCAGCAAGGAGAGCCTGGACTTCTCCAGCTTCGCCGACAAGTTCGAGCCGGTCACCAAGCGCGACCGCATCTTCCGCAAGGCCTGACGTGACGACGTCAACGCCCGAAGCCATTGCAGCCGCCGCGAGTCGCCGCATCGATGCGGTCGTCATCGGTGCATCGGCGGGCGGTTTCGAGGCCCTGCTGGCGGTGCTCAAGGGCCTGCCCGCCACGTATCCGATGCCCCTGGTCGCGGTGCTGCACCTGCCGGACAGCCACGAGAGCCGGCTGGCGGAGCTGTTCGACTATCGGCTGGAGCTGACGGTACGCGAGGCGCGCGACAAGGAGACCCTGGAGCCAGGTGTCCTTTACTTCGCGCCTTCGGGGTATCACCTGTCGATCGAGACCAACCGCAGCTTTTCGTTCAGTTGCGAGGACCGCGTGAGCTATGCACGCCCGTCGATCGACGTGCTTTTTGCGTCGGCCGCGGATGCCTACGGGAAGTCCCTGGCGGGCGTTCTGCTCACCGGCGCAAACTACGACGGCGCTACGGGCCTGGCGGGCATGCAGGTTGCCGGTGCACTCACCATCGTCCAGGACCCGGCGACCGCCGAGGTGGCGACGATGCCCGAGGCCGCGATTGCCCGAATGAAGCCCGACCTGATCCTTCCACTCGCCGAGATCCACGCCGTGCTGCGCAGGCTCGGAGAACCCCAATGACGATAGACCCTGGCATCAAGCTCCTGATCGTCGACGATCTCCCCGAGAACCTGCTCGCGCTGGAGGCCTCGATCCGCGACGACGGCTACAGCATCCACCAGGCGTCATCCGGCGAGGAGGCGCTCGCGCTGCTGCTCGAACACGAGTTCGCGCTGGCGATCCTCGACGTCCAGATGCCCGGCATGAACGGTTTCGAGCTGGCCGAACTGATCCGTGGCATGGCGCGCACCAAGCACCTGCCGATCGTGTTCGTCAGTGCGGCCGGCAAGGAGCTCGACTACGCGTTCAAGGGCTACGAGAACGGCGCGGTCGACTTCCTCTACAAACCGCTCGACGCCTATGCCGTCAAGAGCAAGGTGCAGGTCTTCGTCGACCTCTATCGCCAGCGCACCGAGCTGCGCCGCCAGCTGGTGGCGCTGGAAGAGTCGCGCCGGCGCCAGCAGGCGCTGGTCTCCGAACTGCAGACGGCGCAGGTCGACCTCAAGCGCGCGCTGCAGATGCGCGACGAGTTCATGTCGATGGTGGTGCACGAGCTGCGCACGCCGCTGAGCGTGCTCGCGATGGAGGTGCGCGTGCGCCAGCACCAGATCGCCGCGGAGAACACCACGTTCTTCGCGTCCGAGAACCTGTCGCGCATGTTCGAGCGCGACCAGCGCCAGGTGCGCAGCCTCACACGGTTGATCGACGACATGCTGGACGTGTCGCAGATCCAGCACGGCAAGCTGTCGATCCGGCGCGGCGCGTGCGACCTGAGCGCGATGCTCAAGCGCGTGGTGGCCGAGGTGCAGGGACAGCGCAGCGACGTGCCGATCACGCTCAGGGCCGACTGCGTCGACCTGGTGGGCGAGTGGGACGAGTTCCGCCTCGAGCAGGTTGTCGTCAACCTGCTCACCAACGCACTGCGTTATGGCGGCGGCAAGCCGATCCTGGTGGAGCTGAGCCAACTGCCCGGCGCCGCCTCGATCCGCGTCAGCGACCACGGCGTGGGCATCGCGCCGGAAGACCGGGTGCGCGTGTTCGAACAGTTCGTGCGCGTGGGCGACCGCCTGCGCACGCCGGGCCTCGGGCTGGGGCTGTACATCACCAAGCAACTGGTGGAGGCGCATGGCGGCACGATCAGCGTCGACAGCACGCTGGGCGAAGGGTCCACGTTCACCGTGGCCTTGCCGACGATGACTGCCGACGCGATGCCGGCGTTCAATGCCGCGAAGGCGGCCTGACGTCGTCGAAGGTCAGGCCACCCGCGCCGGCTCCAGCGTCGACGCGTTGGCGGCGTCGCGGTCCAGCGCGGGCTGCGCGGCGGGTGTCGGCGGCAACGCGTGGCGCGGATCGGCCAAGGTCGAGACGGCCAGCTGCAACGCCTCCAGCATCGCGTAGCGGCGCCGGTACATCGCGCGGCGCTTGGTGGGCACGTCCTCCAGCGCCCGCAGCGCGGTATCCAGCGGCAGCGTCCAGTTGCCGCTTTCGTCGCGCTGGCCCTCGTGCTCGGCCCAGAACGCGCGATAGTCGAAACGCAGGCGCGAGCCGCGCAGGTTCCAGCGGCCCTTGACGTGGTTCTCGGGGTCGACGCCTTGCAGGCGCTCGGCGCCCCATTGCGCCGCCAGCACGCGCAGCGTGTGCACCAGCAGGTGCGGCGGGCGCATGCCGTGTGCGGCGTGCGTGACGTCGCGGATGCGGCCGAGGCCTTCGTCCTTGAGCGACGGGCCCTGCACGTTGCCCATCAGCAGCGCCTGGCCGTCAGTGAAGCCGAAGCCGATGCTGTAGAGGCGTACGCCGTCGGCACCGACCAGGCCGACCTGCCACAGGCCTTCGTGGAAGCTGACGTCGTTGAGCGACAGCACCACGCGGGTGTGGTCGGTCAGTTCGACCAGCGTGATGCCGTGCGTCAGCAGGCCGCGCATGTTGGCGTCGTCGCCCACGCACCCGCAGACCACGCGCAAGCTGGCGAGCGTGGTGCGCAGGCGGGCCTGGGCGTTCATGCGGCGGTCGATCAGGTGGTTCATCACCGGATAGAAGGCGCGCGGCTGGGCCCGGAACAGTGCCTGGGCCATGGACTGGCCTTCGAGTTCGCGCAGCAGGCGGGCGCGCACGTTCCAGGTCAGTGCGAGGCGCCACAGATACTTGATGCGGCGCTCGAGGTTCAGTTCGAAGGAGTTCTCGAACATCGCGCGTGCGCCAGGCCAGGTCAACGCACCGGTGATCGGCGAGACGCCCGGGGCGTCGAGAGAGGTGAGGAGCATGAAAGGTCGTCGTCAATGGAGCGGCAGTCCGCTCTCTGTGCGTGCGAGTTTGAGAAGCGGAGCTATCGGCCGGCTATCACCTCACGGGGTATGTGGAAATCTTGCTGAAAGGTATCGGTCGATTGTCGAAAGCGTGCGACTCGACCTGTCCTCGGGCTGTCGTCCCCCTGGTTCCCGCTCAGGCGACAATGACGTCGCCATGCGACTTCTGCTCATCGAGGACGACACCCACATCGCACGCGAGCTGCTGCTGCGCTGGCGCGACAGCGATCGCCTCGCGCAGCACGCGCCCACGCTGGCCCAGGCCGACGAGGCCCTGGCGCAAGCCGCGTTCGACATCGTGCTGCTGGACCTCGGGCTGCCCGATGGCGACGGCATGGAATGGCTGGGCGCCTACCGCGAGCGCGACCCGCAGGGCGCGGTGCTTGTCATGACCGCGCGCGACCGCGTCGCCGACCGCGTCAAGGGCCTGCGCCTTGGGGCCGACGACTACCTGGTCAAGCCCTTCGCGCCCGAGGAGCTCGACGCCCGCATCGACGTGCTGGTGCGGCGCGCCAACGTCGCCCGTACCCAGTCGATGCGTTTCGGCCGGCTCGACCTGATCCAGGAGACGTCCGAGGTGTTGCTCGATGGCAAGCGCCTGGACATGTCGCCGCGCGAGTTCGAGCTGCTGCTCATCCTGATGCGCGCCGCGCCACGCCTGGTGACCAAGCGGGCGCTGGTGGACGCACTGTCGGAGCGCAACCTCGACCTGAACGACGCGGCCGCGGAGCTGTACGTGTCGCGCCTGCGCAAGAAGCTCGAAGGTACGGGTACAGGTATCCGCACGCTGCGCGGAGTTGGCTACCAGCTGGCGATCTCGGGGCCCGCGCCGAGCGGCGCATCGGAGGGGTCCGAGTGAGTTCGCGGGTCGCGTCGACGCGGCCTGTCCTGTATCGGCAGCTGACGCTGCGACTGATGATTCCGCTGGTGCTGATCGTGGCCGTCGTCGGCTCGATCGGGCTGCTCAGCGCCGGCTCCGAGACGGCCGCCGTGTTCGACCGCTGGCTGCTCGATGCGGCCGTCTCGCTGGCCGACCAGGTGCGCAGCGATGCCAGCAGTGGCGCCAACGCCGTGGACTTGCCGGAGGCCGCGCGCACGATGCTGGCTTACGACGAAATCGACCACACCTGGTTCAGCGTCGAGGATCGTGGCCAGGTGCTGATCGGCAGCTCGGGCATCCCCACCAACGGCCGCAACGCGGCCGTCTACGCCGACGGGCGCGCCTACGACGCCGTCTACGAGGGTGCGCAGGTGCGCGTGGCCGCGGTCAGCGCGCCGTGCGCCGGCTGCGAGCACGTGGTGGTGCTGGTGGCCGAGACGATGCTCAAGCGCCAGCGTTCCAACCGCGTCGTCGTATGGCTGCTGATCCCGCTGGGCCTGATGCTGGTGGTCACCTGTTCGGCGATCTTCATCGCGGTGCGTCGCACGGTGCGGCCGCTGGAGGCGGTGGCCGAGCGATGGAACCGCCAGGCGCACGCGTCGCTGCGGCCTATTCCCGAGGACGACCTGCCGCACGAGCTGTTGCCGTTCGCCGCCGCGCTCAACGACCTGCTGGCGCGGATCCGCGGCATCCTGGTGCGCGAGCGCATGTTCGCCGCTGCCGCTGCGCACCAGCTGCGAACGCCGCTGACCGCGCTGCGCCTGGGCATGACCCGCGCGCGCAACAGCCCCGACCTGGCCAGCGCGCGCGCTGTGCTCGACGAGTTGATGCAAGTCACCGAACACACCGGCCGCCTGGTGCAGCAACTGATGCTGCTGGGCCGGCTCGACCCCGAGAGCCGCGGGGACATCGATCGCGCGCCGGTCGACCTGCGCGACGTCGCGCGCGACGTCTGCGGCCTGTTCGCCGAGGCGGCGCTGGCGCAGCACATCGACCTCGAGTTGCAACTGCCGCCCATGCCGGTCAGCGTGGTCGCGCAGTCCGACCTGCTGGTGGAGGCACTGGCCAACCTGATCGACAACGCGATGAAGTCCGCGGGCCTCAAGGGTCAGGTGCTGGTGGCAGTCATCGCGGCGCCTACCAGCCTGCGCGTGTGCGACAACGGCCCGGGCATCAAGCCGTCCGAGCGCAAGCTGATCTTCGACCGCTATGCGCGCGGCGCGCGCCCGCGCTGGGAAGGCACCGGCCTGGGCCTGGCGATCGTGCACGACATCGCCACGCTGCACGGCGCCAGCGTGGCGATCACCGACGGCGAGCTCGGCGGTGCCTGCTTCACGGTCACCTTCCCGCCGCCTGGCGCGCACTGAGCGGGCACCAGCGAGCTCGCTAGCCCGGTCGACGCCCGCGCACCGCATTCGCGCGGGCGCTGTGGGTGATGCTGCCGTTGGCGGCCGCCGTCAGCCGGTCGCGCAGCCGCTCCTTCAGCAAATTGGCGTCGCTGGCGTCCATCTGCGACAGCCGCGGCGCGAACGCCGGGCCTTTGCGCGCCGCGGCCCAGTACGCCTCGAAGCTGGCGAACGTGCGCTGCACGGTGATCTCGTGCGTCTCGACGTCGACCAGGCCGGCATCGGTCCACGTCTGGCGCAGCGCATCCAGGCCCGCCGCCTCGACGCGGGGCGGCCACACCGGCGTGTGGCCCAGGCGCGCCATCTCCTCGTGCAGCGCGACGTAGGGGAAGCCGCCGCCGAGGATGTCCCACGCGTACGCGCACACGCCGCCGCCCGGGCGCACGACGCGCGCCATCTCCGCGACGCCGCGTGCCGGCTCGGGCACGAAGAAGATGACCAGCGCCATCACCGCGGCGTCGACCGACGCGTCGGGCCAGGGCAGCGCCATCGCGTCGCCCCGCTCGAACGTCACCGGCGCCTGGGCCAGGCGGGTGCGCGCGAAGGCCAGTTGTCCGTCGGACGGATCGAGCCCCTGGACGTGGCTCACGGCGCCGCGCTCGACCAGCAACTCGGTGAACGCGCCACTGCCGCAGCCGACGTCGACCCAGCGCATGCCGGGGGTCGGGTTGAGCCAGTCGAGGAAGGCGTTGCCGGCCAGCAGGCTCCAGCGGCCCATGAAGTCTTCGTAGGCATCGCCGTCGTCGAAGCGGATCTGCATGTCGGCCATCGTCATGTCCTGGATGTTGCGGTGCGTGGAGTATGGCGCGTCCGCCATGGCACCGCGATTGCCAGGGTGCCCACAGGGCGGCCAGCGGGGCGAGCCCGTCCTTGGATCACGCATGACCCTCCACCAGATCGAGGCGTTCCTCATCATCGCTGCCATGTTGGCCCTGTTCATGAGCGGGCGGCTGCGCTTCGATCTGGTCGCCGCGCTGGCGCTGCTCACGGCCGTCGCGCTGGGCGTGGTGCCCAGCGCAAAGGCGTTCTCGGGCTTCTCCAATCCGGTGATCATCATCATCGGCTCGGTGCTGGTGGTCAGCCGCGCGATCGCCTCCTCCAACGTGCTGGATGTGTGGCTAGGCGCGTTGTTGGCGCGCGTGAAGTCGCCGTCGCTGCAGATCGGCATCCTCACCGCTGCGGTGGCCTACCTGTCGGCCTTCATCAAGAACGTGGGCACGCTGGGCATCGTGATGCCGTTGGCGATCCAGACGGCGCGGCGCTCGAACCAGCCGCGCTCGGCCTACCTGATGCCGCTGGCCTTCGGCTCGCTGGTGGGCGGCACCATCACGCGCATCGGCACGTCGCCCAACCTGCTGATCTCCAGCGTGCGCCAGGAGCTGGGCCAGCCGGCGTTCAATCTGTTCGACTTCGTGCCGGTGGGCCTGCCGCTGACCACGCTCGCGATCGTCTTCCTCGCGCTCGGCTGGCGCCTGATCCCCCTGCGCGAAGGGACGAAATCCGCGGACGAGGCGTTCGCGATCGAGTCCTATTCCACCGAGCTGCGCGTGCCCGAGAACCCAGCCGCGGCCGATCTCACCGTCAAGGCTTTCGAGGAGCTCGCCGAGGGCGAGGCATCGGTCGCGGCGATCCTGCGCGAGGGCCGGCGCCGCTACATCCCGGCCGAGGACTGGCGCCTGTTCCCGGGCGACATTCTGGTGGTGCTGGGCGACCCGACCGTCATTGACAAGGTGGTGACCCGCACCGGCTACGAGCTCGCCGGGTCGAAGGAGCTCGCGCAGCCGGAGCACAAGACCGACGAGATGGAGGTGCTCGAGGTCATCGTCACCGCCGACTCGATGCTGGTGGGGCAGACGCCTGCGTCGCTGAACCTGCGCCACCGCTTCGGCGTCAACCTGTTCGCCGTGCGCCAGGCCAGCAAGGCCTCGGTCAGGCGCCTGCGCTCGCACCGCTTCACGGCCGGCGACGTGGTGCTGCTGCAGGGCTGGGGCAAGACGCTGGCATCTTCGGTGGAGGAGCTCGGCGTGCTGCCGCTGGCCGACCGCAAGCTCACGTTGGGCCGCAACGCCAGCGGACTGATCCCGATCGGGTTGCTCGCGGTGGCGCTGCTGCTGGTGGGCTTGCGGCTGGTGGATGTCGAGGTGGCCTTCTTCGGCGCCGCCGCGCTGACCGTGCTGACGCGCCAGATCAACGCCAAGGAGGCCTACGCCGCGATCGAATGGCCGGTGATCGTGATGCTGGCCTGCCTCATCCCGGTCGGCGAGGGCCTGAAGGACACCGGCGCCACTGCGCTGATCGCCAGCGGCCTGACCAATGCCGCCATGCAAGTGCCGGGATGGGCCGCGGTGGGCCTGGTGGTGCTGACTGCGATGCTTCTGACGCCGCTGCTGCACCACGCCGCGGCCGTGATCGTGCTGGGCCCGGTGGCCGCCGCGGTGGCGACGAACCTGGGCTATCGCACCGACCCGTTCCTGATGGCCGTGGCGCTCGGCTGCGCCTGCGACTTCCTGACCCCCATCGGCCACCAGAACAACACGCTGGTGATGGGCCCGGGCGGCTACCGCTGCGGCGACTACTGGCGCCTGGGGCTGCCGCTGACGATCATGGTATTGCTGGTGGGCACGCCGCTGATCCTGCACGCATGGCCGTTGAAGTGAGCGCATGGCCGCGCTGAAGTCGAATGCGCAGGTGCGCTTGCGCGCCCGACCCGATGCATGCCGGCCGCCGCGCCTGCTGAGCTTCGGGCAGCTGAAACGAGGCTCAGCGCCTGGGTTGGCGCAGGTGCTGCGGCAACGCGCGGAGCAGCGCGCTGAGTGCCAGCGGCAGGATCACGAGATCGTCCACCGCGCCCATCAGCGGCAGCGCCAGATTGAGCGGATCGAGTGCGAAGAAAGCCAGCAGCACGCTGGCCGGCAGCAGCCATCCCGGCCGATCCGGGTGCTTGAGCGCGCGCCACAGCAGCTTCAGATCACGGCCGCCCTGGCGCCAGAAGATGAACAGTCGGCGCATGTGGGACTCCTTGTCGGGCGAGGTTGCCCGCTGCTTCACATCGGGGCATGCGTGCGCATTTCAATCGGTTCGTGCCGCAGGTCGAGCGAGAATGCCTGGCATCACGACACAAAGGCGCCGACATGACGTTTCCCGAACTGATGAGCGCGATACGTGCCAGCTACGCCGAGAACCTGGCCACGACCGTGGCCGTGCACGACCCGGCCTTGCGCGAGGCCGCGATGCGGCGCGCTGACGGCACGCTGGCACTCGACGGCACGCCGCCCCTGCCGCACCGCTTCGACGTGCTGGACGCTGCCGGCGACAGCCGAATGGTGGACGCCGAACGCCAGCTCAAGTTCGACTCGTTCACCTTCGACATCGACACCATGAGCGTGTCCGTCGCCCCGTTCACCTGGGACTGGCTGGCCATCGGCATCGACGGCGACCCCGTCGTCGCCAGCAACGCCTGCGCGCAGTGGTTCCTGCGCTGGTTCGACGCCGAGGACGCGCAGGCGCCCGCCGCCGATGGCCTGCGTGGCGTCGTGCACTTCATGGGCGATCCGGCCGCTACTGCCTCCGGCATCGATCTGCGCATCGACCTCGGCTCGGCGCCGGACGAGGCCGTCGACGACCTGCTGTTCGCGCTCGCGGAAGCCGGCATCGCTGCCGTGCGCCTGCGGGCCTGACGCAACGAGCGCCTGCTGGCGGCCGTCCGACGCTCACTGGTGCTCCTTGATGAACAGGTCGCGATCGGGTGCAAAGTTGGCGTGCAGCGGCAGCAGGGCGCCGCCGAGGGCGCCGGCGTCCGGGCCGATGGTGCCGGCGAACAATTGCGGCGCGCTGACGCCTTCCCAGTTGGAGCGGTGCATCGCTGTCCCGGTGGCGGCGATCAGCTCGACCAGCAGGCTGCGATGGATCGCGCCGTCGATGATCACGCCGTCGAGGTCGAGCAGGCAGACGGCGCCGGTGATCGCGTGGGCGATGGCCGCCGCGGCCCGGTCCAGCCAGGCCCGCGTGACGTCGCGCCACGGCGCCTGCAAGGCCTGCGGAGCGTCGAAACCGGGGTCGGCCAGGCCCGCGTCGCGCCAGGCCTGTTCCAGCGTGTGCAGCGACGCGACGCTGAGCAACTGCGGCGCGGCGCCGTGGCCGTCGGGCAGGCCCAGCGGCATCGAGCCGATCGCACCGGCGTTGCCCGTGAGCCCGTTGCGCAGGTGGCTGTCGATCACCAGGCCGCCGCCAATGAAGGTGTCGATGAAGATGTAGAGGAAGCTCTGCATGCCGCGGCCGCGGCCCTCGACGAGCTCGGCCACGCAGGCGGCGGCGGTGTCCTTCATCGCCAGCACGGGCCAGTCGCACATGTCGGCGACGGCATCGCGCAGGTCGAGCCGGTTCCAGCGTTCGGCGGCGGCGGGCGTCACGCCCAGCAGCGATTGCCAACTGCTCAACGCGAGTGGCGCGGCCAGCCCCACGCCTTGCAGCCGCAGCCGGCGCTCGGGGCCGAGCTTGCGGCGGATCGCGGTGAAGCGCAGCCGCAGTTCGGCGAGCACCTCCTCCGGATCGGGGAAGCGGTAGTCCAGCGACCAGCGCGCGCAGGGCTGGCCGGAGAAGTCGATCAACAGCGTGTCGAGCCGGCGCCGGCCCACCTTGATGCCGATCGAATACGCGCCTTCGGGATCCAGCGACAGCGGCACCGAGGGCTGGCCCACCTTGCCGCGCACCGGCGCGCCCTTGCGCAGGTAGCCGTCGTCGATCAGGCTCTTGGTGATCATCGACACCGTCTGCGCGGTGAGCCCGGTGAGCCGTGCGATCTCCGCGCCAGGCAGCGCGCCATGCAGGCGGATCGCCTGCAGCACGACGCGTTCGTTGTACTGGCGCAGGCCGCCCTGGCTCGAGCCGCGCGGACGCAGGTGGGCGCGATCCGCGCGGGTGTCAGGGGTGTCAGGAGCGGTGGTGCGGGTCACGCGTATCTTCGAGAGGCGATCAGTGGGCGAGGGCGTCCGCCGGCAGGTCTTCGGGCCGCAGCGCACCGGTCATCACGGCCACTGTATCGCTCATGCCAATCTTCTTCGGGTTGAGCACGGTGGCGCGCTTGCCCAGGCGTGCGACGTGGATGCGGTCGGCCACCTCGAACACGTGCGGCATGTTGTGCGAGATCAGCACCACGGCCAGGCCGCGGTCGCGCACGCGCCGGATCAGCTCCAGCACCATGCCGCCTTCCTTGACGCCCAGCGCCGCCGTCGGCTCGTCCATGATCACGACGTGCTTGGCGAAGGCCGCCGCGCGCGCGACGGCTACGCATTGGCGCTGGCCGCCGGACAGCGTCTCGAGCGCCTGCGACATCGAGCGGATGCCCACCTTGAGCTCGGCCAGCCGCGCGATGCTCTCTTCGATCATGCGTCGCTTGTCCAGCATGCGCAGCACGCTGCCGCGCCAGCCTGGGCGGCGCATCTCGCGGCCCAGGAACAGGTTCTCGGCAATGGTCATCGCGGGCGCGACGGCCAGGTCTTGATAGACGGTCTCGATGCCGGCACGGCGCGCCTCGATCGGGCTGCGGAACCGGGTGACGACACCGTCCAGCAAGATCTCTCCGGAGTCAGGGACGGTGGCGCCCGACAAGGCCTTGATCAGCGAGGACTTGCCAGCGCCGTTGTCGCCGATGACGGCCAGGATCTCGCCGGCGCGCAGCTCGAAGTCGGTGCCGTCCAGGGCGACGACCTGGCCGTAGTGCTTGACCAGCGAGGTCGCCTTCATGACGACACGGGGTGGGGTATGGGCCATGTCAGCGGCTCCCTCTGCGCGAGAGTTGGTCGGCGGTCACCGCCAGGATCACCAGCACGCCGGTGACCAGCACCTGGTAGATCGACGACACGCCCATCAACGTGAGGCCGTTGCGGAACACGCCCACTACCAACGCGCCGACCAGCGAGCCGACGATGACGCCGCGCCCGCCGAACAGGCTGGTGCCGCCCAGCACGACGGCGGTGATCGCGTCGAGGTTGTCGGTCTGCCCCGCGTTCGGGTCGCCCACGCCGGTGCGCGCGACGCTCAGCACTGCGGCGACGCCGTACAACGCGCCGGCCACCACGTAGACGACCAGCAGCACGCGCTGCGTCGCGATGCCCACCAGTCGCGTGGCCTCGGCGTTGTTGCCGACCGCGTAGACGTGGCGCCCGGCCGCGGTCTCGCGCAGCACGAACCACGCGAGTGCGTACAGGCTGAGCATCGCGACGGTGCTCCACGCGAACTCGGTACCGCCAACCGAGAACGTGTTGCCGAGCGCGGTCATCAGCGGCGGCAGGTCGGTGACCGTCTGCGCGCCGGAGTACAGCTGCGTGGCCGCGAACGCGATGTTCATCGTGCCCAGCGTGACGATGAACGACGGCAAGCGGATGCGGGTGACGAGCAGCCCGTTGACCAGCCCGAACAGCGCCGTGACGCCGATGCCGCACCCGATCGCCAGCACCGGCGGCAGGCCCAGCGTCGTCGCGAAGCGCGTCATGACGATGCCGCCCAGCGCCATCAGCATGCCGCAGGACAGGTCGATGCCGCCGGTCAGGATCACCAGCGTCTGGCCGATGGCGATCACGCCGACGACCGCCACCTGCTGCAGGATCAGCGAGAAGTTGCCGCCGCTCAGGAAGTGCTCGCTCTGGGTAGCGAAGAACGCGCAGGCGAGCAGCAGGGCGATGACGGGTCCGAGCACGGCCACGCTGAGTCCTGCGGGCCATTGCAGCCCGCCGACGTTCGGCTTGGTCGCCTCCGTGTTGGGGGCTGCGCTGCTCATTGGAGCCCCTCCCGCGCCGGGTACGACGCTCCGTCCCCCGAGGGGACTGCGGGCCTCCTTGGGGCGGCCCGGCGCACGGCCCGCAGCCAGGTTGACACGGCATTGCTCATGTCACTTGCCCCAGCACAGCGATTCGCCGACTTTGGAATCCTTGCTCTCGACGCCCGCCATCGGCTTGTCGGCGATCAGCGTGACGCCCGTGTCGGTGTAGCCGCTGACCTTGGTTCCCTTGGTGGCGTAGTCGACGCCGGCGGCCACGCCGAGGGCGGCCATTTTCAGCGGGTACTGCTGTGACGTCGCCGCGATCACGCCGGCCTTGACGTTGCGGATGCCCGCGCAGCCGCCGTCCACGGAGACGATGATCACGCCTTTCTCCTTGCCCGCGCGCTTGAGCGCTGTGTACGCGCCCGCGGCGGCCGGCTCGTTGATCGTGTAGACGACGTTGACGTCCGGGTTCTTCTGCAGGCAGTTCTCCATCGCCGTCTGCCCCTTGGCCTGGTCGCCGAAGCTGTCGGCCTGGCAGATGATCTCCGACGCCTTTCCGAGCTCGTTGACCTTGGCGTCCGGCGCCTTCTGGCCGAAGCCCTTCATGAAGCCGTTGTGGCGTTGCGCGCCCACCGGGTGGCCGGGGAACAGGTCGAGCGTGACGATGTGCGCTGGCTTGCCGCCCAACGCCGCCTTGGCGTACTCGCCGATCAGGATGCCGGCCTTGTAGTTGTCGGTGGCGAACAGCGCGTCGGTGGCGTCCTGCGGGTCGGTGGGGCTGTCCAGCGCGATGACCATCACGCCCTTGGCGCGCGCCTTCGCGATCGCCGGCACGATGGCCTTCGAATCGTTGGCCGTGATCATGATCGTCTTGGCGCCGGCCGTGATCATGTTCTCGATGGCCGTCACCTGCGCGGCGTTGTCGCCGTCCTGCTTGCCTGCGGCCGTCAGCAGCTTGGCGCCGCGCGACTTGGCCATCTCGGTGGCGCCTTCCTTCATCTTCACGAAGAACGGGTTGGTGTCGGTCTTGGTGATCAGGCCGATCACGGGCTGGTCGGCGCTCGTGGCGACGGTGGAGGCGCCAGCGAGCGCGAGGGCAGCAATGGCCAGGGGGAACGAAGCGAACTTCAGCATGGTTTGTCTCCGATGCGGTGAGGAAGGCCGCTTCTTTGGCGGCAGGGTGTGCGGCCATTGTGTGAAATAACGATTAATAAATCAAGCGGACTGATTAATGGAAAACCCAGGGGCTCGTTTCGTCTGTCGGGCAGGCGTGCTGGACGGTGGGTTCACTTCGCCTGCAGGCCATCGCACAAGTGCCAGAATCGCAGCACCATGCTCTTGCGCCTCCACCACGCTGCCATCATCTGCTCGGACTACGAGCGCTCGAAGCGCTTCTACACGCAGGTGCTGGGCCTGGCTGTCGTCGCCGAACACTGGCGCGCCGAGCGTCGTTCTTGGAAGCTCGACCTCGCACTTCCCGATGGCTCGCAGATCGAACTGTTCTCGTTCGAGGATCGCCCCGCGCGCCCGTCCTACCCCGAGGCGCGCGGCCTGCGTCACCTTGCGTTCGCAGTGGCCGATGTCGTGGCTTCGAAAGCCGAGCTCGAGGCCCAGGGTGTCGCGGTGGAGACGATCCGCGTCGACGAATACACCGGCCGGCGCTTCACGTTCTTCGCCGATCCGGACGACTTGCCGTTGGAGCTCTACGAAGCCCCCTGACAGGGCTCCGTCCGGCGCGCGCGCGGCGCAAGCGCCCCGTTCCCGATGCCCACGAGTGTTAGCCTGGACGCCAGGCGCAACCGTCCGTGTTGGAGCCCGGACACCGAGACCACGCCATGCCTGACTCCGCCCAGCACGTCAAACCCTTCGTCTACGAGAGCCTCGGATCGAAGGCGATGCACTTCTCGATCTGCGAGATCCAGAGCCGCATGAGCCTCACCGACCCGGATGCGCTGGACCTGGAGTACACGCGCACGATGATGGGTTTCCTGATGTTCAAGCCCGAGCCCGCCACGCTGGCGATGATCGGCCTGGGCGGCGGCTCGATGGCCAAGTTCTGCTGGCGCCACTTGCCGCGCACCCGTCTCCAGGTGGTGGAGATCAACCCCCACGTGATCGCCTTGCGCGACGAGTTCAAGGTGCCCGCGGACGACGCACGGTTCTGCGTGACGCGGGCTGACGGAGCCCATTTCGTGCGCCACTGCACGACGCCGGTCGACGTCTTGCTGGTCGACGGATTCGACAGCGACGGCCTGCCGGCCAGCCTGTCGTCACAACGGTTCTACGACGACTGCCTGGACGCGTTGCGACCCGATGGCATCCTGGTCGTCAACCTGCACAGCGGGCACCGCCGGTTTGACGCGCACGTCGAGCGCGTCCGGCGCAGCTTCAACGGGGCCATCCTGGTGGTCGACGGCGGCGAGCCGAGCAACACCATCGTGTTCGCCTTCAAGGGGCGCAACCTGGATTCCCAGCGTGACTGGCTGATTCGACGGCCCAAAGGGCTGGGCGAGGGCGCGGCGCAGCAACTGTCGATTGGCTTTGCGCTGATCGAATCTGCCTTGAAGAAGCTCGGCGGCTGAATGCGCACTGGCCGCGCCAAGACCGGTCGTCGAAAGTCGCGGACACCCCACTTCAGCAGGCGGGATCCTCGCGCAAGTGCTACGCAGCCACGAATTCGCGCTTGAGCAGCCCCAACTGCACCAGGTCGCGCCGCTCGCCCATCCACAACCCGGCCTCGCGCAGCAGCCCTTCCTCGACGAAGCCCAGCCTGTTCAGCAACGTCAGCGACGGCGTGTTGCGGGGATGGACCTGGGCCTCGATGCGATCGACTGCCATCGTCTCGAAGGCCCATGCGTAGATCGCCCGCAAGGCCTCCGTCATGTAGCCCTGGCCATGCGCGTGGCGTGCCAGCTCGTAGCCGGTGAGGCAGGTGCGCCAGCCGCGGTTCCAGCGGAACACGCCGCAGGTGCCCAGCAACGCGCTGCCGCGCTTCGCGTCGGCGTGCACGATGCCCCAGCGCACGCCAGGGCTGGGCAGCGCGCGCATGTGCGCGAAGCCGGCGATCACCTTCTCGGCGGCCTCGAGGTCGACCAGCGGGTCGGAGCCGAACCACTTCATGGCCTCGCCGTCGGAGTGGATCGCGAGCAGCGCGGGGGCGTCGCTCGCGACGATCTCGCGCAACTGGAGCCGCGCCGTCGACAGGGAAGGGAACAGGCCTTCGGTGCTCATCGGACTAGCCTGCGCCTGCCGGCGGCCGGGCGGCGCTCATGCCACCCCGAGCCGCCAGAGCGACGTCACTTCCTGGCTGCGCGCGGCGAACAGCGGATCCGTCGGGTCGCCGGCCTTCGGGTGCGTCGGGCGCGTGTCGTGGCGCGCGACCACGCGCAGGCCTGCGTCGGCGATCCATTGCAGCATCGCGGCGCGCGTGCGCAGGCCCAGGTGTTCGGCCAGGTCGGACATCACGAGCCAGCCTTCGCCACCGGGCGCCAGGTGCGCCGCCAGGCCGCCGAGGAAGGCGCGCAGCATCGCGCTGTCCGGGTCGTAGACGGCGCGTTCGATCGCCGCGTTCGCCGGCGTCGGCACCCACGGCGGATTGCAGACGACCAGCGCGGCGCGTCCGTCGGGAAACATGTCGGCTGCCACGACGCGCACCTGCTTGGCGAAGCCCAGCCGCGCGACGTTCTCGTTGGCGCAGGCGATCGCCCGCGGGTCGAGATCGGTGGCGACGACCTGCTGCACGCCACGCCGGGCCAGCAGCGCCGCGATGACGCCGGTGCCGGTGCCGATGTCGAACGCGAGTGACGGGGCACCTGGCGAGAGCTGTGGAAGAGGCGCCTGCGCGATCAGGCCCAGGTACTCGCCGCGCAAGGGCGAGAACACGCCGAACCACGGATGGATGCGGCCGCCGAGCGCAGGCACGTCGACACCCTTCTTGCGCCACTCGTGCGCACCGATCAGCCCTTGCAACTCGCGCAGCGACGCCACCGACGGCGTGCCGTCCGGCGCGCCCCAGGCCTCTGTGAGCGCGGTGCGCACGTCGGGCGCGCGGCGCAGCGCGATCGTGTGGTCGGGCTCGAACTTGACCAGCACGCGCCCCAGCAATGCTGCCTTGCGTGCCTGCGCGGCGCGATGGCGCGCGAACGCGTCCCGAGCGAGCGTGGTCGCGTCCGCCCGCGCGGCGGCGGGCGAATCCGTGCGCGGCGTGCCCACGCGCGCGGGCTTGTCGACGCGACGTCCCAGTGCCTGCAGCAACTGGCGGCCGTTGTGGAAGTCGCCGCGCCACAGCAGGCCGGTGCCTTCGTTGACGGCCTTGAAGGCGGCGTTGGCCGCAAAGGTGTCGTCGACGGGCAGCAGTGTCGCGGGCATCGGCTGCGACTCGGAGCGCCAGCGCGCTCGGTGCAGCACGCCGGATTCGTCCCAGGTGATCCAGGGTTCTTGTGCGTTCATGCCCGAATCATGACATTGCACCGCCGGTGCAGCCCTATTTGCGCAGGCGGCGCATCCATTGGGTGATCAGGTCGCGCTGGTCGCTCGCGATCTGCACCCAGATTCCGCCGCAATGGATGTACTGCCCGCGCACGGTCATGTGCGTGGTCTTGATCGTGCCGGACACCGGCGTGATCTTGTTCGGGTCGTGCAGCCCCGGCACGGCCAGCGCGACGGACAGCACGCTGTGCGCCGGGATGCCGACCTCGGTGATCAGGCCGATGCCGCTATCAGACACGTCGAACACGTTCAGCGCGACGATGCGGTCTCCCGGCAGCAGCACGCGGCCCGGCCAGTTGGCCCGCACGCGCGACTCCTTGCGATTGTCGGCCGACGGCTTGGTCAGGAGTGGCGACGTCGCTGCCGTGGCGGCGCCGCCGAACAGGTCGTCCGCATCGTCCTGGTCGCTGGGCATCTGACGCATCCTCTGGGCCGCAGGCGCGGCCTTTTCGCGAGAATGCGCCCATGTCGATGACGGCGTCAAGGCGCAATACCCGGCTCGGGCGGGCTCCGGCCTGGCGCGCGGTGGCCAGCGCAGCATGCTCTTTGCGCTGTTGGGGATGCTCGTCGAGCTGAGCGTGCCCGGGTACCTCGCGACGTCATGACAAAAGGGGCCACCGGCCCCTTTCTTTCGTGCAGTGGATGCACCGTCAGGCGACGGTTCGTCGACAGGTCCGTCGACTGCCGTCGCCGGTGGCCGCGACGCCCGCTAGACGCGGTTCGTCGACATCCCCGACGTGCTGCGCAGGCGATCGATCACGTGCTGGGCGATCTTGGTCAGCGGCAGCACCTCGTTGGCCGCGCCGGCGGCGATGGCCTCGCGCGGCATGCCGAACACGACGCACGTGGCCTCGTCCTGGCACACGTTGTAGCTGCCGGCGTCCTTCATCGTGCGCATGGCCCGGGCGCCATCGGCGCCCATGCCGGTGAGCATGATGCCCAGCGCGTTCTGGCCGACGACGCGGGCCGCGGACTCGAACAGCACCTCCACCGACGGCTTGTGGCGGTTCACCGGCTCGCCGTCGGTGACGCGGGCGATGTAGTTGGCGCCCGAGCGCTCGACGCTCAGGTGGAAGCCGCCCGGGGCGATGTAGGCGTGGCCGGGGAGCACGCGCTCGCCGTCCGTGGCCTCCTTGACACGGATCTTGCAGAGGCCGTCGAGCCGGTTGGCGTAAGACTTCGTGAAGCCCGGCGGCATGTGCTGCGTGATGACGACGCCCGGCGAATCGGGCGGCAGGTTCATCAGCACTTCCTTGGTCGCCTCGGTGCCGCCCGTGGAGGCGCCGATGAAGATCAGTTTTTCCGTGGACAGGCGGCCGATCGATTGCGGCGCCGCCTTGGCCGGCGCCCCGGCACCGGCGACCGTGCCCGATGGCGAAGGCGGCTTGGAGACGCGCGCCTTGGAGGCCGTGCGAACCTTCTCGGTGATCTCGTCGGCGAGTTGCTTGAGGCCGTCGGCGACGCCGATCTTGGGCTTGGCGACGAAGTCGATCGCCCCCAGCTCGAGTGCCTTGAGCGTGACTTCCGCGCCGCGCTCGGTCAGCGTCGACACCATCACGACCGGCGTCGGCCGCAGCCGCATCAGCTTGCCGAGAAAGTCGATGCCGTCCATGCGCGGCATCTCGACGTCGAGCGTGATCACGTCGGGGTTCAGCGTGCGGATCATCTCGCGCGCGATCAGCGGGTCGGCGGCGGTGCCGACGCACTCCATGTCGGTCTGGCGGTTGATGATCGCGCTCAACAGGCTGCGCACCAGCGCCG